>CAJUEX010000051.1 GCA_910585715.1 uncultured Lachnospiraceae bacterium
AGATTACAGGTATTCCCACCTTTGAGCCTTCCTTCCATCTTCCGGCCATCTGGATTACGGAAAATCAAAGGGAGAGGGCGGAGAGCATGGGGTATACAGTGGTAGACCCGCCTTCCATTATTGCCACCCATCTGACAGAAATTATCAGACAGCATATTTCCGAGCTGCTTACAAGACAGGATGTATCTCACCTGGTGGAGAATTTAAAGGAAAGCAATCCTTCTTTAGTGGAAGAACTGGTGCCAAAGCTTTTAGGACTTGGAGAAGTGCAGAAGGTATTGCAGAATCTGTTAAAGGAAGGTATTTCCATAAGAGACCTGCTCTCCATTTTTGAAACGCTGGCGGACTATGCGGCAACCACCAGAGATACGGATATTTTAACGGAATATGTAAGGCAGGGGCTGAAAAGAGCCATATCTGCCAGATTTTTCCCCGCCAACGAGACTACCAGCGTGGTGACTCTGGATCCGAAAATCGAGCAGGAGGTCATGGCGGCTGTAAAGCAGACAGAGCAGGGCGCTTATTTGAATTTAGAGCCGGAAAAAACAAAGGCAATCATGAATTCAATAGAAACAGAAGTGGGCAAGCTGGAAAGTCTGGGAAAGGCTCCCATTATTATTACGTCACCTATTGTACGAATGTATTTTAAGCGGCTGACGGAAGATTATTACAGAGATTTAATTGTAGTATCCTATAATGAGATAGAATCCAACATTGAATTACAATCTGTAGGGATGGTGACAGCATAATGATCATAAAAAAATTTTTAGGAAAAACAGAAGAGGAAGCAGTGGAAAATGCCAAAAAGGAATTAGGAACAGGCATTGTGATCATGAATGTAAAGAATGTGAAGAAGAAGGGCTTTTTTTCTCTTTTTCAAAGAGAGAAGGTTGAAGTGACGGTTGCTTTGGAGGAAGAAGGAGAAAAGCAGAAAAACCAGCCCGCCGGCCAGCCTAAAAAGGAGGAAGCGCCAAAACAGACGGCGGAGCCTGCAAAGCCGGCGGCTGTAACGAAACCGGCAGAGGCGGCAGGCGCATCAAAGGATGAAAGTGCAGCTATTGAAGAGAAGCTGGATTCCCTTCAAAGCCTTTTGGAAAAGCAGCTGATGAATGCGGCATTTATGGAAGAAAAGGAGAAAAAGGGAAAAGAGGAAGAAAAAAAGGAAAAGGAAGAAGAGGAAGCAAATCAGGAAGAAACAGAAATGAATCGCTTCTTAAAGCTTCTTTATAATACTATGATTGAAAATGAAGTGGATGAAATTTATGCCAATCAGATTATAGATGATTTCGGAAAGATGCAGTCCTCCAATCAGACTATAGATTTTGTCCTTTCCAATATATATCAGAAGATGATTTTGCGTTTCGGAGAAGCAAAGGGAATTGAAGCTCCAAAGCAAAAACCAAAGCTTATATTCTTTATTGGACCTACCGGTGTGGGCAAGACTACTACCATTGCAAAAATCGCTTCCAAATTTCAGGTGGAGAAGGAAAAGAAGGTGGCTCTCCTCACGGCTGATACATACCGGATTGCAGCAGCGGAACAACTGCGCACCTATGCGAATATATTAGAAGCACCTTTCCGTATTATTTATACGGAGGAAGAAATCCAAACGGCCTGTGAGGAATTTTCTGATTATGATTATATTCTGGTGGACACTGCAGGTCATTCCCATCAGAATGAGAGTCAGCGGGAGAGTATGAAAAAACTGCTGGATGCTACGGGAGAACAGGTGGAAAAGGAAGTGTATCTGGTCTTAAGTGCTACTACAAAATATAAGGATTTATTGAATATTGCTGACACATATTCCAAGATGACGGATTATAAAATAATTTTTACCAAGTTAGATGAAACGGAAACATTTGGAAACTTACTGAATCTAAAGCTTCATACCGGGGTAGAATTATCATACGTAACATGCGGGCAGAATGTACCGGATGATATTGCAGATTTCAATCCTCAAAAAACAGTAAAAAAACTGCTTGAGGGAAGGCAATAGCGGAGACGAATGTACAATGGAGGAATGATAATGGACCAGGCAGAAAAACTCCGAAATATCATAAAGGCTAATCAGGCCAATCAAAGACCTCTGGCCAGGGTTATTGCCGTCACAAGCGGAAAGGGTGGGGTCGGTAAATCCAATACAGCCATTAATCTGGCTATACAGTTTAAGAAAATGGGTCAGCGGGTCATTATTCTGGATGCGGATTTTGGTCTTGCCAATATTGAGATTATGTTTGGAACCGTACCAAAGCATAATTTATCGGATTTGATTTATCAGGGAAAAAATATAAAGGATGTCATAACATGGGGACCGGGAGAAGTGGGATTTATCTCGGGAGGTTCCGGAATTGCCGGGCTTTCCAATTTAAGCCGGGATTACCTTATGTATATTATCCAGAATCTGGCAGAGCTGGATTCACTGGCAGATGTGATTATTATTGATACCGGCGCCGGCATATCGGATGCGGTGCTGGAGTTTTTAGTAGCAAGCGGGGAGATTCTTCTGGTGACCACGCCGGAGCCCACTTCTATTACAGATGCGTATTCCCTGTTAAAGTCCTTAAGCGGACACAAACGGTTTTCGGCAGAAAATTCCCAGATAAAGGTAATTGCCAACCGGGTGGGGACGAAAGAAGAGGGTAAGGATTTATTTCAAAAGCTGAGCACAGTCGTAACCAGATACTTAAGACTGCCTATTACTTATTTAGGCAGCGTGCCTCAGGACGTACATCTGTCAAAGGCAGTCATGCAGCAGGAGCCGGTTTGTATTGCCAGTCCTTCTGCCAAGTCTGCAAAAGCATTTGTGGAGATTGCGGAGATTTTAATGAACGGACCGGGCAGCGATACAGTTCAGAAAAGAGGAATGGCAGCATTCTTTTCCCATATTCTGACCGGAAAAAAATAAGCAAAGAAGGAGGAAGCTATGTTATCGAAATATATATTGCCAGGAGAAAAAGTAGAATTGCAGGCAGTGGAAAAGGCTGTTTTAGGCGAAGGTTCTGATGATAAGATATACGTGTCAAAGGTGTATGATGTGTTATCCGATGAGAGGCTTGAAATCTGTATGCCCATGGAGCAGACCAAGCTGGTCCTCTTGCCTGTTGACGGAGTATATGAGATTTGTTTTTATACAAAGACGGGCATTTATCAGAGTCTTGCAAGAGTGGTGGACCGCTATAAGGTAAATGGTGTGTTTTTGCTTTTGTTTGAACTCACCTCGAATTTAAGGAAGCATCAAAGAAGGGAATACTACCGTTTTAATTGCATTTTAAATATGAAGAGCAGGGAGCTTAGTCCCGATGAAAAGCTTGCATATGAGGAAAGGAAAGCGGTATTTTTAGAGGAGAGCCTTCCTCTGCGCCAAAGCATTATTGTGGATATCAGCGGAGGCGGCATTCGTTTTGTGGCTAACCATCAATATGAAAAAGATACGATTATTTATCTGACTTATACCCTCATCGTACAGGGAGAGGAAAAAAAGTATGACCTTACCGGAAAGATTCTAAGCTCCAAAGAGTTAGAGAACAGGAAGGGTCAATATGAGCACAGAGTGCAGTATGTGAATATCACCAATGGACAACGGGAAGAAATCATCCGGTTTATTTTTGAGGAAGAACGAAAAAACAGGCAAAAATTGCAAGGATAGTGGTGTTATGAAAAAAATACTGGTTGTTGATGACTCTGCACTTATGAGAAGAGTTATTTGTGATATAATAAACATGGATGGAAGGTTCCATGTTGAGGATACAGCCATAAACGGTGTGGAGGCCTTAAAACTTTTGCAGGAAAAGGCATATGACGGAGTCGTGTTAGATGTGAATATGCCCAAAATGTCGGGAATCGAGCTTTTAAAAGAATTGAACAGGCAGAAGATTTCGGCAAGGGTGGTTATGAACAGCTCCATGACAAGGGAAGGGGCTCAGATTACTTTGGAAGCCCTGGAGCTCGGAGCCATTGATTTTGTACATAAGCCTCTTAGTGTACTGGATGCAAAGGCGGACAAATTCAGAAGCAGGTTCCTGAATATATTGTGGGAGGCTACAGCGGCCAATTTTCCTTCTCCCAAAAGAAGAAGCGGTATTTCCCAGATAGGGAAATACAAATTCAGGCGGATGGAGGACGGCCCGGTGAAGCTTCGTAAATCCCAGCCGGTAGCCGGCAGGAAGCTGGTGGCCATAGCCTGTTCCACCGGCGGGCCAAAAGCCCTGCAGCAGGTCATTCCAAAGCTTCCGGGAAATCTGGACGCACCGGTGCTGGTTGTGCAGCATATGCCTTCCGGCTTTACGGAATCTCTGGCGGAAAGGCTGAATACCTTGAGCGAGCTTTCCGTAAAGGAAGCGGAGCCGGGAGATAAGCTGTTAAGCGGGCATGTTTATATTGCAAAAGGCGGCACTCATTTAAAGGTAAAAAAAGAGCGGGGGGAATCTCACATAGAATTTGGCGATGAGGCGCCAAGGGAAGGGGTAAAGCCCTGTGCCAATTATATGTATGAATCCCTGGCGGATTCGGAGTTCGACCAGATTGTATGCGTGGTAATGACCGGAATGGGAGCTGACGGAACAGAAGGAATCCTGAATCTGGATAAAAAGAAGCAGATTTACGTGATTGCGCAGGAAAAGAGCACCTGTGCGGTTTATGGAATGCCAAGGGCCATCGGCATGACGGGACTGGTAAATCAGGTGGCTGCTTTAGATGACATAGCACAACAAATAATAAAGAACGTGGGGGTAAGATGAAATGGATGTAAGTCAATATTTGGAAATATTTTTAGATGAATCCAAGGAACATTTACAAACTTTAAGCGACCAGCTTATGATTTTGGAGCAGGAGCCTGAAAATATGGATACAATCAATGAGATTTTCAGGGCTGCCCATTCTTTAAAGGGTATGGCAGGCACCATGGGATATAAGCGCATGCAGGCTTTAACCCATGAAATGGAAAATGTATTTTCAGAAGTCAGGAATAATACCATTAAGGTTAATGACAATATGGTGGATATTTTGTTTCAGTGTCTGGATGCGCTGGAAGAATACGTGGATAATATTCAGAATACTACAGAAGAAGGCGATAATGACAATGAGCATCTTGTTAAATCCTTGAAAGGAATCCTGAACGGTCAAGATGGGGAGGAAGCAACGAAAAAAAGCACTGCTGGCTCCAGTGTGCCAGTTTCAGAAGGCGAAAAAGAAAAGTGGAAGTCCATTAAGATTGGAAGTGCAGAGTATACAGTTATTCAGGCAGCAAAGGAACAGGGGAAAAATGTGCTGGGCATTACTGTATATGTGCAGGAAAGCTGTATTTTAAAGGCAGCAAGGGCATTTTTGGTCTTCAAGGCTTTAGAAGAGTTAGGTGAAATCATTGTTTCAGTTCCGGCAGCGCAGGATATTGAAGATGAAAAGTTTGAGTATGATTTCAGCATGCTTTTTGTAACTGACAGCAGCATAGAGAAGGTGGCTGTTGCGGTAAAGAACGTGTCTGAGATTAAGGATGCTTTCGTGGCGCCTTTTGAATATGATGACAAAAAGGCAGAGGAAAGCAGTCAGGCTGATGTCCAAAAGGCTGAACAAAAGCAGGCAAAGGAAAAGAGCAGGGAAACGGCTGTAGCAACACAAAAGCAGGACGGCAAAAAGCCGGTTGCAGCCAAGCCGGTGGTTAACCGTACTGTGCGTGTGGATATAGAAAAGCTGGATGTGCTTATGAATTTAGTCAGCGAGCTGATTATCGCCAAGAATTCCCTGGTGGCCGCTTCCAATACGGAGGGCACCAGAACAGCTGCCAGCGAACACATAGAATATTTAGAGAGCGTTACTACCAACCTTCACGAATCCGTTATGAAGGTAAGAATGGTTCCTATTGAATCTGTTGTGGTAAAATTCCCTAAGATGATTCGTGACCTGTCCAAGAAGCTGGATAAGAAGATGCAGCTGTTTATGAGCGGAGAAGAAACGGAGCTGGACCGTACCGTGGTGGATGAAATTGGTGACCCGCTTATGCACCTTTTACGAAACTCAGCGGATCATGGGCTGGAATCAGCTGAAACCCGTATCCAGAGGGGTAAACCGGAAGTAGGTTCTATTTATTTAGATGCCTATCAGGACGGCAATAACGTAGTTATCGAGGTACGGGACGACGGCAACGGCATTGATGTGGAGGCAGTTAAGGAAAAGGCTCTTTCAAGAGGCACCATTACTCCGGAACAGGCGGAGAATATGAGCGATAAGGATATTATCGACCTTCTGTTCAAACCAAGCTTTTCCACGGCTAAGCAGGTATCTGACATATCAGGCCGGGGCGTAGGGCTGGATGTGGTAAAATCCAAAATCGAGAGCTTAAGTGGCGAAGTTGAGGTTAAGACAAAGCTTGGAGAGGGCAGTACCTTCATTATCAGGCTTCCGCTTACCCTTGCAATCATTCAGGCGCTTATGGTGGAAGTAGGACATGAGAAATATGCAATCTCATTAGGCACTATCCAGACCATAGAAGATATTGCACCTGAAGATATTAAGTTCGTACAGGCGAAAGAAGTGATAAATTTAAGAGGAACGGTCATTCCGCTGGTTCGTTTAAACGAAGTGCTGGATATTGAATCAAGCAAATCGCCGGAGGAAAGCTTAATCGTGGTCATCGTAAAGAAGGGCGACAAACTGGCCGGCCTTGTGGTGGACGAATTGATGGGACAGCAGGAAATCGTTATCAAATCCTTGAGCAAATATATCAATAAGTGTAAGATCATCAGCGGCGCTACCATATTGGGCGATGGGGAAATCGCACTTATTCTGGATACCAATGCACTTATTTAGGAAAGGTCAGGTGAAAAAGGATGGAAGAATTAAAGGCTGCTTATGAAACTACACAATTTATTGTTGTGAAATTAAATGATGAGCAATACGGAATCGATATAAAATACATAGACAATATAATAAGAATGCAGCAGATTTACAGGGTTCCTAAGGTGCAGCAATTCATTAAGGGCGTTATCAACTTAAGGGGCGAGGTCATTCCGGTAATCAGTATTCGTGCCAAAATGGGCTTTGAGCAGGTACACGAAACAAAAGCTACGCGTATTATTATAGTAAAGCTTGACGGTAACGATGCAGTGGGACTGATTGTAGATGAGGTTAAGGAAGTGGTTACACTGGATGCCTCCCAGATAGAAAAGGTATCCTATGATGCCAAAGAGGAAAAGCCCAATTATGTTCCGGCTGTAGGAAAAGAAAAGGGGGAACTGATTTCCCTGTTGGATTTGCATACATTGTTTGCAGAAAAGGAAAACGGTTAAGAAACAGTGGGGTGATGGTATGGCAAGGATGAATTTTGATGATGTTTCTCAGGAATATTTTGATGTACTGAAGGAACTGGGAAATATTGGGGCAGGGAATGCTACAACGGCGCTGGCACAAATGCTTCAATGTAAGGTGGATATGAAGGTTCCTCAGGTAAGGCTCCTTGATTTCTCCCAGGTGGGAGAGGCAATGGGCGGCGAGGAACAGATCATGGCAGGGGTTTATCTGCTGGTAGAAGGGGATATTACCGGAAGCATGATGTTTTTATGCGAAGAAAAGGTTGCCCATCATCTGGTTGGGAAACTGATGGGGGTAGAAGGCGACGGAACGGGAACTTTTACCGAGATTGAGCTTTCTGCTTTAAAAGAAATCGGTAATATCATTACAGGGGCATATTTGAATTCCCTGTCCAGTCTTACCAAAATGAAGATTATACCTTCTGTACCGGATTTAAGCATTGACATGGCAGCGGCGATTTTAAGTGTACCGGCAATTGAATTCGGAGCCATGGGAGATAAGATTTTGTTAATACAGACCCAGTTTACAGATGAAATCAATCTGGACGGATTCTTTATTTTAATGCCGGATTTAGATTCTTATGATAGATTATTAGGATCATTAGGAATATGATGGACGGTAGGGAAAAGAAATGAGTGAACTAATTAAAGTTGGAATGGCTGACTTGAAAGTATGTATAAGTCCTGACAGCATCACTACGTTAGGGCTGGGATCTTGTGTAGGAATTGCAATAAGAGACCCGATTACCAAGGTAGGAGGACTGGCTCATATCATGCTTCCGGACAGCACACAGATTAGAAATAACACAAATATACCCAAATTTGCAGATACTGGAATTGAAGAGCTGGTAAAGCAGATGGCATTAAAGGGAGCAAGTCCTTACAGGATGGTTGCTAAAATTGCAGGCGGGGCTCAGATGTTTGCAGTCGGCAGTAAAAATGATTTAGTCAGGGTTGGAGAACGGAATGTAGAAGCAACCAAAAAGAAACTGAGAGAATTACATATTCCTATTTTAGCAGAGGATACGGGATTAAACTATGGGAGAACAGTAGTGTTTTTTCCGGAAAACGGGGATTTTCTCATTAAAGCAGTGGGAAAAGGGGAAGTGATCATATAATGAATACAAAAAACATACCCGCAATCATGTCATTAAGTGCAGGTGCAATTACCAGCATTATTACGTATTTAATCGGATATGAAGTGAAAGCTATGTTAGGAATCCTTTTGGCGGTATTACTTCTTTTTTATGTGGCAGGGCTGATTGTAAAGGCTATTTTGGATAAGTTCCAAAATGAAATTGCCCTGAAAGAGGAAGAGGAAGAAAGGCTTCGGAAAGAAGAGGAGGAACGGATGGCTGCCATGGAGAATGAGGAGGCAGAAAAGCGGAAGGGTGCTTCCGATATTCCGGTTCCTGAAGCAGAATAGATTCAAGGGAGAAGCTTATGGATGAGGCAGGCAGAAAGAGGCTTTGGGCGGATTATGACAAAGATAAGTCGCCGGAGCTAAGAGAAAAAATCATATTGGAGTATTCGCCCCTTGTGAAAGTGGTGGCAGGACGGCTGAGCATGTACTTAGGCTATAATGTGGAATATGAAGATTTGGTAAGCTACGGCATATTCGGATTGATCGATGCTATTGATAAGTACGACTATGCAAAAGAGGTTAAATTTGAAACTTATGCAAGCCTGCGCATAAGGGGAGCGATTTTGGATCAGATTCGAAAGCTGGACTGGATTCCGAGAACCATCAGGCAGAAGCAGAAAAAGATAGATGGAGTAATCAAGCAGATAGAGGCTTTGAAAGGAAGAAGCGCTACTGATGAGGAAATTGCAGAAGGACTTGGCATTTCAGAAGGGGAGCTGGCAGAATGGCAGTCCCAGATGAAGATAACAGGTCTTGTTTCCTTAAATGAATATCTGGAACAGGGCAGTGAGGTGCCAAACGAGCAGGGAAAGGTATCCAGCCACTTCCATTCTCCGGAGGATGCCACTTTGCAGGAGGAACTGAAAAAAGTGCTGATGGAATCTTTGGAGAATCTGACGGAAAAGGAAAAAAAAGTCATTCTGCTTTATTATTATGAGGATTTGACATTAAAGGAGATCAGTAATGTATTGGAGGTTTCGGAATCGCGTATTTCCCAGCTTCATACAAAGGCACTCCATAAAATGAAAGCAAAATTAGGAAATTATATAGGCATATTGACAGATAGATAACAGATAAATGCAAGAAATGGAGGTAGCTGGATGAACGGATGTTTTCAAGTAATGATAACGGAAAAGGAAACTGCATTGAAGCTTGTACCCCCTACAAACGATGGCGAGCCTATTGCCATAAGCGAGCTGCTGGATTATCTGCATACCAGAAAAATAGAGAATTTTGATGTAAAAAGATTGAATGCAGTTGTCAGCACCCTGAAGGAGCAACAGGTGTTTTCTTTGATTCCCCAAAAGATTTCGCCCATAGATGAATCCTTTATGGTCACCGTAAGTCAGGATAATATGGAAGCTGTTGCCAGATTTTATCCACCCAGCACCGGCGGCACCAGAATGGATAAGGCAGAAATCATGGACGTTCTGCATCAGAAAAAAATAGTATATGGCATTGAGGAAGATACTATAGAGAAATTTTTGCAGCGAAGGCAGTATTGTACAGATATTGTTTTGGCAAGGGGAAAAGCGCCCGTACATGGTGCAGACGGTAAAATCGAGTATTTCTTCAATACAGATTTAAATACAAGGCCAAAGAGAAATGAAGATGGCTCCGTAGATTTCTTCCATTTAAATACAATTAACCATTGTAAGCAAGGGGAGCTTTTAGCAAGGATGACTCCCGCTGATATGGGAGAAAGCGGAACCAATTTATTGGGAGAAGTCCTGAAACCCAGAGATGTGAAAAATGTTTCTTTAAAGTATGGAAAGAACATTACTATTTCGGAGGATAAGACCGAGATTTATTCACAGGTAAACGGTCATGTTTCTTTAGTCGATGATAAGGTATTCGTGTCCGATGTTTTTGAGGTGGAGAATGTAGGTCCTGCCACCGGAAATATCGAATCGGAAGGCAGTGTACTGGTAAACGGAAACGTGCAGACGGGCTTTTCCATCCGGGCAAAAGGCAATGTCCATGTTTATGGCGTGGTGGAAGGTGCAAGCATTGTTGCCGGAGGAGATATCATCATAGACCGCGGGATGAACGGCATGGGAAGAGGCAGGCTTCAGGCGGGAGGAAGCATTGTTACCAAGTTTCTGGAAAATGCAGTGGCTTACTCGGATGACTATGTGGAGGCCAATTCCATACTTCACAGCACGGTAACCGCCAAAACGGAAATTAACGTAGACGGAAAAAAAGGATTTATTATGGGAGGTTTTGTAAGGGCTATCAACCGGGTAAACTGCCGCACCCTTGGTTCTCCCATGGGAGCAGATACTTATGTGGAAGTAGGGGTTGATCCTGAAATAAAGTCACGGCATCAGAAACTGCAGGAGGAAATACTGTCAATACAGCAAACCATCCAGAAAAATAAACCGATTCTGACCAATGCCGCCCAAAAGATGAAAAGCGGTGTGCAGCTAGAGGATGACCAGATGAGATATATACAGTCGTTGGCGCTGGAAACGAAAAAAAAGCAGAAAAGATATGCGGAAGTCCAGGCTGAATATACAGGACTGGAATCCATTTTGGAGCATAAGGAAAATGCCTGTATCTGTGTAAAGGATTCGCTTTATGCAGGCACAAAGGTTACCATATCCGAAGCAACCTTAGTAGTGAAAAATACACTGCAGTACTGCAGGCTTGTAAAGGATCAGGGAGATGTTCGTGTGACGGCATTATAGAAAGAGGTGAGCAGTATGGCAATTACTCCCATTATGTTTAATGCAACGGTGCAAAGGACTCAGGATTTTACTACCATGAAACAGAACGAGGACAATAAGGGCGCCGTTGACCAGGGCAATTTTCAAATGAAGATGGAAAAGGAATTCAAGCTTCAGCTAAGTAATGTAAGGAATGCAGATAATGCAGATAAAAAGGGAGACAATTCCGATGCAAAGGAGAAGGGAAACGGAACCTATGCCGGCGATGGGGGAAGAAACCGTCCGGGACAGAAGGAAACGAAAGCAAAGGACAGGGTACTGAAAAAAGAAGGCAACCATTTTGACATGAGTGTCTGATGGCAAGGACTGCAAGGAGAAAAGAAATATGACAGCTATTGAAATTGTATTATGTTTGGCAGGTATCGCAATATGTATCATTAGTTTTTTGCTGCCGGATAAGCAGAAGGAAGCGGGAGAACCGGATGAAAAGCTTGTTGAAGCAATGGTGAAGTCTCTTGTGGAAGAAGAAATATCAGGTGTAAAAGCCAGATTAGAGGAAATGCAGGAAGAAGCCATATCTTACGGAATGGAGAAAACAGAGCGTTCCTTAGAGAAGATTACGAATGAAAAGATCATTGCTGTTTCGGAATATGCAGAAACAGTTATAGAAGATATTAACAAAAATCATAAGGAAGTCATGTTTCTTTATGATATGTTAAACAGCAAACATGAAAATTTAAAGGAAACTGTAGTGGAAGTAAGCCAGACTGCAAAGGAAGCTGAAAAAACCGTTCAAGTGCTGGAGGATACTGCCAAGAAGGTGGAAACTACCTTACAGGGAAAGGATGAACCGGAGGAGGAAGAGCAGGATAATTTCGCTCCTCTTGATGTGATTGACTTTTCCAATCTTTCTCCGGTAAAGGAAAGAAAGAAGAATCCTTCCAAGAGGCAGCAGGAGGAAACGGAATCTAAAATATCCATTCAATTTGAGGGCAGTGACAATAAAAACAACAATGAAATAATATTGGAACTCCATGATATGGGAAAATCCAATATGGCAATTGCAAAAGAATTAGGCCTTGGCATAGGTGAAGTGAATCTGGTAATCGATTTGTATAAGGGGATATGACCATGAAGCTGAAATACTATTTAAGAGGATTGGGAACAGGTATCGTAGTAACCGCCTTGGTTTTAGGCATATCCCTATCCCATGGAAAAGAAAATATTTCTGATGAAGAAGTAAAAAAACGGGCGGCGGAGCTTGGCATGGTAGAGGGATTTAAAAGTCTGGAGGAAGCTTCCAAAGAGAAAGATACGAAAGAAGCAAAAGCCGGTGAGATGAAGGTCAGCGGAAATGAAGCAGAAGGAAATAAGGCATCGGCTGAAGACCAGACAGCGGATGATAAGACTTCTGACGGAAACGGGACAGCAGCTGATAAAAAAGCAGATGAGAATCAGCCGGCAGACAATAAGACACCGGAAGACAGTCAGGATGCTGCAAAAGCAGAACAGGAACAGGCAAAAGCTGACGAGAGCAAAGAAAATGAAAAAGAAGATTCCAAACAGGATTCCGGTAATGGCGGTTTTGGAAGCGGTATTGAAAAGGAAGAGGACAGCGTGACAGGCGGGAACGGGGAAGAGAACAGCCAGCCTGACAGTCAGCCGGAAGCTGAAAAGGAAGAAAGCAGCAAGCCAGCCGGAAAAAGTATTGTTTTAGAGGTTCATTCCGGAGACGGTTCCCTTAGTGTGGCAAAAAGAGCGGAAAAAGCCGGACTTGTGGCGGATGCCGAAGAATTTGACCGTTTCCTTTGCAGCGGAGGATATGACAAAAAGATTTGTACAGGAAAGCATGAAATTCCGGAAGGCGCTACTATGGAGGAGATTGCAAAGCTGTTGATTAGGAAGCCGTAAGGATGGAGATTGATTTAATTTTTTAAGAAACAGCAGATGAAAGATGCAAGGAGATAAGTGCGATTTTACAGTTCAGCCAACAGCTTTCCCCACAGGAATCGGAACCGGCTGTAGGCAGAAAGTGATTTCTAAAGGAGCCCTTATAAAAACGCCAGCGCTTAGCGAGGTTCTTTCGAGCTTAGCACTGCTGCGTTTTTATCAGAGCGGGAGCGTGGCGACGTAGAAACACTTTCTGCCTACAGCCGGTTCCGATTCCTGTGGGGAAAGCTGTTGGCTGAACTGTTCCCGGCGAGAGGGGGATTTGCGGTGATTGCGGTGATTTACGCAAAATAAATCTTGCCCTCACTGTTTTTTTATGGTATAATTCACTCGTTATGACAAAAAACACCCATGGGAATGACATGCCGGTGCTTCTTAAACGCGGAGGTGGCATAAATCGGGAACCATGGGGAAGCAAAACCAAATGGAGGTAAAGAAAATGAGCGTTATTTCAATGAAACAGTTATTAGAAGCAGGTGTTCACTTCGGACATCAGACAAGAAGATGGAATCCTAAAATGGCTCCATACATCTACACAGAAAGAAATGGTATCCATATCATTGACCTGCAGACATCTGTAGGAAAAGTGGATGAAGCTTATGATGCAGTATCACAAATTGTTGCAGCAGGCGGTAACATTCTTTTTGTAGGTACAAAAAAGCAGGCTCAGGATGCTGTTAAGACAGAAGCAGAGCGTTGCGGAATGTATTATGTAAATGAAAGATGGTTAGGCGGTATGCTTACCAACTTTAAGACAATCCAGAGCAGAATCGAAAGATTAAAAGCAATTGAAACGATGTCTGAAGACGGAACTTTTGATGTTCTTCCTAAGAAAGAAGTTATCGCATTAAAGAAAGAATGGGAAAAACTGGAAAAGAACTTAGGCGGAATTAAAAATATGAAGAGAGTGCCGGATGCAATCTTCGTAGTAGACCCTAAGAAGGAAAGAATCTGCATTCAGGAAGCACATTCTCTTGGAATCACTTTAATCGGTATTGCTGATACAAACTGCGATCCGGAAGAGCTTGACTTCGTAATTCCGGGTAATGACGACGCAATCCGTGCCGTAAAATTAATCGTTGCCAAAATGGCAGATGCTGTAATTGAAGCAAATCAGGGTGAAATCGGCGAGACTATGGAAGAAGCAGCTGAGGAAGCCGCTGAAGAAGCAGTTGAAACAGAAGAAACAGTAGAAGCATAAGAATCTTGATTAGTTGGAGGAAAGAAACATGGCTATTACAGCAGCAATGGTAAAAGAATTAAGAGAAATGACTGGTGCAGGCATGATGGACTGTAAGAAAGCTCTTACAGAAACAAACGGCGATATGGATGCAGCAGTAGAATTTTTGAGAAAGAATGGACAGGCAAAGGCTGAAAAGAAGGCAGGAAGAATTGCGGCAGAAGGTCTTTGCAAGGTTGTAGTAAAGGATGATAAGACAGCAGCAGTTGTAGAAGTAAACTCTGAAACAGACTTTGTTGCCAAAAACGAAGAGTTCCAGAAATTTGTGGCGGCAGTGGCAGATCAGGCTCTTGCAACAAGTGCGGCAGATATTGATGCTTTCCTGGCAGAAAGCTGGAATGCAGATTCTTCTAAAACAGTAAAGGATGCTTTGGTAGAAAAGGTTGCTGTTATCGGTGAAAACCTGACAATCAGAAGATTTGCAAAGGTAGAGGCTGCTAACGGCTGTGTTGTTTCCTATACACATGGCGGCGGCAGAATCGGCGTTATCGTAGAAGCTGAAACAAACGTAGTGAATGATGCGGTAAAGGAAGCGCTTACAAATGTTGCAATGCAGGTTGCAGCTTTATATCCAAAGTATGTTTCAGGGGATGAAATCAGTGCTGACTATGTAGAGCATGAAAAAGAAATCTTAAAGGCACAGATTATGAACGATCCCAAGGAATCCCAAAAACCGGAAAAGGTTATCGAAGGCATGATTCAGGGACGTATCAAAAAGGAATTAAAAGAAATCTGCTTGGTAGACCAGGTATATGTAAAGGCAGAAGACGGCAAGCAGACTGTCGGCCAGTACATTGCTCAGGTTGGCAAAGAAAACAATGCTGATTTGAAGGTTGTGAAGTTTGTTCGTTTTGAGACTGGTGAAGGCATTGAAAAGAAGGAAGAGGATTTTGCGGCTGAGGTTGCGGCGCAGATGGCAGGCAACTAAGGAATAGTTCTTAGAGTTCAGAAAGTCAGAAAATAGAGTATTTTCAAGCCTTGCAAGGAATTTTTAGCAGAAATTCAAAGTATCGTAACCTATCATAAAGTATTGCAATTTATCGTGATAATTTGGGTAAAAGTTGGGTATGAGAATGGGTAAAATGTTTTACCCAACTGCTTAACGTGAAATTTGCTTGTTGATTAAAAACAGATTGAAAATGAAGTGTTTGAACGAAAGAATAAGACATCATTATTTATGTAAATATAGGTAATGGTGTCTTTTTGTATGTCGGGGGAGTTTACATTTGAGGGAACAGGCGTATTTGCTGAAAAGGGCATATCTGATATGTTCATGCGTTACTTATAATTTTCAAATGTCCTAAAACAGTGATCGCATTGGAACGAAGCATAAGAAAATAAAATAGTTTGAATAACTTTTACTAATCTGGAAATGATTAACTATATAAAAAAGTGCAGGAGGTTTCTAATGGAAGAAATTATTAAGGAGAACAATTAGAAAGTGTGATTTTTTCCTGTGGGTCAAGGTTTGTCTGCATTTGATATTGCCGATAGCATTGCTGGCGTACTTGATGAGTACCAGGGGAATCAGTTTGATGATTTATGGATTTGTGTTGAGACAATGCTTGGATATAATATACTGACATATCATGATGAGGCAGAGGAATATGAAATAGAAAGGAAATATGGATGTACTGCATATCAGCAATATTATATTAATTTTTGATGTCAGAAGGGAAATTTGTGGATTAGGCGAATTGGGAGGAAGTGTCATCAGCCATGATAAAAAATAAAAATGAAGTCATATAAAAAACGCTAGAAAAAAGTTTAAGAACTTGGGGTGAAGATGAGATATTTGAATAAATAATAAGACACCATTGCTTATAAATATATAAGTGATGATGTCTTTTTTCTTTTAATAAATCAAATATTTCAAAATTTAAATATTTTTTTGTATTAATTATCTAAAAATAATTGACAAAGTAATTGTAATTTTATAATATTAATATTATAAATTTGTTTTAATATTTAGTAATAATATAAAAGATAGATTAAAAGCGATTTATATTAATAAAAATATTTATGTATTTAACGTCTGCTTTAAAGAAATGGAGGATAAATATGCAGCAGGATGAATTTTTTGATGAGCAAATTATTGATATGATAAATCAATCCCAACAAACAACCGGAGCCTCTGTATCCGCTCAGCCGATAGTTGAAGAAAAAGCAGAAGAGAAATACAGCCGGGAAGCAGAGGAAAAATCCGGCATTGCCCAGGGTATCAAGATTTTAGGAAAGTGGATTTATTTTGAACGGCTCCCTTTGGCGGATGGAACCATTACCATGATGCTTCCAACTGATTTTGTGCCCATGAGTCAGGATATGGCAGAAAAAAAGTATCCATCACAGCAAAGACCGAAAACAATTCTGACGGATGAAACCGGAACGGTAAATCTGATGTTCCAGTACATGGACGGGGAAGAAAGCAACGAAACCATTGAAAGCTTCCGCAACCGGATTTTTGGCATGATGAAGAGGGTAAATCCGGGGATTAAAGAAATGGAAACAGGGGTGGTGGCAGCAGCAGGAAAACAGATTGCCTATGTGGAATTTTCAAATCCTGTTATGGATGGAAAGCTGTATAACCTTATGTTTTATCTGGCGGTAAAAGGACGGCCATTGATGGGGAGCTTTAACTGCCGGACGAAGGAGATGAAATACTGGAGAAGGGCTGCTTTTGAAATGATGCAGTCAATCGAAATGGCGGAAGCCAAAGAACAGCCATAGAAAGGAAGGTACATATGAAACAAATTATTTCTTTTGAAAATCTGACAGTTGCCCCCTATAAGGTAGAGCGGTTATTGGATGTACGGGTGGAACATCGGATGAATGAGCACAGTACCTTTTATTTTAAGGCGTTGCTTTCTGATGAGCAGAAGGACAGCTATGCAAAAAGCAGCAGGGAAGGAAGCAATGTGAGCCTGATGATGAAAGTCTCCGGCGGTAAAAGCAAAATTTTGTTTCAGGGAATGGTGCAGGATGTAAAGGTCAAGGCACTGCAGGGAGTGTATTATATGGAGGTATATGCCATTTCCCATAGTTATCTTTTGGATGTAGGGAAAAAGAGCCGCACCTTTCAGAATAAGAAAATGTCTTATAAGGAGCTGATACAGCAGGTGGCTTCCGGGTATAAGGATGCCATGATAGAAGATGAAGCTTCCAAAGGAGCCAAAACAGGTCAGTTTCTTGTTCAGTATGAAGAAACGGACTGGGAATTTTTAAAGCGGCTGGCTTCCCATTTTCATACGGGGTTGGTAAGCGATATTTATCTCGGGCATCCTGCATGTTATTTTGGAGCGCCGCATAATGGAAAAATATCCATAGACGTAATGGACTATGGAGTAAAACAGGATATAGCAAGGTATCTGAAGCTGTCAAAGAACGGTGTAGAGGGCTTGCAGGAGCAAGACTTTATCTACTACGAAGTGGAAACAAACCAGCCTGCAAGTATTGGAGATACCGTACAGTTCCAGGGACAGACGTTCTATGTTTATAAAATACTGGGGCATATGGAAAAAGGGATTTTCCGATATGGCCTCACCTTAACCACTCAAAAAGGAATGAGCCAGCCCCGGCAGCAGCATGAGCGGATTGCCGGCGGTTCTTTAAGCGGAAGAATTGCGGAAATTCAAAATGACCGGGTAAAGGTTTCCCTGGAGATAGATGAAATTTCAGGGCATTCTCCGGGAGAGCTTTGCTTTTTCCCCTATTCTACCATTTATTCTTCCAAGGATGGGAGCGGATGGTATTGTATGCCGGAAATCGGGGATCAGGTACGAATTTATTTTCCGGATGGTATCGAAGAACATAGCTATGCCATCAGCTCTGTGCATGAAGCAGTAGACCCTTCCCTGATGAAAGGTATGGGAAGCGGTTCTATGGGAGATGGAAGCGGCGGGGCAGGCAACAGTGCGGGAGGCAGCGCCGGCGCTTCCGGCGGCGGAGCTTACAGCGGACAACGGGATGATCCAAGCGTAAAATCTATCCGCAATCAGGACGGAAAAGAAATTCGTCTGACGCCGGACGGCATTTATATTATTGCGGACGGCACCACCATTACCTTAACGGATGATGGAGGCGTTTCCATAATAAGCGACCAGAATATAGAGTTTAAATCGGATAAAAACATTATTATAAGCGCTGAGCAGAATGTAAATATCGTTGGGCTTACGGGAGTGGATTTAAGCTGCAATGAGACGGCATCTATAAAAATGAAAGATAATGTGGAAGTAATTGGACAGGAAGTAAAGTCCAATTAAGAACTGTTAAAAATAACTTGTGAATAGTGCGCAGGATTTTTTTACAGTTCCTTAAGTGCGGAGGTACATAGAGTGCAAAGTTTTGATTTACAACGAAAAAGCAAGGAGCTGCTTACCCGCCTGGATGATTATGTAAAAGGTCATTTTGAACAGTTGGAGGCCGGGTTTTTAGACTGCTTTTCAGAGTATTGCGACAAAATTTATCAAATGCAGCAGAAAGGCGAAAAAGGAGCAATTGCTTATATTCATTTTTCTGTTTTGCGGACAAATATTTTATTGAAAAAACATGAAATCCGGATGGATGCCTATGATGAGAACTGGTATATGGATTCGGTGGAATGCAGCGGCAAATATCCGGTAGGAGAGTTTTATTCTTATTTAGAGGAATATGGAGATATGGTGGAGGAATTGCGCAGAAGCTCCATGGGAAAAGTAAGTCTGGCAAAGGCTCAGGAAAGAGTATTTGATGAAAGCAATTACTATCTTTTTTTCGTGGCTGAACTGATTCGGATAGGAATGAGAAAAGCAGTCCGGACAGAGGCATATGAAAGGATAGCAAGAACACCGTGTTTTATCGTGTGCATTGGTGGCTTTATGGACCGTTTTGACATTTTGTATAAAGAGGACCATACCGTAAAAGACGGCAAAGAGGTGAAGCGCTGTCTCCAATCCGGGGACAGGAGGCTTTTTTCTTATGAAATAAATGAAAACCTGGATTTATCCAAAGGGAATTATGAAGAACTGGAGTTTCAGTATTCCTCTTTTTCAGGCTGTGATTTTACAAAAAGTAACTGGAACAAGGGCAGGCTCCTTTTTTGCAATTTCCAAAATACTATCTTAAGAAATGCAAAAATGGAAAAAATGAAAATTTTCGATACGGATTTCTCAGGAGCAACGCTGGAAAATGTAAGCTTTTCAGGAGGAAAACTAAAGCATGTTTCCTTTGCAGGCGCAACGCTTTCAGGGGTGGACTTTTCCAATGCATTGGTGGCAGAAGAAATAGACTTTCAGGATGCCAGGATTGTAGATTGTAATCTTCCGAAAAATGCAGCAGTGCCAAGCCGGAAAGAATCTGGCTAAGCACCCGCATATTTATAAGGGCCACTTAAGAAATCACTTTCAGCCGGCAGCGGGCTTTGATTTCCGGGCGGGAAAGCTGGGAGCTGAACGTTTGAGAAAAGCGGGTAAGTTATGAGCTGAACGTTTGAGAAAAGCGGGCAAGTTATGGGCTGAATAGTTGAGAAAAGCGGGTAAGTTATGAGCTGAACGGTTGAGAAAAGGCAGGTTAAGCTATGGATTATTTTAGAATGATAACGGATAAACGATTATGCAGGCTGCCCAGACTGCAAATACCGAAAGAACTTTTAAAAGCTGAAATGACGAAGCCTTCCATTGTTTATGTGGAGGGGAACCATGGGCTGAGCATAGATTATGCAGATTATCTGGAAAAGCCGTTTCCTTTGATTGCAGAAAAATTTCAGAGGATTTTACAAAAGTATCAGCCGGATATGGCGCTGCGCCGGGTAACGCTCATTGAAAAAGAAACAGGACAGCAAAAGCCTTATTACCTGATGATGCCGCCAAAGATAACATGTGCGGATAAGGAGGGCTCCCGGTATGATGCCGTGGGAAAAGTGCAGGACTTTGTTTTGGATGTAAAAAAGGCAGGAAACCGGAAGATTTTTCTGGCAGAGGATTACGGCAGCGAGTTGCTGGTCCGGCTGGATGTGGCGGAGAGCATTTTACGGCGTAAGGCTGATGGGATCTGGTTTGAACCGGTGAAAACAGCAGAAAGGAGCAGGGAAGATGTCAGATGAGATAAAAAATGAAGCAGAAAATCAGGAAGAGCAGGAAGTGCAATATCCTTATGCGGTACGGGGCGCAACCATATATTGTGAATGCGGAACCCATATGAGAAAGCTGGATTTGCCGGTATCCCATGGTTCTTATATCCGGGATAAGGCAATGATGAATAATGAAGACTGCAAGGTGGGGCTGGACCAGAATATTCCCCCCTTTGGGGCATGCAGGTCGGATAAAAAGGATGGAATTGATATTAAGATTGAGGATGCAAAAGACTTATTGCCTATTGCAGATGAAAACGGAAATCCGGTTGAAATTCCTATGCCGGTTGAAGGAAAGCTGTGCGAACCCAGGCTGGAAGCCAGATGGGCGGAAGCCCAGGAAAAGACTCTGGTAGATGGTAAGCCGGCGCTTACCGTAAAATGCACCATAGCCTGCAGCTATGGCGGGACCATTGGCTTTATGGATGCCGGACAGGATGTATACTGATGCGGAATCAAATACCCCGCCCCAGGCAACGGGGTATCAAGCTTAAAGTGTCCCAGGGGGCGGGAATTTGATTCTTGCGGCATTTGTCAAATGCCCGTGCAGGCACGGCGTCTGAATCATTGCCTGCAAAAATAAAAAGAGTACAAGGCTTCCGGAAAAAGGAGGAGCACAGATGGACGAGAAAAGAGCACAGGATGAATTTACCCACGGTCAGATAAAAGTGGAATGCCCGTACCCGATTCAGCAGGTTTGTGAGCTTGAGATAACCAGAAAGCTGAATGAGCATGGGAGGGGGTTTGTAAAAGGAATTATACGGGAAGAAGAAGGCGCAAGATGCATTCACCGGGCAGGAAGTCTTGATTCCATTGCCGTTTACGGGAAAAATGCTGCAGGGGAAACGCTGCTTTTTTCCGGTGTGGTAACGGAGCTTAAGGTGCTTTATCAGGATTGTACATACTATGCGGAAATCAAAGGCTTATCCTGGAGCAGCCTGTTGGATTACGAAGTAAAAAACCGCTCCTTCCAAAATAAGAGCATGACTTATTCCGCCCTGCTGGAACAGATATTGAAGGACTATCCGGGGAGCATGTTTATAAATAAAACCCAGCCTTCCGGACAGCCTACAGGGCAGTTTATTCTCCAATACGGGGAGACGGACTGGCAGTTTTGCAAGCGTCTTGCCACTCATTTCCAGACACAGCTGGCAGCGGATATTTTGAGCAAAAAGCCGGCTTTCTGGTTTGGCCTGCCTAAAAATAACAGCACATTAAAAAGTGTGAGCCGGGTGGTGACCAAAAGAGCCGCAGGCAAGTATCAGCAGGCAGCAGTTTCTGATTTTTTCCTGTTGGAAGAGCAGTTCGTCAAGTATCATATTGAAAGCAAAGAGCGCCTGGAGCTGGGGAACCTTGTGGAATATGCCGGACGTTCCATGGTAATCGAAGAAAGCCGGGCTGTTTTGGAAAAAGGAGTTCTTTGTTATACATATACACTGGGATTAGAAGAATCATTGCGTTTGCCAAAGGAAATGAATCCACGTATACATGGGATATCTTTGCCGGGCAGGGTTTTGGAAAGAGAAAACCAGCAGGTAAAGCTGAAACTGGAAATTGATAAGGTGCAGGATGCGGAAACCGCCTGCTGGTTTCCTTATGCCTCTCAGGCAAACAACCTGTTTTATTGTATGCCGGAAATCGGCACTGAGGTGTCCCTGTATTTTTCAAACAGCGATGAGACCAGCGGCATTGCAATGAATGCAGTGCGGAAAAATGGAGGAAGCTGCGCCAAGACCTCCGATCCAAAGCAGAAATATATGGGAATACCCGAAGGAAAAGAATTTAAGCTGGGAGTAACCGATATTGATTTTACAGCTCATGAAAAGTTATTTATGAAAATCACTGCCGGGAATGGCGTACAGGTTCAAAGCCATGAGGATTTCAATATCTTTACCAGACAAAAGCTTTTTATGGAAGCAAAGGAGCTGATAAAGGTATTTGCCAAAACAGGAGATATTCTTGTAGGCGCAAAGGAGGAATCGGGGCTTTATTTACTTGGAGGAGCGGATGGGGATACCCATATCAAGGCGGGGAATTATCTCATATATGATGGGCGGCGGAAGGAAATCTTTACAGAGCGGCTGAATAAAGAGATTGCTTATGAAGAGAAGAAGATGGACTGGCTGAAGCTGGTAGGCAATGTGCTCATCGGCCTGGCTGTAGTGGCTGTGGTAGCAGGAGCCATTTTTCTTACAGGAGGGTCGGCAGCCGTTGTCCTGGGGGCGGCTATCAGCGGAAGTATGGCTGTAGGAGCAACTGCAGTATCGGATATTATGCGGGGAGAGGTAAGCGGCTGGCAGGATTATGCGCTGGCCGGCCTGAAGGGAGCAATTGAAGGCGCCGTATCCGGAGCAATCATGGGAGCTAAGGCTTTAAAAGGAGCAAAGCTCATTACGAAAATGTTTGTCAGCGGCGGGGTTTCCTTTTTGACGGATGCAATTTCACAAGGAATTGATATTCTTACCGGAAGAGCTTCCGGTTATGATTGGAAGCAGGGACTGATTTCTTTTGGAATAGGATTTATCATGCCGGCTATTTCTGAAGGAATTCAAAAAGGATTCAAAAAGCTGTTGGAGAAGTATGGAAATAAAATGCCTAAATGGCTGGCTAATACTCTTTGCAGGCTGGGAGGAGAACCGGTAGATTTAATTAATGGAAATGTGCTTTATGATATTATGGATTTTGAACTGCCAGGTCCTTTACCATTGCAATGGAAGCGGATTTGGTGCAGTGCCAGTCAGATTGTGGGACATTTGGGTTATGGTACCCGCTGCAATTATGAAATGGGATTGGAGGTGTTTGAGGAAGAGTATGCTTTAGTTGTTTTCTTAAATGATGGACGCATATGTGCATTCCCCAATATTTTAACAGGAGAAGAATCTTTCAATGATGAAAACAAATTACTTTTAAGAAGAAAAGAGGATCATTATCAGCTGTTTGACCCGGAAAGCAGATATAGTTATTTTCTTTATCCCAGCAAAAATGGTTATTTTTCATATAAGCTCACCAAGATACAGAACCAACAGGGACATCAGATACAGTTTTTCTATGATACAAACGGTTATTTATGCCAGATAGTGGACAGCGTAGGAAGAGAATTGAACATTACAACTAATCATCAGGGAAGAATTACCCGGGTGGCTTTAAAAGAAGATAATTATCCGGGGTCCCATGTTCTGGTCTGCTATGCATATAATCAAGAACAGGATTTGGAAACAGTTACGGATGCCTTAGGCGCAGACAGTCGTTTGGAATATCGTAATCATCTGCTGGTAAGAAAAATCGACCGGAATAAAAACTCCTTTTATTGGCAATATGATTGTTATCAATATGGAGCAAGAGCCATCCGAACCTGGGGGGATGGGGGAGTCTTAAGCCTGTGGATTGACTATCATGATAAAGAAAGATACAATACCGTTAGAACAAGCCGGAAGAGCCTGCCAAGCGAATATCATTACAATGAGAAAATGCTTTGTACCCGGATTGTTTATCCTGATTTAACCGAAATCAGGGAAACATATAATGAACGCTATCAAACGGTGAGCCAGGTGGATGAGGAAGGGCGTCTGACACAGTATCAGTATAATGACTGGGCACAAATCACTGCATTAACTCTGGCAGATAGTAGTAAAGTGCTTTTTAATTATGATGAGGCAGGAAGGCTGGCTGAAGTAATCAATCCGGAAGGAAACAGCCGGAAATGGTTTTATCATGAGGATGATACTCTGGAGAAAATAGTGGATGAAGCAGGCGTGGAAACTATTTATGAATACAACCGACACAAGCTGGTTGAAAAAGTGGCCTATGCCGGAAAAGAAGAAATCCATTTAGAGTATGACAGGCACTTAAACTTAAGCAGGGTTACCCTGCCGGATGGCAGCTCTTCCAGCTGGGAATATGACCAAAGAGGCAACTGCCTGAATGCAAGGAATCCGCTGGGGGCGGTGGAAACCTATCAATATGACAGCCTGAACCGTCTTGTAAAGGCAAAACTGGCGGATGGGAATGAAATCCAGCTTGCCTATGATGGATATGAAGATGTGGTTCATGCA
>CAJUEX010000052.1 GCA_910585715.1 uncultured Lachnospiraceae bacterium
GCTTCCCAATCCTCCGGTTCATGAAATGGATTTTCCCCCACGGGATTCGTTACCGGCAGACTGTGAATTTGGTTCTCTTCCTCCCAGGACATATAAGTCACATCGCCATTCAGAAAACAATGGGCAAAACCATCCGGCTGTTCAATCTGGAAACTTCCCTCGGAGCGCAGACCGCCCCTGGAATACGGGTCTTTACAAATATAGGAAATCTCCGGTATAAATACTGTCTCACCTATCAACAGATAATTGGGATCCTTCGGCGCATCCCCGGCCCGCACGATTGTGGTCCACTTGTATCCGGTTCCGTAAAAACGTTGACTGATACGCCAGAGACTGTCTCCTTCCTGCACCTTATATTCCAGCATTTTGTCGCCTGTAAGTTTAATATAGTCCTCCGGTTCTGCCCACTCCGGCAGCTCCTGAATCAACGCAAAAAAATCGTTTCTTTCCCGCTTGGTCTTTTCCTCCTGCTCTTCCTCCGTTAAGCCGTTTGCCACCGCCCGTCTGCTGTTTGCCACCTCTTTTTCCGTCTTGCGCTCAAACTGCTCCGTCTGCGGGTCCCAGAGCAGATAAGAGGGCGATGTATAATCTTCCTCCGCCGCTTTTGCGCCGCTGGAATGAACCGGCGCGCCGACCCGCATATCTGCGTAACCGTCACCATTTAAGTCCGGATAAGTAATCGTATCCGGCAGTTCAATACACAAGGATACCCTGTTCTCCTGCAGGACTTCGCCGGTCTCCATATCCGTCACTGTCATATCGTAGGGTTTGTCCATGCAATAGCCGTTCAAGAGATAGTAACGAAGCTCCGTATCCTCTTTTTTGGCAGACATTTCTTTCTCATCCGCGAAAGTCTCATCTTCGCTTTCCGCCAGAGATTTGGCAGCGGAAATAATAGAATCTTTCCTGTAATCATTTATATAATCGGAAAAAGAAGCTTCTTCTTCCCCATCATCCTTGGCAAGCGAAAAGTGCAGAGAAAGCATTCTGCCGTTCTCCGTAAGCGGCAACTCGTAATCGCCCTCCACAAGCAGACCAAAATACCGCATAATCCCTTCGTCTCCGGCGTATTCCCAATTCTCATCAATTCCACGGACTTCCAGAAAACTGCGCTTCGGGTTCTCCAGCTCAGTCAGCCGCTCATCATGGTCAATCCAGTACAGGCTTTCTTCATCCAGCCCCCAGCCGCTCCCCAAAATGCCGTAGCGCTGGAAAACATCATCAAACACATATTCCAAAGTTTCGTCGTCTTCCGACGGTGGATTCAACAGGGTAAGTCCGTATGCCGTCCGGTCCTTCACATAAAGATTGACCTTCGAGTTACGGTTGTTCAGATGGACAAACTCATAGCCATCCTTCTCCTTCAGTGTTTCCTGTATATAGTAAAACATCTTCCCGTTGTCTGCGCTCATTGCTGTCAAAGGATGTTCTTTCGTATCGAATTTCCTTTTCAAAATGTTGTATAAATCCAGGGCGTGGTCGTCTTCTGTCATGGGAAAGGTATAGTACAAAAAATGAAGCGAGTTCACATCTGTTTTCTCCGTGGCCGCCTGGTTTAGCGCTGTCTCCATTTCCGCAAGAGAATTGTAAAACCGCCATGTTACATCCGCTTCTCCCGCCAACCGAAAAGCTGACGGCGCATCCCACTCAGTTTCCAGCCTTTCCCCCTCATAATCCTTTATGGTAATTACTGCGCTGGCATAGGGGGGTACGGAAGTATGTTCATACAGATATCCGCTAAGCTCCTGCACCTCGCAGCTGTCATGCTCCTCTGACCACTCTTTCGATTCTTCCTTTGTTTCAGCACTTTGCGGTTCTTCCGCTCTTCCTGACGCTGCACCGCAGCCCGCAAGCAACAAGCCAAGTGCGGCTATAGCGATGATGCAGTTTCTTCTTTTTTGGTTCCGCCGTCTTGTTTCGTTGGAATCTGTTGTCTCATTTTTTTTGGTATTCTGATGTAAATCTTTTGTCATATATATTGTCCTTCTAACTATCAAACTGTTATTTTTATTTTTCAATTTTTATTTTTTATGATGTTTCGGATTGATTTTTGTTCTGCTCTTTGCTATGGTATTTGCTGCTACTTAAAATTTTATCATAATTTGCTGTTTTCGGGTAGATTTTCTGAAAATGAAATGAGCAGAAGAAAGCCCCCAAATCAATTTTGACTTGGAGGCATTATTTGACCACATTTATTCATTGCCACTAGAAAAATGATATATCTTTGTCCTATTCAATATCTTCCTCCAGTTCATCAAATCCTTGATAATACGCAAAACATAGACTTCCTGTTTTTCGCTATTAATGATATAAAAAATCAGATATGATTCATAAACCTTTTTATGTATAATATATCCACGGTGTTTAATTCCGGAATCTGAAAACTTCAATGGAAAATCTCCCATATTTTTCACTTCCCGGTTTAAATTATGATATAATTTCTCAGCGGCATCCGGATTGCACAGTTCTGTATGAATATACTGCACAAATCCAAAAATATCAACCAACGCTTCATCTGCAATCAGCACTCTATAATTCATTGTTCATTCTTTCCCTGATAATCCGGAACGCCTCATCTACTGTATGCATCCTGCCTGCTTCCATATCATCGATTCCCTTATCAAGATAAGAAAGTAGAGTTTCCATTGCAATTTTCTCATTCACTTCATCTGTTGTCTTAACTGCAACTTCCATATCACTCATCTCCCTTCGTGTATACAAATATTATATCCGATTTTACTAAAAAAGTATACTCTCAAATCTTATCTTCTAAATTTTCCAGCTATCTTCAGTATTTTTTCAAAAATGTACATCCTGCTTTATAGTATTCATACACTTCCATTTCTCCCTGCACATAAATTGCATCTTCTGGATTAAAAAGCGTAAGGCATTTTCCTTGTAATCCTGCTAATGCCATCCCTGTACTTCTATATGCAACGCCTCCAAATCCCTTATTAATCAGATATTTACTAAATACCATAAAAAGAACGTATGATTTTCCGTCCATGATTCCAATATAAATCTTTGTGTATGTTCAATCAACCGCTGCCGCAAACTCCATTTAAGTTTAAGGTCAAGGCTCCTTCTTTTATGCCTGCGACTTCACTGCTTCCCGCCAGTTCCGCTACCGCCAAAAAGAACGGACTCATTCCAAAAACCAATTTTGCCCCCCCTATCCATCTATAAAGACCGGCAAAAAATAGAGCAAAAACTGGTCGATTTTCGCTCCAATTTTTGCCCTCAAGCCACAACATCTTGTGGTTTAACCCCCCTAATTCTTCTCTTTTCCACAATACTGCATCATTATTATTACCTCAACATGCCCGCTATGCCCAAACTGGTCCACCCCTCTGCCTCTTACAACCTCATACCCATTCTCCCCAAGATACTTCAAATCCCGTGCCAAAGTAGCGCTGTCACAACTCACATACACAATCCTCTCCGGCTGCATCCTCACCATAGTATTCAAACAGGCTTCATCGCACCCTTTCCTTGGAGGGTCTACCACAATCACATCCGCATAAATCCGTTTCTCCTCAAATTTTGCAGGAAGCACCTCTTCTGCCTTTCCCACAAAAAACTCCGCATTTTCAATCTGATTGATTCCGGCATTCTCCTTTGCATCCCGAATTGCCTGTGGCACGATTTCCACACCATAAACCTGCTTTGCCTTTTTTGCTAAAAACAGGGAAATGGTTCCGATTCCGCAATACAAATCCCATACGGTTTCCTTTCCGGTGAGCCCTGCATATTCCAGAGCCAGCCCATACAGCTTTTCCGTTTGAACGGGATTTACCTGATAAAAGGACAAAGGTGAAATCCGAAATTTTATTTCTCCGATATAATCTTCAATATAGGACTTCCCCCACAGGGTTTCCGCCCTGTCACCCATAATGACATTGGTGTTTTTCATATTGGGGCTGATGGAAATACTCACTATCCTTTTTTCGCCTTCCAAGGTAATCCTAAGCAAACCGTCCGCAAACTCCCTGCTCTTTGGAAAGGTTTTGCCGTTTATGACAAGGCAGACCATAATTTCTCCCGTAGCAAAGCCGGTACGAATCAATACATGGCGCACCAGTCCTTTTCCGTTTTTCTCATCATAAGCAGGAATGGCGTGCTTCTCCATAAACGCAAGAATAAATTCCAGAATATTTTTATTTTCCTTTGGACCCAGACAGCAATCGGTATTTGCCACAATGGAATGAGTCCTTCCCGCATAAAAGCCTGCAACGGGTTTTCCGTTTTTATCCGTTCCTATGGGATATTGAGCCTTGTTTGTATAATGATATGGCTCCTCCATTCCTACAATGGGCTCCATTACCCTGTCTAATAATTCCCTGGAAAATCCGCCGATTCTCTGAAGGTTATTCTTTATTTTATTTTCCTTCCATTCCAGCTGCTTTTCATAACTCATTGCCTGAATCTGACATCCGCCGCATTGTCTGTGAAAAGGGCATTTGGGCTCAACACGAAAAGAAGAAGGCTTAAGCACCTTCTCTAATCTTCCATATGCGTAATTCTTTTTTGCCTTTACGATTTTAACTTCTGCCACATCACCAATAATGGCATCCTTTACAAAAACCGGGTATCCCTGACATTTTCCAATGCCTTCGCCGTCAGAGCCCATATCTTCAATGGTAATGGTTACCAAATCGTTTTTCTTAAAATATGTCTGTTCCATTTTTCCACACCAAGTTAGCTATTGCTAATTCATTTCCGTTGCTTTTACATTGGATTCAAATAATCGGTTATAACCAAGCCAGCCTGTTTCCTTTGCGCCCTCTAAAATCTCGGTAAAGGTTTCCATTTTGGCATCGGTATTATCCGCAAAATTTAACGCCACCGCCTCAATAATGGCAGGCTTTTTGGGGGAGCCGTATTCGTATTCTCCATGATGGGACAAAATGCAATGCTTGATTTCTCCCGCAACCTTCTTTGGGAAATCCGGTATTTTTGCAATTTTCTCTCCTATCATCTCGCTGCCGATTACGATATGGCCTAACAGCTGCCCTTCATCCGTATAATCGTTTTGAGGAAACAATGACAATTCCCTTGTCTTGCCTATGTCGTGAAGCATGGCGGAGGCTATGAGCAAATCCCTGTTTAAAATCGAATACGCGCCTGTATAATAATCGCAAAGCTTCGTAACGCTCAGCGTATGCTCTAAAAGCCCTCCCACAAAGCCATGGTGCACGCTCTTTGCGGCGGAAGAAGCTTTAAAAGCTTTTATAAATTTCTCATCCTCTACAAAAAAGCTTTCCAACAGCTTTTTAATATGTGGGTTTTCAATTTTCTTTATGTATGCAAGGATTTCTCCAAACATATCCTCTATATTCTTTTTGCTGACAGGAAGATACTCGGCAGGGTTATATTCTCCCTCCTGACATCTTCTGATCCGCTTTATATTTATCTGGTTAGCGCCCTGAAAACAATTTACCTCGCCGTACACCTCAATGTAATCAAATACATCAAAATCCCCTATGCCCGCACTGTTTGGCTCCCATATTTTTCCGTCAATGGTGCCGGTCTTATCCTGAAGAATAATGTTTTCAAAGGGCTTCCCGTTTTTTGTTACGGCAGACTGTTTATATTTGCATAAGTATATGTCAAATACTCTGTCTCCCTCTCTATAATCTTTAATATATTTCATTATTTTTCTCCCTCCTGCAGGGTCATTTCCACTTCCATGTCAATGTATTCCCCACCGCTGTATCGTTTTATAAAAAGCTTTATAGTATCGCCGGGGGCTTTTGACAAAAGCACGTTTCTATATTCCTGAAAAGAGCTTATATCTATAGTCTCTACCCGCACAATTACATCATTATTCACTATGCCCGCCTGCATGGCCGGGGACTGCATGGCTACTTCCGTCACATATGCGCCATAAGGCATATCTCCGCTTTCATGTGCCTCTCTTGTTACATCCATGCCAAAAATTCCCCCATAGGAAAGGGTCTCGCCATTGGATAGCTTTTCAATGATTCCTTTTAACTCGGATATTGCAATTGCTGACAAAATATCCCCTTGTCTTAGCTCAATGGATTGTTTTGTAATCACTCCCAGCACTTCTCCGGACAGATTAATAAACACACCGCTGGCATTCTCGCTTCCATACATGTCCGTATCCAGTATTTTATACAGTCCGTCTGCCACATTTAAGGTATTTCCGGTTGCTGTCACCACGCCATAGGAAAGAGAACCGCTCTGCCCCAAAGGACTTCCAATGGCAATAACAGGTCTTCCCAAAATGGTACTTTTGTTAGAGATGCCTAACTGTGCAATGGAAATTCCTTGTTTTTCCTCTGGAAGCATTCCGGAATATTTTACACCAAATATCCCAAGTCCGGTCTGGTAGTCCATAGCTTTCAATTCGGCAGACTTTATTATGCCATTATGAAATGCTATGCGATATTCACTGGCATCAGACAGTTGAGCAGCTTCTGCCAGTATCAGGTATTCCACCCCGTTATCGGCAACGATTACTCCGGAAATGCTGTTCTCATTTTCAATGGTTCCCTGAAGCCAGTCGCTGTCCTGACTGACTCCGGTAACAGTTGCCATAAAGGCTTCTGAATTGGATGCCAGCTCGTAGAGGCTTTCATAAATAGTGCCATATTTTTCTACGGATATTTCACCTGTATCGGCTGTATCTATCTGCTGCAGTATATTGGCTTCCAGCTCCTCCTGCAAATCATTTTCCGTAAGCATGGATTCCGGAAGAATCTCTTCTTCCTCTGCCGGAAATTCCACCTTTGTGATTTCCTCCGGGTATAGCTTGTTGCTGATGACGGGCTCTAATATTAAGAAGGTAAAGCAGGCAACCATGCCGAATACTACTGCGGAAAATGCGGTGAGTATGGTGCGGCGGACGAGTCTTCTTCTGTTTACGGGGCGCTCTTTTATGGTTTCCCGCATGAAGTAGAAGGATTCGTTGTTTTGGTTTTGGGGGTTTGGCTGGTGGTCTGTTTGATTCATTTTTTGCTCCTTTAAGATAGGGGGGGAACTTTCGCATAAGTTGGGGGGGGGTAAAATGTAGGTATTGGTGAAGAGGACGCAGCAGAGGAATCAGCATGGGGTACAGGCGGTGTTTTTTGGGGCGCTTTTCCTAAACAGCCTGATTTAGGGTGTTGGTACCGGTCGGGGCGTCATATAGCGCCGTCCGTGGCGCGATATGACTAAAATTGCCGTCCATGGCAATTTTACCCTGGGTTTTGGGCAGGCTGTTAAGGAAAAGTGCCCCAAAAAACAGTGCCTGTGCCCCATGCTGATTCCTCTGCTGCTGTTTTATTTCGGGCTATAATTTTAGAGGACTTTGGCTTTTTTGCTCTAAGGGCTTTTCGATACACAGTGAGAGGCGGCAGGACATAGGATAGTCTTATGGGCCTTGGCAAAGTCGCCGGTCCTTATGCACCGTACTTTGGTGCATTAGTACCGCTGCGTCTTTGCAGAGCGAGAGCGTGCCCGGAAGACTATCCTATGTCCTGCCGCCCCTCACGTCCTCTGTCCAAATCCCTTCCCCATACATAAAACATTCCCAAACCACTATTGTTAAGTATAGCGGATGACCGCTTTATTGTAAAGGTTCGTGGCTTTTTTTTCGGAAATGTGTTATACTGAATGCTACAGTTGAGCTATGAAGGACATAAAAGATTGTTGAGGAATAGATTATGATAGATGAAAAAGCTTTACGCATATTGGAATATAATAAAATTATTGATTTGCTGGTAGAAAAGGCTTCTTCCCAGCCGGGAAAGGAGTTGTGCGGGGGACTGGTTCCCATGCTGGAGCTGGAGGAAATTCAGTTAGCGCAGACTTACACGAAGGACGCCCTGTCAAGGCTGTTTAAAAAGGGGAATACTTCTTTTGGGGGAAACAGGGATTTGTCTTATGTGTGTAAGCATCTGGAGATTGGAGGGGCTTTGAATGCCGGGGAGCTTTTGCAGATTGCTTCTCTTTTGGAAAATGTGGCGCGTATAAAGGGGTATGGGCGGTCTGAGGGAAAGGAGCTGACAGACAGTCTGGACAGTTTTTTTAATGAGTTGGAGCCCCTTACCCAGTTAAGCAGCGAGCTTCGCCGCTGTATTTTGTCGGAGGAGGAGATTGCGGATGATGCCAGTTCCACCCTGCGGCATATCAGAAGGCAGATGGGCATAACGGGAGATAAGATTCACAATCAGTTAAATTCCATGGTGAACGGCTCTTACCGCACTTATTTACAGGATGCGGTGATTACCATGCGCAATAACCGTTATTGTATTCCGGTAAAGGCGGAATATAAAAGTCAGGTTCCGGGCATGATTCATGACCAGTCGGGGAGCGGTTCCACGTTGTTCATTGAACCTTCTGCCATTATAGAATTAAACAATAAAATAAAGGAGCTTTCTCTGCAGGAAAAGGAAGAAATTGAAAAAATTCTGGGAGAGCTTTCACTTTTGTGCAGTGAGCATACTTTTACTTTGAAACGGAATGTGGAGCTTATGACGTTTTTGGACTTTACTTTTGCCAAGGCTTCCCTTGCCATGGAGCAGAATGCCACGGAGCCGGTGTTCAATCAGCGGGGATATATGAATATCCGCAAGGGCAGGCATCCGCTTTTGCCAAAGGATAAAGTAGTACCCATTGATATTTATCTGGGGGATGCATTTCATCAGTTGATTATAACCGGACCGAATACGGGGGGGAAGACTGTTTCCTTAAAGACTGTGGGGCTTTTTACTCTTATGGGGCAGGCGGGACTGCATATTCCTGCTTTGGACCGGAGCGAGCTGAGTATTTTTACAAATGTATTTGCGGATATCGGGGATGAGCAGAGCATTGAACAGAGTTTATCCACTTTTTCTTCCCACATGACTAATATTGTGCGGATTTTGGATAAGGCGGATTCCCGTTCCCTTTGTCTTTTTGACGAGTTGTGCGCCGGCACGGACCCTACGGAGGGAGCTGCTTTGGCAATTGCCATATTGGAGCATTTGGGAAAGAAGCAGTCTTTTGTTATGGCAACTACCCATTATAGTGAATTGAAGGTTTATGCTTTATCCGGCAGTCAGGTGGAAAATGCCTGCTGTGAATTTAATGTGGAGACTTTAAGCCCTACCTATCGGCTTTTAATCGGCGTTCCGGGCAAAAGTAATGCTTTTGCCATTTCCGGTAAGCTGGGGCTGTCGGATTCTATTATTGAGGCTGCAAAGAGCCAGCTTTCCACAGAGGCGGAAAGCTTTGAGGATTTGTTGTCGGATTTGGAAAGCAGCCGCCGGACAATCGAAAAGGAACAATTGGAAATTGAAACCTATAAGCAGGAAATTGAAGCTTTGAAAAAACAGTTAGAGGCAAAGCAGGATAAACTGGAGGCTTCCAGAGAACGGATTTTAAGGGAAGCCAATGAAGAGGCAAGGGATATTTTGCAGGAGGCAAAGAATTTTGCAGATGAAACCATTCGCTCCTTCCAGAAATTCGGCTCCAACTCCTCCATGAAGGAAATGGAGCAAAAGCGGAATAAGGTCCGGGAGAAGATTTCGGAGAAAAATTCCGGACTTTCCAAAAAAGAGAAGGAAAAGCAGAAGGGCAGCTTAAAGCCAAACCAGATTCAGTTAGGAGACAGCGTAAAGGTACTGTCCTTAAATGCAAAGGGCACTGTCAGTTCTAAGCCTGATGCAAAGGGAATGCTTTTTGTACAATGTGGAATTATCCGCTCAAAGGTGCATATAAGCGATATTCTTTTGTTACAGGAGGAAGATATAAAGGCTCCCAATTTGTCCCGTGGGAAAAACGGACACATGAGCCTTTCCAAGGCTTCCCATATTTCTCCGGAAATCAACCTTTTAGGGAAAACGGTTGACGAGGCTATTTCCGCATTGGATAAATATCTGGATGATGCTTATGTGACCCATCTGCCCAGCGTCCGCATTGTCCACGGCAAGGGAACGGGCGCTCTGCGTAATGCGGTTCAGAATCATTTGAAAAAGCTGTCCTATATAAAATCCTACCGCCTCGGTGAGTTTGGCGAAGGAGATGCAGGGGTTACTATAGCGGAGTTTAAATAAACGCTGCTTTTATAAATAATTCAGGCAATTGCGAAATACCCTGCAGCCAGAATTTCATTGTGAAACATAGACAAATCACCGCAGGGCACGCTTTCGCTATATGTGGCTCGTAGCGGTACATAAGGTACCAAAGTACGGTACCTAAGTACCGACGGCCACAAAATACCCTGCTTGCGATATTGTCTATATTTCACAATGAAATTCTGGCTGCAGGATGTTTCGCAATTACCTAACAAATCATTTATAAGGAGGCATTCATGGCAACAAAACAAAAGATTTTAATTGTAGATGATGACAACAATATTGCTGAGCTGATTTCTCTCTATCTTACAAAGGAATGCTTTGACACTCTGATTGTGGGCGACGGGGAATCCGCCTTAGAGGCAGTGAAGACCTTTCAGCCCAATCTGATTTTACTGGATTTAATGCTTCCGGGCATAGATGGCTATGAGGTCTGCCGCTCGGTCCGGTCAGGCTCGAACATTCCCATTATTATGCTTTCTGCAAAAGGGGAGATTTTTGACAAAGTATTGGGACTGGAGCTGGGAGCTGATGATTACATGGAAAAGCCCTTTGATTCCAAGGAACTGGTAGCCAGAGTAAAAGCTGTTTTGCGCCGTTATAAACAAACTTCTTCCGGCATTGAACAGGCAGACCAGACAAAGAAGGTGGAATACAAGGACCTTGTCATCAACTTGACTAATTATTCGGTTCTTTACAGGGGAAAAGTGGTGGAGATGCCTCCAAAGGAGCTGGAATTATTGTTTTTCCTTGCCTCCTCGCCTAATCAGGTATTTACAAGGGAGCAGCTTTTAGACCAGATCTGGGGCTATGAATATATTGGCGATACCCGGACGGTGGATGTGCACATCAAACGGCTCCGGGAAAAAATCAGCGACCATGAGGAATGGGGACTTTCCACCGTCTGGGGCATTGGTTATAAATTTGAAGTGAAATCACGGGGATAATTTATGAAAAAAACACTGTATCTGAAATTTTTGCTGGCATATATTATTTTTGGCTGCTTCGGTTTTATCGTGGTGGCCACTTTCTCTTCCAGCCTGACTTTGGAGCATTTGAAACGGGAAAATGCCGAAACCTTATACAGGGAAGCTTCCATGATTTCCAAAACCTATGCGGCAGAGCTGTATTCCAGCCGGATTACTTTAGAATCCGCCTATACCCAGCTAAATGCTTTGGGAACTTATCTTTCTGCGGATATCTGGATTGTAAACCCTTCCGGTACGGTAGTGTTGAATTCCGGTGAAGAGACAAATATAGACAATCCCAAAGTTATTGCAAACTTCGACCCTGCTGTCACTTCCGATTCCTATTATGTTACGGGCAATTTTTTTGGTGAGTTCAAGGAAGAGGTTTTAAGCGTCTTTACTCCTATTTCTTCTAATTACAAGATTAAGGGGTATGTAATCATTCATAAGCCCATGAGCGATATTTATAAATCCAGCGACAGCCTGTTAGGCGTCACTTACATTACGTTGGTGCTGCTCATTCTTCTTTCCCTCATTATCCTGTTCTTTTTTACGGAAATGTTCTACTTCCCTTTAAAAAAGATTATTACGGCTACGGAACAGTATGCCAGCGGAAACATGCACTATGAGCTTTCCGTGGAAAGTACGGATGAAATGGGATATCTTGCCGCCTCCTTAAATTACATGGCAAGTGAAATTGCCCGTTCGGAGGATAACCAAAAAAAATTCGTGGCAAATGTTTCCCATGACTTCCGCTCTCCCCTCACTTCCATAAAGGGGTATTTGGAGGCAATGCTGGACGGCACCATTCCGCCTGAAATGCACGAAAAGTATTTAAATATTGTATTAAATGAAACGGACCGGCTTACAAAGCTTACTAACAGTCTGCTGACTTTAAACAATTTAAATACGAAAGGGATGGTTTTGGAGCGCAGCGATTTTGAATTAAATCAGATGATAAAGGAAACGGTGGAGACTTTTGAAGGTACCTGCAACAAAAAGCAGATTCTGATAGATTTGATTCTCACAGGGGATGTGATGTATGTTAACGGGGATATAACGAAAATCCAGCAGGTGCTTTACAATCTTTTGGACAATGCCATTAAATTTTCCCATAACAACTCGGTCATCGCCATTGAGACCAGAGAAAAGAATAATAAGCTTTTTGTTTCCGTAAAGGATAACGGCATTGGCATCCCAAAGGACAGCCTGAAGCTGATTTTTGACCGTTTTTATAAGACGGATTTATCCAGGGGAAAGGATAAAAAGGGCACTGGGCTGGGTTTGTCCATTACTAAGGAGATTATTCATTCCCATGGGGAGAATATCAATGTTATCAGTACTGAGGGAGTGGGGAGCGAGTTTATTTTTACTTTGCAGAAGGCGGAGAATATGGATTTGGGGGATGATTGATTTTAAAACTTGATACTTTATCAATAATACGTCCAAAATATATCTAACCAAAAACAATATTTTTATTGTCAGTTTATGGAATATGTGATATAGTAATTTATGGAAGCAGTCGTGTTGCAGGGTGTGTTGGCCTCATTCTAAAGAGAATGGGGGTGATGCTAATGAAAAATCATTTTGATTTTATGAATTAATGACCTTTGGTCTTTTCCTTTTGGCATTGCTTACATTCGTATTTGCGTTTTGTAAGTAGTCATACATAGCAAAACCACCCTAATACTTTGAACGGTTTTGGTGGTTTGCTACTCAATACTGGTCAACCCCTTGTGGGCGTCTGCTTCCTTTTATGCTTGCATTGTATCATATCTTCTATCATGTTTCAAGCATCATAAAGCTTTTTCCTATAATTTTGACATATATTTTTTTAAATTTCGTTATTTTAAAAACAGGCAATTAGTAACGGCAGCCTTGTAAATTCATTGATAATAGAAACATTATCTATAAAAAGGGATGCCCACAACCAACGGCATCCCTCCTAATTTATATTCTCTACTCCTTCCACCGAAGCCTATGAAGCTCCCCCTCCAGCTGCATATTGGAAAATCCATTCTGCCTAAGCGCCTCATAAAGCACGATTGCCACAGAGTTAGACAGATTCAGCGAACGAATCTGCTCCAGCATGGGAATCCGGATACAGGTTTCTTCATAATCCACTAAAATCTCCTCGGGTATTCCGGCGCTTTCCTTACCAAACATAATGAAATCATCCGGCGCATATTCCACTTCCGTATAAATATGCTTTGCCTTGGTGGTAGCCATCCAGATTTTTGCCTTGGGGTTTTTCTCCTGAAATTCCTGAAAGTTCACATAACGGGTTACGTCCAAATGCTCCCAGTAATCCATGCCTGCCCGTTTAATAGACTTCTCATTGAGCTGAAAGCCCAAAGGCTCAATCAAATGGAGCCCTGCTCCTGCCGCCACGCAGGTACGTCCGATATTTCCTGTATTTGCCGGTATTTCCGGCTGATGTAAAATAACATTCATAATCAGCCCTTCTGTTCCTTCCTGAGCTTCGTTATAAATTTTTCCAGCCTTCCGATGGCTACCTTTAAATCCTCTAAGGAATACGCATAGGAAATACGCAGGAAACCTTCCCCGCAGTCTCCGAAAGCGGTTCCCGGTACTACGGCAACTTCCTCTTCCTCTAAAAATCTGGTGGCAAATTCATCAGAAGTCATTCCAAACTCTTTAATGCAGGGGAATATGTAAAAGGCTCCGAAAGGCTCAAAGCATTCCAAGCCCATTTCCTGAAAGGCATGAATGAGGTAACGTCTCCTCTGGTTGTATGCCTCCCGCATTTTTGCCACTTCTTCATCTCCGTTTTTCAGCGCCTCCACGGCAGCATACTGGCTGGTGGTAGGAGCGCACATAATGGCAAACTGGTGAATCTTTATCATCTGTTCGATGATTTCCTTTGGTCCGCACGCATAGCCCAGCCTCCATCCGGTCATGGCATATGCCTTGGAAAATCCGTTTATTACAATGGTCCTTTCCTTCATTCCCTCAATATTGGCAATGGAAACATGGTCGCCGCGATAGGACAGCTCTGCATAGATTTCATCGGAAATCACAAAAATATCATGCTTTTTGATTACCTCTGCAATTGCCTCCAAATCCTTCCGTTCCATAATGGCGCCTGTAGGATTGTTAGGAAAGGGCAAAATCAGCACCTTTGTTTTGTCTGTAATTGCCTCTTCCAGCTCCTGTGCCGTAAGGCGGAACTGGTTCTCATGCTTTAGTTCAATAATGACCGGCTTTCCCCCTGCCAGAATGGCACATGGCTCATAGGACACATAGCTGGGCTGGGGAATCAGTACTTCCTCTCCGGGATTCAGCATGGCACGGAGACCTATATCAATTGCCTCTGAGCCGCCTACTGTTACAATTACTTCATCGTTATAATGATATTCCAGATTCATGCGTCTTTTTAAATAATTGCAGATTTCTATCTTTAATTCTTTTAAACCTGCATTGGACGTATAAAAGGTACGTCCTCTTTCTAAAGAATAAATACCCTCATCCCGAATAAACCAGGGGGTTTCAAAATCCGGCTCTCCTACACCTAATGAGATGGCATTTTTCATTTCGCTTACAATATCAAAAAACTTCCGGATTCCCGAAGGCTTTAAAGCTACTACCTGGTCTGCTAATGGATTTCTCATGGTGTAATCTTCATCCTTTCATCTGCTGTTTTCTTTGCTAAAATAGTTCCGTGATCCTTATATTTCTTTAAAATGAAATGGGTTGCCGTACTGAGTACCGATTCCAGAGTGGACAATTTATCGGAAACAAAGTTGGAAATCTCTTTTAAAGATTTGCCTTCCAAAGTTACCAGTAAATCATATCCGCCGGAAATCAAATAAACTGCATGTACCTCCGGATATTTATAAATCCGTTCTGCAATGTTGTCAAAGCCCTGTCCCCTCTGAGGCGTTACACGGACTTCAATCAAAGCCGTTACTTTTTCAAGAGAGGTCTTTTCCCAGTCCACCAGCGTATGGTAGCCGCAGATAACTCCCTCCTCTTCCATTTTCTTTAATTCGTTTGCCACATCAATTTCCGGCATTCCCAAAATCACTGCCAGTTCTTTTATATCGATACGGCTGTTTTTTTCTATTATGGATAAAATCTGTTCTCTCATCCTGTAATCTCCTTTATAATGATTATATTTTACTTTTTATATTAATTTTCTTCCCATATTATGCCCGTTTACTTACCTATGCCTGATTAATTTATGTCTAATTACTTATGGCTGATTATTTATACCTGGTTATTCATGCCTAATGCCTTATACAATTCATCTGTTTTCGGCGGCTCTAAAAATCTGCTTTCTTCTCCGTTTAACACAACCCTGTCATTGTTGTCCGTTGTCTTTCCAACCACTGTTGCCTGTATTCCCTGCTCCTTAAGGGCTGCTGCCAGGTCATGCCCATTATCGGTAACAATCAGCATGCTTCCACTGGAAACCAGCTCATAGGGGCTGATACGGAAAAACTCACAGATTTCTACTGTCTCCTGCTTTATAGGAAGCTTTTTTAAATCGATTCGCAGTCCAACGCCTGCGCCTTCTGCCACTTCCCAGAGAGCTCCGAAGATTCCGCCCTCTGTTACGTCGTGCATGGCGCTTGCGCCGGACTTAATGGCGGTGGCGGCCTCTTTCACTACGGATAAGTATTGGTCAAAGCCTTTTGCGGTTTCTATCAGATGTCTTGGATATCTTGTCAGAAGCTCTTCTTCCCTTTCCTTTGCCAAAATAGAAGTGCCTTCCAGTCCAATCCATTTGGTCACTACCACATCCTGTCCGGGCTTTATATTTTTCGTAGTAAGCAATTGCTCTTTTTTCCCCTTGCCTATACCGGTTACCGTCAGCACGGGCCTGTTCACCGCGTCGGTAATTTCTGTATGACCGCCCAAAACCTGCATATCAAGCTGTATACATGCTTCTTCCACCTCTGCCATCATCTGCTTAATCTGGGCTTCTTCCGTATCAGGAGGCAACAGGGCAGTGAGCATTATGCCAATCAGCTCTCCTCCGCTGGAAGCAATATCATTAGCAGTAATATGTACTGCCAGCTTTCCCGCATCTTTGGTAGCACCCGTTATAGGGTCGGTAGATACAAGAAAGGTCTCGCCTTCTTTAAGCTCTAAAACAGCGCAGTCTTCCCCCACTCCGGGACCAACCAATACTTCATTCCTTCTGTTATGCACTTGCTTTAATATGGACCGTTTTAATACAGTTTCCGGCACTTTTCCGATTTTCATATTATTCTTTTGCCTCCCGGTAAAATAGGCACACATTCCTATTATATAGAATACCAGCTTATATAATGATAGGAAGTTCCCATGTGCCGGAACTTCCCAGTCATATTTCCTGTTTTATTTTTATTTCCCTATTGGGCAGGCGGCTGCTGTTGTTGAGCCTGTGCCTCCTGCTGTGCCTGAGCGGCCTGCTGGGCTGCTGCCTGTTGTGCCGCTATGGCTGCCTGTTGTTGGGCAAGAGCCGCCTGGGCTGCTGCCTGAGCCGGATCCACCGGTGCATTTTTTACAGAAGCAATGGTATTTTTTACATGATCGATATTCTGGGTTGCAATAGCAGCATTCAATATTGCCGTAGCATTCGGGTCCGCAGAAGCAGTTCCCACCACTGCCGTTCTCGGCGTCATTTTATATGTGCTTTTATTTACCTGTGTGCGGCTTTCTTCCACGCCGTCCACGGTAACAACCTTCCAAAGCTGTGCCACATAGCCGATATGGGCTGACTGCACATCAATAAATCCGATAGGCTGTCCTCCGTCTGCAATTACCTTTTCCCCATCCGGCGTAGTCTTGCTGAGCACTTCGCTTTCATAAGTAACCTTACGGTTAGAAGGCCTTGTCTCCACTCCGTAAATGGTAAAGGTTATCTTTTTATCAGAGGTAACTCCTTCTATATAGATAGGATGTTCCAAATTGTTTACAAATTTAAAATCCTTTGCAGTTCCTGCAATAGCAGCATCGGCAGAAGGGTCTACATAGGTTACGATCATGGAATGGTTATGACGTTCTGTCACGTCCAGTTCCGCCTTTAATACTGCATTGTATAAGGTTGTGGAAACCTGACAGATTCCTCCCCCGAGGCTGTCCACTACCATGCCGTTTAAATAAGAGCCTGCTTCAAAATAGCCGTTTGCCTCTGTAAAGGGGCTAACTGTTTCATACATGGAAAAGGAATCACCCGGATAAAGCAGCGTGCCGTTTACCAGCCGACAGCCGTTTGCCACATTGCCTGAACGATTATAGCCGGAAGAAGAATAACTGGTAGTAAAGGTTCCAAGCACATCCTTGACCTTGGACAGCTCTTCTTCAGTTCCCCTTGGCTCGTCAACCTCAACCTTTAAATCAACGGAAGCTTCCCCGCCTGTCCATTCTGTAGTAAGATAATCATAAATGGCTGAAGCAGAACCTGCCACATCAATTTTAACTCCTGTTTGTCCCGGTTCAATGACAAATGCGCCGTTTTCCCTTGTAAGAGTTGCATCCTGAGCGGACACATTAAACTCCGCACAATCCTCTTCTAAAATTTTTGTGATTGCCTCCTTGTCAAAATCATAGGCTATCTCAAACACTTTATTTTCATATTCCAAATCCTTTAATGCCTTGTATCTTTGTACGATATTTCCCACTTTTCCAAGTGAAAGAGCTTCTTCTATCACTTCCTGATTTTTCCATGAGAGCTTAAGGTCCCCTGCCTTAACCGGCAGTTGATTGTTATTCATGGCATTTAAAGTAATCGTAGTATCTTCCAAGGAAGAAACATATTCAGAAACCGCCGAAACGGCTTCTTCTTCCGTCATGCCGGAAACTTCCACTTCACCTATGAAAATTCCATTTTCAATTGTATCCTTGTTGGCTGCCGCCTGTGCTTCCATAGCACCTGTAAAAAGAAAAGACAGAAATACTGCAAACAATGGAATAATATACTTTCTCATAATGCCTCCTCGTGTTATAATCGGTTGTAGTGACCTGCTGTCAAAAAATAGAAACAGCCATTGGCACTACCATTGATAAAATTAAAATAATGATTATGATTGTTGAAAAAATCTGTTTTGATTTCTTATTATGAAACATTTTTATTCACCTTCTTACTGAAAGGATATTATATATGAATTTTATTATTTTGGCAAGTTTTATTCTTTTGGCAGGACTGATTGCCCGCCAGCTTTCCGCCTCCAAAAAAAACAGGAAAAAAGCGGAAGAAGACTTCTGGAACCGGGAACGGGAAGCCAATAACGTGCGCAAAAAGCCTTTGGATGACCTGGACTATATACAAATTCCCCTTGAAACGCTGCCGTTCCATATATTAACGGATAATCAGCAGGTACAGGACTGTATGGAACAGATTCATTCCTTAAGGGACTTAAAGGTGGTAAATCTTTCAGAATTTACCAATACGGATTTAAAACTGAAATACGGCACTGCCAATATTACCGTTTTATCGGAATATGACCAGAATTTCACCTTACTGGTAAGAACTCTGTATAAATGGGGCAGCCTTCTTTATGAAGCCGGATATAAGGAGGAAGCTCTTATCCCGCTGGAGTTTGCTATTTCCATCGGAACCGACGTTAGCGGTAACTATAAGCTTTTAGCCACTATTTATAAAGAGAAGGGACAGCTTTCCAAAATCCGGGAACTGACGGTTTCTGCAAACAGACTGACTTCTATTATGAAAAACCCGATTCTTACTTTCCTTTCCGATATGGTTTCTTCGGACACTGACCATACCGTGAAATGATGCTATCCGCATAGCGGCTGGCCTCACTCTTTGTCAGTCTGTCAATATCATATTCAGCAGTAAGGGAATGATACTTCAGTAATCTTAATAAATACTTCTTTTGGGATTTAGCAGCAGGCACGTCCTTTTTTACCTGATGCTTCAATTCTTTCGGCTGAAACAGTTTTTGGTTTTCCTCATTGAAAAAACGTCCTTCAAGAATCCTGTATAATTCCAGAGTCGCCCTGGCATCCTCAAATGCCCGGTGGGGCTGGTAGGAAATTCCAAAGTATCCGCAAAGACTGGATAAGCTTTTGCTTTTTTGCTCCGGCACACAGGCTCTGGCAATAGCAAGGGTATCTACACCCCCTCTTTCATAAGAAAATCCACAGTTTACCGCAGCCCTTTTTAAGAAGGAAAAATCAAATATGATACTGTGTCCCAAAAGGGGATAGTCTCTGGCAAATTCTAAATATTGAGGAATTACCTCTTCTATATAGGGCGCCTTTTCTAAATCTTTATCGGTTATATGGGTAATATCCTGAACCTTTTCCGATAAAAGCCTTCCGGGATTTACAAGGGCTGCAAAAGTTTCTGTCTGCTCCCCGTTTTCTACACGTATGGCGCCGATTTCTATGATTTTATCTTTTTTGGCATTTAATCCGGTTGTTTCCAAATCCACCACCACAAAAGAATCCATGTATTCATCCTCTTTTCATTTTTTGTAACAGGAGCAATATTCCGTCAAAAAACACTCCTGACATTTTGGATTTCTTGCCATGCAGATTTGCCTGCCAAAGGTAATAATCTGTATATTATACAAAATCCAGTGGTCCTTTGGAAGGACCTTCATTAAATCCTGTTCTATTTTCACAGGGTCTTCTTCCTTTGTAAAGCCCAGCTTTTTTGATATGCGTTTTACATGGGTGTCCACCACTACGCTTGGCTCATGGAAAATATTGCCCCTGATTACATTGGCAGTCTTCCTGCCCACGCCCTGCAGGGCTGTAAGGGCTTCAATATCAGAAGGCACTTCCCCGCCGTGTATATCCACTAAATCCTTACAGCAGGCAATGATGTTTTTTGCCTTATTGTGATAAAATCCGGTAGATTTAATGTCCTTCTCCAGTTCTTTTAAATCCGCATTGGCAAAGTCTTCAGGACTTTTATATTTTTGGAACAAATCCTTTGTTACGATATTAACTCTGGCGTCGGTGCACTGGGCGCTTAACATGGTGGCAATTAAAAGCTGCCATGGTGTTTCATGGTTTAAGTAGCATTTGTATTCTGTGGTATAGACCCGGTCCAGCCTGTCTAAAATTTCTTTCGTGCGTTTTGTCATGTATTTCCTCCTGTCAGTTCCGTGAAATTTTCATAAAGCTTCCGTCAACAACCCCATGACGGGCTGCAGGATATCAAGCCTGCTCTTTTCAGTTAGCCATGGCAAACCAGAATTGCTCAAAATATCATAATGCATCTCAAGTGACTTTATACACTGCTGCCTGATTGGTCAGGGGAGACCGATTTCTATAATCAAACAACAGCAGTTGAGGCTCCTGCAGTCTTTCTCCTGATTGCAGGTCATATTCAAACACCTCTATATGAGTCATTTTCGCCATCTGCCTTGCATCATAAGCCATATAATCCGGAAGAAGCTTTCTTTCCTCCTCTTCCCTTCTGTAAAAAGCCCTGACGCCATCCTTGTAAGGGGATAAGTCCTTTGAAAACTCCGGACGGCTTTTTGCATTTTCCCTCAAATAAAAGTCCATTGTGAGAAGCTCCTGAAACAGCTCCCCGGAAAAGCTTCCGCTCTCCTGCTTCCTCACCGGAAAGCTAATACTATTTATAGCAAATTCTAAAAGAATCTGATAGCGGTAAGTTCTGGAAGGGGAATTTACAAAATATCCCTTCTCTTCATAATATTCAGCCAGGGCTTCATACAAAGCAAAGGGGCTTTCAAACAATCTTTCCAGTATGGGCAGAGTCATTGTAAACTGGCTGCTGTTGTAATACAGCTCCACCATTTCCTCCACCCGCTTCAGCTTTCTGATTTCCTCATAGGTAAGCCATCTGGTATACAATACCTCATAAGGCTCGCAGGATGTATAGACAATACCGTATTCCTCTGCATTTTTCTCCATGGGAGAGCCTTTTAGCACCTTTAAAAACCCAAGCTGCAGCTGCTGCGGTCCCATGGCATAAACATCATTAAAGGACTTTTGAAATGTTTCATAATCTTCATAGGGAAGCCCTGCAATCAGGTCCAGATGCTGATGAATGTTATTGCCCTTTTTTATTGCCTCCACGTTTTTCTTAAGCTTATCAATGTCCATCACTCTTTGAATGTGGGAAATTGTAGCAGGATTGGTGGACTGTACCCCGATTTCCAGCTGGACGGCTCCCGGTCTTAATGTATTTAAAAGTAATATCTCTTCTTCATTTAATATATCCGCCGCCACTTCAAAGTGAAAATTGGTAATGCCGTTGTCATGGTCCTTTATATACTGCCAAATCCCCATGGCATGTTCATGATTGCAGTTAAAAGTCCGGTCTACGAATTTTACCTGCTTTACCCGGTTATCCAAAAAGAACTGAAGCTCCTTTTTCACAATGTCCGGTTTTCTTAAGCGCACGGTCTTATCAATGGAAGAAAGACAATAGCTGCAGCAGAAGGGACAGCCCCTGCTGGATTCATAATAGATAATTTTGTTTTGGAAATCTTCCAGCCGGTCATATAAAAACGGAAGCCGGTCCAAGTCAGTTAAAGCTCTTTCTCCTGTCTTTCCTTCTCTTAATGCAAGTCCCTTTATGGAGGAAAAGGCTTTTCCTCCCTCTATATAATGCTCCATCAGCTCAAGGAAGGTTTCCTCCCCTTCTCCTACCATGATACCGGTAATTTCTTTATGGGTACTTAAAATCTGCCCGCTGTCATAGGATACCTCCGGCCCTCCAAGCCATATATCTGCCTTTGGCAATATCTTTTTCATTTCTCTTGTAAGAGAAAGCACGGGGGAAATATTCCAGATATAGCAGGAAAATGCCAGCACATCCGGTTTCCTTTTGTAGATATCACCCATAATTTCTTCTAAGGACTGGTTAATGGTATATTCTGCCAGCTCTATGTGCTCCTCATATTTTCCTGCATATGCTAAAAGACTGTACAGCGCCGGATTGGAATGTATGTATTTTGCATTTAAGGCTATTAATAATACTTTCATAACTGTCTATTTGTTTTCCTTCTTTTTTTCCCGCAGTCTCTTAAAAAAATCACTTAACATACTGCCGCACTCTTCTGCCAGCACTCCTCTTGTAACCTTTACCTGATGGTTGAACTCTTCCATCTGGAGCAGGTTCAAAACAGAGCCTCCGCAGCCCGCCTTTGGGTTCATGGCTCCCATAATCACTTCCGATATCCTTGCCTGCACAATGGCTCCGGCACACATCTGGCACGGTTCTAAGGTCACATACAGGCTGCAGCCTTCCAGCCGCCAGTCCCCCAGCTTTTTGCTTGCTTTTCTGATAGCCGTTATTTCCGCATGGGCAAGCGTATTCTTATCGGTATTCCTGCGGTTATAGGCTCTTGCAATCACTTTTCCTTCATAGGTGATTACACAGCCTATGGGAACCTCTTCCAAAGCCTCCGCTTTTTTTGCCTGCTTTAAGGCTTCCTTCATGTACTTTTCCTGAGGGGAATATTCTCTTTTCTTTCCTTCTTTCTCCATATCTGCCATATTTTCAAAACCTTCCGCAGTCTTTCTGCCTGAAAACTGTTTCCCTGCATTCTGCTGGAAAAGCCCTTGCCAGCATTCATTAAAATAGGTACAATGTTTAAATAATAAGAATTCCTATCTTTATTTCCACTATTTTTATCATACCACAAAGAGGTGCCTCCATGCAAATATGCGGTTATAACAAAACAACTTTATTAGATTACCCGGAGCATGTTGCCGCCACTGTTTTTCTGGGCGGCTGTAATTTCAGATGTCCCTTCTGCCATAACGGGGATTTGGTGCAGAATTTTCATATGCTGCCCTCTGTTTCACCAGAAGAAGTGCTTTCCTTTTTAAAAAAACGGACAGGCATACTGACAGGTGTGTGCATTACGGGTGGGGAGCCTTCTTTATCTAAGGAACTGCCGGAATTTATAAGATGTATTAAAGAGCTTGGATTTTCTGTAAAGTTAGATACAAACGGCTCTAAGCCGGATGTTCTGGAGGATTTGATAAAAGAACATTTACTGGATTATATTGCAATGGATATTAAAGGTGACCGGGAACATTATGGAAAAATTGCAGGAGTAACGGAGTTTTCAGATGGAAAGAAAGCTTCCTTTGATTTGTCTCCTATTGAGACCTCCATAAATCTTATACAAAGCTGCGGCATTGCTTATGAATTCAGGACCACTGTAGTAAAGGAATTTCACAATGCAGCTTCCTTTGAGCGGATAGGCAGATGGCTTCATGGCAGTGACCGCTATTTTTTGCAAAATTATGAAGAAAGTCCTGCAGTGATTCAAAAAGGGTTCCATGGATATAGTAAGGAAGAATTGTTGGGATTTATGGAAATTTTAGCTCCTCATTTTCGGAAGACGGGAATCCGGGGAATTTAAATCTATGTTAGCTGAACTATTATAACTGTTGATAGAAATTTGCGAAACAGATTGATAAATTATCAGAAAATAAGTATAATAGAAGTAAGGAATGTAAGGAAATGTGTGAGGAGGTTGTTGATTATGGAATTAGCCAAAGTAACATCAAAGGGACAGGTTACAATACCTGTTGCAATTAGAAAAATGCTCGGAATACGTGAAGGTGATAAACTTCTTTTTGTAGAAGATGGTGAAAAGGTCGTTCTGATGAATGCTTCAACAAATGCCTTATTAAAAGCACAAGAAGCTTTTGAAGGCGTGGCAGAAGAGTTAGGTATTAAGGTTGAAAAAGAATAGTAGAGGGTATCCATTCCCTTAATTGCATTACAAACA
>CAJUEX010000053.1 GCA_910585715.1 uncultured Lachnospiraceae bacterium
TAGCACTGCTGCGTTTTTATCAGAGCGAGAGCGTGGCGACGTAGAAACATTCTCTGCCTGCATCCGGTTCCGGCTCCTGTGTGGGAAAGCTGAGGGCTGAACTGTCACTAAACCAATATAAAAAACGAAAATAGTACTGGAAATCAGCAGAGTGCCATGCTATGATATTGTCAGACAGCAGATGGTAAAATGTCTGCCTGACCGCGGGACAGGCAGAGCTGGTCTGTAATTTTGGCTAAGAAGGAGTAACCTTATGATTTTAAAGTATGTTTATGGCACACCCATTGAAACGGAAGCTGTGGTAGAGCAGATAACAGAGGCAAAGGAATCCATTCCCTTTTTTGCTGTAAAAAGAAAAGAGCAATCCATAAGCTTTTGCTATGGAATGGAAGAGGAGGATATTGTATACGGGCTTGGAGAAAACGTTAGAGGAATCAATAAAAGAGGTTTTCTTTATATAAGCAGCTGCAGCGATGACCCGTGTCACAGGGAAGACACCAATTCCCTGTATGGAGCGCATAACTTTCTGCTCCTTTCCGGGAAGGAATTATTTGGTGTCTTTGTGGATTTTCCGGGAAAGGTAACCTTTGATATAGGCTATACAAAAAGAAATGAAATGCTTATTACGGCAGAGGAAGAGAATCTGGTATTTTATATCATTACAGGGGAAACGGAAAAGGAAATCATAAAGACCTTCCGGCATATGATCGGACAAAGCTATATTGCCCCCAAATGGGCATTGGGCTATGGACAGAGCCGATGGAGCTATATGAATGAAGAGGAAATCAGAGAGGTGGTAAAAAAGCACAGGGAGAACCGGATTCCTTTGGACAGCGTTTATATGGACATAGATTATATGGAACGTTATAAGGATTTCACTGTAAATCAGGAAACATTCCCGGATTTGCGTGCATTTAGTCAGGAGATGAAGGAACAGGGCATTCATCTGGTTCCTATTATTGATGCAGGCATAAAGATTGAGGAAGGCTATGACATATATGAAGAAGGACTTGAAAAAGGATATTTCTGCAAAAAAGAAGACGGAAAGGAATTTGTAGCAGGCGTATGGCCCGGAAAAGTACACTTTCCGGATATGTTAAATGAGGAAGCCAGAAGCTGGTTCGGAAGAAAATATAAGATACTTTTAGACCAGGGGATAGAAGGCTTTTGGAACGATATGAATGAGCCGGCAATTTTCTATTCCGAGGATAATCTGGCAGAGGTATTCAAAGAGCTTTCCAAACTGCAGGGGGAAAATCTGGACATTGATAAGTTTTTCCATATGAAAGATCTGGTGTCAGGTATTGCTAACAATCCAAAGGACTATCAGTCTTTTTACCACCGGTATAAAGGTCAGACAATCCGCCATGATAAGGTTCATAACCTGTATGGATATTATATGACAAGGGCGGCAGGAGAGGCCTTTGAGGAGCTGGAGCCGGATAAGCGGATATTGATGTTTTCAAGGGCATCCTATATAGGAATGCACCGGTATGGCGGAATATGGACGGGAGATAATATGTCCTGGTGGTCCCATCTTTTGCTGAATATCCGCATGATGCCGGCACTGAATATGTGCGGTTTCCTGTTTACGGGAGCGGATTTGGGAGGCTTTGGCGCTCATGCTACCGAGGACTTACTGTTGCGCTGGTTAGCCTTTGGCATTTTCACTCCGCTGATGCGCAATCATTCTGCATTGGGAACAAGAAAGCAGGAAGCCTATCAGTTTGAGAGCAATCAGGCATTTGCGGATTTGATTGGAATCCGTTACGGCATTCTTCCCTATATCTACAGCGAATATATGAAAGCCTCATTAAGAGGGGAAATGATGTTCAGACCTTTAGCATTTGATTATAGAGAAGATGATTTTGCAAAAAGAGTGGAAGATCAGCTTTTAGTAGGTGACAGTATTATGATAGCGCCTGTATATGAGCAAAATGCAAAGGGCAGATATGTATATCTTCCTGAGAAAATGAAGCTGGTGAAAATGAAGAGCCTGGCGGAAATGGAAAGCAGGATTATGGAAAAGGGACACCATTATATCGAGGTGGCTTTGGATGAAGTAGTATTTTTTATTTGTCCGGATAAGATACTTCCATTATCAAAGGGCGGACAATGCGTGGAGGAAGTGGACTTTGAACAGTTGGAGCTTTTAAGCTTTGTAGAAACAGAGGCTTCTTATGAGCTTTATACGGATGACGGGTTTACAAAAGAGTATGACCTGCCGGAGCATTTTAAGACCTTTACAGTAAAAAAATAATGTAGCGGTAACCGTTCGGCCCGCCCCGGGAAAGCCGGTGGAGGTGTGTGCTGCATGGAAACCCGTCTGGCATATAGCAGTCTTCCGGGCACGCTTTCGCTCTGCAAAGACGCAGCGGTACTAACGCACCAAAGTACGGTGCGTAAGGACCGGCGACTTTGCCAAGGCTCCGGAAGACTGCTATATGCCAGACGGGTTTCCATGCAGCACACACCTCCACCGGCTTTCCCGGGGCGGGTTGAACGGTTAATGAATTGTTTTTTGATTTGCGGTTAGATAAAGGAGGAGCAGGATGAATATTGAGGTAAGGAACTACGGGAAAAATGATTTGCCTAAGATGATTGAAATCTGGAATGAGGTTGTGGAAGAAGGAGTTGCATTTCCACAGGAAGAGACTTTAAGCCTAAAGACGGGAGAACAGTTTTTTGCGTCTCAGACATACAGCGCCGTGGCAGTGGATACGGCAACGGGGAATATTTGCGGATTGTATATATTGCATCCGAATAATGTGGGACGGTGCGGCCATATATGTAATGCAAGCTATGCGGTCAGTTCGGAAAGCAGAGGGCTGCATATTGGCGAAAAACTGGTTTCTGACTGTCTGATTCAGGGAAAGAGGCTTGGCTTTCAAATATTACAATTTAATGCGGTGGTAGCAGTGAACCTTTCTGCACGCCATCTTTATGAACGGCTTGGGTTCATGCAGTTAGGGACGATTCCTAAGGGATTTCGCATGAAAGACGGGCATTATGAGGATATATGCCCTTATTATCGGGAATTGTAAGAATATATAATGATAAAATTCAGCGCCAGGTAAATTATCCGGGACAATACATGAACCAATTTGTTCCATTGCCTATATTAAAATTTAGGAATCAATTTCACTGCCTTACAAAAAAGTAATTATTTTCTGTCACAAAGACGAGGTAGCGTTGTCTAATTAAATAGGAGGTAAAAATCTATGAATAAAAAGACCAATGAGGAATTACAGATTTTAGTAGCCAAAGCTACGGCAGGGGATAAAAAAGCCCTTGAAACCCTTGTGGCAGGTGTGCAGGATATTGTATTCAATTTATCCCTGCGGATGCTGGGCACGTTTGCGGATGCGGAGGATGCCACACAGGATATCCTGTTGAAAATGATTACGCATCTGTCTTCTTTTAGAGGTGACAGTTCATTTACAACCTGGGTATTCAGCATTGCGGCTAACCATTTGAAAAATTACAAAAAGCACATGTTTGCCCGCTATCCGTTGAGTTTTGAATATTACGGAGATGATATAGAAAACGGGAAAATACAGGATGTGCCGGACTTAACGCAGAATGTGGAAAAGGATATATTGGCGGAAGAATTGAAAATGTCCTGTACCAATGTGATGCTGCAATGTCTTGATGTAGAAAGCAGGTGTATTTTCATACTGGGTACCATGTTTAAGATTGACAGCCGTATTGCGGGGGAGATTCTGGAAATGACCCCGGAAGCGTATCGTCAGCGACTTTCCCGGATACGCAAAAAAATGGCAGATTTTCTTGGACAGTATTGCGGAGAATATGGCAACGGCAGATGTAAATGTAGGGACAGAGTGAACTATGCAATACAAAGCCATAGGATAAACCCGTTGCAGCTGGATTATATGTCAGCTGCGGAAATCCCCCTTCAGACTATGATGGATGTGAAAAATGCCATGGAAGATATTGACGATTTATCACAGGAATTTTCTTTTTGTAAGCCCTACCGGTCTTCCCAGCGCACGAAACAGCTGATACAGGAATTTTTAGACTCCACACAGTTTTCCATTATCCAGAAATCCTAAAGGAGATGACAGATTATGAATACACAGTTGATTATTGATTATTTATCAGCATTGAGCATGAACAATAACCGTGAATGGTATCATGCCAATAAGAACGACTATAAGAAAGCAAATGCTGAATTTGAAGAATTATTACAGACACTAATACTGGAAATTGGGAAATTTGACAGCAGTATTTTAAATAACAATCCCAAGGACCTTACGTTCAAGATTGTAAGAGACACACGTTTCAGCCATGACAAATCCCCTTATAACCCTGCATTCCGTGCCCATATTTCTTCTAAGGGCAAGCTGCCTGTTCCTGTGGGATATTATCTTATGATAAAGCCCGGCAATCAGTCCTTTTTAGGCGGCGGTCTGTTTGCAGATATGTTTAAGGATGCAACAAGGATGATACGGGATTATATTGTCAGGAATGGTCAGGAATGGGAAAAGATTATACATGAGCCGGAATTTGAAAAATATTTTACTGTACAGGGGAGCGCATTAAAGAATGTTCCTGCAGGATATGATAAAGAGCACCCACAGGCAGAATATCTTAAATTTAAGAGCTGGTATCTGGAATATCCCTTAAGAGATGAAGAATTGAGTAATGGAGAAACATTTTCTGCAAAGGCGGCAGAGATTTACAAAATTATGAAGCCTTTTAACGACTATTTGAACAAGGCGCTTGTGGATTTTCAGATGCCCGCAAGGTAACAAAATAATTTAAAAAAAAATTAAAATTTCCCAAAGCTATTGACACTTCTTAAAAATCATGATAACATAACGAAAATTTAATACGTCAAACCGTTGAAGCGGAGATAACGGCAATGATGCCTGTACAGAGAGCCCGGGGTGCTGAGAGCCGGGTGAGAAACAAGTTGTCAAATGGACCGCTGAGGGTGCAGTCAAATGCGTTTTACGCAAAGTATTCTGCAACGTGTGGGCATACGTCAGTTGCCGGGAATATGTAGGTATTCTGCTAAGTGCACGGGGTCGTTCCCGTGAATTCAAGGTGGCACCGCGGATAAGAGCAAATGTTGTATTTATTCGTCCTTGACAGAACATATAGTTCTGTCAGGGGCGTTTTTTTGTTCTCGAAACAAATCAGCCAATGAGCAGTAACCGTTCAGACAGCGAAAAAGTCTAAAAAATATCAGGAAAAATTAAGAAAGCATAAGCAGACAAGGAGGGAAACATTATGAAATTTTTACCAGACTTAAATAAGGTCAGAGAAATTGCAGCCGCCGGTAAGTATAAAGTGCTGCCGGTCAGTTGTGAAATCCTGTCGGATATCTGTACCCCTATTGAAGCAATGAGGATATTAAAGAACATATCCGCCCATTGTTATATGCTGGAATCCGTTGCGGAAAAAGAAAAATGGGGGCGTTATACCTTTTTAGGCTATGACCCGAAGCTGGAAGTTACCTGTATGGACGGGAAAATGAAAGCAGGAAATATTACTTTTGAAACAGAAGACCCGTCAGGGTATCTCAGACAGATTCTTGCGGATTATACAAGTCCCCGCTTCGATTATCTCCCTTCCTTTACGGGAGGGCTTGTGGGGTATTTTGCCTATGATTATCAAGGCTACAAGGAGCCGGCTGTCAGAACCGGAGCAGAGGATCCGGAGGCATTTAAAGATGTGGATTTGATGCTTTTCGATAAAGTAATTGCCTTTGATAATTTCCGCCAGAAAATCATCCTTATAGTCAATATGCCCCTTGAAGATGCGGAGACCGGATATAATAAGGCGATTATGGAGCTGAAGCAGATATACAGCCTGCTCCATACGGGGAAAAAGAAAGAAGAGCCCGGCGGACGGCTTTTGGGAGAGGTCACACCGTTATTTCAAAAGGAACGGTACTGCCGGATGGTAGAAGAGGCAAAGCGCCATATCCGGGAGGGAGATATTTTTCAAATCGTGCTTTCCAATCGCTTAAGCGCACCTTTTGAAGGAAGCCTGTTTAACACATACCGGGTCCTTCGTACTATCAATCCATCGCCGTATATGTTTTATTTTTCAGGAACAGATGTGGAAGTTGCAGGCGCCTCTCCGGAAACCCTTGTGAAACTGGAAAACGGAATACTGCACACATTTCCTCTGGCAGGCACAAGAAAAAGAGGAAGGAATGAAGAAGAGGACAAAGCCCTGGAGGCAGAGTTGCTTGCAGATGAAAAGGAGCTTGCAGAACACAATATGCTGGTGGACTTAGGACGGAACGATTTGGGAAAAATAAGCAGATTCGGAACTGTGCAGGTGGAGAAGCTGCATTCCATTGAGCGCTATTCTCATGTGATGCACATTGGCTCTACAGTCCGGGGTGAAATTGCAGAGGGCTTTGATGCGCTTCATGCCATTGAAGCCGTGCTTCCGGCAGGCACCCTTTCCGGCGCGCCTAAAATCAGGGCATGTCAGCTGATTGGTGAACTGGAAAATAATAAGCGGGGGATTTACGGAGGCGCCATTGGCTATATTGATTTTACCGGAAATATGGACACCTGTATTGCAATCCGTATTGCTTATAAGAAAAACGGCAGGGTGTTTATCAGAAGCGGAGCCGGAATTGTGGCGGATTCGGAGCCGGAAAAAGAATATGAAGAATGTATCAACAAGGCAAAAGCGGTTGTCAATGCGCTGAAGCTTGCGGAGGAGGAAGAAATATGATTTTGCTAATAGACAATTATGACAGTTTTTCCTATAACCTCTATCAGCTTATCGGGGAAATAGAGCCGGATATCAGGGTGATTCGCAATGATGAACTGACAGTACAGGAAATAAAGGAACAAAAGCCTGACCGCATTATCCTTTCTCCCGGTCCCGGCAGGCCGGAGGATGCGGGGAACATTATGGAGGTTGTAAAAAAACTTGGAAAAGACATTCCCATACTTGGGGTCTGCCTGGGACATCAGGCTATCTGTGCAGCCTTTGGCGCAACCGTTACCTATGCAAAGGAGCTGATGCACGGGAAGCAGTCCAAGGTTTTGTTTCATACCGACTGTCCGCTGTTTAGGGGATGTCCCAAAGAGGCGCCGGTTGCCCGTTATCATTCCCTTGCTGTGGATAAGGATACCATTCCGGAAGAATTAAAGGTGACTGCTGTTACTAAAGACGGTGAGGTAATGGGAATCTGCCACAGGAAATATCCTGTCTTCGGGGTACAGTTCCATCCGGAATCCATTATGACCCCTGATGGAAAAACAATGTTAAAAAATTTTATAAAGGAGATAATACTATGATAAAAGAAGCAATTGTTAAAATCGTAAATAAGGAAGACCTGACTTATGACGAGGCATACACTGTCATGAATGAAATCATGGGCGGTGAAACCACGCCTACCCAGAATGCCGCATTTCTTGCCGCACTTTCCACGAAAAGCACAAGAGCGGAAACCACGGCTGAAATTGCCGGATGTGCAGCTTCCATGAGAGATCATGCAACCAGGGTGGAAACAGATATGGAATTGTTTGAGATTGTAGGAACCGGCGGAGATAATGCCCGTAGCTTTAATATTTCCACCACCTCCGCCCTTGTGTGTGCTGCCGGAGGCATGAAGGTGGCAAAGCATGGTAACCGGGCGGCTTCCTCCCTGTGCGGAACGGCAGACTGCCTAGAGGCTCTGGGCGTAAATATTCAGCAGAGTCCCGATAGGTGTATAGAGCTTTTAAAGGAAGTGGGAATGTGCTTTTTCTTTGCACAAAAATATCATACTTCCATGAAATATGTAGGCGCTATCCGAAAGGAGCTGGGTTTCCGCACTGTGTTCAACATTCTGGGTCCTCTTACCAATCCGGGCAGCCCGTCCATGCAACTTCTTGGGGTATATGATGAATATCTGGTAGAGCCGCTGGCGCAGGTGCTCATAAGTCTTGGCGTAAAGCGCGGAATGGTTGTTTACGGACAGGAAAAGCTGGATGAGATTTCCATGTGCGCTCCTACCACGGTCTGTGAGATTAAGGACGGCTGGTTCAAATCCTATGTGATTACGCCGGAACAATTCGGCTTCAAGCCATGCACCAAGGCAGACCTTGTGGGAGGAACACCGGAAGAGAATGCCAATATTGTCCGGGCAATTTTAAAGGGAGAAAAGGGGCATAAACGAAATGCGGTTTTGATGAATGCAGGCGCAGGCCTTTATATTGGCGGAAAAGCGGAAACCATGAAAGAGGGTATTTTGCTTGCAGAAGAATTGCTTGATTCAGGTAAGGTGATGGAGACACTTGAAAAATTGATTGAAGTGAGCAATCGTCCGGAGATAGTTATAAGTTAAATATTTTTTGTCATTGTTATTTTTGGGTACTTTTTGAAAAAAGCAAGAAACATGATAACAAAAATTACCAACATAAAAAGATTTTATCGGCTAATAATAATACCAAGATAAGTGATAAACATTCAGCAAAGGACATCATTCCAATGGAATATGTCAATAGCGAATGATGTCCTTATCTGAAAATAGATAAAAGAAATTAAAATTACGGAGGTGAATAACAATGACAAGTAACAGCTCTAATTCTATGCAGGTACCAGAAGCTAAGGCTGCAATGGATCGTTTTAAGACAGAGGTTGCTTCTGAACTTGGTGTAAACTTAAAAGAAGGTTACAACGGTGACTTAACTTCTAAGGAAGCCGGAAGCATTGGCGGCGAAATGGTTCGTAGAATGATCAAAAAACAAGAAGAACAAATGAAATAAATGCAGTAAATAAAGGCAGGGCGGTTTCGTAAGAAGCCGTCCTGTTTTTGTCATGTATAAATTACTGTGTTTACAATGGTAAATTTTTACATAAGCCGGCTGAATTATTATTTATAATTACTAAATTTAAAAAATCAGTCTTGACAAGAATTTCTTAAAATTGATATAGTATAGTTATTATAAAATTACATTACATAAAAATTTCAAATGAAACATTATTTGAAAGGAATACAAATGAAAAAACAGGGAAAATATTTTTTTATAGTAATGACGGGCACAAAAATCAAACATGATGTTTGATGATTTTTTGTGCTTTTTTGTATTCTTTTTATAATTTCAGCGGAAAAAAATAATCCATACAAGGAGAGAACAAAAGATGAATAACAAAAAAATAACCGGAAGATTAAAAAGGTCTTTGGCGCTGCTTCTGGCAGTGGTCATGCTGCCCTTTGCAGACTATGGACAGGCATTTGCCTACAGCGGCATGGGTGCTGCTCCTGTGCAGGACGCGGAAGGAGCCGTGGTGAGCGGAAATATCATTGACGGACAGAAATCCGGCGGCAATGACAGTGACGGGAAAGAAGCAGGAGGGCCGGAAACGGAAGAAAAGGTTGAAGACGGGACCGGACTGGAAAATACACAAGGCGGAAGCATTGCAGCTGAAAGGGCGGGCATGGAAGATGCGGATGAAAGAGGACCATGGGAACGCATTACCTTTCAGGAAGCAGAAAGCATAAAGCTGGCGGACCCTTCAGGCTATGAGGATATGTCTGTAGAAGCAGATGCATACGTTTTGGAAGAAGACATGGAGGTAGGGGACCTTTTTGTAAGCGGGGGAAGTCTGGACTTAAACGGTCACAGCCTGACCGTATACGGGACGTTGCTCCAAAGCGCCGGGGAAGTGCGGCTAAGCGGCGGGCGGCTTCTGATTGGCGGGGATTACCGGATACAGACAAGGGAGGAAAAGGAAAACCCGGAGCTGGGAGAAGAGTCTTATTTTTATAAAGAGAGCAGCGGACAGTTAATTATGAGGGAAGAGGCGGACTATCTCTTTCTTTGCGGCAGCTTCTTTACGGACTCAGACGTCAGCCATGAAGGAAACCTGACGGCAGGCACCATGGAGGTGATGGGGGACTTTGTGCAGCTCTCCACGAAAAGCAGGCTGAACTTTGTGGCTTCCGATGCCCATAAGGTCATATTCAGCGGGGCGGAAGGGCAGGAAATATCATTTCAGAGCAGCAGCTTACAGGAATCCCGATTTGCAAATATGGAAATCGGCTTCATGGAAGATGAGGAGGAAAGCAGCGGCAGTGAAGTAAAGGAAGGGGAAGAGGCAGAGACAGAGAAAGCGTGCCTGACGTTTAGGAACTGTCCCTGTGTGTCCGGGAAAGTCTCCGATTCAGGAAAGCGCCGGGTGGACGGTCAGATTGGCATAGGCACTTCCACCAGCTTTGTAAACGGATACTTCGGTGGAGGCAGCCGCATTCTGCAGCCCATACAGATTGAGCCAAATGAAAAAATTCAATTGGGCGGGGATGTGGAGATTGCTCAGACGGTGTCTGTTTATGGAATACTGGAAACGGAAGGTAATATAACCATAACCGGGGCAGGAGTTTCCATGGAAGGGGGACGGCTGCTGGCAGAAGGGAATCTGACGGTAAGCCGCAGCTATAATTCCGGCATAAAAATGAACCATGGGGACGACTACGTTTTCGCAGGGGGAAATTTTACTTATAATCCAATCTGGGAACAGGAGCTTTCAGCAGGCACACTGGAGATAAAAGGCAATGCGGCAATCCAAAGCGGATTCCATGCCTCCGGAAGCCATAAGACAGTTCTCAGCGGAGAAAGTAAGCAGACGGTAACCATGGCGGAGGGGATGTATTTCTGTGTCCTGGAGCTGAAGAATCAGAGCAGGGAAGGAGTCTGCTCTGAAAAAGTTCTGCCCAAAAGCAGCCTGACTCGTAACGGCTGCCGTCTGGTTTATGGAGAGATGGAAGGCAGCTATGGCTATACTCTTGAAAAAGACGAAGTCATAGAAGGGGACTTTATCCTGATAGACGACACTTTGGATTTAAACGGCCACAGCCTGAAGGTAAAAGGAGATTTGGTTCAGGCAGCAGGTGACATTGTAATAAATGGCGGTTATCTGACGGTAGAAGGGGATTACAGGCAGCAGAGCATAAAGGCAGAGGAAGGAAGCGGGGAAAATGCCGGTGCGGCACAGGAGCTGCAAGAGGAAGGAAAAGCCGGAGAAAAGGTGTATGGTGCCAGTGCCGGCCTGCTTTGGATGGACCGGGAATCAGACCGGGTGCTGATAAACGGAAGTATGTATGTGGAAACTATAAAAGATACTACGGGAAAGCTTACTGGCGGAGTGCTGGAGCTGAAAGGGGATTTTATCCAGAAAAGAACCGGCTGTCTGAACAATTTTAAGGCAGAGGGGGAGCATACCCTGTTGCTTAGTGGAACGGAAAGGCAGACTGTCTGCATGGAATACAGCGCCGTAGAAGGTTCCCGGATAGCCAATCTTGAAATTCAGAATAAAAGCCGGCAGGGAACTGTTTTTGAAAACAGTCCATATATAGCGGGAACCATCATGGATTCCCGGAACAAAGTGTCCGGACAGATTGCCATAGGCAGCAGTACGCAGTTTGGGGAAGGATATTTTGGGGGAAGCGTGTGTACTTTGCAGGAAATTTCCGTAAAAGGCGGGGAAGAGATTGAAATCGGAGGGGATATGGAAAGCAACCATGGAATCTCTATTTTTGGAAGCCTGTCTGTAAAAGGAAACATGAAAGCAGGGCAGACATGGAATTCCGGCGGAATAGGAATGGAGGGCGGGAGCCTGTGTGTGGGAAAGGACCTGACTTTGGGAGGGGATTATTACAGCAACGGAATCCGTATGAAGAACGAATCAGACTATATCCTTGTGGAAGGGGACTTCCTGTACAGGCCGCATGACAACCTTGAACTGTCCGCCGGAACCCTGGAACTGAAAGGGAATGCAGATATCCAAAAAAACTTTTATGCTGCCGGCACTCACCGCACCCTCTTAAGCGGCAGCAAAAAACAGACCATCACCATGGCAGACGGCCTTTATTTCAACATCCTTGAACTGCAGAACCATAGTGAGGATGGAGTATATTCCGAAAAGGCCCTGCAGAAATCCCAGCTTATTCGAAACGGCTGTAAGCTCACCTACGGGATGACAGAGGGAGAGTATGGAGAGACTCTGGAAGAAGACAGGGTGGTGGAAGGCAATTACATTTTACTGGATGACACCCTTGACCTGAACGGTCACAGTCTTACGGTAAAAGGCGACTTTATCCAGCCGGCAGGTGAGGTATATATTAATGGCGGAAATCTGATTATAGAAGGGGACTACCGTCAGCAGGCAGCAAATACCGGAGAAGAAAGCCAGCCGGACGATTATGGAGTCAGCACCGGCTTGCTTCACATGGAAAAAGAAGCAGATTATGTGCTGGTTAAGGGCAGCATGTATGTACAGACCACGGCAGGCACAGATGGGAAGCTGACTGCCGGATTATTGGAAATCAAGGGGGATTTCATACAGAAAAGAACCTCCAACTTGGGGAACTTCAATCCTTCCGGCAGCCATACCCTCCTTCTTTCGGGAGAAGGAAAGCAGACTGTCAGCTTTGAATACAGCGCAGTGGGAAGCTCACATATCGAGAACCTGGAGATAAGCAATGTTGGTACGGAAGGGGTGGAGTTTGCAGGCATTCCTTACGTGGCAGGAAACATAAAGAACCAAAAAGAGCAGAAAGTCAGCGGAAAAATCGGAATCGGGGGAACTACTGTATTTCAGAACGGGTACTTTGGGGGAAGTATATATACACTGCAGCAGGTGTCCGTAAAGGAAGGTGAGGAAATCGAGATTGGAGGGGACATGGAAAGCAATCCGTTACTCTCCATTTATGGAAGCCTGATTTTAAGGGGAAATATGCAAGTGAGTCTTGGCTGGTATGCGGGAGGAATCGGCATGGAAGGCGGAAGCCTGAAGGTAGGAAAGGACCTTGTGGTGGGAGGCGGCGGTTACAGTAACGGAGTCCGCATGAGCCATGAAACAGACCATATCCTTGTGGAAGGGGATTTCCTGTATCAACCGCAGTGTGCTAACCGGCTGTCCGCCGGAACCCTGGAGCTGAAAGGGAATGTAGATATTCTTAGCGGCTTTCATGCCACTGACACCCACCGTACCCTCCTGAGCGGTGACAAAAAACAGACCATTACCATGGCAGACGGTCTTTACTTTAACATCCTCGAATTACAGAACCACAGCGATGACGGCATCTATTCCGAAAAAGCCCTTCAGAAGTCCCGGCTTATCCGAAACGGCTGTAAGCTGACATATGGAAACATAGAAGGAAATTATGGTTATACTTTAGAGAAGGACGAGGCAATAGAAGGAGATTTTGTCTTGATAGATGATACTCTGGATTTAAATGGTTATACACTTACAATAAACGGTGACCTGATCCAGCCAGGGGGAGAAATCTTTATAAATGGCGGGAAACTGGTTATAGAAGGAAACTACCGCCAGCAGGGCAGAAAGAAAGACGAGGAGAAGCGGGGTTATAGTTACGAAGCTGGAACTGGCTTGCTTCATATGGAAAAAGAAGCTGACTATGTGCTGGTAAAAGGCGGCATGTATGTACAGACCACGGCAGGCACGGCTGGGAAGCTGACTGCCGGAACACTGGAAGTCAAAGGGGACTTTATACAGAAAAAGACCTCAAATTTAGAGAACTTCAACCCTTCCGGCGGTCATACCCTGCTGCTTACAGGGCAAGGGAAGCAGACTGTCAGCTTTGAACACAGCGCAGTGGGAAACTCTCACATAGAGAACCTGGAGATAGATAATTCCGGCACGGAAGGGGTGGAGTTTGCAGGTCTTCCCTACGTGTCAGGAAACATAAAGAACCAAAAGGAGCAGAAAGTCAGCGGAAAAATCGGAATCGGAAGCAACACTGTATTCCAAAACGGATATTTTGGCGGAAGCATATGTACTCTACAGCAGGTGTCCGTAAAGGAAGGTGAGGAAATTGAGATTGGAGGGAACATGGAAAGCAACCTGCTGCTCTCCATTTATGGAAGACTGACCGTAAGGGGAAACATGGAAGTGAGCCTTGGCTGGTACGCAGGAGGAATCGCTATGGAGGGCGGAAGCCTGAAGGTGGGGAAGAACCTGACAGTGGGAGGGGGCGGCTACAGCAACGGAGTCCGCATGAATCATGAAACAGACCATATCCTTGTGGAAGGGGACTTCCTGTATCAGCCTCAGTATGTTAACCAACTGTCTGCCGGAATCCTGGAGCTGAAAGGAAATGCAGATATTCGTAGCGGCTTTCATGCTGCCGGCACCCACCGCACCCTTTTAAGCGGCAACAAAAAACAGACCATCACTATGGCAGACGGACTCTATTTCAATATCCTTGAACTGCAGAACCACAGCGACGACGGCGTGTACTCCGAAAAAGCCCTCCGGAAGTCCCGGCTTATCCGAAACGGCTGTAAGCTCACTTACGGGGATATGGAAGGAGTCTATGGATATACACTGGAACAGGATGAAACAATAGAAGGAAATTTTGTCCTGATAGATGACACGCTGGACCTGAACGGCAATACTCTGACCATAAAAGGCGACCTGCTTCATCCGGGTGGTGAAATCTTTATTAATGGCGGGCGTCTGATTATAGAAGGGGACTACCGCCAGCAGGGCAGAAAGAAAAGCGGAGAAGAGCAGGGCTATAGCTATGAAGCCGGTAACGGCTTGCTTCGTATGGAAAAAGAAGCGGATTATGTGCTGGTAAAAGGCGGCATGTATGTACAGACCACGGCAGGCACAGCCGGAAAGCTGACTGCCGGAGTACTGGAAGTCAAAGGGGACTTCATACAGAAAAAAACCTCAAATTTAGAGAACTTTAACCCTTCCGGCGGTCATACCCTGCTTCTTACAGGAGAAGGGAAGCAGACTGTCAGCTTTGAATATAGCGCAGTAGGAAGCTCCCACATAGAAAATATGGAGATAGACAATGCCGGCACGGAAGGGGTGGAGTTTGCAGGCATTCCTTACGTGGCAGGAAGCATAAAGAACCAAAGGGAGCAGAAAGCCAGCGGAAAAATCGGAATCGGAAGCAACACTGTATTCCCGAGCGGATATTTTGGTGGAAGTATATGCAACCTGCAGCAGGTGGACATAAAGGAAGGAGAAGAACTCCGGATTGAAGGGAACCTGGAAAGCGGCAAGGCAATTTATGTCCATGGAAGCCTGACAGTGGCAGGAAATGTGGAAAGCAATCATGGAATCCTTATCTATGGAAGCATGGACGTAAAAGGAAACATGAAGGCCGGTCAGATATGGGATTCCGGCGGAATCGGTATGGAAGGCGGGAGCCTGCGTGTAGGAAAGGATCTGACTTTGGGAGGGGATTCCTATAGCGACGGAATCCGCATGAGGAACGAATCAGACTATATCCTTGTGGAAGGGGATTTCCTGTACCGGCCATATGACAACCTTGAACTGTCTGCCGGAACCCTTGAATTAAAAGGAAACGCAGACATCCAAAAGAACTTTTACGCCACCGGCACCCACCGCACCCTTTTAAGCGGCAACAAAAAACAGACCATTACCATGGCAGATGGCCTTTACTTCAACATCCTTGAATTACAGAATCACAGCGACGACGGCATCTATTCCGAAAAAGCCCTGAAGAAATCTCAGCTTATCCGAAACGGCTGCAAGCTCACCTATGGGGACACAGCCGGGATTTACGGCTTTACTCTCAGCGAGGACTACATAGCCGAAGGCGATTTTATTCTGTTAGAGGACACCATGGACCTGAACGGCCATACCCTCACCATTCGCGGTGATTTGATACAGGCAGGAGGAGAAATCCTGATAAACGGCGGAACACTGAACGTGGAAGGCGACTACCGCCAGCAGACAAGAAAGCTGAAAAACGAAAAAATTGTCTACGAACCGGGCAGCGGCTTCCTGACCATGACAAAAGACACAGACCTGGTGCAGATTGAAGGTAGCTTCATCACCCAGACCACAGCGGACATGCAGGGGCATCTGACAAAAGGCACCTTGAAGATAAAAGGTGATTTTAAACAACTTGGAAGCCATGGCTTTGCCGCCGGGGAAGGCCATACCCTCTGCTTAAACGGTGGGGACACCCAGAAGCTTACCATGGAAACAGTGCCGGTCATCGGCTCCCTGACCGTTGAAAATACAAGCAGAATGGGCGCAGTGCTCAATTCCAACGTTACAGTTCTTGGCACAGCGGAGGACCCGGGCAGCGCATTGTCCGGCACCGGCAGCCTGATGATTTCCAGCCTGTCTCAGTTAGCAGGTGATAACTGCGGGGGAAATATAAAACTGTCCGGGGAAAATACTCTGAATAAAGACATCACTATAGAAGGAGTCCTGACGGTTGACGGCATCCTAAAGCTGGACGTCCATAAGCTTCAGGCAAATGCCTGTATGATAAACGGGGCGCTCCATGTGGAAAACGGCACCCTGCTGCTGTCTTCATATCTAAACGTAAATGAGGGAGCACATTTTGCCATGACAGGAGCAGGGGGCTATGCCCTGGTAAACGGAAACCTGAATTTTGCCTCCCGCCATGCCCATAACGGGCTCCTTACCGGCGGCACCCTGGAAGTACGGGGGGACTTTGCCCAGAAAACGGCAGCTAACTTTATAGCTACAGACAGCCACACTACCGTGCTGGGCAAAAAGCTTACCACTACAGGAAGGACTAAGATTCAGACCATCAGCTTTACCCATCCGGGAACGGCAAGGTTCCACAGGCTGGTATTGAAAAAGAATTTAAAGACAGGCTACATCTTCCATCAACTGCCGGAAACCATAGCGGATGAGGTAGTTTATGAAGCAACGGACGAAACTCCGCCCACGGCAGTAGGGCAGATTTCCATAGGCAGCGTGACCCCTACCAGCATTACCATTTCCTATCAAGAAGCCGTTGACGATACAGGAGTCACAGGCTATGAAATTCATCGAAACGGAAGGAAAATAGCCGTTACAGGAGCCCTGTCCTATACGGATACCGGTCTGGCTCCGGATACGGCATACACCTATACCGTGTATGCTTTTGACGAAGACAGAAATTTAAGCCTGTCCTCAGAGGAAATAGAAATCACCACTTTAACTGATGATGAGGCGCCCGGACAGGTGACAGGACTTTCCATCACAAGCAGCACAGGCTCTTCCATTACCCTTTCCTGGAAGCCTGCACCTGACAACGTAAAGACCGAATACTATTCCCTGTACCGGAACGGGGAGTTAGTGGCAGATAACATACAGGACACTGCTTATAAGGATACCGGATTAAATGAAAACACACTTTATATATACACCATTACCGCTTCGGATAAAGCAGGAAATGTTTCTGAAAAAAGCCAGGAGGTCCATGGTGCAGTCACCATACCCAAAATCACCTATGTGTCCCCGGAGGACTATGCCGCCATCGGCGGGGAATCTGTTACCCTCACTGCAAGGTTTTCCTCAGCAGGCAACAGCATAGGAAACCAGATGACCATGGAATATTTTGATGAAGACAAGGACACATGGAAAGCTATCACTCCACTCCGCTAGGTCAAAAGACCTATGACAGCCGCCAGTACTATGTTTCTTATCCATGGGATATTTCCGGGTTTACGGAAGATAAGGACATTGACGTGCGGTTCGTGCTGACAGACCGGGACGGGAACCGGAAAGAAATGCTGGTGACCTATTCTCTGGACAAAACGCCCCCAAAGGCTCCGGAAAACCTGCAGATTGAAGAAAACAACGGAGTTCTTATCCTTACATGGGACAAAAGCAGAAGCGCAGACCTTGCAGGAACTATCCTAAGAAGGCAGAAGGACGGCGGGGAGTTTGAAACCATTGCGGACCTGACGGATACCTCCATGGAATGGTATACGGATAAACAGGTGGAAACGGGAGCCTCCTATACCTATACCCTCCAGGCATATGACAGATTCGGACAAAGGGGTCCTCTGTCCAAAGCAGTTACAGGAACCCCTTCAGAAGATAAGACTGCGCCTGTCATCAGGGAAATGCTCCCTGTCTCCATGGCAGTGACGGGCACCGTCAGGATTCAGGTGGAAGCAAAGGACAACCGCATGGTAGATACCATTTTCTTTTACGGAAAATACCTGCAGGAAGAAAACTGGCAGGAGCTTGCGGAAATAAAAGCAGAAGGAGGAAAAGCCTTCTATGAGTTTCATACTGCGGAATATGGAGAGGGCAGCTATCAGATTAAGGCATCTGCAAAAGACAAGGCAGGAAATGAAAGCGAAAACCCATGCCTGCGTACCTATACCATTGACCATACCGGACCTGCAAAAATCCGTTTAAAGGATCACACTGTAGGCAGCACCTCTGCCCAGATTACATGGGAAGACGTGACAGAAGAAGACTTTGGCTGGTTCCGGGTGGAAAAGCTGGAAGACGGCGCTTTTACAACTGTGGAAGATGTGACCAAGCGGCTGGGCTGCACCCTTACCGGGCTGAAGCCGGGAACTGCCTATACAGTCCGGGTTGTGGGATATGATTATCTGGGAAACCGTGGAGAAGAATCCGATGAGCTTACGTTCACCACACAGGAAGATGAGTCAGGACCTGAAATACTGGCTGTATTTCCTGCGTCCTCCTATTATAAGGACATCATACCCTTACAGCTGAAAGCAAAAGATAACCGCCGGCTGGACCGGGCAGTATTTTCCTATTCCCTGGACGGGGAAACCTATGAGACGGCAGCAGAGATTTTTGCAGAGGAAAACAGACAGGAATATACCTTCAGCTATAATTGGGATATTTCTGCCCTGCCGGAAGGAAAGGTCACCGTCAGGTTTGAAGTTTACGATAAGGCAGGCAACCACAACCTGCTGACAGAAGAAAATCAGGATGTTGCCAATACCTACACCATAGACAGGACTCCGCCCGAAAGAGTAAAGAGCCTGAAGGCGGAAGGCAAAGAAGGCTGTGTGGAGCTTATATGGGAGCTGAATGCGGAAGAAGACATGAAAGGATATAAAATCTACCGTGCAGAGGAAGAAAGCGGCATGTTCACAGTTTTAAGCCCGCTGTCTGCCACGAAGAATTACGTGGATGCCCGGGTGGAGGAAGGCAAGACCTATATTTATAAAGTGTCGGCGGTGGACATTGCCGGAAATGAAGGAGAAGCATCAAGAGAAGCCGCCGCTACCGTAAAGTGGGACGAGACAGCGCCGGAGGTAACCGGTATCTCCCCTGATACAGATACCCTGCTGGGAGAAGAAGCCTCACTGGAAGTAATCGCCACTGACAACAGCCAGCTTGCTTCTATCACACTGGAATACAGGGAAAAGGATACCGATGATATCTGGCATACCATTGAAACAAAAGACGCCGGAGGAAGGCTGGAATACAGAAAAATAAGCTGGAACGGAAAAGGACTTTCTGAAGAAGCCGTATATGAAGTACGTGCAGGCGCGCTGGACAAAAACGGAAATGCCAGCGAATACGTGACAGCAGAATATAAATTTGACCTGACAGCCCCTGCAAAGCCGCAGCTGAAAGCGGAAAGCGGAAGCTTTTCCATCCGCCTGTCCTATACGGAAAATACGGAAGAGGACTTTGAAAAGTACTGCATCTACAGGAAGGCGCTTGGGGAAAAGGACTTTGTCTGCATCCAGACTTTAAAGCAGGCGGAATACGAAGATACCCAGGTGGAGACTGACCAGATTTACTACTATAAAGTACGGGCATATGACTTAAGGGGGAACTACAGCGAATCCAATACCGTAAACAGCTATGCAAATGACGCGGACACCGTTGCGCCTGTTGCCAGCCTGCCAGAAAACATTGTGACCCTTAACGGGATGCAGACCCTGTTTGACGGCACCGGCTCCACTGACAATGTAAGAATAGTAAAATATCTGTGGGATATGGGCGACGGCACAAAAAAGACCGGTTCCAGGGTGAAACACGCTTATAAAGAGCCGGGCACCTATCAGCTAATGCTCACAGTAAAGGATGCGGCCGGAAACGAAAACAGCACCACCTGTACAGTACATGTGAAAAATAAAGGCAATAACGGCATTACATCCCTGACGGTACAGGACGGAAGCGGTGTGGGGATTCCCTATGCCTACGTCTATGTAAAGACCGGGGAGGAAGAACAGCTTCATCTGCGCACCGACGGGCTGGGCAGGGTGGATATCTGCACTCTGGCGGGAATGTATGAATATTGCGCATTTGCAGAGGGGTATCTGCCCAAAGACAGCACCATCTATGTAAGCAATCAGGAGCCGGGGGAAGAGATTATTACCCTGAGCACCGGCGAAGTGGTGACAGGCAGGATGGACGTACACCGGATGGAGCTTGAGGAAATGATAGAGGCAGGAGTGGATTTTTCCAGGCCGGAGAATTATCATACTTATGTGTTTTCGGTGGAATTAACCTTTGGACTGAGTCCCATTCCTGTTATAATGGAATACAGCGGACATATAGGGGGAGCAGGCATCACCCAGACACTGCAGAACACCAGCACAGGCGGGGAATCCCATTATTCTAAAAGAAAAAATACGATAAAGGCAGAGATTGTCCAGCCGGAAGAGGTGGAGGAAACAGAAGAGGGTCAAATAAATCCCATACTCCTGTGCTGTACCACCACCCAGAGCGTCACATGGCTGAAGGAAATATATAACGTGGAGCTTGCCGTATTCAACAATGCCAATCCCACCTTCCCTATTGAAAATGCATCAGCAACTCTGGAACTGCCGGAAGGAGTTTCCCTTGCAAAGCTGAAATCAGACCAGAACCTGATAAAGCACATGGAACGGATTGAAGGAGGTCAGGCAGGTACCGCAAGCTGGGTCATCAAAGGGGATGTTCCCGGAAAATATGACCTGTCAGCTTCCTTCCATGGCACACTGAGCCCCTTTCAGGCGCCCATTGATGGCAGATTCAGCGGAACATACGAATTTGAAGTGGAAGGCGGAAAAGGCCTTCATATCGTTGTCATGCCTCAGGCAGCCCGGTATATCGGTGAAAAGTACTTTATCCAATATAAAATCGTAAATGAATCCAACAGGAGCTTTTATAACCTTTCCACTTCCATCGGGGCGTATCAGACCTCCGATCACGTGGAGGAAATTATTGTAAAAGATATAAACACCAATCAGGTAGTGAATGTAAACCGCTCGGGAGGAAGGACCTACTATACGCCAAATACAAATAAATGCAAGGTACTGCCCATTACCTATAACGGAGATACTATAAAAGTAGGGGTACTGGAGCCGGGAGAGGAAATTTACGGAACCTATGTGTCTGATGATCCTCTGGAGAGAGACGGCTATACCTATTACTACGAACTGACAGATGCTTTTGTAAAGAGCCTGAAGGGCAGCAATCTGGGCGTCAACGTGACCGTAGAGCCCATAGCAAGCCATGTGAGCAAATATATCGTTTATGTAGGCAAGCCAATCCGCGAGGATGACATGGACATCTACGGAGACCCCATAGACACCACCACCGGAGCCTTTCTGCAGACCATAGACGGGCTCGCCATGGCGGAGGACGGGACGATTCCCTTCTCCATAGAGTATAACTCCATGCTTGCAGGAAAGTCAGGGGAAGCAGGCTACGGTATGAGCCATAACTATGAGCAGTGGATAGAGAATAACGGGAATACAGCCATCTATCACAGCTCCCCCTGTGCCTCCGTGGCGTTCATAAACGAAGAAGCGCTGAACAACACCACCTACGGACGTCTGGTAAACGGGGACGTGATACTGGATGAGGAAACGGAATATACAGGGGCATTCCGCCCCATGGGCACTGCCATGGAAGGCTACCTCCTGTTCCGGAATAAGGACAAAAGCTATACCCTGACCTCACCCATCGGGGAGGCCCTATGCTTTGACAAAGAAGGGAAGCTTCTGCAGATTAAAAAAGACGAAAGGCGCATACTGGACCTTGCCAGAGGAGAAAACACCCTGACCGTGACAGACCGCCTCACCGGAAAGGAGCTTCACCTTGCCTATAACGAAAAGGGACTTATCAGCGCAGTGACGGATTACACCGGAAGGACGGAGCACCTTGGCTACGATGAAAGCGGCAACCTGACCTCCGTCACCAACCCGGCAGGAGAAGGCTGCACCTACCGCTATGATTCGGAGCACCACCTGACCGAGGCCGTCAACGAAAACAAAGTGACCTGCGTAAAGAACACCTATGACGGGGAAGGAAGGGTCACCAGCCAGTGGCAGCCAGACAGCGGAAAGACATCAACCCTTACCTACAAGGAAAACAAATACGACGGGGTTGACATTACCATTACCGACCACCGGGGCGGGAGCCAGACCGTCACCACCAACGAAAAGGGCCAGAAGATTGCCTTAAAGGACCAGAACGGCAATGAGAGCACCTACCTGTATGACCGCAAAGGAAACCTGCTGACTGAGACCGGGGCAGACGGGAACCGGAGCATGTACCGGTATGACGAAAACGGAAATATGACCGATTTCATCGACAGCATCGGGAACACCACCCATATGGACTATGACGATGCCGGCAACCTGAGGGGAATAGAAGGGGCAGGGGGAGACAATGCCTCCTATGACTATGATGCCTTCCATAACCTGATAAGGACCGTGGACTATAAAGGGATGGTGACCAGCTACGAATACAATGAGAAAAACCAGCTGGTAAAAGAGACCGTGGAAGGTCTGGGGAGCAGGGAATATGTCTACAAAAATGGGCATATGTCCTCCTATACGGACTTTAAAGGAAACCGGACCCGTCTTGTCTATGATAGCATGGGGAACATCGTGGAGAGCACTGACCCCATGAAAAATACCACCCGTTTTTTTTATGATGCCATGGGAAGATGCCAGATGGCGGAACTGCCATCCGGAGTGATACTGACCTACGCATATGATGCCTGCGGGAACCTGATGGAAAAAGTGGAGCGGGACCGGATGGGAATGAAGGAGCCAAAGACCACTCTTTACCAGTATGACCGGATGGGAAGAAAGACCAGCGAGACCGCTCCCGACGGTACCGTGACCGAATACAGCTATGACGGGGAAGGGAACCTGACCGAAGTCCGCTATCCGGACGGCACAAAGGAAAAGAACCAATACGACGGCGCCGGGAACCTGACCAGACATGAGGACAGGACAGGGCTTGTCACTGCTTACCAGTATGACTGCAGGAACCGCATGGTCATGGAGGAAACGGCAGGAACCGCTGTCCGCTACGAATACTATTCCAACGGGAAGCTGAAGAAAGAGACCCTGGAAGACGGCCAGACCATGGCATACACCTACGACAGCAACTGGAACCTGGTCCGGACTACGAGAAACGGAAAGCACACCACCACCTACACGGTGGACGCTGCAGGGAACATCCTGGAAAAAACAGACCCCCTTGGGAACACCACCGCTTATACCTACGACACCTTCGGCAGGATGACCGCAGAGACAGACCCCAAAGGAAACACCACCCGGTACACCTATGATGCAGGCGGCAACTGCACGGGAAAGACCAATGCCCTTGGCACCGCCACCACCATGGAATACGACCGGCTGGACAGGCTGTCTGCTGTGACGGTGCATACAAAGGAAAAAGGGGACATCAAGGTGTCCTATGAATACGATGCTGAAGGCTGTACCACGGCGGTTACCAATGAAAAAGGGAAGACCAGCCGCACCGTCTACGACGTGTACGGGAATGCGGAACAGGTGACGGACCATTACGGAAGGACCGTCACCACAAACACCCATGACAGCATGGGCCGGCTGACGGGAACACGGTGTTGTTTTGCACATTAGATGATGCTCCTCTGGTCAGATTAAATGCTGGTGTT
>CAJUEX010000054.1 GCA_910585715.1 uncultured Lachnospiraceae bacterium
AAGGTGTTGCTTTTCGGCATTTCAAGAGGTGTTGCAGTTACCCTGAAAATCTTGCGATTTGGTAAAAGTGCACAAATAGAGCAGAGCATTTTCTAACAACAGGGATTAAAATAAGAATGATTGTAACCAAATAATTGTATACTTTTTCCAAAGAGCATGCTATACTATATAAACGAATTTGACTAGAAATGAAATAGGAGGAAAGAAAATGAAACAGAGTAAAAAGATTGCAGCAGCTTTTCTGGCAGTGTTAATTGTATTTGGCTGTTTAAACACATCTGCAATGGAAGTACAGGCTGCACCAAAAACCACCACTTATGTACTGGATACTAAAAAAGGAGTCTGCTACCCCACGAAAGTCCGGGCCGGAATTCGGGAATTGAACAATGGCTGCAGCATTTATCTGGTAAATGAGGGGGATTACGTTGCCTCTGTAAAAAGCAACAGCTCCAGCCTGATTGCAAAGGTTACGGGAAAGGCTGTATATACAGGGGATGAGTATACAGTTGTCAGGCTTGAAGGAAATAAAGAGCAAAAATGCAGGGTAAGAGGTACAATTACCTATCATGCAAGAAAGAAGGGTACATATACCCTGACCGTTACCATTAAAAATGCAAAGAAGAAAACAACCTGCAAGAAGCAAATAAAAGTATATGCAGAAGAATATGCAACGCCGGTTAAGAGTATTAAATATGCAGGGAAGCTGTACAATGCTGCAGGCGCCAATCTTTTTGCTAAAAAAAGCGGCAAACTTCAGGTTACAATGAATAAAGGGTTTAAGCTTCAAAAAATAGAAGTGGGCAAATTTCAGGAGAAAGCTTATAAGGAGTATTCCCCGGAACCTGCATATGTGAAGGTGAAAAATAAAAAGAAGATTACTTTGGCAGACAGCACCAAATATAAAGCCAATGTATATTCTTATCCGGGCGAATATTATTCCTATGAATCCGGAACAGAGTATGATTATTTATATCCGGTCACATATGTAAAAGTAACTTATAAGGATACCAGACTTGGCATTGTGGGAAGTACAGAGTACGAGCTGTACTATAAAAACAAATAATACGGAGGGAAAAATATGAAAAAATATAGAAAGACAGCAATGCAGGGAATCGTTCTGGCAGCTTTGGCTTTTTTGCTTTCCATGAATATGGAAATGAAAGTAAATGCCGAAACCAAGAAGGATTCCGGAAACGGGGTTGAATACGAGGATTCAATTGATATGAGCGTAGGATATGCTAATGACAGCAGCTATGGCGGCGGCGCCGTTACTTATATTTATCTGGATATGGATGGTGACCGGGTGGGAAAGGTGACATCAAGTAATCCCAATCTTCTTGTAAAAAAGACGAGAGAGTCTTATTCCAATACTACTACAAAGGATTGGGAGACAAATCAGAAAATCACAAAAAACAATTATCGTAGCGCTTATCTAAGTTTTTTTGCAAAGAAAGCAGGGGAATATACAGTAACTTTTGAGGTTTTAAAAGCGGATGGCAGCGTAAGATGTACTAAAAATATTCAGGTTAAAGCAGTTGCTTCTGGCAGCTATGCCAGTCCCATAAAAAGTATTAAATATAACGGAAAAAATTTATATAATTATTATCCGTATACAACAATACCTTCCGGTAAATTAAGCGTTAAATTGAAAAAGCAATATAAACGGCTCTCCATTGAAGTGGGAGTTCGTAATAAAAGCGGAAAAGTGACTTATAAAAAGGTGGAAAATAATAAGAAGATAAAGCTTGCGAAAAAGGCTGTATATTCCTATTCCTATAATTTCAGCAACGGAAGCGCTGAATATACATATGATGAATTATTCCCCACCACATATATCCGTATCACTTATCAGAATAGAAAGACAGGAAAGGTTAATACATGGACAACCTGTTTATATTACTTAAATAAAAAGCAGTCCTGGAAAAACAAGTAAAATCGAAATGGCAGGAGCAGGCGGATTTAAACCTGCTTTCTGCCCTTTTATATAACCGTTCAGCCCTGAACAATTACTTTTTATCCGCAATTTTCATTTTCATTTTATCCGCTCTTTCGCCAAAATATATTGACGAATTAATAGAAAAAGAGTATAGTACCATTAAGTGAGAAAATTCCATATTGCAAAGTCTCTTATTTGGAGTGGTGGAGATACAAAGGATCTGTGAAGCCACGGCAACCCCTGAAGAAAAATTTTTCTATGCTGATATAGAATTTCTTGATTCAGATTGATTTAGAATCGGAAATGCCATAGGAAAATGGAGGAAGGTGCCAACCTGAGCGAGTCATCGAACAATAAGAGGATCTTCTGACTAAAAAATCGGATCCGCTTGTTGCAAGCGGATTTTTCTATTTGAAAGGAGGAAATGAAATGGAGAAGTTATTATTTACTTCTGAATCAGTAACGGAAGGACATCCGGATAAAATGTGCGATGCTATTTCGGATGCCATACTGGATGCATTGATGGAACAGGACCCCATGAGCCGTGTGGCTTGTGAAACCTGTACTACTACAGGGCTTGTTATGGTAATGGGAGAAATTACCACAAAGGCTTACGTGGATATTCAAAAAATAGTAAGAGAGACGGTAAAGGAAATCGGTTATACCAAATCCGAGTATGGTTTTGACGGAAATACCTGCGGGGTTATGGTGGCGCTTGACGAGCAGTCCACGGATATTGCCATGGGCGTGGATAAGGCATTGGAAGCAAAAGAAAATCAAATGACCGATACGGAAATTGATGCCATTGGAGCCGGCGATCAGGGAATGATGTTTGGTTACGCTACCAACGAGACGGAAGAATATATGCCATATCCTATCAGCCTTGCCCATAAGCTTGCTTTGCAGCTGACAAAGGTAAGAAAAGAGGGCACGCTGCCTTACTTAAGACCGGATGGAAAAAGTCAGGTTTCCGTGGAATATGATGAATCCGGAAAGCCAAAGCGTTTAGAGGCGGTGGTATTGTCCACACAGCATGACCCGGAGGTGTCTCAGGAACAGATTCATGCAGATATTAAGAAATATGTATTTGACCCGGTTCTTCCAAAAGAGATGATTGATGAAGATACAAAGTATTTCATTAATCCGACAGGGCGTTTTGTAATTGGCGGACCGAATGGTGACAGCGGCCTTACCGGACGTAAGATTATTGTAGATACCTATGGCGGATATGCTCGTCACGGCGGCGGCGCTTTTTCAGGAAAGGACTGCACAAAAGTGGATAGAAGCGCTGCTTATGCAGCCAGATATGTGGCAAAAAATATTGTGGCAGCAGGTCTTGCAGAAAAGTGTGAAATCCAACTGGCATATGCCATCGGAGTTGCACATCCCATGTCTGTTATGGTGGACACTTTTGGAACCGGAAAGGTTTCAGAAGAAAAGCTGGTGGATATCGTAAGGGAAAACTTTGACCTTCGTCCGGCTGGTATCATTAAAATGCTGGATCTTCGCCGTCCGATTTACAAGCAGACTGCTGCTTATGGACATTTTGGAAGAAACGATTTGAATCTTCCATGGGAAAAATTAGATAAAGCAGAAGTATTGAAGAAGTATTTATAATCTATGGGCGTTCAGAAGGGATGCCTGCGGAAAAGGAGTGTTCAAGCTTGGACGCTCCTTTTTTTTGTGCTATACTAAAGCTATTGTATAAAGGAGAAACAGATTCATACGAAAGCTTTCGAGGTTGAAGCGGAAAAGAGAAAGGAAAGAAGAATGGCATTTACTCATCTGCATGTCCATACAGAATATTCCCTGTTGGACGGTTCCAATAAAATAAAGGAATGTGTAAAGCGTGTAAAAGAGCTTGGCATGGACAGTGTGGCAATTACAGACCATGGCGTTATGTTTGGGGTCATTGATTTTTACAGGGCCGCAAAGGAACAGGGGATTCGCCCCGTTATAGGCTGTGAGGTATATGTGGCTCCAAATTCCAGATTTGATAAGGAACTGACGGGAGGAGAGGACCGATATTACCATCTGGTGCTACTGGCGGAAAATAACACTGGTTATGCAAACCTGATGCATATTGTCAGCAGAGGCTTTACGGAAGGCTATTATTATAAGCCCCGTGTGGATATGGAAGTATTAAATAAATACCATGAAGGGATTATTGCCCTTTCCGCCTGTCTTGCCGGTGAGGTTCAGAGATATATTTCCAAAGGGCTGATTGACGAGGCTAAGAAGTCCGCATTGAAATATGAAGCCTGCTTTGGAAAGGGCAATTACTTTCTGGAGCTTCAGGACCATGGCATTCCGGAACAGAGAATGGTGAATACGGCGCTTTTGCAGATGAGCAGGGAGTTGCAGATTCCATTAGTAGCCACCAATGACGTGCATTATACTTATGCTGAGGATGAAAAGCCCCATGATATCCTTCTTTGTATCCAGACCGGAAAGAAACTGGCAGATGAGGACAGAATGCGCTATGTGGGCGGGCAGTATTATATTAAAAGTGAAGAGGAAATGAAGCAACTCTTCCCCTATGCGCTGGAAGCTTTGGAAAATACTCATAAAATAGCAGAGCGCTGTCAGGTGGAAATTGAATTTGGGAAAACCAAGCTGCCCCACTATGAAGTGCCGGAGGGATATACATCTTATACCTATTTGGAAAAGCTTTGCTATGACGGCCTTTTGTTCCGTTATGGTTCTGAGGAAATAAAAAATTCACAGGAGTTTATCTGTATTTCTGATACGGAAGGAAAAGCTGTAGACTGGGGCAATCCATTAAATAAAGAAAAGTTAAAACAGGATATAACTTTAAGAGAGCTGGAAGCAAGGCTGGAATATGAGTTGTCCACTATTGAAAAAATGGGCTATGTAGACTATTTTCTCATTGTCTGGGACTTTATCAATTATTCAAAAGAGCATGACATTATTGTGGGGCCGGGACGAGGCTCGGCGGCAGGAAGCATTGTTTCCTATTGCCTGAAGATTACGGATATTGACCCGATTAAATATCAACTGTTATTTGAACGTTTTTTGAACCCGGAACGTGTATCCATGCCGGATATCGATATTGATTTCTGTTTTGAAAGAAGGCAGGAGGTAATCGATTATGTGGGTGAGAAGTATGGACAGGAAAAGGTGGTGCAGATTGTCACCTTTGGTACTATGGCTGCAAAAGGTGTGATTCGGGATGTGGGAAGGGTCATGGATCTGCCTTACAGCTATGTGGATTCCATTGCAAAGATGATACCTAATGAATTAAATATTACTATTACCAAGGCTTTGGAAATGAATCCGGAGTTTCGTTCCCTGTATGAAAATGATGAACAGGTTCATTATTTAATTGATATGTGTAAAAGACTTGAAGGGCTTCCAAGGCATACTTCCATGCATGCGGCGGGAGTTGTCATCTGTCCAAAGGCTGCAGATGAATTCGTGCCCCTTTCCAGAGGTTCGGACGGTTCCATTACAACCCAGTTTACCATGACTACTCTGGAAGAGCTGGGGCTGTTAAAAATGGACTTCTTAGGGCTTCGCACATTAACCGTAATTCAGAATGCCCTTAAGATGATAGAAAAAGGCAGCGGTGCCCTTATAGATATGAGTAAAATTGATTATGATGATAAAAAGGTGCTGGACTATATCGGGACGGGCAGGACAGAAGGAATATTCCAAATTGAAAGCGCCGGCATGAAGGTGTTTATGAAGGAGTTAAGGCCCCGGTCCTTAGAAGACATTATTGCAGGAATTTCTTTGTACAGGCCGGGTCCCATGGATTTTATTCCCAAGTATATTTACGGAAAGAATCACCCGGACCAGGTGGTCTATTCCTGTCCCCAGCTGGAGCCTATTTTAAAGCCTACCTATGGCTGTATCGTATATCAGGAGCAGGTTATGCAGATTGTCAGGGACTTAGGCGGATATACTTTGGGAAGAAGCGATTTGGTGCGCCGTGCCATGAGCAAAAAAAAGCAGGCTGTTATGGAAAAGGAACGGGCAAACTTTATATTTGGCAATGAAGAGGAAGGAGTGCCCGGATGTATCAAAAACGGAATTCCGGAAAAGGTGGCAGGACAGATTTATGATGACATGATGGACTTTGCCAAATACGCCTTTAATAAATCCCATGCAGCAGCTTACGCAGTTGTTTCCTATCAGACGGCATGGCTGAAATATTATTATCCGGTAGAGTTTATGGCGGCTCTTCTGACTTCCGTCATTGATAATCCGGGAAAGGTGGCGGAATATATTCTTACAAGCAGAAATATGGGGATTCAGATACTGCCGCCGGATGTGAATGAAGGAGAGAAGAATTTTTCAGTAAAGAATGGGGCAATCTGCTTTGCCCTTACAGCTATAAAAGGCGTGGGGCGGCCTGTAATCGAATCTATTGTGGCAGAAAGGGCTGCAAGAGGAAGATTTGCGGATTTAAATGATTTTATTACCCGCATGTCGGATTCCCAGCTGAATAAGAGAGTGCTGGAAAACTTTATTAAGGCAGGCGCCTTTGACTGCTTTGAAGGTACAAGGAAGCAGCTTATGGCTGTATACAATCAGATTTATGACCATATTGTAAAAGATAAGAAAAATTCAATGGCAGGGCAGATGACTTTGTTTGACCTGGCAAGCGATGAGGAAAAGGAGACATTTTCCATAAAATTGCCGGATGTGGGCGAATATGAAAAGGAAATGATGCTTGCCTTTGAAAAAGAGGTAATCGGCGTTTATGTAAGCGGCCATCCCCTGCAGGAGTATGAAGGATTCTGGAAAAAGCATATTACGGCAACCACGGGGGAATTTTTATTAGAGGAAGAAACCGGCATGATAAAACTGGAAGACGGAAAGGAAGTAACCGTAGGAGGACTGATAACCGATAAAAAAATAAAATATACGAAAAACGATAAGATTATGGCATTTCTGGTTCTGGAAGATTTAATTGGCAGCATCGAGGTAATCGTATTTCCGGCAACCTATGAAAAATACAGCAGTCTTCTGGTGGAGGACAAAAAAGTATTTCTTACCGGCAGAGTCAGCCTTGAGGAAGAAAAAGACGGAAAGCTTATTTGCAGGCGGATTGTGGGATTTGATGAAATCGGCAGAAAATTATGGATTAAGTTTCCGGACAAGGAAAGCTTTGAATCAAACAAGGAAGAGCTTTACGGTATGCTTTCGGAATCAGAGGGAAAAGACGGAATTGTTATATATGTGGAAAAGGAAAGAGGCAGGAAGGAGCTGCCTAAAAACCAGAATGTAAATGCCGACAAGGTTTTGCTTGGGCGGCTGATGGAAAGGTTCGGAAATGAGAATGTGATATTAGTGTAAAATGACTGAACTTTTACATTATTTCAAATATTTTGTATGGAAATCATTGAAAAGCCAAGAAAAATGAATTAAAATGAGGTAGAAAAAGTAACAGTTCAGCCCTCAGCTTTCCCACACAGGAGCCGGAACCGGATGCAGGCAGAAAATGTTTCTGCGTCGCCACGTTCTCGCTCTGATAAAAACGCAGCAGTGCTAAGCTCGAAAGAACCTCGCTAAGCGCTGGCGTTTTTATAAGGGCTCCTATAGAAATCATTTTCTGCCTGCATCCGGTTCCGGTTTCTGTGTGGGAAAGCTGAGGGCTGAACTGTTACTGAAAAAAAGAGGAGGAATAACCCATGGCAAAGGAAATTAAAACAATTGGTGTTTTAACAAGCGGCGGCGATGCGCCTGGAATGAATGCTGCCATACGTGCAGTGGTAAGAAAAGGCATTGCAAACGGTGTGAAGATAAAGGGCATAAAAAAAGGCTACCAGGGTTTGTTAAATGAAGAAATCATAGATTTGGAAAAGCAAAATGTATCAGATATCATTCAAAGAGGCGGTACAATACTGGGCACTGCCCGGTGTTCGGAATTCCGAACTCTGGAAGGACAGCAGGCAGGCGCTGGGATTTGTAAGAAGCATGGAATAGACGGTATCGTGGTAATTGGAGGGGACGGCTCCTATAAAGGCGCTCAGGCTCTTTCCAAGCAGGGCATTAATACCATCGGCGTACCGGGAACGATAGATTTGGATATTGCCTGTACCGAATATACAATCGGCTTCGATACGGCAATCAATACGGCAATGGATGCCATAGACAAGGTAAGAGATACTTCATCATCCCATGAAAGGTGCAGTATTATTGAGGTAATGGGAAGGGATGCCGGTTATATTGCTTTGTGGTGCGGTGTTGCCAATGGTGCAGAGGACATTCTCCTTCCGGAAAAGTACGATTATAATGAACAAAATATTATTAACAATATTATAAATAACAGAAAAAGAGGAAAGACCCATCATATTATCATCAATGCAGAAGGCATTGGTCATTCTACCTCCATGGCAAGAAGGATTGAGGCTGCCACGGGAATTGAAACAAGAGCTACTATTTTGGGATATATGCAAAGGGGAGGAAATCCTACCTGTAAGGACCGTTTTTATGCTTCCATTATGGGTGCCTATGCAGCAGATATACTATGTCAGGGAAAGACGAACCGCGTAGTAGGTTATCAGCATGGGGAATTTCTGGATTTTGATATTGATGAAGCACTTGCCATGAAAAAGGATATTTCGGAATACCAATATGAAGTCAGCAGGATACTATCCATGTAAAATGTAATAAATAATCATAGAAAATATTTATACGGTAAATGAATAAAAAGAGGATTTGGATGAAGGTACAGGGCATTCAAATCCCCTTTCAGGTTTCGGAAATCAATTTTTGACAGGCAGCTTTCTTTATGGACAGCGGGATGGAATCCATCCCGGCGCCCATGAAGAAAGCTGCCTGCCCAAAATTGATTTCTATAGTCTTTGCATATAACAGCAATATCTGCTATGATACACCATAAAAAGAAAATGAAACAGGTGCATAATATGATAACTTCAAGCTCTAACAGCAGAATAAAAAATGTGATACAGCTTACAGGAAAGGCAAAAGCAAGGAAAGAACAGCATTCCTTTGTGGTGGAAGGCGCAAAAATGTTTTTAGAGGCGCCAAATGATCGGATTAAAGAAATATATGTGTCGGAAAGGCTGCTAAAAAAAAGCTTATCCGAAAAAGGAGAATTATTTACAAAGCTTCAGGAAATGGAATATGAAGTGGTGGCGGATGATGTGTTTGACAGGATGTGCGACACGAAAACGCCTCAGGGGATTTTGTGCGTGGTGGAGCAGCTTTTTTATACGCTTCCGGAAGTGTTAGCTGTGCCTAATGGTTTGTGGATGGTATTGGAGGACATACAGGATCCGGGCAATCTGGGAACTATTTTAAGAACGGGTGAAGGGGCAGGAATTCATGGAGTGATTATGACCAGAAATACAGTGGATATTTATAATCCAAAAACTATCAGGGCAACTATGGGTTCCATTTACAGAATTCCCTTTGTATATGTAGAAAAGCTTTCGTTAGCACTGGCTTATATGAAAGACCTGGGAATAAAAATCTATGCAGCTCATTTAAGCGGAAGGAATTTTTATGACTATATTGATTTTAGGGAAAAAACAGCATTTTTGATAGGGAACGAGGGGAATGGGCTGACGGAGGAAACGGCAGGGCTGGCTTCAGCTTATCTGAAGATTCCTATGGAGGGACAGGTAGAATCCCTGAATGCCGGAGTGGCAGCAGCCGTTTTGATGTATGAGGCGAAAAGGCAGAGGGACCAGCTGCCCAGAATATAATAAAAGAAGCACGAAACTGGCATGAGGCTTGGAATGACAATAATAAAGCCAGACGAGGAGGAAAGAGAAATGAAGATTGGATTTATAGGACTTGGGAATATGGCATCTGCCATAATCGGAGGAATGATTCAGAAGGAGCTTGTGAGGCCGGAAGATATTTTAGGTTCCGCCAGAAGAAAGGAAACAGTAAAAAAGGCTGTGGACAATCTGGGTATTACCGGTATGGAGAGCAATGTGGAAACAGCCGCCGGAAGCGATATCCTATTCCTTGCCGTAAAGCCCCAGATGTATGAAACAGTCATTGCGGAAATAAAGGACAGCGTAAGAAAAGATGCAGTTATCGTAAGCATTGCGCCGGGAAAAACAATGGAATGGCTGGAAGGACAGTTTGGAAAAAAAGTAAAGCTTGTAAGATGCATGCCAAATACCCCGGCATTGGTTGGCGAGGGCTGTACAGGGGTCTGCTTTCATGAATCACTGTCAGAAGAAGAAAAAAAGGAAATATTAAGACTGCTTGAAAGCTTTGGCAGAGCCATTGAGGTAGCGGAAGGCTTAATGGATGTGGTGGTAGGCGTCAGCGGCAGTTCACCGGCATATGTTTTTATGTTTATTGAAGCTATGGCAGATGCTGCGGTAGCAGATGGAATGCCCAGAAAACAGGCATATGAATTTGCGGCCCAGGCAGTTTTGGGAAGCGCGAAGATGGTGCTGGAAACGGGAATGCATCCGGGAGAATTAAAAGATATGGTCTGCTCCCCCGGAGGAACAACCATTGAAGCTGTAAAGGTACTGGAAGAAAAGGGGCTGCGCTCAGCAGTCATAAAAGCACAATGCGCATGTGTTGACAAGTCGAAAAATATGTAGCATCCCTCTTAGTAACAGTTCAGCCCTCAGCTTTCCCACGTAGGAGCCAGAACCGGATGCGGGCAGAAAATGATTTCTATAGGAGCCCTTATAAAAACGCCAGCGCTTAGCGAGGTTCTTTCGAGCTTAGCACTGCTGCGTTTTTATCAGAGCGGGAGCGTGGCGACGTAGAAACATTTTCTGCCTGCATCCGGTTCTGGCTCCTGCGCGGGAAAGCTGAGGGCTGAACTGTTACCCTCTTAAGAAAAAATTAAGAAGATATTTGACAAAAATAAATATTTCTGATATGATAACCTTCAAGCCGGAAATTTAATAATTTTGTAATAATTGAAACAAAATTGAAACAGGATGTAACAGAGTCTAAATAAACCGGATGGAGGATATTATGAGAACACAAAAAACTATATCTGGAAGGATCATGGCATGTACGTTAGTCTGCTTCCTACTGATAAGTCAGGACAGCATAATGGTCCTTGCAGAAGAAAATGAACATTTAGATACTTTGACAGCAGGTGTTGCCTCTTACATGGAGGGCGACGAAGAAAATGAGATTTCAGCTTCTGAAGAAGAGCCGGAGAAAGAACAGATTCAGCAAACAGAAGAGATGAATCAGACGGATGAAGAAGCAGAAGAAGAGGTTTCTCTGGTAGCCGGAGAAGCGGAAGCCCGGATGGAAGCAGAAGAAGAGGAAGCAGAACAGGTTGATTTGGATACGCTGGTTATGGCAAATGTATCTGACTCTGTGAATGTAAGAGAAGAGGCAGATGAAGAATCAGCAGTAGCAGGTAAGCTTTTTAAAAACTGCGGCGGCATTATTTTAGAGCAAAACGGTGATTGGACCAAAATTCAGAGCGGCAACCTGACAGGCTGGGCTAAGAATGAATATTTGCTCTTTGGAGAAGAGGCAGCGGCGCTGAGAGAAGAAGCCGGAACCTTAAAGGCCACCATTACCACGGATGCTCTCAGAGTGAGAAAAGAGGCATCTGAAGAAGCAGGAGTTTATGGTCTTGTAAAAAACGGAGAGACACTGGTTGCAGTGGAGCAGTCGGATGACTGGGTAGCTGTTCAGTATGACGAAGATACAGTAGGATATGTTTCAACAGAATTTGCCACGCTGGAATTTACGGTAGAGACAGGAAAGACCACAAAAGAAATTGAGGATGAGGAAAGAGCTAAGGAATTGGAAAAACTCTCCAAGAATCAGGGAGCAGTTCCTACAAGCGTATCAGACGTAACATTGCTTGCGGCATTAATCCAGTGTGAAGCCGGTTCCCAGTCCTATGAGGGCCAGCTGGCAGTAGGAGCAGTAGTGATGAACCGTGTAAGAAGCGGCGGCTATCCGGGAAGCATTATTGGAGTCATTACCGCACCGGGACAGTTCCCGCCTGCCACTAACGGCAAGGTGGCTGCAATTGCAGCAAGAGGCCCCAAAGTTTCCTGCATGCAGGCCGCACAGGCAGCAGTGGATGGAGCCACTAACGTTGGCGGAGCTACCCACTTTAACAGAGTAGGCGCCCACCCGGGCATAGTGATTGGTTCACATGTATTCTGGTAGAACCCGATGAAAAGTTGAAAATGATGGAAGGCTTCGGCTGGTGAAGGATATTCACCGGGGGAGGCCTTTCTTTTTGGGTTTTAGGAGACGGGATGTTTACAGGAGGTGTATAAGGTAAAGGTGATTGGTTGGGGGGACGCAGGAGCAGGTAGCTTATAGAAAAGTCTTATGGGCACGCTCCCGCTCTATGAAAACGCAGCGGTACTAACACACCAAAGAACGGTGTGTAAGGACCGGCGCTTTCATCAAGGCCCAAAAGACTTTTCTATAAGCTGCCTGCTCCTGCTGTTCATCGAAAGGCCCGGGTTTAGGTTTGGGATTTTGTAAGGTGCTTGAGGCATTTGTAAGATATTTTTTTGTATTATTGCATTGTCATATTATCTAACACTTTTAAAGAATAAATAAAGCCCCAACTTGTAATATGCTTTTCTAAAAACTCATAAAAAGTAAAACACATAATAAATAAAACAAATAATAAATAAAATACATAAACAAGTAAAATTTATAAACAATTCACAGCCACGGCATGCCAAGAAACAGCGAAAGAGGGAGATGGGTGGGTGGACGGCATTGTTTTTGAGGGCACTTTTACTTAACAGCCTGTCCACTACCCAGGGTAAAATTGCCACGGATGGCAATTTTAGGAATATTGCGGCATGGACGCCGCTATATTCCGCCCCGTTCGCTGCCAACACCTAACCTCAGGCTGTTTAGTAAAAGCGCCCTCAAAAACACAGCCGTCCACCCACCCATCTCCCTCTTTCGCGTCCCCCCCTTACCATTCCCCCGCCCCCTCTCCACAAAAACAAAAAAATCCCCCCAAATTTTCTTGAATTATAAAAAAATATATAGTATGATAAGAAATAACAAAAGAAAAGGGGAGAAGCATATGATGATTTTATCAAATGCAGCATCTATAGGACAGCCGGTACTTATATGGCTTGTACTGCTTGTGGTCTTCATTATAGTAGAGCTGGCAACCCTAGGGCTGGCCACTATCTGGTTTGCAGGCGGCGCGCTGATTGCGGCTCTGGCGGCCATGCTGGGAGCGCCGGTATTTGTACAGATTGTATTGTTTGTTCTTGTGTCAGGCATATTGCTGGTTTTTACAAGACCGATAGCGGTCAAGTATTTTAATAAAGACAGAATAAAGACAAATGCGGAAAGTCTTGTAGGAATGCAGGCAATTGTCATCAGTGAAATTGATAATCTGCAGGGAGCCGGTAGGGTAACGGTCAATGGCGTGGAATGGATGGGAAGAAACGTAGACAAGTCAAAGACCATACCGGTTGGCACAGTAGTTATTATCAGGGCAATTGATGGCGCAAAGTTAATTGTAGAAGAAAGAAAAGAGGATTAAGAAAATGGGATCAGTATTAGCAGCGAGTATATTATTGATTATTATTATCTGTATTGTAGTTTCCTGTATTAAAATCGTGCCTCAGGCACATGCCTATGTGGTAGAGCGTTTGGGAGCTTATCAGGGAACATGGTCAGTAGGCATTCATTTTAAAATACCTTTTATCGACAGCGTGGCGAAAAAGGTCGTATTGAAAGAACAGGTAGTGGATTTTGCACCACAGCCGGTTATTACAAAGGATAACGTAACCATGAGAATTGACACGGTAGTGTTCTACCAGATTACAGACCCCAAGCTGTATGCTTACGGTGTGGAAAATCCAATTATGGCAATTGAGAACCTGACGGCAACCACCCTTCGTAATATTATCGGTGAAATCGAACTGGATCAGACCCTTACATCCAGAGAGATGATTAACTCCAAGATGAGCAGCACACTGGATATTGCCACCGACCCATGGGGCATTAAGGTAAACCGTGTAGAGTTAAAGAATATCATTCCACCGGCAGCTATTCAGGACGCCATGGAAAAGCAGATGAAGGCAGAGCGTGAACGCCGTGAAGCTATTTTAAGAGCAGAGGGTGAAAAGAAATCCACCATCCTTGTAGCAGAAGGTAATAAAGAATCTGCAATTCTGGAAGCGGAAGCAGAAAAGCAGTCCGCAATCCTTCGTGCAGAAGCCCAAAAGGAAAAGATGATTCGGGAAGCAGAAGGTCAGGCAGAAGCAATCCTGAAGGTACAGCAGGCAAGTGCAGACGGTATCCGCATGCTGAAGGAAGCAGGAGCGGATGAAGCAGTGCTCCACTTAAAGAGTCTGGAATCCTTTGAAAAGGCAGCAAACGGAAATGCAACAAAGATTATTATTCCTTCCGAGATTCAGTCTCTTGCAGGACTTGCAACCAGCATAAAAGAAGTAATGGCACAAAAATAATAAGAGAAACAGGGCGATTCCTTCTTAGGGAGCGCCCTTTATTTTTGCAATTGCCTGAATAAATATAGTAAAACAGAGGAGATGTGAGAAGATATGGCAGATATCAATTTAAAAGGACGGCATTTTTTAAAGCTTCTGGATTTTACTCCGGAGGAAATACTATATTTGCTGGATTTGGCAGCAGATTTTAAGGCGAAAAAGAAACAGGGCATTCCGGTGGATACGCTGAAGGGAAAGAATGTTGCCCTGATTTTTGAAAAAACAAGTACAAGAACCCGCTGCTCTTTTGAAGTGGCAGCACATGATTTAGGAATGGGAACAACCTATTTAGACCCCAGCGGTTCACAGATAGGTAAAAAGGAAAGCATTGAAGATACGGCAAGAGTGCTTGGCAGAATGTATGAGGGCATTGAATATCGAGGCTTTGAGCAGGAAATCGTGGAGGAGCTTGCGAAAAATGCGGGAGTTCCTGTATGGAACGGGCTTACCAATGAGTTTCATCCTACCCAGATGCTGGCAGATATGCTCACTATCAGGGAGCATCTTGGAAATTTAAAAGGAATTACTCTGGCTTATATGGGAGATGCCAGATATAATATGGGAAATTCCTATATGGTTGTCTGTGCAAAACTGGGCATGAATTTCGTTGCCTGTGCGCCAAAGGCATATTTCCCAAGCCGGGAGCTGGTGGAGCAATGTGAAGCAATTGCAAAGGAAACAGGCGCAACCATTACTTTGACGGAAGACGCCATGGCAGGAACGAAGGATGCGGATGTAATCTGTACAGATGTTTGGGTATCTATGGGAGAGCCGGATGAGGTATGGGAAAGCCGTATCAAGGAATTAAAGCCCTATCAGGTGAACTGTAAGATTATGGAAAATGCAAAGGATAGCGCTATTTTCATGCACTGCCTTCCGGCCTTCCATGATTTGAATACAAAAATCGGCAAAGCTATGGGAGAAAAATTCGGAATTACGGAAATGGAAGTGACTGATGAGGTATTTGAATCCGCCCAGTCTGTGGTATTTGACGAGGCAGAAAACAGAATGCACACCATTAAAGCCGTTATGGCGGCAACTCTTGGAGCATAGAAAAGGAATCGGAATATGAAAACAGAAATATTGAGCCTTTTAAGAGAACGGGAAAATTACGTGTCCGGACAGGAGTTGTGCAATCATTTTGGAGTATCAAGGACTGCTGTATGGAAGGTGATGAACCAGCTAAAGGAGGAAGGCTATGAAATTGAGGCGGTAAAAAACAAAGGATATAAGCTTCTGAACCAGCCGGATATTTTATCAGCCAGTGAAATTGCAGGCAGGCTCCATACAAAGTGGGCGGGCAGGAAGCTTTACTGCCTGGAAGAAACCGGCTCTACCAATACGGATGCAAAACGACTGCTTGAAGAGGGAAAGCCTCACGGCACGTTGGTGGTTGCGGATAAACAAAACAGCGGAAAAGGACGAAGAGGACGTTCCTGGAGCTCGCCAAAGGGAACATCCATTTATATGTCCATAGGATTAAAGCCGTCTTTTCATCCGGACAAGGCAGCCATGGTGACTTTGGTCATGGCGCTGGCTGTGGCAGAAGGAATCAGGAAAATAACAGGGCTTGAGGCTTTTATTAAATGGCCCAATGATGTTGTAGTAAATAAAAAAAAGGTCTGCGGCATTTTGACGGAAATGAATGCGGAAATGGATTATATTCATTCCGTAGTAATCGGTACGGGAATCAATGTGAATGAAATGGAATTTCCGGAAGAAATTAAAGAAACCGCCACGTCCCTTTTTTTAGAAAAGGGAGAAAAGCTTACAAGAGCACAGCTGACCGCTGCTGTTATGGAATGCTTTGAACGGGATTACGAAATATTTCTGGCGCAGCAGGACTTAAGAGGGCTTTTGGAAGAGTATAACGGGCTTTTAATCAACAGGGGCAAAAGAGTAAAGGTGCTGGACCCCAAAGGAGAATGGGAAGGCTGCGCAAAGGGAATCAATGAAAAGGGCGAGCTTTTGGTAGAAGATGAAGAAGGAAAGCTTGTAAAAGTATATGCCGGGGAAGTTTCCGTCAGGGGGCTTTATGGCTATGTATAAGGAGTAAAACGTGGAAGAAAACAGAGTGGTGCTCTGCGGAGCCAATGCTTACGAAAAGAAATATTATTTTAATGAGAGCTTTAAGAGCCTGCCGGAATCCATAAAGGAGGAACTGCATATTATAGCAGTCTTATTTACGGAGGAGGTAGGCGGCGTGTTTACCATTGTTTTTGAGGAGGATGGGAGCATTTCCTTAGAGACCGATGCGGCGGAAGAGGATATTTTGTATGATGAAATCAGTAGCGGGCTTCTGATTGGAGAAATCAAGCGGAAAAGACAGGAATTGTTTGAATCATTAAGCTTATACTATAAAGTGTTTATTTTGAAGGAGAATGTGGGAAGTCTGCTGGATGAAGAAGCTTCAGAAAGTTAGAGTACTGTATCATTGACGTCCGGACAAGGTAAAGAACATGGGAGGGAAAAACATGATTTTAGTTATTGATGTAGGAAATACTAATATTACATGCGGAGCATATGAGGGAGAAAAACTGATTACCACCTTTCGGATTACCACCAAAATTCCCAGAACATCCGATGAATACGGGATGTTGCTTACGGATTTGCTGAAAATGAACGGGGTTGAAAAAAAACAGGTGGAAGGAACCATTATTGCCAGCGTGGTGCCAAATGTGATGCATGCACTGGTAGGTTCATGTGTCCGATATCTCGGCAGCAATCCTATTGTAGTGGGACCGGGAACGAAAACAGGCATTAAGGTTACCACTGATAATCCAAGGGAAATCGGAGCGGACCGGATTGTGGATGTGGTAGCCGCTTATGTGAAATACGGCGGTCCTGCCCTTGTGATGGATTTCGGCACTGCAACTACTTATGATTTGGTTACAGAGGATGGCTGCTTTGGTGTGGGAATTACCGCTCCCGGCATTGGCATTTCTGCAAGGGCTCTTTGGGAGGATACTGCAAAGCTTCCAAGAATTGAAATCCGCAAGCCTTCCAGCATTCTTGCGAAGGAAACGGTTACAAGTATGCAGGCAGGACTGGTGTATGGACAGATTGGCCAGACGGAATATATTGTAAATCAGGTAAAGAAGGAAAGCGGTCTTGCAGATTTGAAGGTGATTGCTACCGGAGGCCTTGGCAGGATTATTGCAGATGAAACAGATGTGATTGACGTTTATGATAATACTCTGACTTTGGACGGACTTCGGATTATATATGAAAAAAATGCGGGAAAACAGTAATAGAAAATAAACAGCATGAAAGGCAGTAATCACAGGTAAACAGCGTGAAATCAGATAATTTTCTGCTATCAATCTTGATATTTGATTAATGATAGTAGTTCATAAAATAATTGTTGCAAATGTCATTTGAGTACGATATCATCATTATTAATAATAGGAGTAAATTTTTGATTGAAGGGAATGCTGATAAAAAAGAGGAAAGGATTGATTGTATGTCTGTGGCAGTAAAGGAAGATTATCAAAGAGCTTTGGACGAACAGAAAAAAGAAGTCCGGGACCTTGTAATGGCAGGATTAGAACAGATAAAAGAAGGACAAACAAAAGACTTTAATACTGTATTTGACAGATTGGAGAAGAAATACAGAGATGAGGCAATATCAAATTAGGATTACGGAGTTGGCAGAGGAAGATTTAGAAAATGCTGGCGATTACATTGCTTATGAATTGAAAAATTCGTCTGCTGCTAAAAAATACAGTAAGAGGGATTCGTGCAAAGATAAATTCTCTGGTAAGCTTTCCGGAGAGGAATGAATTGGACGAAGATGAGTTACTTGCTGGGTTGGGTGTCCGAAAAGATTATTATCGCAATTATAAGATTTATTATGTGATAGAAAAGAGAACTGTTTACATAGTTAGAATTTTGCATATGTTAGTCGATAGTAAAGCGTGGCTGTATCGGACATTTGGGTTGTAAAGTTTAATGATTCCTGTGGAGGAAAGCGGAGGGCTGGATTGTTACCAAAATAATAGGAAAAATGCCTAAGGGATTGACAAATAAGTTAATTGTTATGGAGAATATATGAAGACACTTACAATCGGCGATGTAACTTTGGAAAATCCGGTTATATTAGCGCCTATGGCAGGAGTATGCGACCTGCCGTTTCGTTTGCTCTGCAAGGAGCAGGGAGCAGGGCTTTTGTGCATGGAAATGGTAAGCGCAAAAGCCATTTTTTACAAAAATAAAAATACGGAAGAGCTGATGCAGATTCATCCGGAGGAGCTTCCGGTTTCCCTGCAGCTTTTTGGCTCAGAGCCGGAGCTTATGAGTGAAATGGCAAAGAGGATTGAAGAAAGGCCTTTTTCCATACTGGATATCAACATGGGATGTCCTGTGCCCAAGGTGGTGAACAATGGGGAAGGCTCGGCGCTTATGAAGAATGAAAAGCTGGCTGCGGAAATTGTGGAAAAAACAGCAAGGGCAATAAAAAAACCGGTAACGGTAAAAATAAGAAAAGGCTTTTGCGAGGAACAGATCAATGCAGTGGAACTGGCAAAGCGGCTGGAACAGGCAGGGGCAGCAGCCATAGCGGTTCACGGAAGGACAAGGGAACAGTATTATTCGGGAAAAGCGGACTGGGACATTATCAGGCAGGTAAAAGAGGCGGTTTCCATTCCGGTTATCGGAAACGGGGATATCGTAGACGGGAAAAGCGCTAAGGCAATTATGGAACAAACCGGCTGTGACGGCATTATGATAGGAAGGGCGGCAAGGGGGAATCCCTTTTTGTTCCGGCAGATTTTAGAGTATCTGGAAACAGGAAAAGAATCCCCGAAACCAACCTTACAGGAAATCAGGGAAACCATTATGCGCCATGCCGGCCTGCAGCTGGCCTATAAGGGGGAATACACTGCCGTCCGGGAAATGCGCAAGCATGTGGCATGGTATACTACAGGGCTTCCCCATTCTGCAGAGCTTAGAAGAAGGGTGAATGAAATGGAGACCATGGAGCAGTTAAGAGACAGCATAGAGCAGTTGTTTTTGGAAAAGTAAGGGCATATACTGTTAGGAAAACAATTAAGCAGGAATGCTCATGGATAGAGAAACACCATTTTTTTTAATACAGGGAGAAAAGAGGCAGCTAACCGGGAAAGAGCTGTTTTCTTTTTTAAGAGAGAAGATACAGCCGGGGGAAGTGGTAGTGTGCGGAGCGCCCATGGCTTTTTTGAAGCTTCCGGAATTTATCTCGGAAAAGCCGAAAGGAATATGGGGAAAGATAAAAAACAGGCTGTATGAGGTGCTGATGAATAAAAAAATGGAAAAGCTTCTGTCCGCTACTACGGGGGAATTTCCTCTATCGGTACTGGAAGCATGTTTGGCAGAATTTCTAAAGAAGGAATGTGCCTTCCGAAGGGCTACAAAAGTGCTGATAGCCGATAGGAGCAGAGTGGATTTTAAAGAATTGCTGATGCCCTATTGCAGCAGTCTGAATTATCTGGAATTTCTGGTGGATGATACGGAGGCTTATGAATATCTGGCAGAGGAAATGTATGAGGAAAGCGGGCTTACGGTTGCTTTTACGGCTTCCGGGGAAGTGGGGGAGAAATATCATATTGTAATGGATGTCAGGGACGACTTTTGGATTTCCGCTGAATATCTTGCAGAAGGCTGTGTATATTTTGACGCTTTTTCAGATTCAGCAAAGGAAAAATACCTGAGAAGGGAAGGAAAGGGAATAACTTACATATCCCCCAGGATATACCTTGACAGAGCCTTAAAAAGTACGGTATAATAATGCGGTTATAAGGGTATTTCGCATAAATTGCAGAAAGGTGAATGAAAATGGAAGAAAAGAAAAATATATTAACCTATGAGGGTCTGAAAAAATACGAAGACGAGCTGCACGATTTAAAGGTTGTCAAAAGAAAAGAAGTAGCTCAGAAGATTAAAGAAGCAAGAGAGCAGGGAGACTTATCTGAAAATGCGGAATACGATGCAGCAAAGGATGAGCAGAGGGATATTGAAGCCAGAATTGAAGAACTGGAAAAAATACTGAAAAATGCGGAAGTCGTTGTGGAGGATGAAGTAGACCTTGATAAAATCAATATCGGCTGTAAGGTCCGTATCAAGGATTTGGAACTGAAGGAAGAAATGACCTTTAAGATTGTAGGCTCCACCGAGGCAAACAGCTTGAAAGGCAAAATATCCAATGAATCTCCTCTTGGAAAGGCTTTGATTGGAGCAAAAGAAGGGGATACCGTAAAAGCAGAGACGCCGGTAGGCATCATTAAGTATAAAGTGTTGGAAATCCAGCGCTCTAATTAAAATACGATAGAAAGAGTGGCAGGCATGGGAGAGAAAAACCAAAATGTACAGGAACAGGATTTAAACCAGCTTTTAAAGGTTCGTCGTGAGAAGCTTGCAAATCTGGTGGAAGCCGGAAAGAATCCTTTTGAAATCACAAAATATAATGTAACAGCCCATAGTATGGATATTAAAAATAACTATGAGGAAATGAAGGGACAGGAAGTCAATGTTGCCGGACGCATTATGAGCAAGCGCGTCATGGGCAAGGCATCCTTTTGCAACGTGCAGGATTTACAGGGAAATATCCAGTCCTACGTGGCAAGGGACAGCATAGGGGAAGAGTCCTATGGGTTCTTTAAGAAGTATGATGTAGGCGATATCGTAGGCATCAGGGGCGAGGTTTTTGAAACAAAGACCGGGGAAATCTCCATTCATGCCTCGGAAGTGACACTGCTGTCCAAGAGCCTGCAGATTCTGCCGGAAAAATGGCATGGTCTTACCAATACGGATATTCGCTACAGACAAAGATATACTGACCTTATTATGAATGAAGATGTGAAGAAGACATTTATCATGCGCAGTAAGATTATAAGCTCCATCCGCCGTTTCTTGGACGACAGAGACTTTATGGAGGTGGAAACCCCCATGCTTGTTTCCAATGCGGGCGGAGCGGCAGCAAGACCCTTTGAAACCCATTATAATGCTCTGGATGAAGATGTGAAGCTTAGAATTTCTCTGGAGCTGTATTTAAAGAGGCTGATTGTAGGCGGTCTTGAAAGAGTGTATGAAATCGGAAGAGTATTTCGGAATGAAGGCCTTGACACAAGGCATAATCCGGAATTTACCTTAATGGAATTGTATCAGGCATATACGGATTATAACGGCATGATGGATTTGACAGAGGATATGTTCCGCCATGTGGCACAGGAGGTATGCGGCACCACAAAGATTACCTACGGCGATGTGGAAATCGATATGGGCAAGCCTTTTGAAAGAATTACCATGGTGGATGCAGTCAAGAAATATGCGGGCGTTGATTTTGATGCGGTTCCGGATACAGAAGCGGCTAAGAAGTTAGCGGATGAAAAGGGCGTTCATTATGAAGACAGGCATAAAAAAGGCGACATTCTGAATCTGTTCTTTCAGGAATTTGTTGAGGAAAAATTGATTCAGCCTACTTTTGTCATGGACCATCCTATTGAGATTTCACCGCTGACAAAGAAGAAGCCGGACAAGCCGGGATATGTGGAGCGGTTTGAGTTGTTTATTACCTGTCGGGAGATGTGCAACGCTTATTCCGAGTTAAACGACCCCATTGACCAGAGGGAGCGTTTTGCAGCCCAGGAGGAGGCTTTTGCGGCAGGAGATGAGGAAGCGAACCATACGGATGAGGACTTCTTGAACGCTTTGGAGATTGGAATGCCTCCTACGGGTGGTATTGGATATGGAATTGACAGGCTGGTGATGCTGTTGACGAATCAGCCGGCTATTCGGGATGTGTTGTTGTTCCCGACAATGAAAACGCTTGGCGGAAAAGACCAGTAAAATCAAGGGTTTGCGGACTTAAAGACAGTATGGTACGACAAGAGTACGACAAAATAAACTCTCTTAACGGGTTAAAATAAATGATTTTAAATTAAACTCGTGTCAGTTCAAGTTAATATTTTGTACGATAAGGACATTTTTCTAAAAGAAAATTTTAGGGAAGTGTCCTTTTGTTATGGTCAAAAAACAAAATAGGAAATGGAGGAAATGAACATGAGTAGTACAGCGTTAGGAGCAGAGAAAGCGATTATTTTTATCAGTGATGCACATGAAAAATTCTACTATGAAAAATTGAAAGAGGTCAGGTATCAGGACGTGTACCACAAAGCGCTTGTATATTGTC
>CAJUEX010000055.1 GCA_910585715.1 uncultured Lachnospiraceae bacterium
TACCCCAAATAAGCATTATGGCATTACGATACACAGTAGGAACTGGCAGAACATATAATAGTCTTCGGGGCCTTATAAAAACGCCAGCGCTTAGCGAGGTATTTTCGAGCTTAGCACTGTTGCGTTTTTATCAGAGCGGGAGCGTGCCCCGAAGACTATTATATGTTCTGCCAGTTCCTACATCCTCAAATCCAAAACCCGCAGGCTGAACTGTTACTAAAAAAGTAACTGCCTGTGCAGCCGGTACCCTGTTAAAACACCAGCTGCACAAGCAGCATATAGCAAATGGTCCCTCCTGCTATGGAAAGCAGCATTTGACGTTTCCACAGATGGAGAAGAATCACGACGGAAATAGAAATCAGTTCCGGAATCCCATGGCTTCCTGCAAAGAGGCTCACATCCTTTAAGCAATATACTACCAGCAGCCCAAACACTGCTGCCGGAAGCACCTTTCCCAAATACCGGACATATTTAGGGGTGGGTTTTCCGGAAGGGAATGCTAAAAACGGCAGAAATCTGGTGACCATAGTCCCCAGCACCACCATAAGAATGGTGATAATCTGTTCTGTTATGCTCATGCACGTTCACCGCCTTTCTCAATGATGCCCCGAAGCAGGGTAAGGGCGATTAAAATAGCAGCCATTGCCGGGATAAGGAACTTCTCCGCCCCAAAAGCAGTCAGACAGAGCAGGGAGAACCCCAGCCCCAGCAGGGCGCTTGTATGCTTTTTCTCCTTCATCCACTGCTCCATGAAAATCACAACAAACATGGCTGTCATAACAAATTCCAGCCCCTCTGTATTAAAATGAATCAGGGAACCGAAAATCCCCCCGAGGGTGGAGCCGGAAAACCAGTAAAAATGATTGAACAGCGTTACAAAAAACATAAACCAGCCCCTGTCCACGTCCGCCGGTATTTCTGCCGTATAATTGATGGAAAAGCTTTCGTCACACATTCCGAAAATCAGGTAAATTTTTTTCCATCCCATCCCCTTGTATTTATCCAGCATGGAAATGCCGTAAAACAAATGCCTTGCATTAATCATCAGCGTCATGGTAAACGCCTGCAGGGGATTAAATGCCCCAAGGAGCATATTCACTGTAACAAATTCAATGGAGCCTGCAAAAATAGTCAGGCTCATAAGCATGGGGTACAAAAAGCTGAAACCGGATACATTCATATAAATCCCATAGGTCAGTCCCAGAAACCAAAAGGAGGCAAAAATGGGGATAGTATGGGGAAAGGCTGCTTTTGCCGCCTGCCATACGGGGCTTTTTTCTTTTATCATATTTTTATCATCCTTTCATCCCGCTTATGCTTCCAGTATATTATGTCATTGTTCTTCAGGCAAATCGTCTTGTCCGCCTGCCCGTCTGTTACGTTGAATTTTCCATTTGTACATCTTAAGGCATACAAGCAGATATCTTATGCCATTTTACAAAAAGTCAACGATATCCTACACTGACATAATGAAAATACTAATTACTAATCCAATATTTTATCCAGCAGATACACCCGGTTAAAAGGAATGGAAAAGTAATAGCCTGCCACAAATTCCTTTGTATACTCCATCACTTCCCTTGCAATGGAAATCCCCACTGCTTCCCCTTCCTCTCTTGTCATATCTTCCCGGTACCGTTCAATGGTTTCCTCCGTTACGGAAATGCCTGCCATTTCATTTTTCATAAAAAGAGCGTTTTTCCTGCTCACAAGGGGCATAATACCGCAAAGGATTCTGGCGGGGACCTGTCTGCTCATTTCTTTAAGCCTGTCACTATCGGACTTTGTAAATAAGGGCTGGGTGAGAAAAAAGCTGGCTCCTGCTTCCATTTTCTTTTTCATCCTTCCGATTTCCACATCCATATTGGGACGGTTATAATTGATGGCGCCTCCGTATACCATCGGGTCCTTTGCAAATTCCTCCTCATTCATCTCCTGAATGATGCGCATAAGTCCCACGGAATCAAAATTATATACACTTTTTATTTCCCTGCGCATAACCTGGGGAACCGGGTCTCCTGTTATCACTAACAGATTCCGGATTCCGTTCATATAAGCCCCCAGCAGCTGGGAGCGGATGGCAATGGCGTTTTTATCCCTGCAACAGATATGGGGCATGGGACAGATTCCGGTATTTTCCATGACCTTTACCCCGCTTAAAATGGAATCCGCCCTTGTTCTTCCCGAAGGAGAGTCCGGAAAGGTAACCGCATCCGTCCTGTGTACCTTTAAATAGTTAGCAGCGTCTAATATTTTCTCATCATCCGCCTGAAAGGGAGGCGCCAGTTCTACTACAATGAGCTTTTGTCCCTTCTGCGCTTTTTCATAAAAAGCGTGTTTCGGCTCTGCTTTCCCGCCGGCTGCATTTTCTCCCGATGCTTTCTTTTCTATATTTCCTTTTTCCCCGAACATGGGCGGGGCAATGGCAGATTTTTTCAAATTTACCTTTTCTGCCAGCTTCCTTATGTATTCCGGAGAGGTGCCGCAGCAGCCTCCAATAAAATCCGCTCCCATATCCGCCAGTTTTGAAAGCCTGTCTGCAAAATATTCCCTGTTTTCCAGAAACACCATCCGCTCCTTGATAAGCTTTGGATAACTGGAATTGGGAAGCACCGAAATGTATTTATCCGTCTGTACGGAAAGCTCACTGATAATGCGGTACAGATGTCCCGGCCCCACGCCGCAGTTCATCCCCATCCCGTCTATTTCCTTTTTATGGGAAAGCTCTTCAAAAATACGCTTTATGTTGATACCGCTGTTTGTATAGCCAAACTGGTTCACGCTAAACTGTACCAGAATAAAAGGATTCCATTCTTTTTTCACCTGCTCGATTACAGACCTGATTGGCTCATAATCCGAAAAGGTTTCAAATACCAGCGCATCCACTCCTTCTGCCAGCATCGTATCGCAAATGCTTTTATACTCTGCAAAAACGGACTCCTCTCCCCTATCCGTCCCGCCGGGAATGGGACCGATATCCCCTGCCACAAATACGGTATGCTCCGCCTCTTTCGCTGCCTCCTTTGCAATCCGGCAGGCGCTTTTTATGTTTTCCAGAAGCGCTTCCTTTGTACAGTGAAGCGTTTCTCTGTTGGCGGCAAAGGTATTGGTGCGTATCATGACCGCTCCCGCCTCTATATATTGCTTATGAATCCGCTTTACCAGCTCCGGTCTTGCAGTATTTGCCGCCTCCGGAAGCATGTCCTCTCCTGAAAGCCCTGCAAAATACGTTCCAAAAGCGCCGTCCATCAATATCCTGTTCTGTTTTATGTATTCCCTAAGCTGCATGTGTCCTTTATCCTCTTGCTTTCTCATTTTTCCAAGGACAAGTATATCACAAATCAGAAAAAACGGGCACCCTTTTTAATCGGGGGCCCAGTCTGGAAAGCAGTTCATTTGTAATGGTGTCTGCCTGGTATGCCAGCTCCTCTGCTGAAATTTCTTCAAATCCGTCCCTGCCTATGAGCACTGCCACATCGCCGGGCCGTATTCCTTCCTCTCCTGTAATATCAACTGCAAGCTGGTCCATACAGATTCTTCCCACTATGGGCAGCTTCTTTCCATGAATCAGCACGCTTCCTTTCCCGCAGGAAAGATTTCTGGGAAGCCCGTCCGCATATCCAATGGGCAGTATGGCAATGCGGCTGTTCCTTTCCGCCCGGAAGACTCTTCCATAGCTGACGCTTTCCCCAGCTTCTATTTCCCGAATCAGCCCAACTCTTGCCTTTAAGGACAATACCGGAAGCAAATCCGGCTTCTGTCTGGTCTCGTCCCCCAAAGCGCTTTTTACTCCATAAAGAGCAATCCCTATTCTGGCAAGGTCACAGGGCAGGGAGGGATAATTTAAAAGGCCGTAGCTGCTTTGCAGGTGCACCTTAATTCCCTGCTGTTCCTTTACCTTTAAAACATCCAACAGCTCATAAAACCTTTTAATCTGGTTTTCCGTATATTCCGTATCCTCTTTATCCAGGCTGTCCGCCACGCATAGATGGGTATATATTCCGGTTACCTTTAGGAAACTCAGTTGAAAAATCCCCGAAATCTGTTCCACATGGCGGCTGTCGATTCCAAGCCTGTGCATTCCCGTATCGATTTTTATATGAACGGGCAAATGCAGCCTGCAGGCATTCAGCTCCTTGGCATATTCATAGTCGATGACGGTCTGTACCAGCCTGTATTTTTTTAACTGTCTGCTTTTTCTGATATCCGTATAGCCCAAAATCAGTATCTCTCCTATAATGCCATGCTTCCTTAAGGCAATTCCTTCTTCTAAGGAAGCCACGGCAAACTGCCTGACCCCTTCCTTTTGCAGACATTCCGCTGTCAGGCAGGCTCCATGTCCATAAGCATTTGCTTTTACCACTGCCATCAGCTCACACTGCTCTGGCATAATCGCCTTCAGTGCCCTTGCATTGTGCCTCAGGTTGGAAAGATTCACCTCAACCCATGCCCGTTCTTGTGGCCTTTCATGCCCCCTTTGCGATTCTTCCATCCCCGTTCTTTGTCCTTTCATGCCCGGTCTGTGTTTTTGGACTCCTTTCCCTGACTTTCTTTTTCTCCTGTCATTCCTGTTATCCCATCTTTTCCACAGCTCCAAAAGAAGCAGGGCGCACAAAAAGGATTCTATGGAAACCGCCAGATAATGAAACAGACTGTTTTCAATGAACCATTTCTCCATATGCAAAATCTTTGCCCCCATTCTGGTAATGACAATCATATATGGATGGATGATATAAATGAGCATGGATATTTTCCGCAGCATGAAATTTCCTTTCCGGCGAAATGCTGCCAGAAGAAACCAGAACAAAAAATACATGGTGGGAATCAGCATCACATACATGCTGTCATGTCTCTGCATGGAAAAGCGATGCAAAAGCATCCCTTCTGCAGACATGGCAAGAAAGCATTCCGCCATTGCTCCTGCAGGCACTATAAGGGATATTGTCTGCCTGCCATTTTCCCCTGACAGCTTTTCCGCCCATATGCTTCCCAGCACAAAAAACACCGGCGCAAAAAAGATACCATTCCTTGTATAATCCGATAAAGAAAAAAGTCCTTCATAGAAGCCTGCTAAAACCGGCGCTTCTTTTATAACTCCATAATAGCTGTCCCCAAACAGCCCAATCAGATAAAGAGCCATGGAAAGTAACAAAGCGCCCTTTTTCCCATACCTTTTTAACAAAAAGTAAGCTACTGCTATCCCTTCTATGGCTGCCGGAAGATACCAGAGATGATAAAAGGTGCCGTCAAAGAAAATATCCTTTATAAGATTTATAAAAAAATCTTCCATTTGAAAATAATGGTTATAGATATTTAACGGTATGTACAGCAATATGGAAATTCCGTAAAGCAGCGCCGTTTTTTTCATAAATTTCCTCACTGCCCTTCCGGTATTCTCTCCTTTTAGTACAAAAAAGCCGCTTACCATAAAGAAAAAGGGAACTGCAATTCTCGCCAGTATCCTTGTAAGGAAAAAATCTCCAGTTTCCGTAAAGGAAAGAAGGGGCGACGTATGGATTGCCACTACAAGAAACGCTGCAACCACGCGGAACAGGTCCAAAACGCCATATTCCCTTTTTCCATTTTGTTTCATTTCTTTTAGAGCTTCTGTCCTATACATATTCACGCCTCCAAATAGTAATAATACAGCCGTCCACGTTATTGCCGGAAATCTGATACAGACATTCCTCCGGTATGGAAAGCACGGCTTTTTCCTTTTGGGAAACAGGTACGAAAAATATTTCCGCCTGCCTTCCCCTTTCATTTCCATAGAAATAATGCTCCTCCTCCATAGGAAATTCCTTGAGCATTTCAATATATTCCTCTAAGGAAAGCCCCCTTTCCTTCATGATTTTGGAATGGGGATAGCCCACATAACGAAAATGCCATGGCTCATGGGCTATTTTTGTAACAGACTCCTTTCCTCTTTCATACCGTTCAATAAATCCGTATTCCGGCGCAGTCTCCCTGAATTTCTGGCAGATTCCCTCATAGGGAAAATCAGGACGGATAAAGTCAATTACCTCCTTCTTTAAGCCAAGGTCGATGGCAAGCCCGGTCTGGTGCTCGCTGTGTCCCGGAAGAGCCACATATTTTCTTGTAAATTCCTCTCCGTTTTCTTTTATGGAATCCTCCCATATTTTGGTCTGCTCCTCTCCGGAACGATAGCCGCTGACGGGAATGATTTCCTGTTCCCCGCCGATATCCTGCAGTATATGGGATAATACGGTTGACGCTTTATTCTGAAGCAGTATATCCGGATATTGCTCTTTTACAGCCACAAAGGAAGGGGCATGACTTTGCCATGGAAAAAAAGAGAGTTTCTCAGACCGTTTCCGGGACTCTGGAAGAATATCTTCCTTCCAAGGGGAAAGCGGATATTCTTCATTTACCAGTATCAAATCCCCTGAAAATATATCTTCATATTGTAAGCTTCTGTTTTTCATTACTCCATCCCCAGTTCAATCAGTCTGTCCAGTATTTCCCCAAAGGACATGCCGATTCCTTTCATCATATTGGGATATCTGCTGTGGGAGGTAAAGCCCGGAATGGTATTCACCTCGTTAAAAACGATTTCTCCGGTTTTTGTAAAAAACATATCCACTCTGGCAAAGCCCCTGCATCCCATCGCCTTATAGATAATTTTTGCAGTCTCTTTTATTTGCTCTTCCGTTTCTTTATCAATTCTTGCAGGCATATGGATTTTAGAGCTTTTCAACGTGTATTTTTCTGTATAGTCAAAAAAACCCTGACTCAATTCAATTTCATCTACCCTGCCCACAACCAGTTCATCATTTCCTAAGACGGCACAGCCCACTTCAAAGCCGTCAATATTTTCCTCCATGATTACCAGGCTGTCATATTGGAAAGCCTGTTCTATGGCGAAAATAAGCTGTTGTTTTCCGCTAACCTTTGTAATGCCAAAGGAAGAGCCTGCCCGCAGGGGCTTTACAAATAAGGGAAATCCCAAAGCTTCCGCCTGATGTATGATTTCCTTTCCCGCTTCCTCTGTCCCTTTGTCTTCCCATTTTGTTTTTTCCAGAATAACTGCTTTGGGCACCGCAATTCCATGAGAAGCCGCCAGCCTGTGTGCTCTTTCCTTATCCATGCAAAGGGCAGAAGAAAGAGTATCGCAGCCGATTAAGGGAATGCCGGACAACTCAATCAAACCCTGCATGGTGCCGTCTTCTCCGTTTTTTCCATGCAATACCGGGAACACCGCATCCATGGGAATAAGCTCCGGTTTTGATTCACCCGGTTCCATTTGAAGAATGCCGCGATGGGACTTATCCGGTGAGAGAACTGCCGGAATACAGTCCTTTTCCTGTTTATGCCATATGTCCTTTAATATCCCTTCGCAGTCTCCCTTATAGTGGAACCAGTCGCCTTCTTTTGTGATGCCAATGGGGTATACCTGATATTTCCCTTTGTCCAGATTGCTTAGTACGGCATGGGCAGACTGTAGGGATACCGGGTATTCACTGGAACAGCCTCCGAAAATAACTGCTAAATTTGTCTTTTTCATTTTTTGATTTCTCCTTTTTGGGCGGTTTCTTTCACGAAAAAAACAGCCTTTTGATTTCTGTATCAGCATACTAGAAATCAAAAGGCTGTTTTTTCGCTTTTCCTTGTGAAATTCCTTTTTTCTTTTCACGGATTTCTTAAGAATTTCTTATGGTTTTGCAGGTTAGGAAATTTTTGTGTTTTTTAACACATAAGAATACAATAATCCACCACATAATTTATTACAAGCAATTCAATCACCATCTCACAAAACCGGCACCACCACATCAAACCGAATCACCTCATCCTCACTAAACGCCGTAATCCTGCCTCCATGCAGCTCCACAATCTCCTTTGCAATGGCAAGTCCAAGCCCTGCTCCTCCGCTTTTTGAGGTTCGGGCAGTGTCCAGGCGGTAAAACTGTTCAAAAATCCGTTCCAGCTTCTCCTTTGGAATGGTGTTTCCATGATTTAATACCGTCAATGTCAGCTCCTTTTCAGAAGAGGCTGCTTCTATTTCAATAGTTCCGCCTTCAAAGCTGTAGTTCACCGCATTCTTTAAAAGATTATCCAACACCCGCTGCATTTTTGCCACATCCATGCGCAGCATAAAATCCGGCGGGGCATTTAATGTGCATTTCAGAGCCTTTTCTTCAAACATGGGCTGAAACTCATACACTAACTGCTCCAGCATACGGGTGAAATTTACCCTGCTAAGTTCTAACGTAAGAGAAGTCAGGCTGAATCTTGTGATTTCAAAAAATTCATTTATCAAATCCTCCAGCCTTTCCGCCTTATCAAGAGAAATAGACAGATATTTTTCCCTTAAAGCAGGAGATATCTCCCCTTCATCCCGAAGCAGGGTCAGATAACCGATAACGGAGGTCAAAGGCGTCTTTAAATCATGTGCCAGATAGACAACCAAATCATTTTTCCGCTGCTCCGCTTCCTTTGCCGCCCGTTTGGATTGTGCTACATCCAGCTTAATATGGTTCATCTGCTGCTCTACCTCTTTTAAGTAGGATGGAAGCTGTATCAAATCCTCCTTTTCATTATAGATTTGTTCCACCGCCCCTACTACCTGTTCCAGATAGGCGGCAGGCTTCATAAGACAGCGCACCAGAATAATCAGATAACCGGCTGCCAATGAAAGAAGAAGAAAAAGTTCAAACTTGTCATTGAGCCAGTGCAGCAATGGATAAATCCATTCATCTCCTCTCCAAATCCAAAACCCTTTTACAATAGCTACAAAGAAATAAAGAAAAATAATAAATACGGTAAAAACGCTTATTTCCGCAAAAAATCTGCCAATCAGCCGCCATGCCAGTTTTCTTTTAAAATCACTTTTTCCCTTACTCAATCTGATACCCCACTCCCCACACGGTTTTGATTATTTTCGGATTCCTTGCAGGCTCCTTCATTTTTTCCCTGAGCCGCCCGATGTGCGCCATAACCGTATTATTATTGTCTAAAAACTTTTCTCCCCATACAGCCTCAAACAGCTCCTCCGAGGATACCACTCTCCCCTGATTCTCACACAAATACCACAAAATGGAAAACTCAATGGGAGTAAGCCCCAGGGGCTTTCCGTACAGGCTGCATTTATGGGTTTCTTTATTGATGATAAGCCCTTTTATGTCGTATTCCAGAGAAGCTTCCGGCTCCTTTGGCTCCTTTTGGTTATAGCTGCGATAGCGCCTTAACTGGGTCTTCACCCTTGCCACCAGCTCAAGGGGATTAAAGGGCTTTGTAATATAATCGTCCGCCCCGATGGTAAGCCCTATAATCTTGTCCATGTCCTCCACCTTTGCCGTCAGCATGATAATGGGAAAGAAATGGTCTTCCCTGATTTTCTGGCAAATCCGGAAGCCGTCCATGTCCGGCAGCATCACATCCAGAATTGCCATATCAAGGGAAGTGCTTTCCACACAGGCAAGGGCTTCCTTTCCTGTATAAAATTTATGTACCTCATACCCTTCATTTTTTAAATATACTTCCACCAAATCGGCTATTTCCTTTTCATCGTCCACAATCAGAATGTGCTGGCTCATTTGGTCTGTTTCTCCTCTTTTCTTTCTTTTCCATAAATGCTTTTCATCTGCACCATACTTCTAATTACCATATTTATATTTTTCATCCTCTATGGCTTCATCTATACCCTCATTTTCATTCAGCATATACATATCATCCCGGCTTCCGTCTTTCCCATTGTCCTGCTGCTGCTTTAAATTTTTCAGAAAAGAAAGGGCAAACGGCAGGCAGCAGAAGAAATTGCATAAATCCGCCGCCGGCTGGGTGATTTCCACTCCGGTCATGCCAAATATTTTTGGAAGGGCCACAATAAAGGGAAGAAAAAAGATTCCCTGTCTGGTGGAGGAAAGAAAGGTGGCGGTCCATGCCTTTCCTATGGACTGGAAAGTCATATTGCAAACTACTCCAAGAGGCATAAGGGGCATAATAAGGCACTGTGCCCGAAACGCCCTGACTCCAATGGCAACCACCTCCGGCTCATTTGCAATAAACCATTCCATCACCGTTCCTGCCAGCAAAAATCCCAACAGACCAAGGGAAGCCATAATTCCTACTCCTACCTTTAATGTAAAAAAGAATGCTTCCTTTACCCTGCCATATTTTTTTGCACCGTAATTGTAGCCCACTACCGGCTGATAACCCTGTCCAAAGCCGATTACCATGGAAAAAATCATCATAAATATTTTTCCCACAATGGACATGGCTGCCACTGCCGCATCGCCGTATACTGCCGCATTGATGTTCAGCGCTACAGTGGAAACGCTTGCAAGACCCTGCCTGCAAAAAGAAGGAAGCCCGTTTTTAATAATCAGCAAATAAGTTTGTAGCTCTTTAGCAACATTTTTCAGGTTCAGCTTCAGTATGGTTTTCTTCCTCAGATAGTGGCTTAATAAAATGCCAAAGCTGACGCACTGGCTCAGTGCAGTTGCAATGGCTGCGCCGGATATTCCAAGCTTCATGCCGAAAATAAATATGGGATCCAAAATAATATTCAAAATCCCGCCTGTAGTAATGCCTAACATGGCAAGCGCCGCTTTCCCCTCCGCCCTGAGAAGGTTGTTAAGTACAAAGGAAGCCGCCATGACGGGAGCCGCCAAAAGTATATATCTGCCGTATTCACAGGCATAAGGCAGAATGGTGGCAGTGGAACCAAGAAGACTCATAAGCCCTTCCAGATAATACAGCCCAAAGGCTAACAAAAGTCCGCCAAACACTATTGAGGCAAGAAAACCGCTGGCAGCAATTGTTTCCGCTTCTTCTTTTTTCTGTTCCCCGAGAAGTCTGGATATGGTGCTGCCGGAGCCCATCCCCAGAGTAAATCCCACAGCCTGAATAATTGCCATCAGGGAAAATACGATTCCTATAGCTCCGGAGGCGCTGGCCCCCAGTCTGGACACGAAAAATGTATCTGCCATATTATAAACAGACGTAATCAGCATGCTTATAATGGTGGGAATTGCCAGAGAAATAATAAGCCCCGGTATTTTCGTTTCCGTCATTTTTTTATATTGTTGATTTTCTGATTCCATAATTACACACCTGCTTTTCCTTACCTTTCTCTCTCAATCATCCAATTTGCCATATCCCAGCTTTTTCAGCCTTCTTGAAAGTCCAAGCGCCACACATCCGGTAAAAAAGCCGGTAATCAGGGCGCTTAGCATCAGTACCGGCACATAAAACAATACGCTATAACTTCCAAGCAGCAGCCATGCGGCAGCTGTCTGCCCTAAATTATGAAAAACAGCCCCGCACATACTTATCAGTATACAATATTTCCCCCTGAAAATCCTATAGAGCAGTGCCATAATAAAAAAGCAGGCAATCCCTCCGCACAGGCTGTAAAAAAAGCTTACCGCCTGCCCTGTAAACATGCTGCCCAATATAATCCGAAGAAGCAGCACCGTAAAGCTCTCCTTATCATTATATAAAAAAAGAAGCAGCAGGGTAACCACATTGGCAAGTCCCATTTTAATGCCGGGAACAGGTACAAGAGGGGGAAAATAAGATTCTACCACAAAAATTGTCAAGGCAACTGCCGTAAACATTCCAAGTGTGACTATTTTTTTTGTCTTCATGCTAATAAACCACTCCGTCCGCTTCCCCGGCTTCCCTTTCCCCTTCTATTTCAATTACCAGCCTGTTTGGCAGACATGTAATGGGAATGGGGCCTTTGCTGATATACCCCATCCGTCCGCACAAAAAATCCGGACAGCTTGCTTCTGTCACACCTATACTGCCGTTTTTTACCGAAATTTTATTATATGCACCGTTTTTTCCTTCTATTAAAAAGGTATCTTCCTTTTCCAAGGATACTGTTTTTACAAGAATGCCATCCTGATAAATACAGGCATAAGCATTTCCCCCGCCTTTTTCCCTGTACATACATATAAGAAACAACAAGGAACAGATAAAAACCAGACATAAAAATATGCTTATTCCTATCATTGCCTTTTTTTCCTTCATGCTTTGCCTGTTCCTTTCTGCTTTTTCCTATTCCACAATTTTATAGCTTAAGTCCTTTAAGTCAAACAAGGACTTAAGCCCCTCTGTAATATACACATTTTTTTCTTCATCCACAAATATGCCTTCCGACCCGTATTCTTCTAAAAGCTCCATGCCCTGTTTCAGCCCGAGCACAAAGCAGGCAGTGGAAAGACCATCGCTTTTTAATCCGCTGTCACAGACCACTGTAACGGAAATAAGCCCGCTTTCTGCAGGATAGCCTGTTTTGGGATTTAAAATATGATGATACCGTTTTTGCCCCACCATAAAAAACTTTTCATAATCGCCTGACGTAGAGATAAAGTATTCACCGGAAAGCTTTAACACTCCCAGAATTTCCCCTTCTTTCCCTCTGGGATTTGTAATTGCCAGATTCCATGGCTTCCGGTCCGGCCTGCTTCCAATCAGGGCAATGGTGCCTCCAAGGGCTATCACCGCCCCTTCTATGCCTTCCTGACTTTGAATGAACTGTGCCGCCCGGTCCGCTCCGATTCCTTTTCCCACCGCCCCTAAGTCAAGACTCATTCCTTCCGGCAGGAATATGCTGTTTTCATCTATTATAAGCTTTTCATAGCCCCTTTTTTCCAAAAGCGCATTTATCTCTTCCTGTGACGGCAGCCCTTCATCTGCGCCTCCGAAATCCCACAGCCTTGAAATATTTCCAATGGTTGGGTCCAAAGCTCCATTACTTCTTTTGGCTATTTCCAGTATCTCTTTTAAATAACCAAAAGTATCTGCACTAATATTTTCCCCTGCTTCCTGCCCGCTTACGGAATTCAGCTTTCCTATTTCAGATGTCTCTTCCCGCCATGAAAGCTGTTCGGTCTCCAAACGTCTAAGCTGCTCTGCCAGTTCAGGAAGCACGTCCTCTTTCCCGCCGTAAACGGTTCCGTAAAAATTCGTCCCCATAAGAACATCTGCACTTTTGTATATCTTAGTTTGTTCCTCACTTTTTTTCCATGACAGAAAAAATATTAAAAATACAAGCAGGAATAGGACCACTGCCAGCAGAACCTTTTGCTTTTTCATCCACATGATTCTGTTCCTCTTTTCTTTACGGAAAAAGAAGCTACCAATCTTTCATTGGTAACTTCTCAATTTATAACTTTAGAAGTGCATATTTGCAACCAGCTTTTGTTTTTCCAAATCAAATTCTTCCTGACTGATAATACCATTGTCCAACAAAATTTTAAGCTTCACGGCTGCTCTTTCAAACTCATCTAAGGAAATGCCCTGTTCGGCTGCCCGAGCTGTCTGAACCGCAGCGCTTTCTTCTGCCTGTCTTCTGGCTGCCTCTTCCGCTTCTCTTCTGGCCTGTTCTGCGGCTGCCTTTTTATCTGCTTCCTCTTCAATGCGCCTAACTGCTTCTTCCGCTGCTGCCCTGCGCTCCGCTGCTGCTATTCGTTCTTTTTCGGCTTCTGCTTCCTGTCTGGCTTTCTCTTCGGCTGCCTTTCGCTCGGCTTCTGCTTTTTCTTCCGCTGCCTTCCGTTCGGCTGCTGCTCTTTCTTCCGCTGCTCTCCGCTCAGCTGCTGCCTTTTCTTCGGCTGCTTTCCGCTCAGCTGCTGCTCTTTCTTCCGCTGCCCTCCGTTCGGCTGCTGCTCTTTCTTCCGCCTCACGTCTGGCTTTCTCTTCGGCTTCTTTCTTTGCCCTCTCCTCTGCTTCCCGGCGTCTGCTTTCTTCTTCTATCTTTTGGACTGCCTGCTGGGCTGCTATCTTGCCTGATTCCTCTGCCAGCTTCTTTGCAGATGTCTCCATTTGCTTGAAGGAATCCTTTTCCATTTTTTTAATGGTTTCCTCTAAGGCATTCTTTGCATCTGTTTCAGCCTTTTTGGCTGCTTCATCCATTTTGGTCTGGATTTCAGCCTGCGCTTTCTTTCTTGCTTCCTCAATGATTTTCTGAGCTTCTTCTTCTGCCTTCTTTACGGCTGCATCTATAAAGGAGCGGGATTCATTTTCCACATTTTTGGCCGCATCCTCTTTTGCCTTCAATATGTTCTCTCCAGCCCTTTCCCGCGCTTCCTCAATTCGTTTTTTGCTTTCTTCGGATAATCTTTTAATATTTTCGTCCACTGCTTTTTTGGCGGCTTCTGCTGCTGCCTTACATACGGTGGCTTCTATATTTGCACGTTTGGCCGGATCCTTTTCCGTTGATGTAGTGCTTACAACTACCTTTGCAGTCTGACTTGCTATATCCTCCGCAATCCTTAATGCATTTTCCATTGCCCCTTTTCTGGTGGCTGCCTCCGCACTCTGCTTCACTGCGGCCTCAGCTGTCTGAACCCCGGCCAGACCAGCAGCTGCCAGTGCTGCTCTTCGTGCGGCTTCCGCCGCTGCTTTTCTTGCTGCCTCATTTCCATTCCTAATTTCTTCTTGCATGATGTTTTCCCCATTCCATTCTAAAATCTGTCTCAGCACCGGTATGTTCCTCCCTTTAAGAAACACTGCCCGTATTGTTAGATTTTAGTATAACACAGATTTCATATGATTTCTAGTAAATAACCAGATATTTTCCGTGTAATATTTGTGAATTCAGATAACACCACAATACCTATCGTTCCATTTTCCAGAAACATGCGCTATAGGGTTCTAACTGGCTTCCCCCGCCAAAATCATGCATTTTACCGGAGAGCAATTCTTCTGCCTGCCCGCAGCCCGCATCAAAATGGGCCGTATAAGGCGCATCGGAAGCATTGATTGCCACAAGCACCCGTTCATTCTCCGTTCTTCTCTCAAAGATACATTGATGGTTGGTCAGTACAATAGATTTGAAGTCCCCGTAATTCAAAGCTTCACTCTGTTTTTTCACCCGGGCAAGCTTTGCCACAAAATCCGTCAACTCATTCCATTCCGGCTTTTCAAAGGAAACACGCAGCGCAGGGTCACCCTGACTTTTATCTCCCTTTGTTCCCCATTCACTTCCATAATAAATGCAGGGAATTCCCGGCATTCCGAAAGCAAGGGCATATATCAGCGGAAGATGTTTTTCATTGGTAAGAATACTTGCAATTCTGCTGACATCATGGTTGTCCACAAATGATAACAGATGTTTTCCCTTGTATAATGTCCAGTTTTCCGGCCCGAACTGCCTGAGCAGGGAATGATTGATTTCAAACATATTCATGCTGTTAAAGCTGGAATGCAGTCCCTTATAACACTCGTAATTGGTAGCAGAATGGAGCATTCCTTCATTAACCATCTGATTATAATCACCATGAAGCATTTCTCCGAGCAAAAAGAAATCCTCTTTCTTACCGTCACAAAAGCTTCTTAATCTGCGCACAAAATCATGGTCCAGGCAATAAGCCACATCCAGCCTTAATCCATCAATATCAAATTCCTCTATCCATCCGCTTATACATTCAAACAAATGATTTATCACATCTTCATTGCGAAGATTTAATTTAACCAGATCGTAATTTCCTTCCCAGCCCTCGTACCAGAGCCCGTCATTATAGCCGGAGTTGCCTGAAAAATCAATTCTGTGGAACCAGTTCACATATGGAGATGCCTCTCTGTTTTTCAACACGTCCTGAAATGCCCAGAAGCCTCTTCCCACATGATTGAACACTCCATCCAATACAACCCTGATTCCTTCCTTATGAAGATTTTCACAAACCTGTTTGAAATCTTGATTTGTACCAAGACGCACATCAAGCTTTTTATAATCTCTTGTATTATATCCATGATTATCCGACTCAAAAACAGGGGAAAAGTAAATGGCATTCACCCCCAGCTTCTTAATATGAGGAATCCAGTCATTCACTTTTAAAATACGGTGCTCCAACACTCCATCATTTTCATACGGCGCTCCGCAAAAACCCAGGGGATAAATTTGATAAAAAACACTTTCATAAGCCCACATACATCGTTCTCCTTTTTCTGTCATTATTTTATTCTATTTTGCCTAAATATTACTTTGTGATTATAGCATAAGTATATTGAAAAATCCAGTTAACATAAACTTAGAAATCTCTATTTCAAAAATGAAGGTTGTCTTGCAGATTATACCATGAATTTTTTCTTGCATTGTCCTTAAAAATGTACTTTTGAAAAAGTAATCCCCAATTTCCACATAGTTATCCACATATTTACTTCTATGTCATTTTTTTCAATTCTGACTATAAAACTTGCAGACAGATTTGTCAGAATGAAAAATAGCAATTGCTTTAGTACTTTAGTCATGGTTTTCATAATCCCATCCATATTGTAGAATTATGTGAACCATCTTTCTAATTTTTCCTTTTTCGACAAAGTTTTTCAATTATATGCTCCGGTTTTTCACAGTTTTCATAACGAATGTTTTTTATGTATACTGTGAACAGCAAATGTCAAAAAGGAAAGGAGAAAAACCATGTTAAAAATAGGTTCTCATGTAGGAATGAGCGGAAAAGATATGTTTTTAAATTCCGTAAAAGAAGCCGTATCCTATGAGGCAAATACATTTATGGTCTACACCGGCGCTCCCCAAAACACAAGAAGAAAGGATATTTCCCAGCTGAATATAGAAGCGGGCACAGCTTACAGAAAGGAACACGGCATTGAGGAATTTGTAGTGCATGCACCCTATATCATTAATCTGGCAAACACCATAAAGCCGGAAACCTTTTCTCTGGCAGTGGAGTTTCTGGAGCTGGAGCTTTCCAGAGCTTCTGCCATGGGAAGCCATATTTTAATCCTGCATCCGGGCGCTCATGTAGGCGCCGGCGCTGAAGCCGGAATCAGGCAAATCATAAAAGGCATCAATCAGGTGCTCACAAAAGATACGGACTGCATGATAGCCCTGGAAACCATGGCAGGAAAAGGCTCTGAAATCGGCTCTTCCTTTGAAGAGCTGGCATCCATATATGATGGGGTTGTTTACAATGAAAAGCTGCGGATTTGCTTTGACACCTGCCATACACATGATGCAGGCTATGATATCCGTCAGGACTTTGACGGAGTTATCCACAATCTGGACAAGCTCCTCGGAAAGGAGCAGATTGCCGTTTTCCACATCAACGACAGCAAAAATCCCTTAAATGCCGGAAAGGACAGACATGCCAATATCGGACAGGGATATATTGGATTTGAAGCTTTGAATAATATTGTACACCATAAGGATTTCAAAAACGTTCCCAAGATTCTGGAAACGCCTTATGTTCCTGATCCAAATAAGGCCGGAAAGCTGGTTGCTCCTTATAAGGAAGAGATTGCCATGTTTCGGAAAAAAGTTGAGAAACAGCCGTAAAGTCCACCGGCTTATATGTACGGCAAGAAATGTGACCTCATCACAGAAACAGCTGCGTATGCAGGCTATACTAAGAGCATAGATGAAAGAAAGGAAGGGAATAAATATGTCCGTACTTATTGTAAGTAAAAATAATTTTGATGCTATTAAAAACAGTGAAAAGCCGGTGCTTTTAGACTTCTATGCCGACTGGTGCGCCCCATGCCGCATGATGTCCCCTGTGGTGGATGAGATTGCAGAGGAAAATCCCCAGTATCTTGTAGGTAAAATCAATGTGGAAAAAGAGCCGGAGCTGGCACAGTCCTTTGGAGTTCTGAGCATTCCCACACTGGCTGTCATGAAAAGCGGTAAAATCTTAAGCAAATCGGCAGGAGCACAGCCAAAAAAACAGGTGCTTGCCATGTTAGAGGGTTAATTCACGGAGGCGCTTCTTATCAAGGATTTTAATATCCTTACGGGAAACCTCCACAATTCCCTCATTGGCAAAATATTTTAACATCCTTGACACAACCTCACGGGCAGACCCCATATACCGGGCAATCTGCCCGTGAGTCAGTGTAACGGTATCAGAACCGGTTCTTGCGGTTTCATCAGAAAGAAAAATGGCAAGCCTTTTGTCCATGCTCATAAAAAGGATTTGCTGCATCACCCACATCACATCCGAAAAACGGCCCACAGCCGTTTCAAGGGCAAATACTTTTATAGCGGGATTTCGTTCCGATACAGCTGCAAAGGCAGGTCCGCTGACAACATAACACCGACTATCCTCCTCTGCGTCCAACAGCACATCAAAGGTAATGGCATCCAGCACGCAGGAAGCGGACAGCATGCACATATCCCCCTTGTGCAGACGGTAAAGCGTAATATCCCTGCCCTCGTCCGACATCATATAAAGCCTGAGGCTGCCGGAACGGACCAAAATCACGCCGGAGCATTCATTGCCATCATGGATATTCCTCCCTGTCTTATAAACAACCTCATAGGAATTTTGGCAGATATAGCTCCTGTCCTCCTTTGATATTTCATCCCAAAAGGGAAATATTTCTTTGTAAACAAGCTGAAATTCTGCTTCTGACACAGCTTTATACCTCCTTCCAAAACCTCTTCACTTCTCCGCCTGCCTCTCCAATGGATATCACCTGATATTCCTTCCATTCCCTTGGAAAAAGTCTTAGATTCTGCCTTTGCAGAAACCTTTCATCCAATAACGCCACAATCCCTGTGTCTTCCGCCGTTCTGATGACCCTTCCCGCAGCCTGCTGGACTTTGTTCATCCCCGGATAGGCATATGCATAATCAAAACCGTTTCTCCCCTGTGCTTCAAAATAGGATTTTAGTATTTCCCTTTCATGGCATACCTGGGGAAGTCCCGTTCCTACAATGATGGCGCCTATCAAACTGTCGTTTTTTAAGTCGATTCCTTCGCTGAAGATTCCTCCCAGCACACAAAATCCTAATATAGTCTTTTCTTCCTCTGTTTCAATTTCCATTTGAATGTTTTCTTTTAATATCTGCTCCAGCAACTGTTTTTCTTCAATGGCTTCCATTTCAGTAACGTGCGTTTTTATATTCTCTGCCTTTTGGAATCTGCCAAGGAACTGTTCTCTGTCCCCTTCGCTCATATAATCCTTTTGTATAAGACATTCCACCCTTTCCGGATCTGAAAAATGTGCCTCATACGCCTTGTATACCTCTTCCAAAAAGGCATGGGAGGGGAAGAATACCATATAGTTTCCGGCTTTTCCCTGAATGAGCTCATGAATATAATTGGCAATATTGTAGTATTCCGTAAATCCGCGCCTTGTATATTTGCTTGTTACCTGACTTCCAATGAAAAGCTTTCTTTTCCGGTCTTCAAAAGTGGATTTTGCATACACCTCATAATCGGTTTCCTCTCCTCCCAAAAGGCTCTTATAATATTGTATGGGCAGAAATGTAGCCGAGAACAGGGTACTGCTGATTCCCCGGTCCATGCATTCCTTTAGCTGCCTTGCAGGGTTTACGCAAAACTCTTTTATAAAAAATTCACCGTTATCCATCATCCGGGTATAAGTAACGTAATCCCGGTCTAATTTCTCATATACCTGCAGGAATCTGGATACTTCAAAATAAAAGTCCAAAACTTCCTTTCTGATAGGGCTGTCATCATGGTCCTCTAAATAAGTATTCATAGTACCATGAAGACGATTCAGCGCCATTACAAAGCCGTCAAAGCCTTCTAAAATCTTCATATCCTCGCATTGCTTTTTTAATAACAATAGTTCTTTATTGCACTTATCCAGCCGTTTCTCCATTTTGGTATCATATGGCTTAACCAGCTTCTTCATTTCCAGAAAACGTTCTTTTATAAGTCCGGCGCTGTACATCTCCCTGCCCCGTTCCACCAGATTATGGGCTTCATCCACAAAAAACAAATACTCCCCCTTTATCCCTTCTGTAAAAAAACGTTTCAGGTATACATAAGGGTCAAAGAGATAATTGTAGTCACAGATTATCGCATCGGAAAACAGGCTCATATCCAGGCCCATTTCAAAAGGACACACCTGATATTTTATGGCATACTGTTCAATAGTTTCTCTGGTAAAGCTGTCCTCATGGATGAGTAAATCATAAATGGCTGCATTTATCCGGTCAAAATGACCTTTTGCATAGGGACATGCGTCGGGATTACAGTTCGTTTCTTCCAGAAAGCATATTTTGTCCTTTGCAGTAATGATTACCGATTTATAGGACAGCCCCTTTTGCCTCAGCAGGTTCAGGGCATCCTCCGCCACTGTCCTTGTAATTGTTTTTGCCGTCAGATAAAAAATCCGGTCCGCTTTCCCCTCTCCCACTGCCTTTACTGCCGGATAAACAGTAGACAGGGTTTTCCCCACCCCTGTAGGCGCCTGCAGAAACAGCTTTTTCTTATGGCATATGGTCTGGTAAACGTAAGTGACAAGCTCCTTCTGCCCTTCTCTATAAGGAAAGGGAAAGGGCACTGCTTTGGCAGATTCCGTTCTTTTTTTCTTCCATTCATAAGTAAAGTCCGCCCACTTTTTGTATTCTTCAAACAGAGTAAGGAACCAGTTCTCCAGCTCATGAAAAGTGAAATTTTCATGGAAATACTTAATTTCCTCCGTATCGATATTACAGTAGGTCATCCGTACTCCCAAAGTGTTTACAGTCTCTTCCGTTTTAACCGGAAGAAGCTTTCCGTTTTCTTCACCGATTTCCTCCGTAAGAGACTTTCCGCTTTCTTCACTGGCTTCCTTCGCAAGAGGCTTTTCGCTTTCTTCACCGGCTTCCTCCGCAAGAGGCTTTCCGCTTTCTTCACTGGCTTCCTCCGGAAAAAGCTTTCCACCGTCTTCACTGAATATCTCCGCAGCCGGTGACATTGCCCCGTCAGCCGCTTTCTGCTTCCGTCTGGCATATTCATACATGTAGGCATAGCATTTTGCCTGAGCCAGATGAACCGGCACAGGCTTTGTAAGCTTTTTCAATTCTTTATAAGTAGCCTTGATTTCATCTATCACAACCGGATTTTCTTCTATGATACCGTCCGCTCTGCCTTCTATGCGCACGGTATACTCTCCGCAGTCTATTTCATGAACTAACGGCACCTCCGCCCGATACCCTGCACCCATGCGCCTTTGAATCATCCTGTGAATCCGGCTGCCTTCCTGCATTGCCTCTTCACTGCCTCCTGTGCGGCGGTTATCAATATTTCCCTCTCTTAATAAAAATTCAATAAAGCTGCGGACTGAGATTCGTATTTCCACGTTTTCACCTCCTAATGCGCTGTGCCATTAACATCCCGGTATATCTGCCTGTTTTTCCCTCTTCCCGGCTGAATTTCCATGCTACATATTATAAGGCAGCTTCCCGCAAACACGTACCTTCTTATTATAAGTAGCGCCATATCCCCGGCAGTGCCGAGCAGACACCCATACATACAGGTTTGCTCCATCTGCATTAACTGTCAAAATAATAACTCTCCCTACGAAACAGAGTACACTATTTCACAGAGAGAGTCAAAAATTTCCGTCTATTCTCAAATGATATATTCAATTTCTGTCCTAATCCTTCCATACTGCTGAAAGATCTCCAATTCAGTCTGATTTTCTGCTTTCCATGGAAAGCTTTCTCATTAGCAAGCCATACAAAAATGATTCAGATAGCTTTCAAATTCTTCACTATAACCGTTACATCTTACAGTGAGCGGCTGGCGAAGGTCAAGACCCATAACACCCAGAATTGATTTTGCATCCACGCTGTAGCGATTGTAAAAAATATCAATATCGAAATCACACTTGCTTGCAGCGGAAACAAAGTCTTTTACTTCATCCATCCTTAACATAATTTTGCGCTCCGTCATAGTAAAAACCCACCTTTCTTTTCACCAATCGTTGACGAAACATCCTTCCCCTTAAAACGAGATGTTTCTTACATTACCCTGATAAAATCAGGAAGTTACTTTAATATATGTATTTTTTCCCGCTTTTGTTAGCATTATACCCCTTTTCCGAAATTTGTAAAGTTCTTTTTTTTATACAATTTCCAAATTCTCACAAAGAATAGAAGGAATTTCCAAATATTTTTCAGCATCTTTCACAAAACAAAATATTAAATTTTAATGGAAATGCCTGTCGTACCCAACTAGTATATCATAAATTAAGTTGTTGATAGTTTCGGTATCTGGTATAATAGA
>CAJUEX010000056.1 GCA_910585715.1 uncultured Lachnospiraceae bacterium
CACAGAAGCAGAAATAAAGAAGTACTGCTGCTTTAACCGAAGCTCTTTGCCGGCATAATGATTATCATTGGGATATAATACCTCCACAATATTTCTTGCCAGATTTTCCTGTTCCACTGCCTTACGATAGTCGCCCTTATCAAAGGAATCCAGCTGAAAGCATTCTACCGGCTGGGCATCCCATATGCGGAGGGTATTTACGATTCCGTTGCCATAACCTACAATCGGCACGTCATAGGGAATCGCCATAACGGATTGATAGTTTTCCTTATGATAATAGGTTTTGCCGTTTTCGTCCTGCTGAACGGAAACATAGCCGCCAAACTTGACTTCCTTTGCATATTCCGGGCGGCGCAGCTCAAAGGGATTGCCGTCCTGAAGCCATACATCCGGCACTTCCACCTGATAGCCGTCTCTGATTTCCTGCTTGAACATACCATAACGATACCGTATACCACACCCATAAGCAGCATAGCCCAATGTAGCAAGAGAATCCAGAAAACAGGCTGCAAGCCTTCCAAGACCGCCGTTTCCAAGAGCCGCATCCGGCTCCTGGTCCTCGATTACGTTCATATCTACTCCCAGCTCCTCCAGAGCTTCTTTTACCATCTTATACGCCTGAAGATTGATGATATTATTTCCAAGGGCGCGTCCCATTAAAAATTCCATGGAAAGATAGTATACTGTTTTGGGGTCCTTTTTTTCATACTCCTTCTGGGTCGCCAACCAGTTATCTATAATGGCATCCTTTACCGCATAGGAAACTGCCTGGAATATCTGCTGGGGAGTGGCTTCCTCCAATGTTTTTCTATACAAGGTCTTTACATTATACAATACACTTCTTTTAAACAGTTCCTTATCATATTCTGTCTGTTTTGCTGCTGCGTTTTCTACCATAACTGCCTCCTGTTTTATATTTTTTCCAAAGTAATCGTCACTGCTTCTCCGTTTACATTCCAGTCCTTGGCAATTGCAAAGCTTTCATTTTCTTTGATTTCATCCGCCAGTACCTTGGCTGCAATGACTGCTTCATTTTTCTTTACAATTGCCGCTATTCTGTCATTTCCGGAAACACCCACCTTAATATGGTCCATTACCTCAAAATCCGCTTCTTTCCTCATGGTCTGGATTTTGCTGATGACTTCAAATACAAAGCCCTCTTCCACCAGCTCTTCTGTCAGGTTGGTATCGAGCACTACGGTAATGTTGTTGTCAGCTTCTGTTGCATAGCCTTCCTTTTGTATCATTTCAATAAGAAGGTCTTCCTCTGCAAGAGAAACCTCCATGCCATCCACTTCAAACTTCAGCGCGCCTTCCGCCTTAAGCTGGTCCATTGCTCCATTGCCGTCAATTTCCGCAAGCTTTCTCTGGATACCGCCTAACTGTTTTCCGTATTTGGGCCCTACTGTCTTTAACTGGGGCTTGAACTTATAGGTGGTAAATTCCCTTACATCCTGAGTAAAGATTACGTCTTTTACGTTTAACTCTTCTTCAATGATTTCTTTATAGAAATCGCTTAAATCAAAATCCGCCTTTATAAACATGGAAGCAATAGGCTGACGGTTCTTGATATTGGCGCCGTTTCTGCAGGCACGACCCAACACCACGGTTTTCAATACTGCATCCATATCCGCCTCTAACTGCTTATCCACAAATGCTGAATCCGCCACAGGGAAGTCGCATAAGTGCACGCTTTCCGGCGCATTTTTATCAATGGAGCACACAAGGTTTCTGTAAATATCCTCCGTCATAAATGGAATCATGGGCGCTGCCAGCTTTGCCACCGTCACAAGTGCAGTATATAAAGTCATGTAGGCATTGATTTTATCCTGCTCCATTCCCTTTGCCCAGAAGCGCTCACGGCTTCTTCTTACATACCAGTTGCTCATATCATCTACAAATTCCTGCAATGCCCTTGCTGTTTCCGGAATCCGGTAATTGTCCAGATTGGTGTCCACCTGGGTAATCAGGGTGTTTAATTTGGATAACAGCCACTTATCCATAACGGACAGCTTGTCGTATTCCAATGTATATTTGGTTGCATCAAAGTTATCAATGTTGGCATACAGCACAAAAAATGCATAAGTATTCCAAAGGGTGCCCATGAATTTCCTCTGTCCTTCCTGAACTACCTTTCCGTGGAAGCGGTTTGGAAGCCATGGGGCTGAATTGATGTAGAAATACCACCGGATTGCATCTGCCCCGTAGGTTTGAAGGGCGTCAAAGGGGTCCACTGCATTTCCTTTGGATTTGGACATTTTCTGTCCGTTCTCATCCTGTACAAGTCCCAGCACAATTACGTTTTCATAGGGAGCCTTGTTAAACAGCAGTGTGGATTCCGCCATAAGGGAATAGAACCAGCCCCGGGTCTGATCCACTGCCTCGGAAATAAACTGTGCAGGGAACTGGGACTCGAACAACTCCTTATTTTCAAATGGATAGTGGTGCTGCGCAAAAGGCATTGCCCCGGAATCGAACCAGCAGTCAATTACCTCGGGAACTCTCTTCATTGTTTTTCCGCATTTTGGACAGGTAATGGTGATTTCATCAATATACGGTCTGTGGAGCTCTACCGTAAGCGCTTTTTCATTGCCGCTCATTTCCTTTAGCTGTTCACGGCTTCCGATGGATTCCATATGTCCGCAGTCTTCACATTCCCAGATATTCAAAGGCGTGCCCCAGTAACGGTTGCGGGAAACACCCCAGTCCTGAATGTTTTCCAGCCAGTTTCCAAAACGGCCCTCGCCGATGGATTCCGGAATCCAGTTGACAGTCTTATTATTTCTTACCAGGTCATCCCTGACTGCCGTCATCTTGATAAACCAAGATTCCCTTGCATAGTAGATTAACGGCGTGTCACATCTCCAGCAGAACGGGTAATCGTGTTCAAACTTCGGTGCTTCAAACAGCTTTCCTTCTTTATCCAAATCCACTAAAATCTTGGGGTCTGCATCCTTTACAAACAGTCCTTCATATGGGGTTTCCTTTGTCATTTCTCCCTTTTCGTCTACAAACTGGACAAAGGGCAGGTCATATTTGCGTCCAACCTGGGCATCATCCTCACCAAAGGCAGGTGCAATATGAACAATGCCTGTACCATCCGTCAGGGTAACATATCCGTCACAGGTTACGAAATGGGACTTCTTGTGCTGTTTTTCAGCAGCAATGGCAGCGCCTTCAAATAAAGGTTCATACTCCTTATATTCTAAATCCTTACCGGTATATTTTTCAATGATTTCATATGCGGGCTTTCCTTCTTCCGCCAGCTTTCCGAGAACATTGTCCAAAAGAGCTTCCGCCATAATATAAGTACATCCGTCAGTCGCCTTGACTCTGCAATAGGATTCTTCCGGATTGACACAAAGCGCCACATTGCTTGGAAGGGTCCATGGGGTGGTGGTCCATGCAAGGAAATATGCATCCTCACCCTTTATTTTAAAACGAACGGTTGCAGAACGTTCCTTTACGGATTTATAGCCCTGTGCTACCTCATGGGAGGAAAGAGGGGTTCCGCATCTTGGACAATAGGGTACGATTTTAAAGCCCTTGTACAAAAGTTCCTTGTCCCAGATTTCCTTTAAAGCCCACCATTCTGACTCGATAAAATCATCATGATAGGTTACATAAGGGTCGTCCATATCCGCCCAGAAACCAACGGTGCCTGAGAAATCCTCCCACATGCCCTTGTATTTCCAGACGCTTTCCTTGCATTTGGAGATAAAGGGATCCAGACCGTATTCTTCAATCTGCTCCTTGCCGTCCAAGCCAAGCAGCTTTTCCACTTCCAGCTCTACCGGAAGTCCATGGGTGTCCCAGCCCGCCTTTCTTGGTACCATATAGCCCTTCATGGTCCGGTATCTGGGTATCATGTCTTTAATAACACGGGTGAGCACATGTCCGATATGGGGCTTCCCGTTTGCAGTTGGCGGTCCGTCATAAAAGGTATAGGTCTCCCCTCCTTTTCTGATATCCATGCTTTTCCGGAAAATGTTATTTTCCCGCCAGAATTTTTCCGTTTCCTTTTCCCGTTCCACAAAGTTAAGGTTGGTCGATACTTTCTGATACATTGTTTTCTTCCTTTCTTTTTATTTGAAGGAGAGTACGTCATGCGCACTTTCCTGTGAAGTCAGATACCCTGCCGCAGACAGGAAAGCCTCAAACTGAAAATGCCCCAAGCAGCGGACATCAAACTTGAAACGCCCCAAGGGGCGGGGTCTTTGACCCTCGCGGCAGTCGCCAAATGCTTGCACGCAATCACTTGGCTCGTTGCTCGCGGGAATAAAAAACCCCGTCCTGTAAAAGGACGAGGTTAAAATCCCTGCGTTACCACCTGTTACATCATACTGTCATATGCGTTCCCTTTAACGGGGGAAATCCGTCAGTCCCTACTTGGCTTCCTGCTACCCTATGGCAGGACTTCATAGCTCCCTTTCAGTCTGAAACTCAGAAGTGATATTCCACAAAGCCTTACTCATACCGGTCTTCCACCATCTCCGGCTCGCTTTGATTTTCAAGTATTGTGTACTGTCTTCGTCATGGTTTTTGGTTTATGATTTGTGTATATTTATATGTGTTTTTGGTTATTTATAATTTAGCACTTGGAAATGGGGGATGTCAAGAAAATTTGTGCATGTTCTGCTTGAAAATTTCATTAATATAGCGATTGCATTTCTTTGCTCCTTATGCTATATTTGAAGTAAGGAAAGCACCCACTCCAAAGGTGGATGCCCCTCGAACAGGTTAAATGTCCTTATGGACACCGCCTATCCTGTGGGTAGACAGGATAGGCATTTTTATTTCTTCTTACTGTTTCTCTTATCGAGAAAGGTCAGAAACGTAACAATCAAACTTCCAAAGGAAATCAGCAATCCGATTATCCCTATGAATATCATAATAATATCCGCAGCCGTCATATCACGCACCTCCCTTCCTATGTAATCCCGGCAGGCCAGGACATTGTCCGGAAGGCAGCCACCCTGTCATGGGTACTCTCCTAATGGCTTTCGCCATGTTTATAATCATATCATTGACAGCTCATAATTTCAATCATTTTTGCTCGTTTTTTAGTTTTTCCATATAAAACCTTTCATATAATTTTCTTGCTTTTTACTAATGTGGACTATTCATATCAGCGTGGAAACTGTTCAATATATCCGCAAGCCACTGAGGCGTTTCCACATTTACTTCATGTCCCGCATTTTTTACCAAACGCAGATTTGCTGTTGGAATTTTTCTTTTCAAACTGATTGCTGCTCTTTTATTTGCAGTATCCTTTTCACCGCATATTATCAATGTTTTACATAAGATATTGCTCAGCTTATCTTCAAATTTCAAATCAAGCATAGAATTTGTAAGTCGAATCAAACCTTTTTTTGTAAAACCGTCCTTTTGAAAATATGCTTCCGGCATAATTGAAAACAGCATATTTTGCAGCTTCAGCAACAGACGGGGCATTTTATATTGCGGAGCGATTAAGGTCAAAGAGCGCACCCTGGCCGGATAGTCAATTGCATAATTCAGCGATAGTACAGCACCTAATGAAATACCACATAAATTTAAAGGCTCTGTCTCCTGTTTGCAATATTCCTTGAATTTATGATAAAGGTTTTCATAAGTGATTTTTTCCTCTGCAGCTGCAGAAAATAATGAAATACTGGCGTACTTTATATCTTTTGATAACAATGATGCCGTTTCATCCCAGCTGGACGAGGACTGTCCAAGACCGTGTACAAATATTATTTTACAATTATGCTTGCTCATTCTCATACTTTCACCCTCTACTTGTTTTTCAACCTTTTCTCCAAATATTTTTGTCAACTGTGTGGTTGATACAGCCAATGTGTTACTCATAGATTTCCTCCTTATTTTTCATACATACCGAATGAATGTATAATAGTAAAATAAAACTGCCTTTGTATAAGGCAATTTTAATTCATTCAATATTTTAGTCATCATCCTTTATGGCTGAAACAGACCGATTCACCATGTCCATAATTTCATCATCAATTAAAGGAACGCCCATACTGTCCAGCATGTCTTTTATAAATGCAAACTTATGGCATATTTCCTCTGCACTTGCAGGATAAACAGATGGCATTAACCAAAATTCAAGTAGAGGTATTAATTCAGACAGTTCTTTTGCATATTGCGTATGGAGCGAACCATCCTGATTGCCTTCTTCAAGCAATTCGAGCCAGCGGGGACTTAATATGCGCCTGTTGCTATCTATCATTCCTGCTAAAATGCGCGGATTTTTCAACATCGGTATTGCCTGTTTGGATAACTCTGTTCGTTCATCTCCCGATTGATTTAACAGCATAGCCATTTTCATTTTTTGTAATCCGTTTAAATCATTTCGCTCTTTTACAGCATGAAACGGGTTGTTTTCAAGAAACATCTTACCATCCAGGGCATTCATAATCTCTTCTTTTGATTTGAAGTGATGATATATGGCGCCTTTTGTCAGGCCGCCAAGCTCATTGACAATATCCTGTATGGTAGTTTTATCATATCCTTTTTCCAAAAAGAGCTTTTGTGCCGCAGCTAAGACTTTTTCAACCGTCACTTCAGGGTATTTATTTCGCGCTATAAAAAATGCACCTCATTTCTATACATTCGCAGAGTATGTATTCATTATAAAGCTCATATTTTTTCTGTCAATAGAACTGATAAAATTTTCATCTGCCTAGTGTGCTGACCTATTTCCTATATCTTCTGGCAATGCACTATTTTTCGTTTCCTGCTCTGGATTTTCTATATTTTCTTTTCCTATTTCGTTTTGCCAATTTGTAGGCTTTGAAAGCTGCAGGCTCATGGATGTTTTCATCCCGCCTATATTCACAGTCACCACAAGCACTCTTGACCCATCCGGCTTTACAAGAATCTCTGTATCTGTCGTTGATTCCTCTTTTTCTCTGGCAGCCTGCTCCTGCTTTAGCTCATCTGATTTTTCCGTTTCCTCTGGTATCTGAAAATATTTGTTATGCCTTGCTTTTTCCTCTTTCACTTTTGCTGCTTTATATACATTCCCATATTCTGTTATATGTCCTGTGTTAATGCTGTCTATTCTCATTTTTTTCCTCTTTTCTATTTACCTGTAACAGGATTGTCCCGCCAAACTCATTAAGCTATACCTGAATATCCATTGCTCTGTCCTTCATTTCATATATCGGAAAACAAATAAAATTTCCTTATATCATAAAAAGCTTGTATCCATTCAGTCCCTAGCTTTCCATACAGGCACCGGGACAAACACTTTAACAAAATATGATTTTATGAAAGTCCTGCCAAGAAATCATAATCCCGTTATAACAACCTTTTACTCCATAGCGGAAGCCGACTGAACATGATTTCTTAAGGAGTCCTTATAAAAACGCCAGCGCTTAGCGAGGTTCTTTCGAGCTTAGCACTGCTGCGTTTTTATCAGAGCGGGAGCGTGACGACGTAGAAATCATGTTCTGTCCAAGCCCTGTTCCGATTCCTGCTGGGAGTTGCTGTCCGAACTGTTACGATTTGTTACAAAAATTTCAACCCCTGTCTAAAATTCTATGGCTAATTTCTCCTCCTAATGTTATAATCAACCTATGCAAATACTTTGACAATTTGCATATACTAATAGCATGAATCCCGTGAACTTATTATATTCTCCGTTTATTTATGCATTTCGCATATAATTATAATGTTATATTGCCTTCACTTCCCACGGGCTTATATACCATTCAAAACAACCCCGGAAACCCGGTGTGTGCTTCGCCGTTGAAAATCCACCCTGCATATGAACAAATATCCTAAGCAGTTTTACTTAAAGTCAATGATACAGCACACCCGTTACCCGAAAGGAGTCCCTATATGGAGACAAAAAAATTTTCAAAAGCAGAAAAAAGCTGGATGTTATATGATGTTGCCAATTCCGCTTTCATTTTGATACTCACCGCCACAATCCCCATTTATTTCAGGGGGCTGACCGAAAGTGCAGGCATCAGTGCGGAGCATTCCACTTCCATCTGGGGCACCTCCACCTCCATAGCTCTTTTGGTTTTAGCCATCCTCTCTCCGGTTTTAGGAGCTTTGGCAGATTACAAGTCCATGAAAAAGAAAATCTTCGGAGGCTTTCTTACAATGGGCATTTTAGGAGCTGTTGCATTTACCTTCGCTCCCGGATGGGGCAGCTTTTTATTCTTTTTTATCCTGTCGAGACTTGGATATTCCGCCTGCAATATCTTTTACGATGCCATGCTGGTAGACGTTTCCACTGATGAAAGGATGGACAGGATTTCTTCCTATGGCTATGCCTTTGGATATGTGGGAAGCTGTATTCCTTTTATTATCGGTATTCTGCTTATCCTGACCACACCTTTTGGGCTGTCCACAATCCAGGCTACCCGGATTTCTTTTCTGATTACAATTATCTGGTGGCTGCTTTTATCCGTTCCCTTATTTAAAAATGTAAAGCAGACACATTTCCTGAAGCCAAAGAAAAATGCCATAAAGCACAGCTTCCGCCGTCTTGGCATCACTTTTGCAAAGCTAAAACGAGATAAAAAGATTTTGTATTTTATTATCGGATACTTTTTCTATATAGACGGGGTTTATACCATCATTTCCATGGCAACCACCTACGGAAGCGAAGTAGGCATAGACAGCACCCAGATGATTCTTGCGTTACTGCTGACTCAGTTCGTGGCATTTCCATTTGCCATTCTAAGCAGCTCCATAGCGGAAAAATTCAGCTCCATGAAGGTAATCAAGGTGTTTATCCTTCTTTACTGCTGTATCTGCGGCTTTGGATATGGGCTGGATACCGCATTGGAGTTCTGGATTCTTGCAGTAGCGGTGGGCATTTGTCAGGGCGGCATTCAGGCACTTTCCCGTTCCCAGTTCGGCAAGATGGTTCCCAAAAAGGAAGCAAGCGAATATTTTGGATTTTTTGACATATTTGGAAAATTTGCCGATTTTTTCGGCCCCCTGATTATTTCACTTTGCGCCCTTGTATTAGGCAGCTCCAAATATGGTGTGCTTTCTTTGATTATACTGTTTATACTTGGCTTTTTCTTTCTGTGCAAATCGGAGAAATGTAAGTAATATTTCGGACTGCAGGTTCCTTTCTAAATTCACCTGCTCGAAAATAAGCCGGCTTAAGCTGTCAGCATACGCAAGCATTGTCTTGTCATTTGTCTTGACAGCGATGATGGCTGGTACTATATTAACATTAGATAAAAAACAAATAGGGAATTGCAGCGCAGAATATTTTTGCAATTGCCTAAAAAACCCAAATAGACGGAGGAAAAACAATGGACAGACAAAACTTAACCCTTATGACAGACTTATATGAATTGACAATGATGCAGGGTTATTTTAAAAACAACGACCACAACGAAACCGTAATTTTTGATGCCTTTTTCCGGAATAATCCCATGGATGGCGGCTATGCCATTTCCGCCGGATTAGAGCAGGTAATCGATTACATCAAAAATCTTCGTTTTGAAAAAGAAGATATTGAATATTTGGGAAGCCTTGGCATTTTTGAAAAAGACTTCTTGGAATATTTAAATAATTTCCACTTTACCGGAGATGTATATGCCATTCCAGAGGGAAGCATTATGTTCCCAAGAGAGCCTATGATTAAGGTCATTGCACCAATTATGCAGGCCCAGCTTGTGGAAACTGCTATTTTAAATATTATCAATCATCAAAGCCTGATTGCTACAAAGGCTTCCCGTGTATGTTTTGCTGCAAGAGGCGACGGAATCATGGAATTCGGACTTCGCCGTGCACAGGGACCGGATGCAGGCACCTATGGGGCAAGAGCTGCCATGATTGGCGGCTGTATCGGCACCTCCAACGTGCTTGCCGGACAGCTTTTTGACGTACCTGTAAAGGGTACTCATGCACACAGCTGGATTATGAGCTTTCCTGATGAATATACGGCATTTAAGACCTATGCGGATTTATATCCCAATGCCTGTCTTTTGCTGGTAGACACTTATGATACATTAAAATCCGGCATTCCCAATGCCATCCGTGTATTTACGGAAATGAGAGAGGCAGGAATCCCTCTTGCCAATTACGGAATCCGTTTAGACAGCGGCGACCTGGCTTACTTATCAAAAAAAGCCCGAAAAATGCTGGATGCCGCCGGATTCCCGGACGCCATCATTTCCGCTTCCAACGATTTGGACGAGTACCTAATCGACAGCTTAAAAGTACAGGGCGCACAGATAACCTCCTGGGGCGTGGGCACCCATCTTATCACCTCCAAGGACTGCCCTTCCTTCGGCGGAGTATATAAGCTGGCAGCCGTTATGAAACCGGACGGCACCTTCCTTCCCAAAATCAAACTGTCTGAAAATACAGAAAAGGTCACCAACCCCGGCAACAAGACCATTTACCGGGTTTACGAAAAGGAATCCGGCAAAGTAAAAGCAGATTTAATCTGCCTGGTAGAAGAAACCTTCGACGAAAACCAGCCCCTTCTTTTATTTGACCCGTTAGAGCCATGGAAGAAAACCAAGTTAGCCGCAGGCACCTACACCCTTCGCGAAATGATGGTACCTGTTTTCAAAAATGGAGAATGCGTCTATGAATCTCCCAAGGTAATGGACATCCGCCAATACTGCCAGCAGGAACTGGAAACCCTGTGGCCCGAAACAAGACGTCTCATAAACCCCCACAAGGTATACGTAGACTTATCCAAAAAACTATACGACACAAAAATAGAATTATTAGACCGCATGAGCGAAGTCTAAAAACCATTTCAAAAATATCGCCTTTCCAAAACCAGTGAGAGCCGGCATAGCAATCATATAAAATCGTCTTTGCAGAGCGAAAGCGTGCCCATAAGACGATTTTATATGATTGCTATGTCGGCTCTCACGTCCTCTTAAACACCTCTTTTACTGTTCCATCTGTCTCCCCAGAAAAGCAGCCGCAGAAAGCACCAGCTTTTTCTCCACATCTCCCATTTTATTTTTTCCTTCATTATCTAAAAGCACAACCGCTCCGATTACATCCCCTTCGCATATAATCGGACTGATAACCTGCTGGGAAGGCTCTTCTCCCTGCTCCTTGGCAATTTCGATAAAGCCCTTTTCCCCTTTGGAAGAAACGCTCGTTTCCCGATTTGTTAACTTTTCTTCCAAATCCTTGCTGATGGATTTGCCAAGCAGACCCTTGCTGCCGCCTGCCACCGCAATAAACTGGTCTCTGTCCGCAATTAAAGCCGTCTTGCCGGAAACCTGGGAAAGACTTTCCGCATATTGTTTGGCAAAAGTCGTCATTTCTCCAATGGGAGAATACTTTTTCAGAATAATTTCCCCTTCTCTGTCTGTAAATATTTCTAACGGGTCGCTCTCACGAATCCGCAGGGTCCTTCTGATTTCTTTTGGTATTACAATACGTCCCAAATCGTCTATTCTTCTTACAATTCCTGTAGCTTTCATAAATCAATTTCCTCCATTTGCAAATCTTAGGTTTTCTATATTTACCGTGATACTAGTATCTGTAAATGGTGGCATTTTATACCTTGGAAATTTTCAATCTTTTGGAGAAAAACAGCTCCAATTATTACCATGTTTTTTTCATATTTTTCCTGAAATACATAACAGTCCGGCCCTCAGTATTCCCCCGCAGGAATCAAAACCGGCTGCAGGCAGAAAATGTTTCTACGCCGTCACGCTCCCGCTCTGATAAAAACGCAGCAGTGCTAAGCTCGAAAATACCTCGCTAAGCGCTGGCGTTTTTATAAGGACGGCTTAAGAAATCATTTTCTGCCTGCAGCCGGTTTTGATTCCTGCGGGGGAATACTGAGGGCTGAACCATTACTGAAGCCCTACGGTTCCATCTTTATATTTATCTGCAAGAGCCTCAAATTTCTCTCTTGCATTTTGAAAGCATTCCAAAAGCTTTGGAGAAAAATTGCCGCACTCCCCTGTCATAATCATATGAAATGCCTGTTCCTTGGAATATGCGCTTTTATATACTCTTTCATTTACCAGAGCGTCATAAGCATCCGCTATGGAAACAAGCTGGGCGGAAATGGGAATGTCCTCTCCAGCCAGCCCGTCCGGATATCCCCTGCCATCATACCGTTCATGATGAAATCTGCATATTTCATAGCTTAGTCCGTGATATTCCTCGTCCCATACGCCTTTTATCTGGTTTAAAATTTCACATCCTCTGGTAGTATGGGACTTCATATATTCATATTCATCCTCTGTAAGCTTCGCCGGCTTTAAAAGAATGCCGTCGGGTATGGCTATTTTCCCGATATCATGAAGGGCGCTGGCATTGGCAATCATATCCGCCTTTTCCAGTGTCATTCCATATTCCGGATAGTCCTCCATCAGCTGTTTTGCCAATATTCTTGTAAAGCCCTTTATCCGCTTGATATGTTCGCCGCTTTCCATGTTCCTGCCTTCAATCACGCTTCCCAAAATATCGATAATATTTTCATTGCTCTTTTGAAGCCGTTCCGCCTGCTGCCGCAAGAGACATGTCTGCTTTTCCACCTTTTCTTCCAGCTTGTTTCTGAGCACATGCAAGTCCACTATATTTTTTAATCGAAGCTTTACCAGCGCATTGTCAAAGGGCTTCCTGATATAATCAGACACCCCGTAATCAAAGCACCTTTTTTCCACCTGGGTAGAACACTCACAGCTAATTACAAGAACCGGAATCTTATCTATCCATGCCTGCTCCCGCATAATTTCCAGCACTTCAAAGCCGTCCATTCCCGGCAACAGCAAGTCCAAAAGAAGAACAAGGATTTCCTCCTGATGCTTCTTCATCAGCTCCACTGCCTGTTCTCCGTCCTCTGCTGTAATAACAGTATATTCATCCTGTAATATTTCCGTCAGCACTACACGGTTTATTTCCATGTCATCTACAACAAGTACTTTATCGCGCATATGTCTCCTTCCTGAAATACCTTCCCTGATTAATTGCACACCACTCTGCAGCCTGAATTATATTGTGCCATATAGACAATATCACAAGCAAGGTGTTGCGCAATCAACTACTCCTTTTCCTTAAGTCGCTCTCTCAGTTCTTCAAATATTTCACTATATTTTTTTGAATCCACAGATGGGTTTCGTCCAAATAATATGTTCAGCTTCCTCACGCTCATATGGCTTTTTATCCTGTCCTTATAAATAAGCTGCTTCTCTTTTAACTGGGTCAGCTCCTCCTTCAACTGTTCAATCTGCTCCTTGCGTTCTTCTCTTTTCAGTTCCTTTTGCTCTCTTCGTTCCTCAATCGCCTGTCCAAGCCGTTCCAAACGCTGTTTTCCTTCATCATTCAGCACTGCCTCAATTACTTCAAGCCTTTTTTGCATCAGGCGCAGTTCATCCTTAAGCCCCTGAAGCTTTCCAAGTATTTCCCGAAACTCAAAGGCTGCTTTAAAGCTTACCGCACAGTCTGCAGCCATAATTACGGAGACAACCAACACTATTAAATTCAGTGTATTAGATTTCAAACCAAAAATCAATCCCTCAACCGGCTTATGAAAACCAAATACCATTGCCAGACTTAAAAATCCCCAGGCTATGGTAGAGCTTAAGCAGATATGCCCCTGAAAATTGAATTTCTGATTGCTGTAATCCCAGTAGCGTACTTTAAAAACGGCTTCCATTACTACACCTGTCACATATTCCAGCGCCGTTGCCGCCAATGCTCCCACCACATAGACCCATACAGGATTTTCCCGGAACGGCAGTGCGGCAAACAACACGGAAATGGCTCCAAATCCATACAGCGGCAAAAACGGTCCGTTTAAAAATCCCCGATTCACCAGCCTTCCGTTTTTCAATGACACATAAGTGGATTCAAAGCACCATCCAAAAAAACAATAGGTGTAGAAAAACATAAGCCATTGCATCAAATTGTACGTGTACATCCTGTCACCTCATTTTATCTCCGGTTCCTATAAGCAGTTCATTTTCCATATCCTCAAGCAACTCCTCCGCCGCCTGTAAAAGCGCCTCTTCATCCTTTTTCAAAAATCCGGTAGGGTACAGCTTGTAGGTAAACACCGGAACGCCCTTGGGCGAAAACAGCAATCTTCCCTCATGCTTTTTCAAAAGTTCAGGAATTTTTTCCACCAGCAATGGCGCATGTTCATGCATGGTCAGAACGAGCCTGTCTTTTTTTCCTTTTAACTCCGTTCCATATATCTGATGGGCCTTAACCCGTATCAGGGAAATTCTCAGAAGATTTTCCACGCTTTCCGGAACCGCGCCAAAACGGTCTAAAAGCTCTTCCTTCATTTCATCGCTTTCTTCCTGATTTTCAATAGCGGCAATGCGCTTATAAATATCCAGCTTTTGAAATTCATTTATAATGTATTCCTGCGGAATATATGCATCCACATCCATATCAATAGTCGTGGCAAAGTCCACTGCTTCCTTTTGCCCTTTTAATGATTTTACCGCTTCATTGAGCATTTTGCAATAAAGATCATAGCCTACCGCTTCCATATGCCCATGCTGCCTTGCACCAAGCAGATTGCCTGCTCCCCTGATTTCCAAATCCTTCATTGCAATTTTAAAACCGCTGCCCAAATCGGTAAATTCCTTAATTGCCTGAAGCCGCTTTTCCGCCACTTCCTTTAGCATCTTATCCCTTCTGTACATTAAAAAGGCATACGCATTCCGGTTAGAGCGCCCTACCCGCCCCCGAAGCTGATAAAGCTGAGACAGTCCCAGGTTATCCGAATCATGGATAATCATGGTATTTACATTGGGGATGTCAAGCCCCGTTTCAATAATGGTAGTGGAAACAAGCACGTCAATTTCCCCATTGATGAAATCGTACATGATTTCTTCCAGCTCCCGTTCCTTCATCTGCCCGTGGGCAAATGCCACGTTTGCCTCGGGAACAAGCGCCTGCAGTTTCATTGCCACTTCATCTATCTGATTTACACGGTTATATACATAATAAACCTGCCCCTGTCTTGTAAGCTCCCTGACAATTGCTTCCCTTACCATTTCTTCATTATATTCCATCACATAGGTCTGGATTGGCATTCTGTCATTGGGAGGCTCCTCTAACACGCTCATGTCCCGAATGCCCACAAGGCTCATATGCAGCGTCCTTGGAATGGGAGTTGCCGTTAAAGTAAGCACGTCGATGCTTTCCTTCATTTGCTTGATTTTTTCCTTATGAGTCACCCCAAACCGCTGTTCCTCATCAATAATCAAAAGCCCCAAATCCTTATAGCCCATATCCTTGGAAAGTACCCTGTGAGTGCCGATTACAATATCCACCATTCCTTTTTTCAAGCCTTCAATTGCCTTCTTCTGCTGGGCGCTTGTGCGGAATCTGGACAGCAGTTCAATAGTAATGGGATAATTTTTCATCCTCTGTACAAAGGTGTCATAATGCTGCTGCGCCAAAATAGTAGTGGGCACCAGATAAACTACCTGCTTTCCTTCCTGAACAGCCTTAAATGCCGCCCGGATGGCAATTTCCGTCTTGCCGTAGCCCACGTCCCCGCAAATAAGCCGGTCCATAATCTTAGAGCTTTCCATATCCTTTTTTGTTTCCTCAATTGCCATAAGCTGGTCTTCCGTCTCTTCATAAGGAAACAGCTCTTCAAATTCCTTTTGCCACAGAGTATCCTTTCCGAATATGTGGCCTTCCTTTTCCTGCCTTGCAGCATAAAGCTGAACTAAATCCTTTGCCACCTCCATAGCGGCCGTCTTTGCCTTTGTCTTGGTCTTATCCCATTCCTTTGTTCCCAGCTTATTCAGCTTTGGCTTTCTGGCATCTGCAGAGGCATATTTCTGGATTGCATGAAAACCGGTGGCAAGCACATAAAGATTGCCTCCGTCCCGGTATTCTATCTTCATATAATCCTTTACTACCTTATCCACCTCTACCTTTTCAATGCCCTTATAAACACCAAGGCCATGGTTTTCATGGACTACATAATCCCCTACCTTCAGCTCTGTGAAATCGTGGATTTTCTCTCCTTCGTATTTCTTTTTCTTTCTTTTCTTCTTTTTCTTTTCCCCGAAAATATCGCTTTCCGACAAAACGGCAAACTGTATGAGGGGATATTCAAAGCCTCTTTTTAAATTGCCGTAAAATACCATCACCTGCCCGGCTTCCAGCTTTCTGTCCATATCCTCGCTGTAAAATGCCCACAGCCCTTCTTCCATTAAATCCTCTGCCAGCCGTCTTGCCCTTGTTCGGGATGCAGATGCCAGCAAAACCCGGTAACCCTTTTTCTTAAAGCCCTGCAGTTCCTTAACCAATGCTTCAAAGCTGCTTTGAAAGGAATTAATGGATTTCCCAAGCATATGATAGCTGTTATCCGCCTCTAACAGCCCTCCCCTTGTTTCCAATAACGCAAAGGAGGCTATGGGAAATTTATTCATTTTACCAAGCACTTCCCCGCGGGAAAAAAGCAGCTCTCCCTGTCCCGGAAGGGCATAGCCCTTTTCAATCCGGTGCATCATGCTTTCCCGAAACTCCAGTTCCACCGCCTCGCCATGCTCCTTAATCCGTGCAGGCTCATCTAAAAATAAAACCGTCTTTCTTTTTGGAAACAAATCCAGAAAGCTTACAACCTCCTGATAAAAATACCGGATATAGCTTTCCAGGTTTGCCATGGAGCCAAGTTCTAAAAGCTGTTCCTTAAGCCCCTCCGCTATCTTCATGACCCTTGCGGCTTCCTCCGTCTTAAACTGCTTCCTTAAGATCTCTGCCGTTTTTTCCGCCTCTTTCTGTATAAGCATAAGCCCCCGGTTCTTTTCCTGCTCTGACAAAATAAACTCGGTAGCAGGATAAATCACCATTCCTTCCAGTTCTTCAATGGAACGCTGGCTCAATACATCAAAGTTTCTTAAGGACTCCACCTCGTCTCCCCAAAGCTCAATCCGGTATGGATTTTCCTCCGTAAAGTCAAATACATCAATAATGCCTCCCCGTATGGAAAACTGCCCTGCCGACTCCACCTGCCCGCACTTTTCATACCCCATCTTTACAAGCTGTGCCGCCAGCGCACTTTCCTCAATATGGGAGTCCCCATCTATAAAAATCCGGTTTTCCTCCAACACATGCAAAGGAATACAGGGCGCCATTATGCTGTCAAATGTAGTTATAATAGTGACAGGCAAACCTTCCAATATCCTCCGGTAAGCACAAATCCTTTCCCTGGTCAGCTTGTTTCCATGTATGTCCGCCTGAAAAAAAATAAAATCCTTGCCCGGAAAATAAATGTTCTCCTTGTCATAGAAGCTATACTCCTCACTTATTTCCTTTGCCCGCAAATCACTGTGGGTAATGATAATCCGCACAGGATATTCCTTAGAAAGCCCATACATCATATGAAGCTTCTGGGAATCCACCAGCCCGTTTATCCCAATGGTTTTTCCTTTTGCCAGCTCTCTCTGTATGCTTCCATACTCCGAAAGCTCCTCTAAGCAGTCTGTTAATACTTTCACTGTTTTTTCCTCTTATATTTTCTTTTCTGCTAAACTATTGAGAAACACCTTGAAGCCACAGTAGTGCCTGTCGGGTGTTTCGTAATTGTTTGTTTCTTTTCCAATAACATTCTTATTCTATTTCATTCTTTCCTTATTCCCATAATCTTTATTTTCATAAGCACCGGCACTTAATTAAAGCGATTCATAGCCGAATCCGCATCCTCCGTAATCATGCAGCTGACCGCCTGCACCACTCTTTCAAGGGCTTCCTCCATAATCTTCTGCTCCTCTTTCTTAAAGTGCCCCAGCACATAATCCGCCAAATCATACCCCTTTGGCTTTTCTCCAACTCCGATTTTAATCCTCTGAAATTCATTATGTCCCAGATGGGCAATAATATTTTTTATGCCATTATGCCCTCCGGCGCTTCCCTTCTTCCGAATACGAAGCTTCCCCGGCTCTAAACTGATATCATCATAAAGCACAATCAACTCTGCCTTTTCATCCACCTTATAATAATCCAAAAGCGCCCTGACGCTTTCACCGCTTAAATTCATAAAAGTCTGGGGCTTTGCCAGTATCACCTTATGCCCCTCAATATATCCCTTTCCAATAACAGCCTTATGCTTTTTCTCCACCACCGCTATTTGATTAGCCTCCGCTAACTCATCAATTGCCGCAAAGCCAATGTTATGTCTGGTATTATTATATTCCCTCGTGGGGTTTCCAAGTCCTACAATTATATACATATGCGCCTCCTGTATTTTTCCATTCTACTTTATTTTTTCTTCCAAGTAAAGAGTGGGGGAGGACAAAGTTTTTTGGGGGGGGATTGGTGATGGGACGCAGGAGGCGGCAGGTGATGGATAAGTATTAGGGGCACGCTCCCGCTCTATGAAAACGCAGCGGTACTAACGCACCAAAATACGGTGCGTAAGGACCGGCGCCTTCATTAAGGCCCCTAATACTTATCCATCACCTGCCGCCTCCTGCTGGGTATCGAATGGCAAAAGCTTTGTGCGGGGAGGGGTGCCTGAAGGACGAACTGGTTAAAATCAGGGTGGAAAGGTTCGACGTAAATTAAGCTTTGGATAGTTTGATGGAAAATATTTTTTGAATTCGTTTCTTTAAAAATGCAAACGCAAACAATGACAATGTCGAAACTTGAAAAGTAATGCTGTCAGAAAAATGGATAACAGTTTACAGATAACCAATGGGATAAAAAAAGTCTTAAAAACATGAAGACTAACGCCTGAGAAAAAACAGCGGAAGAGGGATGTGGGTGGTTTGGCGGCATTGTTTTTGATGGCGCTTTTCCTTAACAGCCTGCCCACACCCCAGGGTAAAATTGCCACGGATGGCAATTTTAGTCCTATCGCGCCATGGACGGCGCTATAGGACGACCCGACCGCCCCCAACACCCTAAAATCAGGCTGTTTAGGAAAAGCGCCATCAAAAACACAGCCGCCAAACCACCCACATCCCTCTTCCGCGTCCCCCTCACCAATCCCTCTCCCTTGCCCATCTCTTACGCATCTCCTTCCATCAAAAACCTCCCCACCCCCTCCACAACAAAAAAAGAGACTGCCCATCCCAGACAGTCTCTCAAACTATTTATTTACAACCAATCCCCCAAAATACTCAAAACCACCCACTTACTCCACAGTCTCTTCTCCCGCTTCCTCCACAGCCTTCTCATAAGCCGCCAAAATCATGGACTGTATTTTTTCTCTCGTATCAGAATTAATAGGATGAGCAATATCCCTGTACTCACCATCATTTGCCTTTTTGCTTGGCATTGCAATGAATAATCCCTTTTCCCCTTCAATGACCTTGATATCGTGAACTACAAATTCATTTTCCAGTGTAATGGAAACAACTGCCTTCATTTTACCTTCTTTGGTTATCTTGCGTACCCGCACATCTGTTATATTCATTTTTCGTCCCCCAATGCTTAGTCTTTTGCCTAAATAATGTACCGTTCATTCTTCTCGATTACGATTTTGATTTCCCCTTCTCCTACGTGATGGGAATTGGCACGAATGGTATCCCTGCTTTCTACGATACAATTCTCGATATAACTGTTGTCACCAATGTATACATTATTTAAAATAATGGAATTTCTTATGGTACAGTTATTGCCTATGAACGTATTCTTAAAGATTATGGAATTCTCCACTGTACTGTTAATGATACATCCGCTCGAAATCAGGCTGTTTTTGATTTTAGCTCCTATATTGTATTTGGCAGGAGGAAGATCATCCACCTTGGAGTAAATATCCGGATACTGCCTGAAGAAATAATCCCTGATTTCGGGCTTTAAAAAGTCCATATTAGTGCTGAAGTAGTCTTCTACCGTTGCTATATTTCTCCAGTAATCCGTTATTTTGTAACCGTACATTCTCTTTAAATCTTTATAGCGAATGAGGATGTCCTGCACGAAATCATTGCGGTTTTCCTCTGCACATTTTTCAATCATTTCAATGAGCTGTCTTCTGCGGACTACATAGATACCGCAGGAAACTGTATTGGATTTGGCCATAATGGGCTTTTCCTCAAACTCTTCGATACGGTTGTCTTCATTCATTTTCAGCACGCCGTACCGGTCAATCTTTTCTTCGGCAGGCATATCCTTGCACACTACGGTAATATCCGCTTTCTTCTCAATGTGATATTCCAATACCTTATTGTAATCCATCTTATAGACACAGTCGCCGGATGCAATGACTACATAAGGCTCATGGCTGTTCTTTAAGAAGGAAAGGTTTTGATATATGGCATCTGCCGTTCCTCTGTACCATGAGTTATTGTCACTGGTGACAGTAGGTGTAAATACGAATAATCCCCCCTGCTTTCTGCCAAAGTCCCACCATTTGGAAGAGCTTAAATGCTCATTCAGACTGCGGGCATTATACTGGGTAAAGACCCCTACCCTCTGGATATGGGAATTGGTCATATTGCTAAGTGCAAAGTCAATGCTTCGATAGCTTCCTGCAATGGGCATTGCGCTAATGGCACGTTTCTGGGATAATTCCTTCATTCTGTGATTATTGCCGCCGGCTAAAATAATTCCAATTGCTCTCATGACTCTTCACCTGCCTTAATCAAAGTTTTTCCGCTTGGAAGGTAAGCATTCTCATAATCCTCTGCCGTGGTAATACCGGACACTACCGTATTCTTACCTATGGATACATGGCTGGGCACAACGGATTTTTCACCGATGGTTACGATGCCGTTGTTGTAAATATGCGGGTCTGTTTCATTTTCCCTCTCATCACCTACTCCCAGCTTGACACAATCGCCAATCTGTACATTTTCAGCAATAATGGATTTGTAAATTTCCCCCCCGGCTCCTATCTCTGTATTATTCATAATAATGGAATCTCTTACTACCGTATCCTTGCCGATTACCACGCCGCAGCCGATTACGGAATTGTAAACCTTTCCGTAAATCTGCGAGCCTTCACTGACAATGCTTCTTTCCACTTCGCTTTCCGCTGATATATACTGTGGCGGAAGCACGTCGCTCTTTGTATAAATCTTCCAGTATTCTTCGTATAAATTAAATTCCGGAACCACATCCACAAGCTCCATATTGGCTTCCCAATAGGAATGAAGGGTTCCCACGTCCTTCCAATAACCGTTGTACTCATAGGCAAATATAGGTGCGCCGTTTTTATGGCAATATGGAATCACATGCTTGCCAAAATCAAGAGCCGGCTGGTTGGCATTGGCAATCAGCGCTTCCTTTAGGGTCTTCCAGTTGAAAATATAAATACCCATGGAAGCCAGATTGCTTCTGGGATTTTCCGGCTTTTCCTCGAATTCATTTATCTGGCGGTTGTCATCGGTAATGAGTATGCCAAAGCGCTTTGCCTCTTCCATGGGCACAGGCATGGCTGCCAGGGTCACCTCTGCTCCCTTTGCCTTATGATAATCAAGCATAACCTCGTAATCCATCTTATAAATATGGTCACCGGACAATATGAGCACATAGTCCGGATTGAAGCTGTCCATATAATCTATGTTCTGGTAAATGGCATTAGCGGTTCCTGTATACCATTCGCTGTTAGTGCTCTTCTCATAAGGCGGAAGAACAGTAACGCCTCCGATATTCCGATCCAGGTCCCAGGGAATTCCAATCCCGATATGTGTATTTAGTCGAAGCGGCTGATATTGTGTTAATACCCCTACCGTATCTACCCCGGAATTGATGCAATTACTCAGTGGAAAGTCAATAATACGGTATTTTCCCCCAAATGCAACTGCCGGCTTTGCTACCTTTGCAGTCAGGACACCTAAACGGCTGCCTTGTCCTCCTGCTAATAACATGGCAATCATTTCTTTCTTAATCATATCTTCACCTCTTAACTTTCTGTCTTGACACGAACTCTCTCGGTTCAATCATTATAACACACTCTCACACCAAAGTGAATAATTTTTACAAAATATTTTCATATCATTTCCATTCGAAAATTTTCAAGGTAACAGCAACGCCCTGTTGCATTTACTCTGAAAAACCCC
>CAJUEX010000057.1 GCA_910585715.1 uncultured Lachnospiraceae bacterium
AAGCAGATAACGGGAGTCGAACCCGCCTTTCCAGCTTGGGAAGCTAGCGTTCTACCGATGAACCATATCTGCCTGTAAGAGTATTGTAACATTTTTCTGAAAAAAAGCAAGAATATTTAAACAATACATATTATTGTATTAGATATTTTTTTTCGGGAATGCTATATTGTGGGTTGTTTTCTTTTCCCTTTTCATATAGAATATAAAAAAAGGGAACTCGAAAGGAGATATAACGCAATGAAAAAAATTGGTAAATTATTATTATTTGGTACTATAATAGGCGCTGCTGCCGCAGGTGTTTACTATTATATCACAAAAAAAGATTCAGAAAGCTTTGATGAAGATTTTGATGCTTTCGATGATTTAGACGATGCTGATGAAGATTCTGAGGACGGTGACCGCACTTATGTACCGTTAAATTTAAACGGCGCTGAAAGCGATGCCGCTGAAGAAGAAGATACCTCTGATATGGATCCGGAAGCTGAAGCGGAAGACTTTGACGAAGAAGATCCGGAAGAAGACTCCGAAGAAACACAAAAAAAGGAGAAAATTGCTTCCAAGATTACAGAAGGAGTTGAAGAATTTTTTGATGAAGACGACTCCGAAGAAGAAGTTTCCCCTGACAAAAACAGCTCTCCTTTGTAAGTGGTTCACCTTTAAAACAGAAAATATCATGCATAAAAGACAGGTTCAGATTTTTATCTTTACCTGTCTTTTTAATTTTGACGCTCTTTCTACAGCCAGACCTTTTGCAATAGTAAAAGGGCATTCTTTATTTCCTCCTCCGATAAGCCGGCATATCCCAGCAGAATCCTTGCATACCCGTCTTTCACAGCCTTACAGCTCTTTCCCTTCTCTCCCCTCTGATCACTTCTTTTCTCTTCCACAAAATAAGCGCTCATGCCATAAACTTTTATTCCAACACTTTCCGCCGCACTTGTCAACTGTTCCTCGCTGGTTTCCTCCTTTTTGCATGTAAGAAGAATATGAAGTCCGGCATTTTCCCCGGAAATATGGAATTTATGTTTAAAAGGCTTTAAACATTCTAAAAGGCAATCATGCTTTTCCCTGTAAATCTTGCGCATTTTATTTAAATATCTTTCATAATGTCCGGCGCCTATAAATTCATTTAAGATTGCCTGATCTATTCTGGAAACAGTAGAGGATAAAAAGCCCGCATTTCTTTCATACTGCTTCAACAGAGGCTTTGGCAGTATCATAAAGCTTACCCGGATAGCCGGTGCTATGGACTTGGAAAAGGTGCCCATATAAATCACCTTTTCCTTTTTGTCCCATGCCTGCAATGCCTGAATGGGCTTGCCCTTATATCGGAATTCACTGTCATAATCGTCTTCAATCACATATCTGTTTTCTGCTTCTTCTGCCCATTTCAGCAATTCTATCCGACGTCCGATAGGCATTACCACTCCGGTAGGGAACTGATGGGAGGGCATAACATATGCAATATCTGCCTGACTGCTCCTTAAATGCTCCATGCTCATTCCGTTCTTATCAATGGGCATAGTAAGCATTTCGCAGCCTGCCGATGAAAAAATACGATAAGCTCTTTTATAAGTAGGATTTTCCATTGCGACCCTCTGCTGCTCTCCTATAATCTTTCCAAGCAACAGTAACAGATAATCATTACCGGCACCTACAATAATCTGCTCTGGTTCACAGTTCACCCCCCTGAAGCTGTAAACATAGCGGCAAATGGTGTTCCGGAATTCAAAATCTCCCTTTGGATGCCCCGGCTCAAAGATGTCCCTTTGATGTTCTGCCAGAACATTTTTGGAGATTCTTCTCCATGTAGAAAACGGGAAGGCTTTCATTTCAATTCCATTTGGAGTCAAATCATAAAGATACGGGGATTGCTTTTTAATTTCCTGCTTTTTTACAATACGCTCCCTTTCTAAATGATACAATTCTCCTATTGAACATACAAAGTATCCCTTATAAGGTTTTGCTTCAATATATCCCTCTGATACCAGCTGTTCATATGCAAGCTCCACCGTACTCCTTGCTATCTGCAAATGCTCCGCCAAAGCACGAGTAGAGGGAAGCCGTTCTTTTTCAGACAGCTTTCCCTCTACAATTTCGTTTTTTATATGCTGATAAATCTGTTCATACAAATATACGCTGCTTTTCACATCCAGCGTTATTGCTAACTCATTCATGCTTTTCCCTTTTTGGACTGGTTCTCCTTAATCTGCTTTACCAACATTTCCTTTATGTCCCTGGCCTTATCCTTCATTCTGGGACTTGCTGTATGCGAAGCTAAAATACTTGCAATGAGTCTGGAGGAAATGTCGAACTGCTCAAAGCGCATAGCGATTACAGAAATAAGATAGTCCACTGTCACTTCATCCATGCCGCACATAGGAAAGCTCTCTGTCTGTCTTGCAGATAAAAATCCTTCTAATGCATTTCTTAAAAACTCATCTTCTTCCTGGCTTATTTCCGCCTTCTTCTTCTCATAATCTGCATCCTCTTTTTTCAGACCTTCCCCCTGTCCGCGTAGCAGCCATGCAGTTTTCAGGCAGATATACGCCTTTTCGCTGGCTTTTGCCCTTTTTACAATTGCATTGGCCAAAGTCAGCTTATATCTGGCAAGAGCTTCTTCATAAGAATAAATGGTTCCCTGCTCCTTCATCGGTTTAAAGGTGGCAGAAATATTTTCTTTAATAAGTTTTGCCTGTGGAGCAGTAAGAAATTTAAAATACCGGCTAAGCGCCGCATATCCACAGTGGGGACACAAAATAATATCATATTTCAGCATATCCACACTTTCGTATTTTGGACGCAAATCTAAATCGGTTCCTAAAAGCTTTGCCTTTCCTATCTTTACGGTTCTTGATTTAAATTCTGTATCACAAATCGGACATGTATATGATTTTTCAAAGAGCAGCTCCTGCTCTGCTAACACAGGGTCTTTTTTGATTTCTTCCGCTCTTCTTGCTTCCTCTTCTTTTTTTGCCTTATCATAAATGTCGTCTACCTTATCCAGGCCCTTAAGACCAAATGCTTCTAATCCAGATAATAATCCTGCCATTGCTTTTTCTCCTATCTTTCTCCTAAGCTTTACTTAGGTAGCTTAAATGAACTTTTTAATGAAACAATTCTGTTGAATACAAGTGCCTCCGGAGTGGAATCCTTATAATCCACACAGAAAAATCCATTCCTGACAAATTGAAAGCTATCATAAGCCTCTGCCCCGGAAACTGCCGGTTCTAAATAACATTCCTTTAATATGGTCAAAGAATTTGGATTTAGATTCAAGCTTCCATCCTCTTTATTATAAACCCCTTTTTCCTCATCCACAAGGTTTTCATAAAGACGAACCTCCGCTTTTACTGCCTCTTTTACAGGAACCCAGTGAATGGTTCCCTTTACCTTTCTTTCTGAAAAGCCGCTTCCCGCCTTTGTCGCCGGATCATAAGTACAATGTACCACAGTAACATTTCCCTCATCATCCTTTTCAAATCCGGTGCAGGTTACAAAATATGCATGCATTAACCGCACTTCATTTCCCGGGAAAAGCCGGAAATACTTTTTGGGAGGCTCCTCCATAAAGTCCTCGCGCTCAATATAGAGCTCTCTTGAAAAAGGTACCTGATGAGTTCCAAGCTCCGGATTTTCCATATTGTTGGAAGCCTCAAGCATTTCCACCTGTCCCTCAGGATAGTTATCTATCACTAACTTAATCGGATCCAGTACCGCCATCATACGTGGTTTTTTCAATTTCAAGTCCTCTCTTACACAATACTCAAGCATTGCATAATCCACGGAAGAGTTGGATTTGGATACTCCGCAGAGCTCAACGAACATCCGCAGGGATTCGGGAGTAAAGCCCCGCCTTCTCAAGGCTGCTATGGATACAAGCCTTGGGTCATCCCAGCCATCCACGATTCCATCCTCCACCAGCTTTTTAATGTATCTTTTTCCCGTTACCACATTGGTCAGATACAGCTTTGCAAATTCAATCTGTCTTGGCGGCTTCTCATACTCAAGCTCCCTGACTACCCAGTCATATAACGGTCTGTGGTCTTCAAATTCCAATGTGCAAATGGAATGGGTAATTCCCTCAATGGCATCCTCAATAGGATGGGCAAAATCATACATGGGATAAATGCACCATGTATCGCCTGTATTATGATGATTCATATGAGCCACCCTGTAGATAACCGGGTCCCTCATATTGATATTGGGCGATGTCATATCAATCCTGGCACGAAGCACCTTTTCCCCGTCCTTATAAACTCCGTTTTTCATATTTTCAAATAATTCCAGATTTTCTTCCACGGAACGGTCTGAATAAGGATCTTTCTTTCCCGGCTCTGTCAGGGTACCGCGGTATTCCCTGATTTCTTCTGCGCTTAAATCCGATACATATGCCTTTCCCTTTTTAATCAGCTTCACGGCAGCCTCATACATCTGTTCAAAATAATCAGAGGCAAAAAACAATCTGTCCTCCCAGTCGGCGCCAAGCCATTTAATATCCTCTTTAATGGATTCCACGAACTCTGTTTTTTCCTTGGTTGGGTTCGTATCGTCAAAACGCATGTTAAACTTGCCATGATATTTTTCAGCCAGACCGTAATTTAACAGGATACTTTTTGCATGGCCGATATGCAGATATCCGTTTGGTTCCGGCGGAAATCTTGTATGAACCGTATTATACACTCCCTCCGCCAAGTCTTTATCAATTTCCTGTTCAATAAAATTTCTGGATATTACTTCTTTTTCATTTTCTTCCATGTTATTTCCCTCAACTATATTTATTAATCTTAACCTGTTTTTAATGCTTAAAATGTCTCATTCCTGTAAATACCATGGCAATGCCGTATTCATCGCATTTGTCAATGGACATCTGGTCCCTCATTGCCCCGCCGGGCTGGATGATTGCAGTAATGCCTGCCTGATGTGCTGCCTCCACTACATCATCAAAGGGGAAGAATGCATCTGAAGCCAGCACCGCACCTTTTGTCGCCTCTTCACCAATCAGCTCTGCTGCATGTTCAAAGCTCTGCTTTGCTGCCCAGATACGGTTTACCTGTCCCGGTCCGATACCTACGCTTTGTTTATTCTTTACAACTGCAATGCCATTGGACTTTACAAATTTTACAACCTTCATGCCAAACTTCATATCTTCAAGCTGTTCCTTTGTAGGCTGTGCCTTTGTCACTACCTTAAAATCCTCTTCCCTGTAAAGCTCGGAATCAATGGTCTGCACAATCAATCCGCCATTTACCTTCTTCATATCAAGGGCGGCAGGATTTTGCGGCACCTCAATATCCTTTAATTCCAGTACACGGATATTCTTCTTGGAGCAGAGAATCTCCAGTGCTTCCTTCTCATAAGAAGGAGCCACCACTACCTCCAGAAAGATTTCATGCATTTCCTCTGCCATCTGCTTTGTCACTTCACGGTTCACTACTACAATTCCGCCAAAAATGGAAGTCTTATCTGCATTATATGCTTTATTCCATGCTTTATTGATATCCTCATCGCTTCCTACGCCGCATGGGTTTCCGTGCTTGCATGCCACTACAGTAGGCTCTGTAAATTCCTTTAACAGCTCCAGAGCACCGTTGGTATCGTTAATATTATTAAAGGACAATTCCTTTCCATTATGCTGCAGGGCATCCACCAGAGAGCCTGTCTGCTTCCCTACCTGACGGTAAAAAGCCGCCTTTTGATGAGGGTTTTCACCGTACCGCATATCCTGTACCTTTTCAAATGTCATGGTCAATGTTTCAGGAAGGGAATCATCTCCCCGCTGCTTCTTTAAATAGTCTGCAATCATAGTATCATAATTAGAAGTATGCATAAATACCTTCTGCATCAGATAAAACTTCGTATCAAGAGAAACCTGACCGTTCTCCTTTAACTCTGTAAGAACCTTTTCATAATCAGCCGGGTCTGTCACCACTGCCACATCCTGATAATTCTTTGCGGCGCTCCTTAGCATGGTAGGTCCGCCGATATCGATATTCTCCACGGCTTCCGCTCTTGTAACCCCTTCCTTTAAAATAGTGGCTTTAAAAGGATACAGATTGACAATTACCAAATCGATAGTATTAATATTCAGTTCCTTTAACTGATTCATATGGGAAGGATTGGAACGCATAGCCAGAATTCCCGCATGTACAATTGGATGCAGTGTCTTTACACGTCCGTCCAGACATTCCGGAAAACCGGTAAGCTCGGAAATTTCAATGGCATTTACCCCTTCCTCCTTCAATTTTTTGTAAGTGCCTCCGGTAGAAATAATTTCTACGCCCATGCTTTCCAGTTCTTTTGATAATTCTACGATTCCTGTTTTGTCAGATACGCTAATCAATGCTTTCATAATTTTCTCCTCCTAAAAGTTCACACTGAGCCTTTTTCTTTTATCCCATAATTTCATTGTTGACGTAATGCTATCAGTTTCTGCTTCAAATACAAAGACAGTTTATATGTACTGCTAACCGCACATAACATATTTGCTTTCAAAGTCCGGCAGCTGCAGCGGCCTGTCAAAGTAATATCCCTGTATCAACTGTATCTTCATATCGTTTACGACTTTAAACTGCTCTTCCGTTTCAATTCCTTCCACGCATACATTCACTTCAATGGCGCTAGCCAGCTCCGCAACCATCTTGATGAAGGATTGGGAATAGCTGTCTTCTGCCAGTCCCTGAACGAAATTCTGGTCCACCTTAATCACATCAAGAGGAATCTCCCTGATATGGTTCAGAGAAGAATAACCCGTTCCAAAATCATCCAGTGCAATCCGCACGCCAAGCTTCCTTATCCTGTTTAAAATTTCTTTCATTCTTCTCATATCGTTAATGGCAAGGCTTTCCGTTACTTCCAACGTTAGATTTACCGGATTGATTCCCGTTTCCTTCAAAGTATTTTCCACGATTTCCACAATATCCGACTGCAAAAGCTGTACAACAGACAAGTTCACATTTACCTTGAAATTTTCCCTGCCGCTGTCATTCCAGTTCCTGCAGGCGCTGCAGGCTTCTTTCAGCACATAGTTGCCTATGGGGTTGATAAGCCCAAGATATTCAGCCAATGGTATAAATTCTGAAGGAGGTACAAAGCCCATTGTGGATGAGTTCCAGCGAATCAGGGCTTCTGCTCCGGTACAGACCGGCTGTCCGGAAAGCACGTCTATAATAGGCTGATAATACACTTCAAACTCCCGGTAATTATCCGCTGTGGCATTCCGCATATTTTTCTCCATATCCAGCCGCTTATGGGAGGCCATGCTCAATTTATGGGAATACCTTGAGAATCTGTTCTTGCCTGCTTTTTTCGCATCATACATGGCGATATCCGCCTTTTTAATCAGATCCTGTACACTGTCCCCGTCATCCGGATAATTTACAACTCCCATGCTTACGGTACAATAGTAATCCGCATCCTTTAAAAACCATGGCTTGCTGAATATTGCCTGTATATCCTGTATGATTTCATCAAATCTGTGAAAGCTTTCCGGAGGTATGATAATGACGAATTCGTCACCTCCCATCCGGTAACAGGTATTGCTGATGCCTTTTACGTGCCTTAAGCTATTGGAAATAGATTTTAAAAGCACATCCCCATATTGATGTCCGAGACCATCGTTAATATGTTTAAAATCATCCAGATCCAGATAGAGAAGCCCGCCTGTTATCCCTTGTGCAACCGCCTTATCAAGCTGCATGGATAAATCCCGCTCACAGCACATCCGGTTATAGAGACCTGTAAGAAAATCCGTATATGCCTGCTGCTCAATTTTTTTCTGGTAAATTTTTTTATCAGTAATGTCATGCAATACGTAGAGACATGCCCGATTCCCGTCTACCCATGCAATATAAGTATAGTATAAATCATACCATCTGCCCTTTTCAGTATACTGAATTTCATGGTAGCCTTCCCGAATGCCGATGGGTCTTGCCTTCCGGACCATTTCATCAAGCTTTCCATTTTGAAGCTCCAGTTCAAAGGTATTCTTTAACTGCTTGTTAGCAAAAATAATGCTGTTGCTTTCCACATCCTGCACGTAAATGCAGCTTCCCACATTGTCCAGAATCGCCTGAAGGGATGCAAAGGAACCTGTCAGAAAATCCTTCCGCTGTTTGCTTATGAGCATAATCTGCATAATCCGGACCATATCGCCTATAAAGTCAATTTCCTCCATCGTCCATATTTTCTTATGGATTCTTTCAGCAAAATAAACATACATAACCGGCTTTTCATCTAACAAAAGCGGAATTGAAATAACAGCCTTCTGATTCTGTTCCCTCATATATTCCTTCATTTCCTTTGACATAACAGAATCTGCTGAAATCACCTTAGGCTTATCACCGTAAAAAAACTGCGGTCTTTCAAGATTTCTTATCCTGTCATACCCGGAAGTGCTTCCCTCTTTCAGCCATTCGCATATAATGTCAATAAACTGCCGGTCCTTCAAAACTTTTACAAGCCCGGCGGAAGTAATTTGAAGATATCCTCCCATAAGCTCCAAAAGCCTGCCGGCTGCTTCCTCAAAAGGCTGTCCGCATTCCAGAAGCTGTAACGCCTCCGTATAATATTCTGTCTTCTTTTGAAGCCTTCCTTTTTCCTCTGTTTCCCGGTCATCTGCCTGGTATGCGTGCTCCGCATACATCCGTAATAATGCAGCAGTCTCACATACTCTTTCCTCTGTAGTAATCCTTTGGGCTCCATTTATCACAGGCTTTCCGCCTTGGGACTCTTCTTCTGAAAAAACACAGCAAGCAAGCCAACAAAATTTCAGCTTGCCCTCTATTTTATATCCAATTGCCGCCGCCTTAAGATTGCCATAACCAGTTTCCTCTATAATCTGCTCCTCCAAGGCGCTTTCCCTAATTTTCTCAAACAAATTGTATAACCGTTCGCCTGTAACTGCTTCTTTCAGTAGGGCAATCTCTTCCATACTGCCGGACCATTCTGTTATCTGATTGCCATGCCCGTCCACACAATAGGCATAAAAATTTCCCAGATAACAAAACTTATCCTGCATCTTCTGAAATATATTTTTTTTAATAAAACCTCTTTTTTCCAATCCCGTCCCCACCTGTTAATATTCCTTTTTATAATATGCCCAAAGCCCCAAAGCCGTAAAACAAAGGGTATAAATACTGCTTAATATAATAATTTTAGGCATGTCTAATGTTGCATAATATGGAAGTTCGTTAAATCTGGGCGTCAAAAGCAAATACTCCTTCACCCATTGACATGCCCCCAGTTTCAAAGGCTCTGATGCAAGAAACATGACGATTCTCGGAAACGCAATCAACAAAACAAAAAATACAGCAAAGGCATATCGCTTTCTCGGAAAGAAAAACAATAATCCGTTTCCAATGGCAATTCCCGTAATCCAAAGAGGTATGGCCGTACCTGCAGCCCTGCAGAAATCCTGTACAACCCATATTTCAATGCTTCCATCCGCTGCCATGAAAATATACGTAATACCGATAAAGACTATGATCGCCGCCACCAGAAATATGGCCGAAATACATAATTCCGAAAAGAGCTTTCCAAAAAAGAGTTTTGCCCTGGAAAGTCCAATGGTCACTTTATTTCGAATCTTTGGATTCGGGCATTCCTTTCCGAAAATAATCTCCGCAATGAGAATTGTACTGTAATAAGGAACAATAAAGCACCACTGGGCAAAATAAATCAGATTAGCGCCAAAGGCCCCCTCCCTCATGCCGTATATGCTCCGGAATGCCACCATTGCAATATTAGCAAGAAGGCTTAATATGATAATGCCTGCTGCATATATATATGTCCCTTTCTTTTTTAAGGCAATCGTCACCTCATTTATTATATAATATCTCATGATTCTACCTTATTCGTCTACACTATAGTTAGGCGCCTCTTTCGTAATATGAATATCATGAGGATGACTTTCCTTCAAGGAGGCAGCAGAAATTTTTACAAATCTTCCATTCTCTTTCAGCTCTTCAATGCTTGCAGTACCGCAGTATCCCATACCGGCACGAAGACCTCCCATTAACTGGAACACAGTATCTTCCACTGTTCCTTTGTATGCCACACGGCCTTCCACGCCTTCCGGAACAAGCTTTTTGGCATCTGACTGAAAATAGCGGTCCTTGCTTCCGTTTTCCATAGCTGCAATAGAACCCATTCCGCGATAAACCTTGTATTTTCTTCCCTGAAATAGTTCAAAGGTTCCCGGTGACTCGTCACAGCCTGCAAACATGCTTCCCATCATACATACATTGCCGCCTGCAGCAATTGCCTTTGTCATATCGCCTGAATACTTAATGCCGCCATCAGCAATAATCGGAACGCCATATTCCTTAGCAACTTCATAGGCATTCATAATAGCAGTTACCTGCGGCACACCAATGCCTGCCACCACGCGGGTAGTACAAATGGAGCCCGGTCCAATACCTACCTTAACGGCATCGGCTCCAGCCTCAATCAAAGCTTTTGTGCCTTCGCCTGTAGCTACATTTCCCGCAATCACCTGAAGCTTAGGATATTTTTCCTTAATCATCCGCACACACTTTAATACATTTTCGGAATGTCCATGAGCGGAATCCAACACGATGACATCTACCTTTGCCTCTACCAGTGCCGCTACTCTTTCCAGTACATTTGCAGTAATCCCAACACCTGCGCCGCATAAAAGGCGTCCCTGGGAGTCCTTTGCGGATAATGGGTATTTTATGGTCTTTTCAATATCCTTAATGGTAATCAGACCTTTTAAGTTATAGTTGTCATCAACAATAGGAAGCTTTTCCTTCCTTGCCTTTGCAAGTATTTCCTTGGCTTCATCAAGAGTAATGCCTTCTTTGGCTGTAATAAGCCCTTCAGATGTCATGGATTCTTTTATCTTTTTGGAGTAATCTGTTTCAAATTTTAAATCACGATTGGTAATGATACCTACTAATTTTTTTCCTTCTGTGATGGGCACGCCTGAAATCCTGAATTTGGCCATCAGTTCATCCGCATCTTTCAATGTATGCTCCGGAGTTAATGAAAAAGGGTCGGTAATAACGCCGTTTTCAGACCGTTTTACCTTGTCGACTTCCTCTGCCTGAGCCTCAATGGACATGTTCTTATGGATAATTCCAATTCCTCCCTGCCTCGCCATGGCAATTGCCATTCTATGTTCGGTAACCGTATCCATTCCGGCGCTCATCATAGGAATGTTTAATTTGATACTCTTTGTAAGGTACGTAGATAAATCCACCTGATTCGGAATGACCTGTGAATAGCTTGGCACTAAAAGCACGTCATCAAATGTGATTCCTTCTCCAATAATCTGACCCATCTTTCATTTCCTCCATCCATTTTTCATTTTATTTTTTCTCTGTATTCCCCGAATTTTCCCTCTTTATTTACATTTTGAAAAGTGTATCAAATTTCCCTTTTTGTGTCAATCCGTAAATACCTTTCTGGGCGCTATATCGCGGATTGCCTTAAACAATTCCTCCGGCATGTCCAGCTTCACTTTTGCCATCTCATCCTCGCCTGAATAAATCAGCACATAAGGGTTGCTGTCATCCTGCCCTGAAGCATAATCATATGCCTTGCATCTTTTATTCCGGTAGGAATCCAGATGATGCGAGTTAGCAGGCGCTAACACTTCCATGCGTTGCAGGTTAAATACCGCCATGCGCTTTCTTTTAGACTTTGCCAGAATACGATCAATACTCAGCTCATTGCTTAAATACAGATACTCAAATTCCACATAGGAGTTCAAACGGGAAAAATATGCTGCCAGCGCCAATATGATGCCCACCAGCATAAGGGTTAAATATCCGATTAGTCCAAAAAAAAGACAAATCGCCGCAACAATCATCAAAGCATATGTTATAAAGCGCTTTATCGGGCTTGTCTTTCTTTTTATTAATATTTCTATATAAGAATCACTCATTTTAACTTGCTTTCAGGAAAATGTTCCCTACTCCTTCTTTCTAAATTAGTATTGTTATTATCATAGTACATTTTACTATATTTTTCAAGTTTATTGACACATTTTACAAAAGAGACTATGATTACCTATAAAAAACTGTCAGGGAGATTTACATGTTAAAAGAAGAAAAAGAACAATGGAATAAATTAAGGGACAGGCCTTTCAAGGAAAAGCTAAGTTATTTCTGGTACTATTATAAATATTATGTAATCGGAGCTTTTGTGGGAATTATCTGCATTTTCATTTTTATTCAGGGATATATGGAAAGCACGAAGGAGCCTTCCATTTATGTTGCCCTGATTAATTCCCGCTATATGTCTGTTGCCGAAACCTCCTTAATGGATGACTATGTGGAAAGCCGGGGCATCGACACCGACTCCGCCCCCGCCAAGTTTGATATTTCCATATCCATGATAAAGGATTCTGCCGATAATGCTTCCGTTGCCAATTCCCAAAAGCTCATGGCATTATTCCAGACCCATGCCATGGATGTGATTATTTCAGATGCATGGGTAATTGAAGAATATGCCTCTCTCTCTGCCTTTAGCGACCTTAAGGCACTTTTACCGGCAGACTTATACGAAAAGGTTCAGGACAGACTTTACTATTATACATTTTCTGATGGAAGAACTGTTCCCATCGGCTTCTACGGAGATAATCTGCCTAAAATCATGGAAGAGAAAGCTTATTCCATAGAAAATCCCCCAATTGTCACCATATCCGGCACAACGGACAGACCTGAAAAAGCTGTAGACTTTATTCGCTATCTTCTGGAGGAATAAGCCTTCTTATTCCGGCAATAATTTTAGAAAAGCAAAACTCTATTTTAAGTTTCTTATATTTTCACCCCGTTTTTCTTCTCATATTATGGTTTTTCTTTTGTTTTTTCATTCCGTCTACAAAATACTGTAGAATAAACATAGTTATTTTGTCGGAAAGGAGAGAAAAATGGCAGAAATGGGAGAAATCTTAGCCGAGCTGCGCAAGGATAAGCATTTGCTGCAGAAAGATCTGGCTGATTTTTTAAGTATTTCCATAGGTACGGTTTCCAATTATGAAACCGGAGCACACGAACCGGATTTTGAAACACTTTGCAAGCTGGCAGACTTCTTTCAGGTATCTACCGATTACCTGTTAGGCAGAACCGATTTGCCATATGATGTAAAAAAATTAAGCGAGCCCATCAGGGATGGCATTACTATCAGCGATATAACCCACACCCTGTTAAATATGAGCCGGGAAAATCTGGACAGTGTTTTAGAATACATGGAACTGCTTACTTTTAAAAACAAGATGATTGCAGAACGAAACACTTACGGAAGCAACTTGAAAGCCGCCAAACGAAATAACGGGAAATAAAAATGAGTACTTCATAATTTTTCTGTCATACAAAAAGGACATCCTTATATCGGGGTGTCCTTTTCTTTTCATCTTTTCATCTTTTCATCTTTTCATCTTTTCATCTTTTCATCTTTTCAGCTTTTCAGCCTTCCAGCATTTCCTTCAACAGCTTATTCACCGCAGCCGGGTCCGCCTTTCCCTGCATTGCCTTCATAGTCTGTCCTACCAGAAATCCGATTGCCTTCTGCTTACCATTATGGTAATCCTCTACCGACTGTGGGTTTGCAGCCACTATCTCTTCCACAGTCTTTCTGAGGGCTCCTTCATCATTTACGGTTTTTAAGCCCTTCTCCTCCACATAAGCCTCCGGATCCATATCCTTGTCAAACATCACTTCAAACACTTCCTTGGCAACTGTGGAATTGATTGCCCGGCTGTCCGTAAGGGCTATAAGCTTTGCCAGGTTTTCCGGTGAAAAGCGGATATCCTCCGGCTCCATGTCCCGCTCCTTTAACAGCCGCATGGTCTCCACCATAAGCCAGTTGGAAACCTTCTTGGGCTGTCTGCAGATGGCAACCGTGGCTTCAAACAGGTCTGCCAGATGCTTGGAATTTGTAATAATCTCAATGTCGTACTCCGGAATCCCGTATTCCTCTTTGTACCTCTTCATTTTTTCCGTGCGGAATTCCGGCTGCCTTTCCCTAATCTCTGCCAGCCATTCATCGCTGATTTGGACGGGAACCAAGTCCGGGTCCGGAAAATAACGGTAGTCCTGGGCATCCTCCTTGCTCCTCATGGCATAGGAATATTCCTTGCTGTCATCCCATCTTCTTGTTTCCTGAATCACAGGCTTTCCTTCCTCTAACAGCTCTATCTGCCGGGTGCGCTCACCTTCAATCGCCCTTGCAATTGCCTTAAAGGAATTCAGGTTCTTCATTTCCGTTCTGGTGCCAAACTCCTTTGCGCCTTTCTCCCTTACGGAAAGATTCACGTCGGCACGCATGGAGCCTTCCTGAAGCTTGCAGTCGGATGCGCCTAAATACTGGATAATCAGCCTTAATTTTTCCAGATAAGCAATGACTTCCTCCGCGCTTCTCATATCCGGCTCGGAAACAATTTCAATCAGGGGGACTCCGGAACGGTTATAATCCACTAACGAACAGTCCTCCCACTCGTCATGAATCAGCTTGCCTGCATCCTCCTCCATATGGATTTCATGGATTCCCACCTGCTTCTTTCCTTCCTCCGTTTCAATTTCCACGCCGCCGTTTCTGCAGATGGGCAGATAAAGCTGGGAAATCTGATAGTTCTGGGGATTATCCGGATAAAAATAATTCTTTCGGTCAAATTTACAGTACTGAGTGATGGAGCAGTTGGTGGCAAGACCTACTGCAATGGCATATTCCACCACCTGCTTATTAAGTACCGGAAGGCTTCCCGGCATTCCGGTACAGACCGGACAGGTATGGGTATTGGGGGCGCCGCCAAATGCGGTGGAGCAGCCGCAGAAAATCTTTGTCTTGGTTGCCAGCTCCACATGGACCTCTAAGCCAATGACTGTTTCATATTCCTTTGCCATGCTAGTTTCCCTCCTTTTTCACAAAAGCGCCTCTTGCCTGCTCGTAAGCATAGGCTGTCTGAATGAGTTTTTTCTCCTGAAAGGAATTTCCGATAAGCTGCAGGCCGATAGGCAGCCCTGCCTTGTCCATGCCGCAGGGAATGCTGATACCCGGCAGTCCCGCCAGATTTACGGAAATAGTGTAAATATCCCCTAAGTACATTTTAATGGGGTCCGACAGGCTGCTGCCAAGCTTTGGCGCCGTGGTGGGGGCAACCGGTCCTAAAATCACGTCATATTTTTCAAAGGCTTCGTCAAACGCCTTTTTTATCAGTGCCTTTACCTTCAATGCTTTTAAATAATATGCATCATAGTAGCCGGAGCTTAACACGAAGGAGCCCAGCATGATTCTTCTTTTTACCTCTTCTCCAAAGCCTTCGGAACGGGTCTTTTTGTACATATCATGAAGTCCCTCCGACTCCTTTGTGCGGTAGCCGTATTTCACGCCGTCAAACCGCTCCAGATTGGAGCTTGCCTCCGCCGCCGCAATGGTATAATAAGCTGGAATGGCATATTCCACCAGACTTAAATCGAATTCCTCCACAATTGCTCCTTTTTCTTTCAGGAGGTTAGCCGCTGCTAATACAGCTTCCTTTACCTCCGGCTCGATTCCGCTGGAAAAATAATCTCTGGGGATTCCGATTTTCATTCCTGCCACGTCATCCACAAGCGCCTTTGTAAAGTCTGTGTCCTGTCTTTCCACACTGGTGGAATCCTTTGTGTCATGGGAGGAAATCACCTCTAAAATGGCGGCACAGTCCGTTACATCCTTTGTCAGGGGACCAATCTGGTCCAAAGATGAGCCATAGGCAATGAGTCCGTAACGGGATACGGTTCCGTAGGTTGGCTTCATGCCTACCACGCCGCAGAAGGAAGCAGGCTGTCTGATGGAGCCGCCTGTATCGGAGCCAAGGGCAAAGAAGCATTCCTCCGCCACAACCGCTGCCGCAGAGCCACCGGAGGAGCCGCCGGGCACATGCTCAATATTCCATGGGTTTTTCGTCACGCCATAGGCGGAGGTTTCCGTAGTGGAGCCCATGGCAAATTCATCCATATTGGTCTTGCCCAGAATGACTGCCCCTGCCTCTTCTAACCGGATTACCGCCTCTGCCGAAAAGGTGGGAATAAAATTGTTCAGGATTTTGGAGGAGCAGGTGGTAAGCATGTCCTTTGTGCACATATTGTCCTTAACGGCAACCGGAACGCCTGCCAATGGTCCCGTCAGCGCACCCTCATCAATTGCCTTCTGCACTTCCCCTGCTCTTTTTATGGCGCCTTCCCTGTCCACGGTAACATAACAGTGAAGCTCCTCTTCTTTTTTTTCTATTTGTCCAAGCACCGCTTCCACCGCTTCTAAAACGGTGACTTCTTTTGCTTTTATTCTGGCTGCAAGCTCCACAGCCGTTAATTTTAAAATATCCATGCCGTTTCCTTTCTATGCTACTCTTATTCCACTGTACGGGGAACCATGAACATGCCGTCCTTTTCCTTCGGCGCGTTCTGAATGGTATTTGCCCTGTCGTCGCCGTTTGTCACCACATCCTCACGGAACACATTGCTGACCGGAAACACATGGCTCATAGGCTCTACCCCTTCCGTGTCCAGCTCATTCAGCTTGTCGATATAGTCTAACATCCGTCCCATATCTTTTTTTGCCTGCTCCTTTTGCTCCCCGGATAAATCCAGCTTTGCCAGAATTCCCACATAGTCAATTGTCTCATCTGAAATCATGTTTGCCATCTTTTCCCTCCTGTAAGCCTGCCCTTAGAAACCGTTAGCAGGCTGCATTACAAAATATTTGTCAGCAGTTCCTAACTACAGGCTGCTTTCCTGCCTGTTTTAATCACGAACCTTTATATGAACCTCTCTAAGCTGCTGCTCCGTCACCTCACAGGGAGCCTTGCACATTAAGTCCTCTGCATTGCCATTCATTGGATAAGCAATGACTTCCCTGATATTTTCCTCATTTCTGAGGAGCATAATCATCCGGTCCACCCCGGGAGCCATTCCCGCATGGGGCGGCGCTCCGTACTGGAATGCATTATACAGCGCACCGAATTTTTTCTTTAAGGTTTCCTCATCGTAGCCTGCAATTTCAAATGCCTTAACCATAATCTGCATATCGTGGTTACGGACAGCCCCGGAGGACAGCTCCACCCCGTTGCATACAATATCATACTGATATGCCAGAATATCCAGCGGGTCTTTTGTATTCAATGCTTCCAGACCGCCCTGGGGCATGGAAAACGGGTTGTGGGTAAACCCGATTTCTTTGGTGTCCGGGTTCTTTTCATACATGGGGAAATCATTTACATAGCAGAAGCGGTATGCATTTTTTTCCAGTAAATCCAGCTTTTCCCCAAGCTCCGTCCGAATCATTCCTGCATAATAGGCTGCACGCTCCTCTTTATCCGCCATAAAGAAAATGGTGTCTCCGGCTTCAAGCCCTGCAAGACTTCTAAATTCCTCTTTCATTTCTTCCGGAATGAATTTGTCGATTGGTCCCTTGTAAGAGCCATCTTCCATGATTTCCAAATATCCCAGTCCGCCCATGCCGATTTCCGTTGCAAACTTCAAAAGCTTTTCATGGAAGCCCTTGGACATTTCCGCATGTACCTTAATTGCCCTGACCGTCCTTCCAAGAAAAGGCTTAAAGGTACATCTTTGGAAAAATTCCGTTACATCCATAATACGAAGAGGATTTCTTAAATCCGGCTTGTCGGTGCCGAATTCCAGCATTGCCTGCCTGTAGCTGAAAATCGGATAGGGCGCCTTTGATACCGAAAAGCCTTCCGGCGCAAATTTTTCAAAGGCAGCTGTCAACACTTCCTCTCCCACTGCAAATACCTCTTCCTGTGTGGCAAAGCTCATTTCAAAATCCAACTGGTAAAATTCCCCCGGCGAGCGGTCCGCCCTGGCATCCTCATCCCGGAAGCAGGGAGCAATTTGAAAATACTTGTCAAATCCGGAAACCATCAAAAGCTGCTTATACTGCTGGGGCGCCTGGGGAAGGGCATAAAATTTTCCCTTAAATTTTCTGGAGGGCACAATGTAATCTCTTGCCCCCTCCGGAGAAGAAGCGCATAAAATCGGCGTCTGAATTTCCAGAAAGCCCATTTCCGTCATCTTTTCCCGAAGAAATGCAATGACCTTGGAACGGAATATGATGTTGTCCTTTACTTTTTGGTTTCTTAAGTCCAGATAACGGTATTTCAGGCGCACATCCTCCCTTACCTCCCGGCTTGTGATAATTTCAAAGGGAAGGTTTTCATATACCTCTCCTAATACGGCTGCTTCATGCGCCTCTAACTCAATGGTTCCCGTTGGTATCTTTGGATTATAGGTTTCTTCATCTCTTTTTTCAATCTTTCCTTTTATTGTAACTGCCTGCTCTTTCTTAAGTCCCTGCAAAAGAGAATTATCACGGATAACCACCTGCAATACTGCATACATGTCTCTTAAATCCACAAAGGACACGCCGCCGTGGTCACGGATATTTTCTATCCAGCCCGCCACCCGGATTTCTTTGTCAATGTCTGCTTCACTGATTTGATTCAGTGTCACATCCCTGTAAATGTTTTTCATAACCTGCTCCTCCTTTTTTCTGTTACCTTACCGTCCATTGCATATTTTACTGCCAAAAGTCCTGCTTTCCGAAACAGCCATACCTGCATGAATATTTGGTTTATATACAAAACAAGCCCCGGAATACATTTCTGTATTCCGGGGCGAACAGTCTTCTATCCGCGGTACCACCCGCTTTTAAAAAGCTTAAAACTTCCAAGCCTTTCCTCTTTTCCGTTTAACGCACAGTTACGTACCGGCCTACTTTTGGCTGCTCCATTTGTTCAACCGGTCTGCTCCGGAGTGTTCCCTTTACCATGCCTGACGTAAAAAGCTCTCAGTCGGTGACTTTTATTTCCTGTCGTCTTCTTTAGCAAGAGTCTCCTTCTTTGCATTTGCTGTTTTTCATAACTTATGTGGTGCATTTTAGCATATTCTTTTTGGAATTGCAAGTGGGAGGGGAAATTTTTTTAGAACAAAGAGTAGCCGTGCAACCCACAGCTTTCTCCCAAAAGGAACCGGCTGCAGGCAGAAAGTGTTTCTATGTAATCACACTCTCGCTCTGATAAAAAACGGATATTTATACTTTTTTATTCAAAAAAGTATAAATAATGTTTGAACATGTATTTGCTATATGATATAATGTTTTCGTATAGTTGAAAGAAGTTCGGGTGTGATTTTCCAATTGTTAAATGCCCTCTAGCACATGAAGGAGGGATGCCCTTATGAACACAATGGAAGTACTTACTTTGTTGTTAGTAATTTTTGCAGCTTTGTCTTACATAGATAATCATAACAAAAAGAAATAGCACCCCTACCGCCTAAAGTTGAGGTGCTGATTTCTTTAGTATTCAACACTGAGGGCAAATCGGAATCACATCCGATTACCTTTGAGTAGATTATACATCAGGGTGGCTGAGAAATCAACCACCCTTTTATTTTTTATTACTTTTGGGGAAACAGTTCAGCCTGCAAGTTTTGGATTTGAGGACGCAGGCTGAACTGTTACACTTTTTGCAACCGTTTACCAAAGGCTTTCTCCTAAATACTTATCATGGGGGACTATCAGGCACTTTTCGATAGACTTCCAATAGCTGTCGTAGAGGCTTTTTTGTGCCGCCCCGTAGCTTTCTTTTGTATCAAATTCCCAATAGAGCATGTATTTCACACTTTTTACTATGCGGGTGATTTTTAGCGGGGGAAGCCCTTCTTTAATCTGCTCCATGTCTATGTGATATCCCCTTTTGGTGAGCCGGAGCAACAGAAGTCCCTCCTGCTTTTCCAAAAAGCTTTTGGCTTCTTGCATGAGTGTTTCAAATTCCTCTATTTTTTGGGGTTTGACCTGATAAATGCATATTTCAGTAAACGGCATATTGAATTCCTCCTTTCATAGTTCCAGCCTAAATTTTCCTCTGCTCCACAGCCACATTGGTGTGTGTATGTCAATCGGAACATGCTCCGTTTCCTGAAGCAGTTCTTTCCAGCGTGCAGCCACAATCTCCTGTACATTTGGCAGGGAAGATTCTGCGTTTGTAATAACGCCTAATTTCACACTTGCCTGTATCACATGGGTATCCGGAGCAACTGTAATATTTTCTCTGTCTTTAAATGAGACATCTGTATATTGCTCCATAACATATAACCAATAATTATTTATTTTATTGCCGCCAAGATAAGGAAATTTCTTTTTATTACGTTGTATATATGCCTTTATTTGATACACTTCAAAATTCATTTTTCTAAAAAACCGGCGAATATCTCCGTCAAATTCCTGCAAAAATGTATTGCACAATATTTTCCAGATTTCAGGTTGTTTATTGGGCTGCAAGGCAACCTTATATTTAACCAATATATTCCTTAATTCATCATCCGGCATATCAGTCACACTTTTACAATCATACACAGCCGGCGCATCATGATACAACTTGTTTGCACATTCCCACAATACAAATGAATTTCTCTGATAATTAAGCGCCATAGGAAGTGTAAAGTATAAATAATTTTCTTTTGATGATATATCTAATCCCGGATTTTCATGTTCCGGCATCTTCTCACCGCCAAGAATTCCATTCTTATAGGCATTTAGGAGTTGTTCTACCCTCAATAAAATCTGTTGCTTATTATCCATATATTCACCTTTTTACCTTTCCGTTTTATACTATCACGGAAACCCCTGACTTTTGCGTGA
>CAJUEX010000058.1 GCA_910585715.1 uncultured Lachnospiraceae bacterium
GGGGGTTTTTCAGAGTAAATGCAACAGGGCGTTGCTGTTACCTTGAAAATTTTCGGGCTGTTACAAATTTCATAATCTTTCATTTTCGCCCTTGCCAAATCTTGTGAAATTATATATAATAGTCCTCGGTAGCTTGTCAGAGCATGATAGCACTTTATGTTTGGGTGAGTGTATCAGGCTGAAGTAGCTCAGTTGGTAGAGCACTTCACTCGTAATGAAGGGGTCGTGGGTTCGAGTCCCATCTTCAGCTTTTATTTCTGCGGGCAATGGAGAAAACAGCCGCAAGCCTTGTAAATGCTGGGCTTGTGGCTGTCTTCCTTAGTTGCTGTTCCATGTCATCTCAGGCTGTTTTTGACGATAATAATTATCGTCAAATAATCGTCAGAACCATTTGTGACGGCGGACAGATTTTTCATTTGTCTCATAAATTCATTAAATCGTTTTTTCATACCACTTTTCAATCAAAGTAATTCCCTGATACAGGGAAACGGCAACCAGACAGAGGATAACGATGCTCATAATCACCCAGTCTAATTTAAACACCTGACTGCCATAAATAATCAGATAGCCAAGACCTTCCCTGGCGCCGATAAATTCCCCGATAACCACGCCAACTAAAGAAAGGCCGATATTCACTTTCATATTGCTTAGAATAGTGGGCAGATTGGAGGGGATTACCACTTTGGTAAGCACATGCCATTTTGTGCCTCCAAGGGTGTGAATCAGCTTGATTTTATCCTCGTCTACCTGCTCAAAGCCTGTATACAGGTTAATGATGGAACCGAAAATTGCCACGGAAATGCCTGCAACAATAATAGTAGGAATGCCTGAGCCCAGCCATACAATGAATAAAGGAGCAAGGGCGGATTTTGGCAGAGAGTTTAAAACAACCAAAAAGGGCTCCACAATTTCCGAAAGCTTTTTAAAATACCAGAGGAGTATAGTGATTAACAGGCTGATGAGTATCACAAGCAAAAAGCTGACTATGGTTTCAAATAAGGTAATGCCGATATGACGGAAGATAGTAAAATCCTTTGCCATGGAAAGAAAACAGCCCACAATTCTGGAAGGGGAGCTAAAGAAAAATGCATCAATCCATTTGGCGGAAACGGCATATTCCCATAAAAATAAAAAGACTGCCAGAATAAAGATTCGGGCAAAGATAATACGCCTTTTACCGGCTTTTATTTTGTTGATGTAATTTCGCTGGAATTCGCTTGCTTCCAGTTCGGCAGTAGGAAGGTCACAGGCATATAAGTCATATTCTCGAAGATCTGTCATTGATTCAGCTCCTTCCATAATAAATCGAAATACATGGGAAATTCTTTTGCTTTTCTGGAAGAAAGCGGTTCGTCCGGGTCTTTTGTCAGATGAATGTCCATAATGGTGGAAACGGTAGCGGGGCGTCTGCTCAACACTACAATCCGGTCTGACAGGCTGATGGCTTCCGATAAATCATGAGTAACCAATATAGCGGTCTTTTTTTCTTCTTTTATGATTTTTCCAATATCATCGGCTACAGAAAGTCTGGTCTGATAATCCAATGCGCTAAAAGGTTCATCTAACAATAGCACCTCCGGATCCAGAGCAAGTGTTCTTACCAGGGCAGCCCTCTGACGCATGCCGCCGGATAATTCATTTGGCTTTCTGTCCTTAAAAACCGAAAGCCCGTACTTTTCCAGATACATAAGCAGCTTTTCTTCCCGTTCTTTTGTAAGGGTATGATTGATTTCAGGACCAAGCGTCACATTTTCCCAAATAGTCCGCCAGGGAAGCAGATGGTCCTTTTGAAGCATATAGCCCATTTTCGGATAGGAGAGGGAGCCGTTGGGGTTGTGGACAAGAATGGTTCCTTCCTCCGGCTCTAACATTCTGGCGATAATAGATAGAAGGGTGGACTTTCCGCAGCCGCTTGGGCCCACGATTGCCAGAAACTCTCCGGGATTCACATGAAAGGATATATCCATGATGGCAGGAATCTCTCCCTGCAAAGTATGATAGGAATATTTAATGTTGGATAATTTTAATAAGGCTTCCATAAAAACTTCCCGTACTTTTTTTATTATAATATGTAAAATGAGGAAGAACTCTACCGTTTTTTGAGATTATCCGGAAAATCGGGTGGAAAATCTCACCTATTTTCTTGTAAAGCGTTTAAAATTGTGATAATATCAAATTTAGATTTAATATACTTTTACAATTTACTGGAGGAGAGAAGATGGCTCAGTTATGGGGCGGACGTTTTACAAAGGACACAGATAAGCTGGTTTATGAGTTCAATGCGTCTATTTCATTTGACAGACGTTTTTTTAAACAGGATATAGAAGGCAGCATTGCCCATGTGGTAATGCTGGAAAAACAGGGCATTCTGACAAAGGATGAGAAAAATGCCATCGTAAAGGGACTGACGGAAATCCGGGAAGAGGTGGAAGAGGGAACCCTGCTCATTACAGAGGAATACGAGGATATTCACAGCTTTGTGGAGGCAAATTTAATAGAGCGGATTGGAGATGCAGGAAAGAAGCTCCATACCGGACGAAGCAGAAACGACCAGGTGGCGCTGGACATGAAGCTTTATACACGTTTAGAGGTGCTGCAGACAGACTTGCTTGTAAAGGAGCTTTTGCTTGTACTGCAGGACATTATGGAAAAGAATCTGGATACCTATATGCCGGGCTTTACCCATTTGCAGAAGGCACAGCCCATTACGTTGGCGCACCATATGGGAGCTTATTTTGAAATGTTCAAAAGAGACAGGCTCAGGTTAAAGGATATTTATTTCCGCATGAATTACTGTCCGTTGGGTTCAGGGGCTTTAGCAGGCACAACCTATCCCCTTGACCGGAATTATACGGCTTCCCTGCTGGGATTTGAAGGACCTACCTTAAACAGCATGGATTCGGTGGCGGACAGGGATTATGTCATTGAGTTTTTAAGCGCTCTTTCCACCATAATGATGCACCTTAGCCGTTTTTCGGAGGAAGTCATTATCTGGAATTCCAACGAGTACGGCTTTGTGGAAATCGACGATGCTTACTCTACAGGAAGCAGCATTATGCCCCAGAAGAAAAACCCGGATATTGCAGAGCTTGTAAGAGGCAAGACCGGGCGGGTATATGGCGCCCTTACTGCCATACTCACTACCATGAAAGGACTTCCTTTAGCATATAATAAAGATATGCAGGAGGATAAGGAGCTGACCTTTGACGCCATAGATACGGTAAAGGGATGCCTTACATTATTTACCGGCATGATGAGGACCATGACCTTTAAAAAGGATGTGATGGAAAAAAGCGCCATGATGGGCTTTACCAATGCAACGGATGCGGCGGATTATCTGGTGAATAAAGGAGTTCCCTTTCGGGATGCCCATGGTATTATCGGCAGGCTGGTGCTTTACTGCATCAATAAAAATACATCCATTGACGCCCTTTCCATTGAGGAATTAAAGGCAATCAGTGAAGTGTTCGAGCCGGACGTATACGATGCCATCAGCCTGGAAACCTGTGTGAAAAAACGGCTTACCATCGGGGCTCCTGGCATGGATGCCATGAAGGAAGTGCTAAAGAGGAACAGAGAATATCTGGACAATGAGTGGCAGGATGATGAACCTACGGAATAGGCAGTGTGTGCTGTTTATCATAGAAAAGAACAAAAATGAGGAGATTGATTATGAGTGAAAAATTAAGAGTTGGAATTTTAGGCGGAACCGGAATGGTGGGACAAAGATTTATCTCTTTACTGGAAAACCATCCATGGTTTCAGGTAACGACTATTGCAGCAAGCCCACGCTCAGCAGGAAAGACATACGAGGAAGCGGTTGGCGGCAGATGGAAAATGACTACGCCCATGCCGGAAGCAGTAAAGAATATTGTAGTAATGAATGTAAATGAAGTGGAAAAGGTAGCTTCCCAGGTGGACTTTGTATTTTCCGCTGTGGACATGACAAAGGAAGAAATCAAAAAAATAGAGGAAGAGTATGCAAAGACTGAGACACCTGTAGTTTCCAATAATTCCGCACACCGCTGGACGCCGGATGTGCCCATGATTATTCCGGAAATCAATCCGGAGCACACAGATGTGATCGAAGCACAGAAAAAGCGCCTTGGCACAGAAAGAGGCTTTGTGGCAGTAAAGCCAAACTGCTCCATACAAAGCTATGCCCCTGCTTTATATGCATGGAGGGAATTTGAGCCCTACGAAGTAATTGCAACCACCTATCAGGCAATTTCCGGAGCAGGCAAAACCTTTAAGGACTGGCCGGAAATGGTGGAAAACATTATCCCATATATTGGCGGAGAAGAGGAAAAGAGCGAGCAGGAGCCTCTTCGTATCTATGGAAAGGTGGAAAACGGCGAAATCGTAAAAGCAAGCGAGCCGGCAATCAGTTGCCAGTGTATCCGTGTTCCGGTATTAAACGGCCATACCGCCGCAGTATTTGTAAAATTCAGAAAGCAGCCTACAAAAGAACAGTTAATTGAAAAGCTGGTATCTTTTAAGGGCGTGCCTCAGGAATTACAGCTTCCGAGCGCTCCAAAGCAGTTTATACAGTACATGGAGGAAGATAACAGACCACAGGTATCTTTAGATGTGGACTTTGAAAACGGAATGGGCGTTTCCATCGGAAGAATCCGTGAGGACTCCATTTACGATTATAAATTTGTGGGACTTTCCCACAATACTGTCCGCGGTGCGGCAGGTGGAGCAGTATTATGTGCAGAGCTGTTAAAGGCAAAGGGCTTTATCAACAAAAAATAAATAGAAACATGGAAACAGATTCTTAAGGGACAAGGGACTTGATTATGAAGGAAGCGCAATACCAACTGGACTTGCTGTTGGCAATGAACAAAAAATTAGCAGGCAATGAGAGAATGTACCGCATGATATGCGGTATGTCTTCCAATGCTTTTATATATTATCATTTCAAAGAAAAAAGAATAGAAATGCTGGGCTGTTTTGAAAAGTTCTTTTCTTTTCAGGTTCATTCCCTTAAGGATTTGTCTCATTTGATTGAACATGTGAAGGATGAGTTTCAGACTCCCCTAAGGGAAATTATATTTGCTGAAAAAAACGGCGTGGAATACGGGGAATGTGAATGCCGTCTGTTAGATGAAAAGACCTGGCTGAAGTTTGAAGTGAGCATTACATATAATGAACAGAAAGAGCCTTTGGAAAAAGCAATCCGCATAAGGGATATCAGCAAGTTGAAAATGCAGAATGAAGAATTGCTTTACATGGCTTATTATGATACCATTACCGGTTTATATAACCGCAATTATTTTGTGCGCATGCTAAGCGAATGGCTTAGAAAGGCAGAAGAAGAACAGGCAGTGGTATCGGTTTTGTGTATTGATATTGATGAATTTAAAAAGGTAAATGACGGTCTTGGGATGATTGCGGGGGATGAACTGATTCAAAGCTTCGGTTTGTTCTTAAAGTCAGAATTTAAAAATGAACATACTTTGATTTCCCATGTAAATGATGATTTATTTTATATGGCTATTTATGACCCGATGGGTCAACGAAGCGTGGAAAATGTTTATAATACCATTCGGGAAAAACTGAAAGAGCCTTTTGTCCTGTCCAGTACATTATCCTTAAAAATAACTGTCTGCGTAGGCGTTGCGGAGTATCCGGAAGCAAGCAAAAACTCTTTGGAGCTTATGAATTGCGCAGAAATCGTTATGTTTAAGGCAAAGTCCATGGGAAAAGATAATATCCAGTATTTTGAAGCGCCGATTCTGACCAGTTTTAAAGAGACTGTTCAATTGGAAAATAAACTGGAAAATGCTTTAAACAGCAATGAGTTTGAATTGTTTTATCAGCCCCAGTATGACTCCAAAACGAAAAAGTTAAGAGGGGTGGAGGCGCTGATACGCTGGCGGGATGACCTTGGAAAAATGATCAGTCCGGGAGTTTTCATTCCCATTGCAGAGCAAAGCGGCATGATTGTGCCAATCGGAACATGGGTATTAGAGGAGGGCATCAGCAGGTTTGCAAAGTGGAAGGAAAAATATGACATGCCTTTGGTGATTTCTTTAAATATTTCCGCCATCCAGTACAAACGTCCGGATTTCGTATACAATCTTCTGAGTATTTTAAAAAAGTATCAGGTGAATCCGGAAGAAATAGAACTGGAAATTACGGAAAGCGTGCTGATTGATGATTTTGAAAGCGTATTGGAAAAGCTTCATGTATTGAAGGAATACGGTATTAAAATATCCTTAGACGACTTTGGAACGGGCTTTTCTTCTCTTTCTTATTTAAAAGGTCTTCCAATCGATACGCTGAAAATAGACAAATCCTTTATTGATACGGTTATCTGTGATGACAGCACAAGAGTCATTACGGAATCCATAGTTTCCATGGTAAAGAAGTTAGGCTGTGAAACGGTGGCAGAAGGGGTAGAGACAGAGGAACAGTATGAATATTTAAAAGATATTAATTGCGATAATATTCAGGGATATTTGTTAGGCAGGCCTATGCCGGCTTCTGAAATCGAAAAGATAATTGCAGGTTCTTTCTAGTCAAAGCCCCCCGCAAGCAGCAGGGCAACAAACTTGAAACGCCCCAAGGGGCGGGGTATTTGACCCTCGCGGCAGTCGCCAAATGCTTGCACGCAATCACTTGGCTCGTTGCTCGCAGTAATAAACATTATGAGGAAAAGCTATGGGAATGGAGCGTCAGAGTGAATTAGAATATCTAACAGGCTTTTATGAGAAAAATCAGCCGGGCCTTTTAGTGGTGTACGGACAAAAAGGAATCGGGAAGACCACTATGCTGAAGGGATTTATGAAGGATAAAAATCCTGTTTATTATCTGGCAAGGGAAGCTTCAGAACGGGAACAGCTTTTCCAGATGGCAAGAGAGTTGTCCCGGGCAGGCTATGAGTTTTCTTCTGAGTTTCCGGACTATAGGGAAGTGTTTGGAGAAATTGCCCAAAAAATAAAGGACAGAAAAAAGGCTGTTCTTGTTTTTGATGAATTTCAATATTTGATAAAGGGTCAGAGTGCCTTTATGGAAGCATTGGTAGGATTTTTACAGGAAGAAGCCAATGCTTTGGTTATATTGGCAAGCTCTTTTATCGGTTTTATTGAAAACAGCATGGTGAAAAAAATAGGAAGGGCGGCTTATTCTATTTCCGGTTTCTTAAAAGTAAAAGAGCTTACCTTTCGGGAAATTTCCCGTTATTATAAGGCTTATACTTTGGAGCAGTTGATTGAGACGTACAGCATTTTAGGCGGGATAACCGGATATCTGCCAAGATTTGATAAAACCCGTTCCACAAGGGAAAATGTATGTGAGTTTATTTTAAAGGAAGGGACTTTTCTGAATCTGGAAGGAACCAGGCTGTTAGAAGAGGAATTAAGAGAGCCGGCAGTGTATCATTCCATACTGGCTGCTTTGGCTTCCGGCAAAAGAAAGCTGAATGATTTATATAAGCATACGGGGTTTTCCCGGGCGAAAATCAGCGTCTATCTGAAAAATTTAATGGAGCTTGAATTTGTGGAAAAGGTATATTCCTATGATACAAAAGGCAGGGAGCATGTGCAAAAGGGTTTATATCAAATCAGCTACCCCTATATGAATTTCTGGTTCCGGTTCATTTTTCCCAATTTAAGCAGTCTTTTTCTTATGAGACCGGAGGAGTTTTATGAAGCTTATATTGCCAAAGGATTTAAAGAATACTGTGGATTTTACTTTTCCAAAATCTGCAGGGAATATATGGAATATTTAAACGAAGAAAGAAAGCTTCCCTTTCATTATGAAAAAAGCGGCATCTGGGCGGGAAAGGACGGCAGCATTGACATGCTTGCCTCTAATGGACAGGGAAAGGTCCTGGCGGTATTTACCAAATACGATAAAGGCGGAATGACCTATGAAGACTATCAGCGGTATATGTATAGTCTGAATCAGGCAGGAATAGCGCCGGATGACTGCTATTTGTTTGCCATGGGAGGCTTTGACGAGCGGCTTAGGCTGGAGGCAAAGGTAAAACTCCATCTCTATTTAAAAAATGTGAAGGAAGAACCAATTCGTTTTTCTTAAAAAATAAAAGTTAGGAAATCATATGAGTAAAAGTATTTTTATTGCAGAAAAACCCAGCGTTGCCAGAGAATTTGCAAAGGCTCTGAAGTTGAATGCAAAAAATAAGGACGGATATATTGAAGGAGAAAATACTATTATTACATGGTGCGTGGGACATCTGGTTACCATGAGCTATCCGGATGCCTATGACGACAGCTTAAAGCGCTGGTCTTTGGACACCATTCCTTTCATTCCGGAAACATTCAAATACGAGGTGATTGAAAGCGTAAAGAAGCAGTTTGCCATTGTAAGCGGCCTTCTCACAAGAGAAGATGTTTCCACTATTTACGTGTGCACAGACTCGGGACGGGAAGGGGAATATATTTACCGTCTGGTGGAAACTCAGGCACATGTAACCGGCAAGGAACGGAAACGGGTGTGGATTGATTCCCAGACAGAGGAGGAAATCAGAAGGGGAATAAGGGAGGCAAAGGATTTATCCTGTTATGACAACCTTTGTGCTTCCGCCTATTTAAGGGCAAAGGAAGATTATTTGATGGGAATTAATTTTTCCAGGGCGCTGACTTTAAAATACGGGTTTTCCATTAAAAATTATCTGAAACAGGAGAAAAACGTGGTGGTTTCGGTGGGACGGGTAATGACCTGCGTGCTGGGGATGGTAGTGAACAGGGAGCGGGAAATCCGAAGCTTTGTAAAAACCCCTTTCTATCGTGTAATAGCAGGAATTTCCATGGAAGGAAAGGACTTTGAAGCGGAATGGAAAAGCGTGGAAGGCTCTGCTTACTTTCAATCCCCTATGCTTTATAAGGAAAACGGCTTTAAAGAGGAAAAGGATGCAAAAGAGCTGATAGGGCGATGCCAGGAAGGAACCATGGAAATCTTTTCGGTGGAAAAGAAAAAGGAAACGAAAAATCCACCGCTTTTATACAATCTGGCAGAGCTGCAGAATGACTGTTCCAAGTATTTTAAAATCAGTCCTGACGAGACTCTTAGAATTGTGCAGGAGCTGTATGAAAAAAAAATGGTCACCTATCCGAGAACGGATGCAAGAGTGTTGTCCACAGCAGTCAGCAAGGAAATCTACAAAAATATAAACGGGCTGAAAAATCATCCGCTGGTGGGGCAGTTTGCAGAGGAGGTTCTTGGCGGGGAAAGCTATAAGACTATTGCAAAGAGCCGCTATGTAAATGATAAACAGATTACAGACCACTATGCCATCATTCCTACCGGACAGGGCTTAAACAATTTAAACGGGCTTGCGCCCACTGCGGTAAAGGTTTATGAGATTATTGCCAGAAGATTTTTAGGCATTTTCTATAAGCCGGCAGTTTACCAGAAGGTAAGCCTTGTAACGGTAAACAACACCGTTCAGGCGCCGGAAAAGTTCTTTACCTCCTTTAAGGTGCTGGCACAGGAAGGCTATTTAAAGGTCATGGAATTTTCCTTTGGAAAGAAAAAAGAAGGGGGAAAGGGAGAAGAAACAGAAGGGGGAAAAGAAGGAGCGGAAAAAAATAAAAGCGGCGAGGAAGAGGATGTGAAATGCGACGCCTCTTTTTTGGAAACCATATCCGGGCTGAAAAAAGGAATGACTGTAGGAGTCAATGAATATTTTGTGAAAGAAGGGGAAACCTCCCCGCCAAAACGATATAATTCCGGCTCCCTGATTCTTGCCATGGAAAACGCCGGGCAGCTAATAGAGGATGAGGAGCTTCGGGCGCAGATTAAGGGAAGCGGTATCGGCACATCTGCCACAAGGGCGGAGATTTTAAAGAAGCTGGTGAACAACCAATATTTAAAGCTGGCAAAGAAGACCCAGATTGTCACGCCCACAAAGCTGGGGGAGATGATTTATGAGGTGGTAAATGCGGCAATAAGGCCTCTTTTGGATCCAAAGCTTACTGCAAGCTGGGAAAAAGGGCTTACCATGGTGGCGGACGGTACCATTACAGAAGGGGAATATATGGGAAAGCTGGATGATTTTGTGCGAAGGCGCACAAATTATGTAAAGGGGCTGTCCAATCAGGGAATGTTATACAGACAGTTCGACCAGGTAGCAAAGGCTTACGAAAAATAAGCGGACGATTGCGAAACGCAAAGTAACCGTTCAGACAGCAGTTCTTCCCCTGCGGGAATCGGAATACGGATATGACAGAACATGTTTCTACGTCGCCACGCTCCCGCTCTGATAAAAACGCAGCAGTGCTAAGCTCGAAAAAACCTCGCTAAGCGCTGGCGATTTTATAAGGACTCCTTTAGAAATCATGTTCTGTCAAATCCGTATTCCGATTCCAGCAGGGGAAAAACTGCTGTCTGAACGGTTACTTTGCGTTTCGCAATTGACTCAAAAAATAAAAGAAAGCGAGGAAAAGATTATGTGGGAAATGGCACCGGAAAATCTGGTGGATTTGGAAAAGACCATTGCGGCAGGGCTTTTTGAAGGAGTGGAAGCAATCTGGCAGGTACTGCCCGGAATCAGTGATTTTATTATAAAGCTTGGAAATACGCTTCCGGCGGAGTTGTTTGAAAAAAGGGGAGAGAATATCTGGATTGCAAAATCTGCAAAGGTAGCGCCCACTGCCTTTATCAACGGTCCCTGTATCATTGATGAGGAGGCGGAAATACGCCACTGTGCTTTTATCCGGGGAAATGCCGTTGTTGGAAAAGGGGCAACCGTAGGAAATTCCACGGAATTAAAAAATGTGGTATTGTTCGATAAGGTAGAAGTTCCACATTATAATTATGTAGGGGACAGCATACTTGGCTTTAAGGCACATTTAGGAGCGGGAGCTATTACCTCCAATGTGAAAAACGATAAGACAAATGTGACGGTAAAAACCGGTGGAAGCAGACTGGAAACCGGACTTCGGAAATTCGGAGCCATGGTAGGGGATTATACTCAGGTAGGCTGTAACAGCGTGCTCAATCCGGGCACGGTGCTTGGCAGGAACGTAAGCGTTTATCCCTTAAGCTCTGTAAGAGGCTTTGTAAAGGAAAATACCATTTATAAGACAAACGGAAAAAATATGGAAATTCTGGAAAAGGAACAGCATTGACATTTTTTTGTTTATAGTGTATATTTTCAATTGTTGACAAACGATATATCATGTGATGAGGAAGTCATAAAAAAATGGAGGAGACATTATGAAAAAATTAACAGTTTTAGCATTAGTGCTTGCTATGACTACTACTCTTTTGGTAGGCTGCGGCTCTAATGAAACAACAGATGTAAATTCTGATGTGGAAACAACCGATGATGCAGAGGAAGAAACAGCAGAGGATGCAGAAGGCGAAGACGCAGAAGAAGGTACACAAGAGGATGCAGACACAGAAGAAACAGCAGAAGGAGACGGCACTGTTTATAAAATCGGTGTCATCCAATTGACAGAGCATGCAGCATTGGACGCTGCCAACGAAGGCTTTGTAGCAGCATTAAATGATTCCGGCATTCAGTATGAAATTGACCAGCAGAATGCACAAAATGACCAGTCTGCATGTCAGACCATCGCTTCCAAGTTAGTAACGGATGGAGACGATTTGATTCTGGCAATCGCAACTCCCGCAGCGCAGGCTGCAGCAGCAGAAACAACAGAAATCCCTATTATCGGCACTGCAATTACAGATTTTGCCGATGCAGGTCTGGTAAATGACAATGCGGCACCGGGAACTAACGTAACAGGTACATCAGATTTAACTCCGGTAAAGGAGCAGATTGATTTACTCAAAAAGCTTCTTCCGGAAGCAAAAACAGTTGGTATCTTATATTGTTCCGCAGAATCCAACTCTGAATTTCAGGCTGATCTGGCAAAAGCTGCCTGTGAAGAAGCAGGTCTTGCTTATGAAGTATTTACGGTAGCAAGCTCTAACGAAATTCAGACAGTAGTGGAATCCATGGTAGGCAAGGTAGATGTTATCTATGCACCTACGGACAATACTATTGCAGCAGGCATGTCCACAGTAGCCATGGTTGCCAATGACAACAACCTTCCTACAATCTGCGGCGAGGTAGGCATGGTAGAAGCAGGCGGACTTGCTACTTATGGCATTGATTACTATCAGTTAGGTTATCTGGCAGGCCAGCAGGCAGTTGCAATTCTGAAAGGAGAAGCACAGGTTTCTGAAACTCCTATCGGATATCTGTCAGCGGAACAGTGTGAATTGTCTACCAATGAAGAAACTGCAGCAGCATTAAATATTGATTTGTCTGTACTTGACTAATATATTTCATAAGAAATAAAGAAAAAAAGAACCCTGTTTGTGCAAAAGGAGCACGGGCAGGGTTCTTTTTTTCTAACAGTTCAGCCCCCGGCTTTCCCACACAGGAGCCAGAAACGGATACAGGCAGAAAATGATTTCTAGTAGGAGCCCTTATAAAAACGCCAGCGCTTAGCGAGGTTCTTTCGAGCTTAGCACTGCTGCGTTTTTATCAGAGCGGGAGCGTGGCGACGTAGAAACATTTTCTGCCTGTATCCGTTTCTGGCTCCTGTGTGGGAAAGCCGGGAGCTGAACTGTTACCTTTTTTCCGGCACAATAAAAAATGTCTTTTGACATAGTAGTAGTAGAATGGTAAAATAAAAGCAGAAATTTTTAGATAAGTCAGGAGTGTGAAGAATGACAGCAGAAGACAGAGCTATGTTGGACAAAATCAACGTATATGCGGACAAGGTGCTTGGCGACATCGATCCACAGAAAACAAGAGTTTCCTTCCAGTTACAGAAGCTGCAGCCGGTTATGGAAGAAATAGCAAAGGAAAAAGGAATGGAAATAGAAGATGTTTTTATAAAATATATGGATCTGGCAAGTGAAGCAGCCGTGGAGACGGAAAGGAAATTTCAAAGCACTGTTGGCAATATGACAAAATACGGGGATATAGATACTATTTGAAAAAGCAATAAAAACAGGGGGTAAAAATGGCAAAAATAATACCATTTAAAGCAATCAGACCCAAAAAAGGGCTGGAAAAGAATATTGCGGCACTGCCTTACGATGTGTACAGCAGGCAGGAAGCAAAAGAAGAAGTAAAAAAGGAACCGCTTTCTTTTTTAAGAATCGACAGGGCGGAAACACAGTTTGACGACAGCGTGAATACATATGCTGACTGTGTATATCAAAAGGCAAGCGATATTTTATGGGATATGGTAAGGGAGGAACAGTTTATAACTGATAAGGCTCCCTATTATTACATTTATGAATTGACTATGGGGGGCAGGAGCCAGACAGGGATAGCAGCTTGTGCCAGCGTGGATGATTACATAAATGAGACAATAAAAAAGCATGAAAATACAAGAGAGGACAAGGAACTTGACAGAATCTGCCATATAGATACCTGTAATGCACAAACGGGTCCAATCTTTTTAGCGTATCATTCCAATGAAATAATAAACGGAATTGTGAAGAAGGTAAAGGAAAGAGAAATGCTTTATGACTTTGTGGCAAATGACGGGATAAGGCACAGAGTCTGGGTAATTGAAGAAAAGGAGGATATGGAAGCCATTGAAAAGGCATTTTCTTCAATGAACTCCATTTATATTGCAGACGGGCATCATCGCTGTGCTTCCGCAGTCAAGGTGTCTTTGAAAAGAAGAAAGGCAAATCCCCGGTTTACCGGAGAAGAAGAGTTTAATTACTTTCTTTCTGTGTTGTTTCCGGATGACCAGTTGATGATTATGGATTATAACCGGGTAGTAAAGGACTTAAACGGTTATAGTGAAGAGGAATTTTTGGAAAAGGTCCGGGAAAATTTTGTGGTTGAGCCCTCCCAAAAGGGGAAGCCTGACCATAAAGGAGTTTTTTCCATGTATCTTGGGAATACTTGGTATAAGCTGACCGGAAAAGAATATGTGTATTCAGATGATGTGGTAGAGGGGCTGGATGTGTCCATTTTACAGAATTATCTGTTACAGCCGATTCTTGGAATCAACGAACCTAAAACGGACAGGCGCATTGATTTTGTAGGAGGCATAAGAGGGATCTCCGAGCTGGAAAGACGGGTTTCTAAGGATTGTAAGGTGGCATTTGCATTACATCCCACATCGATTACAGAATTGTTCGGGGTGGCAGATGCAGGCCGTCTGATGCCTCCCAAGTCTACATGGTTTGAGCCGAAGCTTCGAAGCGGACTGTTTATACACAGTATTAAATAAAGAACAAAAACGGAACCAGATTATAAAAACAGCAAAATCCCTTGAAAAAGGGAATGGGAAGGAGCATTCATGACAAAAAAATTATATAAATTGATGAATTGGGCAGAAATTGAAGGAATCGTATATTCAGAAGAGGATAATCCGCATAAGCTTCTTGGAATCACGCAGGTTACAGGAGGTACTCTCGTTCAATTCTTTTATCCGAATGCGAAAAAGGTAACTGTGGTTACGAAAAGCTCTTCAACAAAAATGGAGCAGGTGGATGAAGAGGGATATTTTGCAGCGCTTCTTCCTAAGGTTCAAAAAACGGAATATCATTTTTCAGTAGAATTTCAGGATGGCTCCAAAAAGGAAATCATAGACCCCTATCAGTTTGAGCCGGTTATTACAAAAAAGGATACGGAAAAGTTCAATCATGGAATCCATTACAGCATATACAGGATTTTAGGGGCTCATCCCATGAAAATAAACGGAATTGCGGGCGTACATTTTGCAGTGTGGGCGCCAAATGCCATGCGTGTCAGCGTGGTAGGGGATTTTAATAACTGGGATGGCAGAATACATCAGATGCGAAGGCTGTGGGATTCCGGTATTTTTGAAATATTTATTCCGGATGCAAAAGAAGGGGATAATTACAAATTTGAAATTAAGATTAGAGGCGGGCTGACTTATTTAAAGGCAGACCCCTATGCCTCCTGTTCCCAGCTTCGTCCTGAAAATGCTTCTGTAGTTGCGAATCTGGAAGGGTTTGCATGGGAGGACGAAGAATGGCTTTTGGAAAGAAAGAAATCAGATATAGGAAAGGCGCCTATGAGCGTATATGAGCTTCATTTAGGCTCCTTCCGAAAGCCTGAGGAGGAGGACAGGGATTTTTATAATTACAGGGAGCTTGCCCCCATGATTATAGAATATGTAAAGGAAATGGGATATACCCATATCGAGCTTATGCCTGTGATGGAGCATCCTTTTGATGCCTCCTGGGGATATCAGGTAATTGGTTATTATTCTCCAACTTCCCGTTATGGCTCCCCTGAAGATTTTATGTATTTCATGAATGAAATGCATAAAAATAACATTGGGGTGATTTTGGACTGGGTCCCGGCCCATTTTCCAAGGGATACTCACGGGCTTTCCAATTTTGACGGTACCTGCCTTTATGAGCATGAGGACCCGAGACAGGGCTTCCATCCTCACTGGGGCACTTTAATTTTCAATTATGGAAGGCCGGAGGTAAAAAATTATTTAATTGCCAATGCACTTTACTGGATCAGAGAATTTCATGCGGATGGCATCCGAATGGATGCAGTTGCTTCCATGCTCTATCTTGATTACGGAAAACAGGATGGAGAATGGATACCAAACATTTACGGCGGAAAGGAAAATCTGGAGGCAATTGAATTTTTGAAGCATTTAAACAGCATTATTCATAAGGAAAAATCCGGCGCCCTTGTAATTGCAGAGGAATCCACCGCATGGCCGAAGATTACAGGAGATTTGGAAGAGGACGGGCTGGGCTTTGACTTAAAATGGAATATGGGCTGGATGAATGATTTTACCAATTATATGAAATATGACCCGTTTTTCAGGGGACAGCATCACGGAGAGCTTACGTTCAGCATGATTTATGCTTATAGTGAGAAATTTATGCTTGTGCTGTCTCATGATGAAGTGGTACATGGAAAGGCATCCATGATAGGGAAGATGCCGGGAGAAATTCCGGATAAATTCAATAACCTGAAGGCTGCATATGGTTATATGATGGCACATCCGGGGAAAAAGCTGTTGTTCATGGGACAGGATATCGGTGAATTTGATGAATGGAATGAGGAGCGGGAAGTGGAATGGAACCTGCTTGAAAAGGACAATCATCAGGGATTGAACCGCTTTGTAAGAGAATGTAATTATTTTTACAAGAATCATCCTGCCTTATATGGTACGGATTTTGACAGCCAAGGTTTTGAATGGATTAACAATATTTCTGCAAATGAAAATGTGATTGTCTTTTTAAGAAAGACGGATAAAGAAGAGGAGACCCTTTTAGTTGTCTGCAATTTTGCCAATGAAGAAAGAAAGAACTACAAAATTGGAGTTCCTTATCCGGGAAAATATAAGGAAATTTTAAACAGTGACAGTAAGGAGTTTGGCGGAAAGGACTGTATTAACAGCAGGGTGTTAAAAAGCGAAGAGTCAGAATGTGACGACAGGGAAAATTCCATTCAGATTAAGATGCCGGCTCTTTCCGCACAAATTTTTTCCTATACGCCTTTTACCAAAAAGGAGCAGGAAGAAATTGCTGCAAAGAAGGAAGAAGCCAGAAGAAAAGCAATCGAAGAGGCTAGAAGGAGAGCTGAAAAGGAAGCAAGGGAGGCTGCCAGAAATGCGGCAAGGGAAGCAATGCGAATTGCAAAAGAAGCGGCAGCAAAAGCAAAGGCAGCAAAAGCAGAGGCATTAAAGGAAGAAAAGGAAGCGGAGGCATTGATGAAAAAAGCCGAGGAGCTGAAGAGACTGGCGGAACAGTCAGGAAAGCCAAATGGTGACAAACAATAGAAACAGACTATTCATAAGAAACGGAAAGGAGCATAAAATGTAATGAATCAATCCGGAGATGAAGTCGTGGTAGAAAATATTGAAGAGAACATCGGACTGTTACAAAGCTATTTAAAGCAGTTGCCGGAAAAAGCATTGGATTTAGGCTTAAGAGTGCTTTTTGCACTAATCTTTCTGCTTCTTGGAATGCAGGTTATTAAAATTATCCGTAAGATTGTAAGGCGTTCCTGTAAAAAGGCAAATGCCGACCCGGGCGTAATGCAGTTTCTGGATTCCTTTATTAAAATGGCACTGTATGTATTGCTGGCATTTATGATTGCCTCGGGCTTTGGACTGGATGCTGCCAGCGTGGTGGCAGTGGTAGGTTCTGCGGGAGTTGCAATCGGTCTTGCCCTGCAGGGAAGCCTTTCCAATCTGGCAGGAGGAGTTTTAATTCTTTTGCTGAAGCCTTTCCGTATAGGTGATTACATTATTGAAGACAGCAAGGGGCATGAAGGGACTGTTACGGAAATCCAGCTTTTTTTCACCAGGCTTACAACAGCAGACGGGAAAATCGTGGTGCTTCCAAACGGCACTCTGGCAAATACCAGCCTGACTAATGTAACTATGGCGGCGGACAGAAGGCTGGATGTGCTGGTGGGCATATCCTATGAGGCGGATTTGAAAAAGGCAAAGGAATGCGTGCTGAATGTACTAAAGGAAGATGAAAGCACCCTTAAGGATATGGAGCTTATTTCTTTTGTGGAGTCACTTGAAAGCTCCGAAGTGGTAATCGGCGGAAGGTGCCATGTGAAAAATGAAGATTATTTTCAGGCAAAGTGGCGCATTACGGAAAATATAAAGCTTGCCATGGATGAAAATGGGATTTCCATTCCTTATCCTCAATTGGATGTTCATTTTCCTTGACTTTTCCATAAGCCTGCCATATAATGAATAGGATTCGTAAAAAGACAGCACTCTCTTAAACGAGTGGTGTCTTTTTTTGGGCAATTTGACAACAGTTCAGACAGAAGTTCCCCCGCAGAATCGGGATGGAAATCTGGCTGAACATGTTTCTACGTCGTCACGCTCCTGCTCTGATAAAAACGCAGCAGTGCTAAGCTCGAAAATACCTCGCTAAGCACTGGCGATTTTATAAGGACTCCTTAAGAAATCATGTTCAGCCAGATTTCCATCCCGATTCTGCGGGGGAACTGCTGTCTGAACTGTTGCGGTAGTTGCAATGTGAATGTTGTCAGGAAAAGAAAAAAAGAAAGGAAATATCAGGTAATGGAACAGCAACAAGTAATGGAACAAGAATGCATTCGATATAAAGATTCGGAAATTGACCGCAGAATTATAAAAGCGGTGGAGGAAATGGGGTTTGAATATATGACGCCAATTCAGGAACAGGCAATTCCCGTTTTGCTGGAAGGAAGAGATGTGATTGGACAGGCTCAGACCGGAACGGGAAAAACAGCAGCCTTTGGAATTCCGGTTTTACAAAGCATAAATCCGGAAAATAAAAACCTTCAGGCTGTGATTTTGTGTCCTACCAGAGAGCTTGCCATACAGGCGGCGGAAGAAATGCGGCGTTTTTCCAAGTATATGCACGGCATTAAGATTCTGCCTGTTTATGGGGGACAGGAAATATATAAGCAGATAAAGAACTTAAAATGCGGCGTGCAGATTGTTGTCGGAACACCGGGAAGAGTTATGGACCACATGCGCCGTAAGACTTTAAAAATGCAGGATGTGAAGCTGGTAGTATTGGATGAGGCAGATGAAATGCTGAACATGGGCTTTCGGGAGGATATGGAAACAATCCTGAAAGAGATACCGGAAGGTCATCAGACGGCTCTTTTTTCCGCTACCATGCCCCAAAGCATTTTAGACATTACAGATACTTACCAAAAGGATGCGGTACAGGTAAAGGTAGCCGCCAAGGAGCTGACCGTACCTCTAATCAAGCAATATTATTATCCTATAAAGAAGGAATACAAAGAAGAGGCTGTAAGCCGTTTATTGGAATGCTACAATGTAAAACGCTCCCTGATTTTCTGTAATACAAAAAGAATGGTGGATGAACTTTCAAAAAGCCTGAAGAACAGAGGCTATCTGGCAGAAGGCCTTCATGGGGATTTGACACAGGGCCAGCGGGACATGGTTATGAGCCGCTTCCGAAGCGGCAATCTGGAAATTCTCATTGCAACGGACGTGGCGGCAAGGGGAATTGATGTGGATGACGTAGAGGCAGTATTTAATTATGACGTGCCTCAGGATATCGAATATTATGTGCATAGAATCGGGCGTACCGGAAGGGCCGGCAAAGAGGGAAAAGCCTTTACTTTAGTTTGCGGACGGGAAATATATAAAATCCGGGAAATCGAAAGAATCTGTAAAACAAAAATGGAAGAAAAAAAGGTTCCTTCCGCAAAGGCAGCCATTGCCAAAAGAGCCAATAAAATTATGAACAATGCATTAGAGGGCGCATGGGATGAAAAAGAAGCCCAGACTATGAGAAGGATGGAGAACTTCATTGAAAAGAAGCTGGAAGAGTGTCAGATTTCCCCACAGCTACTTGCGGCAGCCCTGCTGAAAATGAATATGGGCGAAGATATTTATGGAATAACAGAAGAAATCACTGTGGAGCTTCCCAAAAAGAAGTTGGGAAAACGCGGCATGAAGCAGCCGGAAAAGAACCGGGAAAAATCCGGGAAGTTCCAGGGAAGCAAAAAGGGCAAGGGTGCGTTTTTGAAAAAAGGGGAAAAGGAAGAGGCAAAATGGTTGAAAAAGGATAAAAAGGCGGTTGCCAAGGAATGGTTGAAGAAGGAGAAGAGGCATTCTAAGAAGAAGGGGAAATAAAAAAAGGGGGGATTGATAAGGAGGACGCAGGAGCCGGTCTCTTAGATAGAAGTCTTTCGGGGGGAGTGTAATATAAAGTGTGTAAGTTACCGGTAACAAAAACTTACGCACTTTAT
>CAJUEX010000059.1 GCA_910585715.1 uncultured Lachnospiraceae bacterium
AGCACTTGACTTTTAATCAAGTTGTCCGGGGTTCGAGTCCCCGGTGGCTCATGAAATGTCGTTTGTGTGGACATGATCCCACAGGTGGCATTTTTTTGTTGTGTGGAAGCATGGCGGCATGGAACAGTGGGACATGAAATAATGTTACATGGAAGTGTATGCAGCATGAAACAAAAGAAGTGAGACTTGCGTGGGAAATGGCATACACGAATCCGCATTTAATGGAAACAGGGAAAGAAGAGTCAGGATAAAGAAAAGGATAAGGAATTTATGAACAAAGAATATGTAAACAATACAGAAGAAAAGAAGCAACGCAAAATAAATCAGGACAAAATGAATAATAACAATAATAACAGTGAAAGCAACGCAGCCGGCGAAAACAAAATGGGCATTATGCCCGTAAACAGACTGCTTTTGTCCATGTCGCTGCCTATGATGATATCCATGCTGGTGCAGGCCGCCTATAATGTGGTGGACAGCATTTTCGTGGCAAAAGTCAGTGAAAATGCTTTGACAGCTGTTTCCCTTGCGTTTCCAATCCAAAGTCTTTTGATTGCGGTAGGGGCAGGTACCGGTGTTGGTATGAATGCAGTGCTTTCCAAAGCTTTGGGAGAGAAAAATGTGGATAAGGCCAATAAGACGGCTGTGAACGGAGTGTTTTTGGCGGTAATCGGTTATATTTTGTTTGTGCTGATAGGTATTCTGGCAGTAAAGCCCTTTTACAGCTTCCAGTTAGCGGGCGGAAAAATGACTGAGGCAGTCAGACAGGAAATCTACCACTATGGAGTGGATTATCTGACTATCTGTTGTGTCTGTTCCGTGGGCGTATTGGTGCAGATGACTTTTGAAAGACTTTTGCAGTCTACCGGAAAAACAATGCTGTCCATGTTCACTCAGTTAGCAGGTGCGATTGTTAATATCCTGTTAGACCCCATTCTTATATTCGGTCTGCTGGGCTTCCCAAGAATGGAAGCGGCAGGCGCCGCCGTTGCAACTGTAGTGGGCCAGACAGTGGCTGCCGTCATGGGAATTGTGCTTCATATTCTATTTAACAAAGAAATCCACATTTCCCTTAAGGGCTTTAAGCCGGATTTTTCTATTATAAGAAAAGTGTATTCTGTTGGGATTCCTTCTATTATCATGCAGGCAATCGGTTCTGTAATGGTATTTGGAATGAATAAGATTTTAATGGTATTTTCTTCCACTGCGGCAGCAGTCTTTGGCGTGTACTTTAAACTGCAGAGCTTTGTGTTCATGCCGGTATTCGGACTGAACAACGGCATGGTTCCCATTATTGCCTTCAATTACGGAGCCGGAAAAAGGGAACGTCTTGTAAAAACTATCAAGCTTAGCATTTTGTATGCAGTTGCCATTATGCTGGCAGGATTTGCGGTGTTGCAGATTTTCCCGGTGCCACTTCTTAAGCTGTTTGATGCTTCGGACAATATGCTGGATATAGGGGTGACTGCCCTTCGGACCATCAGCTATTCTTTTGTATTTGCAGGCTATTGTATCGTGGCGGGAAGCGTGTTTCAGGCTCTTGGAAATGGAATGTACAGCCTGCTCGTGTCGGTGCTTCGCCAGATGCTGGTGCTTTTGCCGGTGGCATATCTGTTTGGAAGATGGTTCGGGCTGGAGCAGGTTTGGCTTGCATTTCCCATTGCGGAGCTGATGTCCCTTGCCGCTTCCACGGTTTTTCTTGTGAGAATTTATAAAAAGGTAATCCGGCATATAGGAGCTGATGTACAAAAAGAACAGTAACGTGCAAAAAAAGCAGTTAAAAAGCAGCGGTAACGTGCGGAAGTGGGAATTGACGGGCAGGCTGGCTGATAAGTATACTATAAGAAACAGAACGTGCAGAAGGCTGACTGGCGGATAACTGTCAGCTGCAGAAAGGGCCGGATGGAAAAATGGATGAGAGTTTTTTGACATGCTACTTCTCGTAATAGGTATGGTTGCGGGGCTTGCAGTGCTGTATGGAAGTATTTGGTTTTATGGGAAAAGGGCAAAAGGAGATTATAAGGAACTGCTGGCTACAGTTGTGGATTTTGAGTTTTATACGCTCCATAGAGAACGCTGCGGCTGGCTTTTTAGCAGGTTTTATCGCAAAGTATATCAATATACGGAAGATGGGGAATATAAAATTTATAAAGGAAAACTTCGTTCAATGCGTCATACTATCATTCCGGTTTTTCTTACGAAAGGAAAAAAGCATATTTATACCGGGATATGCTGACGGGTGAGCTGATAGAAAAACCGGACACGTTAAAAGTTCTGTACTGGGGTGGTATGCTTCTCGAGCCGGATTTAGCTATAAAACATGGAAAAAAGTGGTATGAGCTTTTTCAGAAGGGAAAGGCAAAGGTTGATGAATGCTATGGGTATGCGGATGTGTATCAGTGGGAAATGGTCTCTTATTATGAATACGAGAATATAAAAAATGAGAAAGAACTGTTTACTATTGAGCAGTGGAATGATGGAATTGAGTGCAGCGTTGGAAAATATGTGTCCCCTGACAAAATAACAGTAATGTAATGGTATATAGGTAAATATTTTTACCTTTGACTATATTGGCGGACTGGTGGGCTCTCTGGCATTCCCGCTGTTTCTCTTCCCAAAGCTTGGCTTTGTCACAACAGCCTTTTTGGTGGGGACCATCAATATTTGTGCGGCTCTGCTGATTTTGTTTAAGTATCACAAATATATTAAGAACAGTAAAAGGGTTTCCTTCTTTGCAGGCATCGTATTCTGTATGCTGGTGTTTTTTCTTATTATGGGAGAAAAGCTTACTGTTTCCGTAGAAAAAGGACTGTACAGGGATGATGTGATTTATTCGGAGCAGACATTGTACCAGAAAATCATCATGACAAAGCATAAGGATGATTTGCGGCTGTTTCTGGACGGCAACGTGCAGTTTTCTTCCAAGGATGAATACCGGTATCATGAGGCTCTTGTGCAGGTTCCCTTTCTGTATGCGGAAAATTCCAAAAGGGTGCTTATTTTAGGAGGGGGGACGGGCTGGCAGCCAGGGAAGTGTTAAAGCATGACGGGGTGGAAGAAATCGTTTTAGTTGATATCGACCCGGGGATGACCGGACTGTGCAGCAGCGACCCGCAGATTACCGCTTTAAATGAGGATTCCCTCAATCATGAAAAAGTCAGGGTGCTCAATTAAGACGGCTATCGTTTCGTGGCGGAAAATAAAGAACCCTTCGACATTATTATTGTGGACTTTCCGGACCCTAATAACGAATCCCTGAATAAATTGTATACTAATGTATTTTATAACTATGTAAAGGCAAATTTAGCCAAAGGGGGAGTGGCGGCAGTCCAGTCCACAAGCCCCTATTATGCATCCGATTCCTTCTGGTGCATTCATAAGACCATATCCACCCAGTTCGAGCATGTACTGCCATATCATGTGCAGGTGCCCGCATTTGGGGAATGGGGATTCAATCTTGCCTTTGAAGGGGAAAGAGAACGAAAGCCCCTGACCGTTGAGACGAAATTCCTTACAGAGGAAAATGTGGACAGCCTGTTTGTTTTTGGCAAGGATGAAATGGCAGCTCTGGAAAAGGTGGGAGTCAATGAAATGTTCAGGCCCAGACTGATTACATATTACAATGATGATGTGGAAAACTGGTAAAGCTACGGGCTGAACTGCTGCTATAAAAATGATGAAAGAGGTTAATCTCATTGACAGCCTCTAAAAGATAAGTTATAATTACAATGTTGTGTTTGGCAGCAGACCCTGCAAAGGCGGCTGCCAGACCGCAGGAAGCATTTGCGGGTGTGGCGGAATTGGCAGACGCGCCAGATTTAGGTTCTGGTGGGCGACCGTGCAGGTTCAAGTCCTGTCACCCGCATTTATGGCGGAAAGAAATAAGGGTTCTTGAGATACTTTCGGTATTTCAAAAAACCCTTATTTTTTTATTATCTTTGCGGTAGTAAATCAGAGGGCAATATGGTAATATACATATATGTATTTTATCAGGAAAGGGAGGGAGTTTCATGAAGCGTTCAAAGATTAATGCGTGTATCAGGGAAATGGAAGAGCTTATCAGCAGACATGGGTTTCATCTGCCCCCTTTTTGTCATTTTACACCAGAGGAATGGAAGGAAAAAAACAGTGAATATGATGAAATCAGGGACAATATGCTGGGATGGGATATTACCGATTACGGGCTGGGGGACTGGGACAAGGTGGGGTTTGCACTGGTTACCCTCAGAAACGGGAATCAAAATAATCCCAGCTACAAAAAAGTATATGCGGAAAAGCTTCTTATGCTGAAAGAAGGGCAGCATTCGCCCATGCATTTCCACTGGAATAAAAGCGAGGATATTATCAACCGGGGCGGCGGCACCCTGATTATTCATGTTTATAATGACAAAGGAGACGGAAGCTTTGACGATACAGATGTGCTGGTAAACAGTGACGGACGTTCTTATCTGGTGCCGGCAGGAACCGGTGTGGAATTAAATCCGGGAGAAAGCATTACCTTGTGGCCCCATCAGTACCATGATTTTGATGTGAAGCCGGGAACCGGAGACGTGCTTATCGGAGAGGTTTCCATGTGCAATGATGACAATACGGATAATCGGTTTTACGAGAAAATGGGCCGTTTTCCGTCTATAGAGGAGGACGAGCCGCCTTACAGGCTTTTGTGCAATGAATATCCAAAAGCCCCTAAATAGGGCGGAAAAGGAAAATAAAAGAATGTAATCTGGAGGAAAAGGAACATGGCAATGAAAAAAAGCGCTTATGTGGAAATGGAACAAATACTGGAGCTTTTGGAAAAAAAGCTGAAAGGGGAAGGGAATGGAGATTATTCCGGGAAAATAAATCCTGAAAATGAGAAGCTGATTTTCAGGCTGGAAAGTCTTGTTGCCAATGAAATGAAAATGGCGGCTTCGGCTAAGGCGATTATGGATATTACAAGCGCTGTCAGCAGGTTTGATGTGGGGATGGGGCATATTTCCAGCCAATTGCTGGGATTTGCAAAAGACCTTGCGGTATTAAGCGAGTCTAATCTTGCTATCATAGAAGAAACAACAGCCAGCATGAACCAGGTAAACACTACTGTGGATAATACGGCAAGAACTCTGTCGATTTTGACGGAAGATGCCAACAGACTGGTGGAAAAAAATGATGAGAGTAAAATATTGTTGGATGCGGTAAGCTCTTTAAAAGATCAGGTGCTGAAGGATACAAGCGTTATGGGAGATAAGATTGAACAGCTTGTGGTTCTTGCAAGTGAGGTGGAAAAGATTGTGAAAAGTGTGCAGGTCATTGCAAACCAGACAAATCTCCTTGCCCTGAATGCTTCCATTGAGGCAGCAAGGGCCGGGGAACATGGCCGGGGATTTGCAGTGGTTGCCGACCAGGTACGTCAGCTGGCTGATGATACAAAAAGGAATTTATTGGGAATGCAGGAATTTGTCCAAAATATTTCCGTTGCAGCAGAGGAAAGCAAGGAAAGCCTTTTGAGAACAAGCGCATCTAATAATGAGATGGGGGAAAAGATAGAAACTATTTCAGAGAGCATTACCGAAAATATTCAAAAGCTGGGAAGCATTGTAAGAGAGGTGGGAAATATTCATACTTCAATGGATTATATAAAAACTACCACAGATGATGTGAATTCCGCAATGGAATCTACCAGTCTGGATGCCCAGCGGCTTGCAGAAATGACATTGACTATACGGGAGGAAGCGGAAGGCAGTGTTAAGTATGCAAAGGAAATTGCCCAGATAGACCAATTGTTATCAGAAGAAGTGACGAATATATACAAAGGGGTCTGCGGTGGCATCATGGCTCCTTCCAATGAGGAGATTATGGAAGTTATCCAAAAGGCGAAAAAGGCTCATGGTGAGTGGATGGAGACATTTAAGCGCATTGTAGAGGAAATGCGGATTTATCCGCTGCAGGGCGATGCTTCCAAATGCAGCTTTGGACACTTTTATTCTGTAATTAATATAGAACATCCAAGACTTAAGGATAAATGGAATCAGGTGGGAAGCCTTCATAATGCTTTTCATTCCATGGGAGATATGGTTCTTAAGGCTGTAAATGAAAAAAGGGAAGATAATGCCAGAAAACTGTATAAAGAAGCTTGTGAACTTTCCGAAAAGCTTTTGGGGGCATTGGCGGAAGCGGAGGACATCATTGCTGCCATGGACGGGAACGGTGAAAAAGTGTTTTCCTAGAAATTTAAGTGCTTGTATTACTAAATATTATCTGCTATAATCGGATTGATGCGGGATATTCCATGTTTTCCCATGGGAAAGCATAGGGTCCTGTAGGAAATGAAAAATAGAAATTCTAAAGGAGAGAACAGAATGAAAGGTAATATCGTAGTTGGACAGTCTGGCGGACCAACAGCCGTAATCAACTCATCTGTAGCCGGTGTATATGCGGCAGCAAAGAAATTAGGAGTAAATAAAATCTATGGCATGGTTCATGGCATTGAAGGTTTTTTGGAAGACAAGATTGTTGACCTTGCTCCATATCTTGATGATGAAACAGGAATTGAAATGTTAAAGAGAACTCCTTCAGCATTTTTAGGCTCCTGCCGTTTTAAAATGCCGAAAATCGAAGGACATGAGGAAGTATACGAAAAAGTATTTGAGATTATGGAGAAGCATGACATTGAGTGTCTGTTCTATGCGGGCGGCAATGATTCCATGGATACGGTTAAGATGCTGTCTGATTATGCGGCAGCCCATAACAAGCCCCAGAGGTTTATGGGTGTTCCAAAGACGATTGATAATGACCTTCCTGTAACGGACCACTGCCCGGGCTATGGTTCAGCAGCGAAATATATAGCAACATCCGTAAAGGAGATTATCCGTGATAATGAATCCTTCGGAGCAAAGAAGCCTACCGTATGCATCGTGGAGATTATGGGACGTAATGCAGGCTGGCTGACAGCAGCAGCAGCTCTTGCAAAAGGACCTGACTGTTCAGGCTGTGATGCCATTTATTTACCTGAAAAAGTATTTGACATGGACAAGTTCATGGAAAAAGTAAAAGAGCTTGCCGCTACAAAGTCTTCAGTAGTAATTGCAGTTTCAGAAGGGGTTCACATTGCAGACGGACGTTATGTATGCGAGCTTGCCAATGAAAACGTGGCAGTGGATGCCTTCGGACACAAGCAGATGTCCGGTACAGCTGCTTATCTTGCGCAGATTGTGGCTGCTGAAACGGGCTTAAAGACCCGTGCGGTAGAATTTTCCACATTGCAAAGAGCTGCTACCCATTTAGCTTCTTTGACAGATATTAATGAAGCGTTCCAGGTTGGTTCTGATGCAGTTAAGGCAGCGGAAGAAGGCAAGACCGGCATGATGATTACTCTTGACAGAAACGGTGACGACCCATATCAGTGCGGAACTTCTGCATATGATATTCATGCAATTGCCAATGTGGAAAGACCTGTTCCGGCAGAATGGATTACAGAGGACGGCTGCAATCTTAATGACGGTTATGTAAAATATGCAAGACCACTTATTATGGGCGAGCTGACGCCATTATTTGTGGATGGACTTCCGCGCCATCTGGTAATGAAAGAATTATTTGATTAGAGAAAATAAAAACCGGAGAGCCCTGCCCTGAGGAGGGCTCTTCCTTTTCTGAGGCTTTCCATAATCAGATAAATTTGAAAAAGAAACAGAAAATTAAGGCGGTCTGTCATGGTATCGATTAAGGATGTAGCAAGGCATGCGGGAGTGGCCATCTCCACAGTATCAAAAGTATTGAACCATTATCCCAATGTCAGCAGGGATACACAGGAAAAAGTAAATAAAGCCATTGAGGAACTGGGATTTGTGCCCAATGCAGTAGCAGCGGCGCTTTCCAGCAAAAAAGCCGGGCGGGTGGCAATCCTGATTAATCTGAATCCTCAGATTCAGGCCATAGATGAAATCAATATGCAGTATTTGTCAGGAGCCATCAATCAGGCAACACTGATGAACCTGGATATTATTACCGTATTTTTTTCCATGCTGCAGGATAAGAGTGTGGAAGAGATTATAAGATATTTTAAATCTCAAAGCATTTCAGGCATTATTATATGCGGTCTGAATAAGGAAAGCAAACAGCTTCACGGGCTGATTGATTCAAAAGAATTTAAGATAGTTGCAATTGATGCGCCGGTATATAATGAAAATACTTCCTCGGTCTGGATTGATAATGAAAAGGCCCAGTATGATGTGGCAAAAAAAACTACAGAAAATATAAACTGCAAAAGCATCCTGTATATTGCAGGCAGAAGTGACGGATATGTAACAGAGGAACGCTTAAAAGGAATTAAGAGGCTTGCAGAGGAATTCAGGCTGAAGCTGGTAATCAGGCAGGGCGAATTCAGCGAGCTGAAAGCAAGGCAGATTACTTTTAAATATGCAAAAAACAAGGATATGGTGGCATGCGCTTCGGATTTAATGGCAATAGGAGCAATGAAGGCGCTTACGGAAATGGATATCTTTCGTCCTGTATGCGGCTTTGACGGAATCGCACTGATGGGGTATGTGGGAAAACAGATGAATACGGTAAGGCAGGATTTTTACCGGATATCGGCAGAGGCTGTAAAAGAATTAAATAACCTTATGAATGGTGAAAAAGGAAGAAATATTAAGCTGGATTACAGCCTGGCACGTATGAAGTACGAGGATATAATCTGTTAGAGGAAAAGTTTTTGCTTTTAAGTATAAATTGGGAATAAATTGGGAAAACTTACTTAAAGGTAAAAAGCATTTCATGGAATTATTTTGAAAAAAAGCTTGCAGAAAACGTTTTCCTATGGTAAAGTATTTAGTGGAAAGCAAGAAAACGTTTTCCGAATTTATGCGAAACATGTTTTCGCATGAATGTACCTTACATAACATATGAGAAGAATTTGAAATTTAGAACAGGAGCAATTAACAAAAACGGTATAAAATCGTACAAACTAGTTAAGCTTAAGTTTAGCTAAGGAGGTAATAGAATGAGTTTACAGCTAAAAATGCAAAGGGAGGTATTACAAATGAATTTGGAACAACAGTTACAGGACCTGACAAAGGATATGTACGGAAAGGTTATTAAGGATTGCAGCGACAGCGAAATCTATTATGCAGTACTCCAGTTATCCAAGGGTCTTATGGAAGCAACTGCACCGATTAGCGGCGATAAGAAGATTTATTATATTTCTGCTGAATTTTTAATCGGTAAGTTATTATCCAACAACTTGATTAATTTAGGCGTATATGAAAAGCTGGATGAAATCTTAAAGGCAAACGGCAAGGAACTGTCTAAGATTGAAGAAATCGAGCCGGAACCATCATTAGGAAACGGCGGACTTGGAAGACTTGCAGCATGTTTCATAGATTCCATTGCAACCCTGGGACTTCCGGGCGATGGTATCGGACTGAATTATCATTTTGGACTGTTCAAACAGGTTTTTGAAGATAGAAAGCAGAAGGCAGTTAAAAATGACTGGATTGAAGAGAAATCCTGGTTAAATAAAACAGATGTTACCTTTGACGTTAAGTTTGGCGACAGGACAGTTAAGTCCAGGCTGTATGATATTGACGTGGTAGGTTATGAAAACGGTGTAAACAAGTTAAGATTGTTCGATATAGAATCTCTTGATGAAAGCATTGTGGGAGACGGAATCAGCTTTGATAAAGAAGCAATTGAGAAAAATCTTACATTGTTCTTATATCCGGATGATTCTGATGAAGCAGGAAACCTGCTTCGTATTTACCAGCAGTATTTTATGGTAAGCAGCGGCGCCCAATTGATTTTAAAGGAAATGAAGGAAAAGAAATATGACCTTCGCAAGATGTATGACCATGCGGTAATTCAGATTAATGACACGCATCCTACAATGGTAATTCCGGAATTGATCCGTATTTTAGTAGATGAAAAAGCGTTTACCATGGATGAAGCAATTGAAGTCGTAAGCAAGACTTGTGCGTATACAAACCACACAATTCTTGCAGAAGCTTTGGAAAAATGGCCGTTAACCTATTTAGAAAAGGTAGTTCCCCAGTTAGTTCCGATTATCAAGGAACTGGATAAGAGAGTTTCAGAAAAATACGACGACCCGGCTGTACAGATTATTGATAAAGACGGAAGAGTGCATATGGCTCATATTGATATCCACTATGGTTTTTCTGTAAACGGCGTTGCTGCCATCCACACAGAAATCTTAAAGGAATCTGAGCTGAACAGCTTTTATAAGATTTATCCGGAAAAATTCAACAACAAGACAAATGGTATTACATTCCGCCGCTGGTTATTATCCTGTAACAAGCCTCTTGCAAATTTCTTAACAGAGACTATTGGCGACGGCTATAAGAAAAATGCAGATGAGCTGGAAAAATTATTAGAAAAAATTAATGATCAGGGCGTTTTGGATGAACTGATGAACATTAAGAATATTAAAAAGCAGGAATTAGTGGATTATGTGAAGGAAGCAGAAGGCATTACATTAAATCCTGACTCCATTTTTGATATTCAGGTTAAGAGGCTTCATGAGTACAAACGCCAGCAGATGAATGCCCTTTATATTATCCACAAATATCTGGAGATTAAAGGCGGAAAGAAGCCTGCCACACCGCTTACATTTATTTTCGGAGCAAAGGCAGCGCCGGCATATATTATCGCACAGGATATTATCCACCTGTTACTGTGCCTGCAGGAAATCGTAAAGAACGACCCGGACGTAAGCCCGTACATGACAGTTCTTATGGTAGAAAATTATAATGTAAGCTATGCAGAAAAGCTGATTCCTGCATGTAACGTATCCGAGCAGATTTCTCTGGCTTCAAAAGAAGCATCCGGAACCGGCAACATGAAGTTCATGTTAAACGGTGCGGTTACAATCGGTACTTCCGACGGCGCCAATGTTGAGATTCATGAGCTGGTAGGAGATGATAATATTTATATCTTCGGCGAGAAATCTGAGCAGGTTATCGAGCACTATGCAAAAGCAGATTATGTTTCCAAAAAATTCTATGAAAGCGACCCTGTTATAAAAGAAGCTGTTGACTTTATCGTAAGCGATGAAGTGATGAAGGTGGGAAGCAAAGAGAATTTAGAGAGATTGTATAATGAACTGTTAAACAAAGACTGGTTCATGACGCTTCTTGATTTAAAGGATTATATTGCAACAAAAGATAGAATGTTTGCAGATTATGAAGATAAGCAGAAGTGGAAAAAGATGATGCTTACTAATATTGCAAAAGCAGGATTTTTCTCATCAGACAGAACAATAGCGGAATACAACAGAGATATCTGGAAATTGAAATAAGGATTTTGGAAACCGGCATTGGAGGTATGAACTTTCAGTGCCGGTTTTTTGCTGCAATTACCATGTTTGACTTTTATGTATAAAAACTCCCATAAATGTACATAATATATATAATATTTAACAGTACAAAAATACCTGATGTAAAAATGCACAAATTTTTGAGTAAAATTTTGGCAAGAAGAGCAAATTTGCAAAAAATGGGTTGCAAATAGGATAACCCTGTGCTATATTATCCATATGAGCGGAAACGTTACCGGAAACGGTATCGGGATGACAATCTACATTTCCGCTGCTATATGCCGGAAGCCATAATGGGAGTATGGTTTCCATTTATAGAAAATGTAGATCAACAAAGAAAAGGAGAGGTAAAAAAGTTATGAAAAAGAAACTTATTAGCACTTTACTTTGTGTATCCATGGTTGCTACTATGTTAGTTGGCTGCGGCGGTAATGATGAAGCGGCAGACGATGGCAACGCAGGTACAGAGACAGAAGCAGAAGAAGGAGATGACACAGAAGCTGAAGAAGGTGATGATACCGAAGCAGCTGATGACGGCGGTTCTGCAAGTGCAGAAGGCGGAAAGGTTTGCTACTTAAACTTCAAGCCTGAATCAGATGATATTTGGCAGCAGATTGCAGCAGAGTACACAGAAGCAACCGGTACAGAAGTAAAGGTTGTAACCGCAGCTTCCGGACAGTATGAAGCTACATTAACATCCGAAATCGTTAAAGAGGATGCTCCTACGTTATTCCAGGTTAACGGACCTATCGGATATCAGAACTGGAAAGATTATTGCATGGATTTAAAGGACACAGACTTCTACAGCTGGTTACTTGACAAGTCTCTTGCAATCGAAGGTGAAGACGGCGGTGTTTATGGTATTCCTTACGTAGTAGAAGGTTATGGTATCATTTACAATCAGGCTATCATGGACAAATATTTCGCAACAGAAGGCGCTAAGGCAGCTTCTATGGAAGAAATCAACAACTTTGCAAAGTTAAAAGAAGTTGTTGAAGATATGACAGCTAAAAAAGCTGAATTAGAAATTGATGGTGTATTTGCTTCCACTTCCTTACTTCCGGGTGAAGACTGGAGATGGCAGACACACTTGGTAAACCTTCCGGTTTACTATGAATTAAAAGACAGCAATGCAACAGATCTTGCTGAATTAGAGTTCAAATATGCTGAAAACTACAAGAACGTCTTTGATTTATACATCAACAACTCCTGTTCCGAGCCTGGAACACTGACAACTATGGATGTTACTTCTTCTATGGCTGAATTTGCTTTAGGTCAGGTTGCTATGGTTCAGAACGGTAACTGGGGATGGAGCCAGATTAACGGTGTTGACGGAAACACTGTAGCAGAAGGCGATGTTAAGTTCTTACCAATCTACACAGGTGTTACAGGTGAAGAGAATCAGGGCTTATGTGTTGGTACAGAAAACTTCTTCTGTGTAAACAGCAAAGCAAGCGAAGCTGATCAGGCTGCAACAGTTGCATTCCTTGAGTGGTTATACAGCTCACCAGAAGGTAAGGCTCATGTAACAAATGATTTAGGATTCATCGCACCTTTCAATACATTTGAAGACAGCGATAAACCTACCGACCCATTAGCACAGGAAGTACTTCGTTACATGGAAGATTCTTCCAAGACAAGTGTATCATGGAACTTTACAATTTTCCCAAGCCAGGCTTTCAAGGATGACTTTGGTTTTGCACTTGGCGATTACTGCAACGGCAGCAAGACATGGGAAGAAGTTGTAGAAACTGTAAAGACAAGATGGGCTGAAGAAAAAGCTGCAACAGCAACAGCTGAATAATTCGCTAGTATTTATGAGTTGTTTAATACGAATTCTAAAGTGAATAAGTGTTAAAAAAAGAGTGTAAATAGGTGGCAAGGGTGTTAACCGCCCTTGCCATTTTTATAAAAATGAGGGAAATTTTTTAAAGGAGAGAGTATATGCAAAAAACATTAAAAAAGTATTTTTTAGTTTTTATTTTGCCAACATTGCTTGCATTTGCCATGGCATTTATCATTCCTTTCATTTTAGGTGTTTATTTGTCTTTCTGTGAGTTTACTACGGTGGACAACGGCAAGTTCAATGGTATTTCGAATTATATAAACGCATTTTCTTCTGGAAGTGGGTTTTTATCTTCATTGGGCTTTACTGTAAAATTTGTAATTGTGGCAATTGTTTCAATTAATATTTTAGCTTTTGGTCTGGCACTTCTTTTAACGAAGAAAATTAAAGGTACGAACGTATTCAGAACAGTATTTTTTATGCCGAACTTAATTGGCGGTATCGTACTTGGATATACATGGCAGCAAATGTTAAATGCCGTACTGCTTCAACATGGAACGAACCTGCTTGCAAAGTCAACCTTTGGATATTGGGGTTTGATTCTTTTGATGAACTGGCAGATGATAGGTTATATGATGATTATTTATATAGCAGGTCTTCAGAATGTACCAACAGATTTGCTGGAGGCAGCACGTATTGACGGCGCTACAGGCACCCAGACACTGTTTAAGGTAACAATTCCTATGGTAATGCCTTCAATTACCATTTGTACCTTCCTTACATTGTCAAACAGCTTTAAGCTTTATGACCAGAACCTTGCATTGACAGCAGGAGCTCCAAGCCATCAGACGGAAATGGTAGCATTGAATATTGTTAACACCTTCTATGGAAGAACCGGCTATTCAGGGGTAGGTCAGGCAAAGGCTGTTGTATTCTTTATTCTTGTGGCTGGTGTAGGTTTATTGCAGCTGCTCTTCACTAGAAAGCGGGAGGTGGATCAATAATGGGAAACAAAAAAGTAAAAGAGAAAATGTCTATTGGTCAATGGATTGCATTTATATTTTTATGCATTTTAGTGGTAGTATTTTTATATCCGATTTTGTTTATCCTGATTAACTCTTTTAAAGGTAAGTTCTTTATTAGCAAGGATCCATTTTCTTTACCTTCAGGTGACACCTTTGTAGGCATAACCAACTATGTGACCGGCTTAACAAAAACAGGATTTTTAAGTGCTATCGGATGGTCTTTCTTTATTACGATTCTTTCGGTAGGGCTGATTGTATTATTTACTTCCATGGCTGCTTATTATATTACAAGAGTGCAGTCAAAGGCTTCCAACTTTTTGTACTTTATGTTTGCATTCTCCATGTTGGTTCCTTTCCAGATGGTAATGTTTACAATGTCAAGTCTGGCAGACAAATTGAAACTGAATAATCCTGTTGGTATGTGTTTCCTGTATTTAGGATTTGGCGCCGGACTGGCTGTGTTTATGTTCAGTGGTTTTGTTAAGTCCATTCCGCTGGAAATTGAAGAAGCATCTATGATTGATGGATGTAATCCTCTTCAAAATTATTTTGGAGTCGTATTTCCGATTTTAAAGCCAACCACTATTACTGTAGCAATTCTGCAGGCAATGTGGGTATGGAATGACTATTTATTACCTTATCTGGTAATTGGTCTGTCTACAAATTATAAAACAATACCTGTAGTAGTTCAGATGCTGGTAGGATCCAATGGTAACAAGGATATGGGCGCAATGATGGCTATGCTGGTTTTGGCTATTGTTCCTATTGTTATTTTCTATCTTACCTGTCAAAAATATATCATCGAAGGCGTTGTTGCCGGAGCTGTTAAGGGTTAATGGAGGAAAACATGAGAAAGAGCGGTGTTTTATTACCAATTTCCAGTATTCCGTCAAAGTACGGAATCGGCACTTTCGGTGCAAAGGCATATGAGTTTGTGGATTTATTAGAAAAAGGCGGACAGAGTTATTGGCAGATTCTGCCCTTGGGACCGACTGGGTATGGGGATTCTCCATACCAGTCTTTTTCCACCTTTGCCGGCAATCCGTATTATATTGATTTGGAAGAATTGATTAAGGAAGGCCTGTTGACTAAAAAAGAATGTGATAAATATGATTTTGGTGACAACGAGGCTTATGTAGATTATGAGAAAATATATAATGCCAGATTTAAGGTTTTAAGAAAGGCATTTTCCAGATTTGATTTAAGCAATACTCTTTACAATAATTTCGTAAAGGAAAACAGTTACTGGCTGGAAGATTATGCTTTGTTTATGGCAGTTAAGAATTCTTTTGGCGGCGCCGGTTACAATGAGTGGGATGAAGATATAAAGACGCGTCAGAATCATGCGTTAAAGGCCTATAGGGAACAGTATGAGGATGAAGTAGATTTTTATAAATTCCAGCAGTATTATTTTATGAAGCAATGGACTGCACTAAAAGAGTATGCCAATGAAAAAGAAATTCAAATTATTGGAGATATTCCTATCTATGTGGCATTTGACAGTTCCGATACCTGGGCTAATCCTGAGCTGTTCCAGTTTGATGAGACACTTACGCCTATAGCAGTGGCAGGCTGTCAGCCGGATGCTTTTTCCAAAACAGGACAGTTATGGGGCAATCCTCTTTATAAATGGTCTTATCATAAGGAAACCGGTTATGAATGGTGGATAAAGAGGATAGCGTACTGCTATCAGTTATATGATGTGGTCCGCATTGATCATTTTAGAGGATTTGATGAGTATTATGCCATTCCTTATGGAGATGAAACAGCGGAGTTTGGCGAATGGGAAAAAGGACCAGGCTATGATTTATTTAAGGTAATTAAAGAAAAACTGGGACAGAAGGATGTGATTGCAGAGGATCTTGGATTCTTAACGGAGTCAGTTATCAAGCTGGTTAAGAAAACCGGGTACCCCGGAATGAAAATTATGCAGTTTGCTTTTGATTCCAAGGAGGAAAGTGATTATCTGCCTCACAATTACGATAAGAACTGTATCGTATATACCGGAACTCATGATAATGATACGATTATGGGCTGGTGGTCAACTTTTGCAAAGAATGACAAGGCTTTTGCAAAAAAATATTTAAATATTCGTTCTAATAAAGAAATATATAAGGAATTTATAAGAGCATGTATGTCAAGTGTGGCTGATACTGCGATTATTCCGATGCAGGATTATTTGGGATTAGGGTCTGAGGCAAGAATCAATATACCATCTACTTTAGGCGACAATTGGAAGTGGCGTCTGTTAGACGGACAGTTTACAGAAGAACTGGCAGAAGAAATGTATGATATGACAAAGCTTTATTATCGCTGTAAAAATTTGATGGACGGCAGGGAAGACACTCATGGAGCAGGTAACGATTAAAGATATTGCAAGAATATGTGGTGTAGGCGTTAGTACAGTATCCCGTGCTATAAATAATCATCCTGACATAAATCCGGAAACGAAGAATATGATTAACAGAGTCATTAGGGAGCAGGGATACGTACCTAATAATAGTGCGAGAAACTTAAAGCGTACAGAAGCTAAGACAATAGCCGTATTGGTAAAGGGAATGAATAATCCCTTTTTTACAAGCATGGTGAAATCCATTGAAAAGGAAATCAAGCAAAAAAAGTATGCAATGGTATTGCACCATGTAGAATATGATGAAGATGAAATCGATGTGGCTTTAGAGCTTATAAAGGAAAAGCGCTTGAAGGGGATTATATTTCTGGGTGGATATTTTAAGCATTCCTCGGAAAAGCTTGGATATCTGAATGTACCTTTTATTTTAAGTACGGCAGGCGGCATCGGGGAAACGATGAATCAAGCCATGTATTCCACCATAACGGTAGACGACAGGAAGGAAAGCTATCAGATTGTTGAGTATCTGATACAATCCGGGCACAGGAAAATAGCTATGCTTTCAGCTTCCAGACAGGATGAAAGTATTGGAAAGCTTCGGCTGGAAGGCTACAAAAAAGCGTTGGAAGAGCATGGAATTTCTTTCAGGCAGGAATTGATTATTCCTATGGATGAAGCGCTGGAGCCGTATAGTATGGAAAATGGCTATCAGGCTACAAAGCAGCTATTGGAGTCCGGCGAAGAGTTTACAGCTTTATATGCTATTTCAGATATGATGGCGGTTGGGGCTTTAAGAGCTATCCATGAAGCCGGAAAGAAAGTACCAGAGGATTATTCCGTGGTTGGCTATGATGGGATTGATATCGGAAAATACTGTATTCCCACTATTACAACAGTCAATCAGCCCATAGAAGAAATGGCAAAGGAAACCATTGGTTTGTTATTTGACATTATAGCAGGAAAAAAGCAGCATCAGCATAAGGTTTTTTCCGGTGAGATTGTAATTCGTGAATCCACGAAAAGCATATAAAGCGAGAGGCGCATATGCGCCTCTCCTTTTTTGTGGCTTTGGGCAATTGTCTATGCCTTATATGCCTAATTGTATATGCTTTTATATGCAGAATAATATTTTTATTAATAATCTGCCGGGCTCATAAGGCAGCACTGCGCTGTTAAATCATATTTGAATTATGGTAAGCGGGATTTTCCGTGACCTCTTTATCAAACCAGTCCGGAGGCAGGTAGGAGCATGCAGCTTCCTCGTTGGGAAACTCCACTTCCGCCATAATAAGGGGAGCATGTTCGCCTTCAAAAATATCCAGTTCAATTGTAAGACCGTTTTTTTCAGGAATATAGTATCTGGTTTTCACAATAATTCTTCCGTCAGCTTTTTCTTTTAAATGCAGATAGGCGGATTGGGACAGGGGAAGGTTATATTCTTCACGGACCATTAGGCCGTCGCCTTTATAGGTGAGAAGGTATTTTTCTCCTTCCTGCCGGATGCGGATAACCGGGGAGGTGCATAGGTAGGCTTGCTCCAAATGTTTTTTGGGGTAGGTTTCCAAGTTGGCGGGAAGGGATTTGATTAGGAATTTGCGTTCTATTTCCATGGGGAGTCCTCCTGTTTGGGTTTTGGTGATATTCTAACATTAATGATATTAGTATACCATATTGAGGGGGGAAAATACTAGTATAGCGAATATTAAATTGTTGATAGTTTAAATAGTTGCTGCTTCATCG
>CAJUEX010000060.1 GCA_910585715.1 uncultured Lachnospiraceae bacterium
CCAGCGCTTAGCGAGGTATTTTCGAGCTTAGCACTGTTGCGTTTTTATCAGAGCGGGAGCGTGCCCCGAAGACTATTATATGTTCTGCCAGTTCCTACGTCCTCAAATTCAAAACCTGCAGGCTGAACTGTTACAAAAATGGAGGAAAAATGGTAAAATTTCATTCTTTTTCCATATTTATTTGCTATAATTGCTTCAAAACCTTAAGAGCACAGGAAAATTTAAAATGTAAAAGACAGAGGTACAGACATGGAAGAAAATGAAAAAAGCACGGAAGCTTCCGCAGAGAGCCTTATCAGCTTCGGAATGGAAAATACATACTTAAATGAAGCCTTTTATCACGTTTTCGGGAAACGGCTCATAAGTCAGGGCTATGTGGATGGAAGCTATATTTTAAAGGCTGTCACCCGCGGCAGTTATTATTCACAGCTAAAAGCCTCCGGGCTGCAGGGGCTTTTTGCAAGCAAAAGCTGTGTTCCCTCGGAAAACATAGATATCATGACTGGTTATCTGGAAAATATAGTGGGGGATAAAGCAAAACTGACGGCATTAGAGGAGGAAGCGCTTGTATTCTGGATTTTTCTGCCCTATCTTGCCGCTTCCAAACGCCAGCAGCGGAAGGAATACCTATTACAGATTTTGGAGAGATTGCTGGCAATCTACACAGAAGATAAGGAATGGGAGCTTGGCATTTCGGACGGAGTGATTTTTGATAGAAATGTGTGCGCCCTGACACCCATAGACTCCCTGGAAAAATATGTGGGTGAGATATTTTCACTGAAGGAAGAGTACCGGCAGGAAACCTTGCTTTACCGGGGACAATCCTGGCTTAATTATCTTCTGCAGCCCGGAATCAAGCGGGAAAGGCACTGGCTTGAAAAAGAAGATATGATGTATCAGGAAATTCTGGTAAGGTGCGCACAGGATTTTGTCCACTGCGCCACTCATTTGGATTATCTGGTGGAAATGCAGCATTACGGACTGCCCACCAGGCTTTTGGATGTTACGGAAAATCCCCTGGTAGCATTGTATTTTGCCTGCTGCACCAATCAAAGCAGGCTGGGTGAGGTACTAATATTGCATACAAAGCCCGAAATGATAAAATATGCAAAAAGCGATACGGTGGCATTTCTGGCGGCGCTTCCAACCTTAAGCTACGGTGAGCAGACGGAGCTGATTCGCTTGTGCAAAAACGGCATTCAGGAGGAAAATGATACAGAGTATAAAAAGCTTGCAGGCAAACTGGCGGCAGAAGTGAAATCCCGCAATCCTGCTTTTGAACCGAGAATCCGGAAAGCAGACCTGTTAAGCCATGTGTTTGTTACGCCCCTCCGCAACAACCAGCGCATTATGAAGCAGGAAGGTTCCTTTATTTTATGCGGGCTGGGCGAGGAAGAGGGCAAGGGAAGCGGCATGGACAATATGCGCTGTCAGGACAAGGATGGCAGGAAAAGAGTGTTTGTCATAAAGAACAAAGAGAAAATACAAAAGGAACTGGATATGCTCTCTGTTAACAGGGCAAGCCTGTTTCCGGAAATTGACGATGTTGCGGAATATATCAGGGAGAAATATCGATAAAAACCCAATCGCAAAGAAGAAAAACCGCCAATCTGATTACCGTGGCAACCAGTTTTGTGCTTGTGCTGCTTTTAAATCTCTATTTCGGAAGCATACGCAGCTATGAAAAGCAGCTTCAGGACCTTGCCCAGAATGCATTGTGAGCAAAGAAACCCTGAAGGAGCATAATTGGAAAATCGGCGACCGGATTTTATTTAATTTCTATTATTATGATTCCGCCAGCGCCGTTACCAAAATGGATATCCGTCCCATAGGGCTTTTGGAGATGGAAATTGCGGGAACCATGGAGTATTTCTGCGACCATATGAACCCTGCTCCCGATATGCTGTATAAGGACAAGACCTATGTGGCTGTATTGGAAAGCTATCTCTATGTCCATGGCTCTGTTGCAGATGAAATCAAAAAGGAAGCGTCAGCCTCCGGAACCCGGCTGGGGCTGGAATATATACCGGCTTCTCTGGCCTCCGGGCTTTATCTGCCTGATGGAAGCATGGTGGAAGATGAATTCAGGGAGAAACAGAAGATTTATGAAGTTACAGAAGGATTTTATGAGACGGATGCAGGAAAAAGACTGTTGAATCTGGCAAAAACCATGGAATATCAGTATGACATTCAACCAGTTACGGGAACAAACAAAACCTGCCTGTTAATGCCCTTTTATATGCGGACACCTGTTCAAATGCCGGGAGGAAATTCAGGCTGGACGGCTCCCTGTCCCTTTCGGCATCCCTCATTGATGCAGAAGGGAACCCTCTGGAGCCCTTTGAAACATCGGAATATAAAGTGGTAGGCATTTATGACACCGCAGGGAGCAGTGCCAATAATCTTTTTTGCTGCTTGCCGGAATCATACTGACAGGGCTTTTGCTGTTTTTTTTCAGCCATTGAGCGGTCTTTGGGAATGACCTGTCGACAGTGCAGATGGTCCATAATGTCAGGCTTTGTCCTGCTGATTCTGCTTGGAAGCATAATGGGTTCCCTGGCAGAAGCTGCGGGCTGGACAGCTTTTGGATGCGCAGTGCTGATTGTGGTTTCAGGAACCGGAATTGCTCTGGGCAGGATAAATAAAAGCCTGAAGCGGGAGCCTATGCAGCTATTGTCTGAAAGGTGCAGGGAATAGGCAGGGCATAATATGAAAATGTAACGGTTCAGCCCGCTTATATCCTCGGGGTGGGCTGAACCGTTGCACAAAATCAGTATAATGAAAGCCCATATTGCCAACCACATTTATTTTTCCGGAAAATTTGCCGATAACCTATATAAGTATAAATGCTCTTAATAAGCTCAATATTACATGAATCAGGGAGGATAATGATATGGGCATAATGGGAATCGGAAATTCAAATGCGGAAAGGTATACCTTTAAAAACCCGGATGGAACCGTGGCAGGCACCATGACCGTTCGCAGGCCGGAGATGAAAAAGACAAAACGGCTGAATTATAAATTTAAGAAAATTTCTACCCAGCTTATGGCAGCAAAAACATCCGGCGGCGCAAGGCTGGTGGTGGCAAAGGCATACAGTGAGGCTGCAAATCTCCGCAGGAAGCTAAGAGGCGGGGAATATGACGACAGTGAGGTGAGCAGCGCCCTAATCCATGCAGAGCAGATGATAAGGATTGCCAAAAAGCGGGTAAAGCATCTGGAAGAGGAAGAAAGTGCAAAAAAGACCGGCGGCATATGTGAGGCGGAGCTTGAGGAGACAGAGGAAAACAACAGTGCCGACAGCATGGAAATGCAGGATGTCTTTGAACTTGACAGCAAAGAGTTAAGAGAGCTAATGAAAGAAATGGAAAGGGAGCTTAAGGAGCTGGAAGGGGAAAATGAGTTTGAGGAGCTGACCCGGACAGTAAGCGAGGACATGGACCCGGCTGATTTGGAGCTTTTAAAGAAAAAGCACAGGGCAAAAGAGCTTCGTGAAATTATGGAAGCGGATATGAAATATTTAAAATCTCTTTTCAGTAAACTGGAAAAAGAGAAGCAGGCGGCTTCAAGCGGTGTGTCTTTAGAGCTTGCAGGGACGGAAGTGCCGGTAATGGTATCGGCAGCAGAAACGCCCGCAGCGGCGGAAGGCGGAAGCATCGATGAATCGGTTTGATTCCTGTCCGAAAAAACCGGAACTCCTGCCAGCTCCCGCGTCATTTTATCCAAAAAACCGGGGACTGAACCGTTACAGATTTCCATGTCCAAAATATCCAAAATATTGACATAGGTTCACACGCTTGTTAGAATAGAATACAGGTAAGTCTATTTACAGGACGCAGGGAGGAAACAGACATATGTATCATTGCCATATTCATTTCTATTTAATGGGACTTAAGAACAGGGCATTTGAAATGATAAAAGAAATGCATCCGTTAGAGCATATTACGCATGAATTTTCTGAAAGCGAGCAGTGTGAAGTGAGACTGGCTGCTAAGGCAGATGTGATTTTTGCTTATTTACAGGATATGGATGTGAAAGAAGCTTTGCAGGCCATTGAGGCAGGGAAGAAACGGGAGGCAGAGCTTATTCTGCTTGCGGATAAGGAGCAGATGCCGCTTATGTCAGGATTCCTGTCGGAAGTGAAGGATATATGGACCCTGCCCATGTCTGATGAAGAAATGAGCTTTCGCATTTTGAGATGGCAACAGGCCTGTAAATCACAAAAGGATTCCTGGCAGACCAGCCAGTATCTGGAGGCTGTTATTAACAATACCCCCAATATGGTCTGGTATAAGGATAAAGACGGTATACATAAGAAAGTAAATGACAGCTTTTGCAAAACAGTCAATAAGACGAAAAAGCAGGTAGAGGGAAGAGGTCATGCGTATATATGGGATGTGGAGCAGGATGATCCTGCCTGCATAGAATCAGAGCTTGAGGTCATGACCAAGAAAGAAACCTGTGTATCCGGAGAAGTGATTAAAACCGGAGAGGGAATGCGGATGCTTACTACTTATAAATCCCCATTATATGATCTTGACGGAAGTGTAATGGGGACGGTAGGCATAGGAATCGACGTGACGCAGGAACGCATATATGAGCAGGAGCTTATAAAAAAGACCAACTCTCTGGAAGCTATTTTTACAGGAATGGATTGTGGAGTGATGTGCCATTCCATAGATGGAACGCATCTTATCAGCATTAATAGAGCAGCCCTGAAGATTCTGGGATATGAATCTCAGGATGAAATGATGAATAAGGGTTTTGATATGGTAGCGGCGTCTGTTGTAGAAGAAGATAAGCCAAAGATTCGGGAATGCATAAAGGAACTGAAAAAAGAGGGTGACAGTGTCAGTGTGGAATACCGCATACAGCATGATGATGGGGAGATTCTACACATAATGGGTAATATCAAGCTCTTAAAAGAAAATGGAGAGCTGTTTTATCAGCGTTTTCTTTTAGATTGTACGAGGCAAAAGATAAAGGAAAACAAGGAACGCAGGGAAAAGGAAAAACACCATATGGAACTGGTCCAGGCATTGAGCATAGATTACAATCTTGTCTGTTTCTTTGATTTGGATACAGGTGTTGGCATGTCCCTTCGGATAGCGGATGACTGTTACCATATGTTTGATACGATTTTCATTGGCAGCCTGTCGTTGGAAGAAAGCATGGAGCTTTATATAGAAAAGTTTGTTTATGAAGATGACAAAGAAATGCTGCGTCAGGCATCTGCCAGAGAGCGTCTGAAAGAAGAGCTGACAGAAAAGAGACTGTATTATGTGAATTACCGTGCCTTTATAGACGGTGAAATGAAGTATTATCAAATGAAGGTTGTGCGTACCGGAGTTTGGGATGGCAGCCAGGGGATTGTTATGGGATTCCGCAGCGTGGATGAGGAAATCCGCAATGAAATGGAAAAGAAAAATATACTGGAAGAAGCACTTTTTCAGGCGAATAAGGCAAATAAGGCAAAAAGTGCATTTCTTTCCAATATGTCCCATGATATCCGTACGCCGATGAATGCAATTGTGGGCTTTACCTCATTGGCAATTGCCCATATTGACAACAAGGAACAGGTAGAGGAATACCTTGGGAAAATAATGACATCGGGCAATCATCTGCTTAGCCTTATTAATGATGTATTAGATATGAGCCGCATTGAAAGTGGAAAGATTCAGTTAGAGGAAAAGCCATGCAGCCTTACGGATATTCTGCAGGGACTACGCAATATTTTGCAGGCGGATGCCCTTGCAAAGCAGTTAGAGTTGCAAATTGAAGCGGTGGACGTTCAAAATGAAGAATTTTACTGTGATAAGCTGCGGCTGAATCAGGTGCTTTTGAATCTGCTTGGCAATTCTGTTAAGTATACCGATGCCGGAGGAAGCGTCAGCCTGAAGGTGAAGGAAAAACCGGGAGTCCCTGCCGGCTATGCAAATTATGAATTTTATGTTCAGGATAGCGGAAGAGGTATGAGCAAGGAATTTGTATCCCATATTTTTGAACCCTTTGAGAGAGAAAAGAATTCTACCATCAGCGGCATTCAGGGAACAGGGCTTGGTATGGCAATTACCAAAAATATTGTGGATATGATGGACGGCTCCATTGAAGTGAAAAGCGAGCAGGGCGTAGGCACGGAGGTTACTGTTTCCTTTACATTCCGCCTGAATATGGGGGAAAAGATAAGTACAGAGCAAGCAATAGAAAAGAAAGCCGGCAGAGAACCGGAAAAGCTTCTGACAGGACGTATTCTGTTAGTGGAGGATGTAGAGCTGAATCAGGAAATTGCAGTAGCAATTTTAGGAGATGCAGGGTTTGAAACAGAGGTTGCAGGAAATGGTCAGATTGCCGTGGAAATGTTGAAGAAATCCAAGCCCGGATATTATAAGCTGGTGCTCATGGATGTTCAAATGCCGGTAATGAATGGCTATGAAGCCACAAAGACAATTCGTAAGCTGGATGATAAGGAGCTGGCGGCAATACCGATTATAGCAATGACGGCAAATGCTTTTGAAGAAGATAAGCGGGAGGCTTTGAAGTGCGGAATGAACGGGCATATAGCAAAGCCCATAGATGTGGAAAACCTTCTTGCCACGTTGGAGAAGATTCTGGATTAGAAGGGCTGACTGCTGTTTTGCTTCCCAAAGGACCAAACGGCATTTCAATATACAGTGAAAGCTGGCAGGATATTCTGCCGGCTTTCACGTCTTTTGGGAACTTTTCCAACTGTTTTCGGGAATACTTGGGAGTAACGGTGTTTTTTTCTTTTTTTTGTGGTAAACTGTTGTAGAAGACGGAAGGAATCTGCAAAATCCGTCAAAATTTTATATAAGGACTTGAGAGAAATGAGTAAAAAGAAAAATGATACATTAATCCAATATTTTGAATGGTATCTGCCGGAAGACTGCGCACATTGGAAACGGTGCAGCAAGGAGGCAGAACAGTTAAAGGAGGCAGGAATTACTATGGCATGGCTGCCCCCTGCCTATAAGGGAGCTTCCGGAAAATATGATGTGGGCTACGGGGTTTATGATTTATATGATTTAGGTGAATTTCAACAAAAAGGCACCATACCCACCAAGTACGGAACAAAGGAAGAGTACATACAGGCTATAGAAAGTCTGCAGAAGGAAGGCATAGCAGTGATTGCGGACGTAGTGCTGAATCATAAGATGGGCGCGGATGAACTGGAACAGGTAAAGGCGCGTATGGAGGCATGGGACAATCGAAACCAGACTGTAAATGGAGAGGAAGAAATAGAAGCATGGACCCGGTTTACCTTTCCGGAACGAAAGGGAATTTATTCGGATTTCCAATGGGACTGGAACTGCTTTGACGGAGTGGACTGGGATGAAAAAAAGAAGCAGAAGGGCGTTTTTTTGTTTGCAGGCAAGGATTGGGACGGCGAGGTTGACGGCGAGTATGCCAATTACGATTACCTGATGGGTGCGGATATTGACATGAGCAATCAGGAGGTATTGGAGGAATTAAAACGCTGGGGGAAATGGTATCTGGATGTGACGAAAGCAGACGGTTTCCGCCTGGACGCAGTCAAGCATATCCGATTTTCCTTTTTCAATGAATGGCTTCGGGAAATGCGGGACTACGGAAAGGAAAACTTCTTTGCCGTAGGGGAATACTGGAGCCCGGATATCGGCAGGCTGAAAAATTATCTGGATAAAGCAGACAGATGCATGAAGCTCTTCGACGTGCCCCTTCATTTTAATTTCCAGAGAGCTTCCTTTGGAAACGGAAATTTCGATATGGGTTCCATTTTTAACGGTACCCTTGTAAATGAGGAAAGTGAATTTGCAGTTACCTTTGTGGACAATCACGACACCCAGCCGGGGCAGGCACTGCAGTCCTGGGTCATGGACTGGTTCAAGCCTTTGGCATATGGGCTCATACTGCTTCAGGAAAAAGGGCTGCCCTGTGTATTTTACGGGGATTATTACGGCATTCCCCATGACAATATACAGCCGGTAAAGGGACTTGACAAGCTGCTGCTTCTCCGGAAAAATTATGCTTATGGCAGGGAACACCGTTATTTTGACCACCAAAACATTGTAGGGCTTACAAGGGAAGGGGAGCCGGAATGGGAGAAATCCGGTCTTGCCCTGTTGGTCAGCGACGGACCGGGAGGCTCAAAGGTGATGTATGTGGGAGAAGGAAAGAAGGGAAAGACCTTTTATGATTATATGGGCAACAGGCCGGAAAAAGTAGTGATAGGAGAAGACGGAAAGGGAGAATTCTTTGTGGAAGGCGGCTCCGTTTCCGTATGGGTAGAGGAATGAAATTATTGCATACAGCAGACTTGCATATTGGAAAGACCATGTATGAATTTCCATTGTATGAAGACCAGACATATATATTGAACCAGATACTGGACATTGCCAAAAAGGAGCAGGTGGATGTGGTTTTGCTGGCAGGGGACATTTATGACAGGAGCATTCCCTCCACAGAGGCGGTAACTGCTTTTGATGAGTTTTTAACGGCATGTGTAAGGGCAGGAATCGTTACCATGGTCATAAGCGGCAACCATGATTCCCCGGAGAGGCTTTCTTTTGGAGGAAGGCTGTTTGAGGAAAACAGGCTCTATATTGCAGGCACCTGGGAAGGACAGGTGAAGCGGGTAACCTTACAGGATGAATACGGAGAGGTGGATTTTTATCTGCTTCCCTTTGTCAGGCCGGGACAGGTGCAGGCAAGGACAGAAGGTGAAGCGGTGGAGAAAATCATGAAGGAAGCCGTTTCTTTGGAAAAAGGGAAAAGGAACGTGCTTATGACCCATTACTTTGTAGGCGGGAAAAATTGGGAGCCTGAGCTATCCGAGTCGGAAAATACAGTGTATGTGGGGGGAATCGATATGGTGTCCCCTGCACTTTTTGAAAAATTTGACTATGTGGCGCTGGGACATCTCCACAAGTCACAAAAGATTTCAGAGAAGCACATATATTATGCGGGTTCGCCCCTTGCATATTCTTTTTCGGAAAACAGCAATAAGACGGTACAGCTTATAGAGCTTTTGCAGCCGGGGGAGATTTTCGTAAAGAAGGTGCCTTTAAAGCCCCTTAGACAAGTGCGGACCATAGAGGGGGATTTGTGGGAGCTTACGAAGGAACAGATTGCCGCCCTGGAGAACAGGGAGGATTACATCCGGGCAGTGCTTACCAATGAGGAGGCGCTTATGGAGCCCATGGCAGTGCTGCGCAGCGTTTATCCCAATGCCATGGAAATCGTATTAAAGGAAAAAGAGTTAGCTACTGCTAATCAGAAAAGGCAGCAGATTACAAGAAAGAAGAAAAGCGGCATTGAGCTGTTTCAGGATTTTTATACTTATGTGGAGGAAAAGGACATGAGTGAAGGGCAGCTTATGGCGGCAGAGGAAATGATGAACAAGGCGCTGATGAAATAGAGTTTAAAGGAATAAAGAGAGGAAAGCATGAAGCCTATTGAAATAACACTTTCCGCCTGGGGGCCATACCGGGAAAAGGAAACAATCGATTTTTCCTCCTTTGAGGGGAAAGGGCTGTTTTTGATTACAGGTCCAACCGGAGGAGGAAAAACTACCATATTTGACGGAATTACCTTTGCACTTTACGGGGAAACAAGCGGGGAGATGCGGGAAAGGGAAACTCTTAGAAGCGACTTTTCCGGGGAAGGGACAGAAACCTATGTGAATCTGGTGTTTTCCCATAAAGGCGAAGTTTACAGAATTGAAAGGAATCCCAAATATTTCAGGCCCAAAAAGAGAAAAAGAGGCACAGGGGAGCTGGCAGAGGAAAAGGAGCGGGCAAAGCTTTTTCTTCCGGATGACACGGTGGTGGAAGGTCCCAAAGAAGTTACCAGAAAGGTAAAAGAGCTTCTTGCGCTGGATTACAGGCAGTTTAAGCAGACTACCATGCTTGCCCAGGGAGAATTTACAAGGCTTTTGTATGCCTCGCCCCAGGACAAGACGAAAATATTCCGGGAAATCTTCGGCACCACTTTGTATGATAAATTCACGGGAGAGCTAAAAACAAGGTCAAAGGCATTGTATATAGAAGGAAAGTCCTTAAAGGATAAAATGGATGAGGATATCGCCCATATTTCCATAGAAGAGGAAAGCTGGCAGGAGCTTACCGGGGGAGAAAGCTACCATTATGAGCAGATTAAAGATTATCTGGAGGAGGAAAAAAAGAAAAGGGAAGCATTAAAAAAGAAGGAAGAGGAAGCAATCAAAAAGCTGGAGCTTCAATATGAAAAGATAAATAAAAAGCTGGAACAGGCAAAAAGCGCTAACGGAAGGCTTGATGAGCAGGAAAAAACAGAAAAAAGCCTGATGGAGTTAAAAGCGGACGAAGAGGAAATGAAGGCGTTAAAGGCAGCAGTGGATGCGGCACAGAAGGCGGTTTATATAGAAGCGTCCTATAGAGAATGGACGGAGCAGAAAAGGGCAGTGCTTCAAGCGGCGAAAAGAGAAGAGGATTATATTTCCAAAGAAAAGGCACAAAAGGAAAAGCAAAAGGAGCTGAAGATTTTTAAGGAAAAGGAAGCGGTATATGAGGAGCTTTTTTGCTTATCAGAGGATTTGTTTCAATTAAAAAAGAGCCTGTCCGAAAAGGAAAGGCAGAGGAAAAAAGAAGAAAAGAAATTAGAAAGCAGCCAAAAGAGCTATGAAGAAAAGGAGCTTGCGGTAAATAAGAAAAAGGAATTGTATGAGGAAAAGGACAGGCAGCGGAAGAGGGCTGCCATCGGCCTTGCCGCTTCTCTTCTGGAGGAAGGAAAGCCCTGTCCTGTGTGCGGCTCCCTGACACATCCCCGTATTGCAAAGCAAGAGGAAGGGATTTTAAGTGAGGAAGAATTAAAAGAGCTGAAAGAAGCATATGAAAGGGAAGAGAAAGAGCTGTTGGAGGTTCACCGGGAGGCAAGCATAATGCACGAGAGGGTACAGGCTCTTTGCCTTCAGTCAAAAGAGCTTTCCGGGAAAGCGGCGGAAAAGAAAGAAAAGTTATGTAATCTAATAAATAATAATAAGGAACTTCCCGGCGCCCTGCTGGCAGGAGGTGCGCAGGCAGAACCTGCCGGGGAGGAAGAACTGTATTCCTTAAAGCCTGTTTATGAAGAAAAAAGGAGGCAGTGGGAGGAACTGGAAAAAGAGCTGATTTCCATTTGTTCCAGACTGCAGGCTGCAAAAGAAGAAAAGGAACAGGCAAAGGAAAGGGAAAAGGAGACGGCAGCACGCTGGAAGGAAGCGTTAAAGGAGCAGAAGTTTTCAGGGGAAAAAGCCTTTCTGGAAAAGCGCATGGAACCGGAACAGCTGGAGGCAGGGCGGAAAAAGCTGGAAACTTATCAGAAAAAGCTTCATGCCCTTACCGAACAGAGCAAGGCGCTTTTAAAAGAATGCAAAAAGCTTGAAAGAACGGATTTGTCACTGTTGAAGCAGGAAGCGGAGGATAGAAAGGAAAAACGTGACGAGGCATTAAGGGAAAAGGAAAAGCTTGTCATTGTCCTTGATACCATGAAAAGAGTTATAAGGGGCCTGAAAGAGAAGCTGGAGAAATGGGAAAAGGTTCAGGAGGAATATGGAATTATAAAAGGATTGGAAAATACTGCCGCCGGGAATAATAAAAAAAGACTGGTATTTGAACAGTATGTGCTTACCGGATATTTTGATGAGATTTTAGAGGCAGCCAACCTGCGGTTTGAAAAAATGACCGGAAACCGCTTTTTGATGGAAAGGGTTTCGGAAGTGGGAGACGGCAGAACCAAGGACAATCTGGAAATTGCGGTATTTGACCACTATACGGGGAAAAGCCGTTCCGTAAAAACCCTGTCCGGGGGAGAAGCCTTTAAGGCATCCTTGTCCTTATCCTTAGGGCTTAGCGACGTGATACAGCAAAGCAGAGGCGGTATTCAGGTAGAGACCTTGTTTGTGGATGAAGGCTTTGGAGCCCTTGACGGGGAGTCATTGGACCAGGCGGTAAAGGCGCTTTATTCCCTTGTGGAGCATGACCGGATGATTGGGATTATTTCCCATGTGCCGGAGCTTAGGGAACGAATACCGGAAAAGATTTTTGTAGAGAAATCCGTTAAGGGAAGTAAAATCGTAATGGAGGATTATACGAAGTGAGAGAAAGAAATGGAAAAAAAGGAATATTTTTGTCCATGGTCCTTTTGCTGTTTCTGGCGGCAGCAGTTACAGGCTGCAAAAAAGGAACGGAAGATAATGAACAGGAGACAAAGGTAGTGCTGACTACAGGATTTGCAGCAGATGAAGTGTTCCGTATTGGGAAAAGCTCCTGTATGCTGCCGGAAATCAAGGTCTACTTGTTAAATACGAAAAACCAGTATGAAAGTATTTACGGGGCTCAGATTTGGAACACGAAGTTTGATGACGGCACCCTTGAAGAAAAAGTGAAGGACACTGTTATTGCCAGAGTTGCACAGATAAAGACCATGAATCTGTTGGCACAAGAACACCAGGTTGCACTTTCGGAGCATGAGAAAAAACTTGCGAGCCAGGCAGCTGTAGAGTATTACCAGACGCTTTCTGCCGAGGAAATCAGCTATCTGAATGCAGATGAACAGCTGATAGAACAGCTTTACGGGGAATATGCCCTTGCGGATAAGATTTATTATTCCATTATACAGGATGTGAACCCGGAAATAAGCGATGATGAAGCAAGGACCATTACGGTAAAAGTGATTTTTTTAAAGAACTATTCTTTGGATGGTGAAAAAAACAGGATTCCCTATACAGAGGAGACAAAGGCAGCCACTAAACAAAAGGCGGTGGAGATATTGGCACTGGTAAAATCAGGGGAAGATTTTGATACCCTGATAACCCAGTACAGCGAGGCGGAAAACAGCACCTATTCCTTTGGAAAGGGTGAGATGGAGGCGCCTCTTGAAGAAGCTGCCTTTAACTTGAGCACGGATGCCGTCAGCGATGTGGTGGAAACGGAGCATGGCTATTATATTATTAAATGTGTCAGCACCTTTGACCGGAAGGAAACTGATGCCAATAAAGTTAAAATCGTGGAACAGAGGAAAAAAGAATCCTTTAATCAGGTTTATGATGACTTTGTGAAAAGCCAGGTACGGAACCTGAATGAAGAGCTTTGGAACAGCGTTACATTGGCCGGCGGGGAAAATATGGATACGGTGGAGTTTTTCCAAATATATGATAAGTACTTTCAGGGGATGTTTTCAGAGGGCTGACAGATTATTATATACTCTTAAATTTCCAATTTAGAAAAATTTTAGAATTTAGAAAATCCAGTGTTTATGCAACTTTTCAAGAATTATTAGCACTCGTTTTTGACGAGTGCTAATTTTCTCTTGACTTTTAAATAGGAGGGGCTTAAACTATGTTTTGTGAAAAGGATTCCGGTATGGAAACGGAGGAAAACTGATTTCAAATCGGAAGAAGAACGAAAAAAAGAAAAACGAAGGGAATGTGATTAGTATGTCAGAAAAACAAGGAAACTTATCAATTAACAGCGATAATATATTTCCTATTATTAAGAAATGGTTGTATTCAGACCATGACATTTTTTACAGGGAATTGATTTCAAACGGCTGTGACGCTATTACAAAGCTGAAAAAGCTGGATATGATGGGAGAATATTCCCTTCCGGATGATTATAAGGGCAAGATGGAGGTAATTGTAAATCCGGAGAAGAAAACCCTTACTTTTATTGATAACGGCATCGGTATGACGGATGAAGAGGTGGAGGAATATATCAACCAGATTGCTTTTTCCGGCGCTACGGATTTTATTGAGAAATATAAGGACAAGACAAATGAAGACCAGATTATCGGTCATTTCGGACTTGGATTTTATTCTGCCTTTATGGTAGCTGACGAAGTGCATATTGATACGCTTTCCTATAAAGAGGGTGCAAAGCCGGTGCATTGGGAATGTGACGGCGGTACAGAGTATCGTATGGCAGAAGGGGATAAGGCAGAGGTAGGAACGAAGATTACGTTATTCCTAAATGAAGAATGTCTGGAATTCTGCAACGAATATAAGGCAAGAGAGGTCATCAAAAAGTACTGCTCCTTTATGCCTACCGAAATATTCTTAAGCAGGGAAAATACCACGGAGACACAGATTATTCTGTTGGATGAGAAATCAGATACGGATGAAGTGGTGGAAAACATTACGGAAGAGGGCAAGCCCATACTGGATGAGGAAGGCAAGGAAACAGGAGAAAAAGAGCCTCCGGTAGAAAAGCTGAAGATTAAAAAGCGTCCTGAATTATTAAATGATACCAATCCCCTTTGGGCAAAGCATCCAAATGAGTGCACCAAGGAAGAATATCTGGACTTTTACCGCAAGGTATTTCAGGATTACAAGGAGCCTTTGTTCTGGATTCATTTGAATATGGATTATCCATTTAATTTGAAAGGGATTCTGTATTTTCCCAAAATCAATATGGAATACGAATCCATTGAAGGAACCATTAAGCTGTACAACAATCAGGTATTTATTGCGGATAATATTAAAGAAGTAATTCCGGAGTTCTTAATGCTTTTAAAGGGCGTCATTGACTGTCCGGATTTACCGTTAAATGTGTCCAGAAGCGCATTGCAGAACGATGGCTTCGTAAAGAAGATTTCTGATTATATTTCCAAAAAGGTTGCAGATAAACTATCGGGCATGTGCAAGACGGAAAAGGAAGAATATGAAAAATACTGGGACGATATCAGCCCATTTATTAAATTCGGCTGCTTAAAGGATGACAAGTTCTGCGAGAAGATGACGGACTATATCCTCTTTAAGAATTTAGACGGCAATTTTATGACTTTGCCGGAATGTCTGGAAGTAAAGCCAATTGACACGGAAGAAGAAAAGGCAGAGGTAGTGGATGAAAACGGTGAAAAAGTAGAAGCCGAGGTTGTTACGGAGGATTCAGCTTCTGAAGAAACTGACGCAGAAGAAGAAAAGAAAGAAAAGGTTATCTACTATGTAACCGACGAAAAGCAGCAGAGCCAGTACATCAATATGTTTAAGCAGGCAAAGATGGATGCGGTCATACTGACAGATAACATTGACCAGCCTTTTATTTCCCAGCTTGAGTCAAAAAATGAGGGGGTTAAGTTTAGCCGCATTGATGCTGACCTGACAGATACCTTTAAGACAAAAACCTCCAAAAAGGCACAGAAGGAACTGGATGAGGCGGCAGAGGAGCTTTCCAAGGTATTTAAAAAGGCTCTGAAAAAGGAAAGTATTCAGGTGAAGGTGGATAAGCTGAAAAACAAGAAGATTTCTTCCATGATTACTGTATCGGAAGAAAGCAGGCGTATGCAGGACATGATGAAGATGTATGCAATGCCCGGCATGGAAATGAACATGTTTGGCGGCCAGTCCGGAGAAACCCTTGTGCTGAATGCAAACCATCCTTTGGTACAGTATGTGATGGAAAATAAGGAAGGCGAAAATGTCTCCATGATTTGTGAGCAGCTTTATGACCTGGCAAGTCTGCAGAATGCGCCGCTGGCACCGGAAGCCATGACGAAATTCGTGGCAAGGAGCAATGAGATTATGATGCTTCTTACAAAAGGGAATGAATAAGATAACAGGCTGATTAGGGACTAGACGATATAATAAAATGGGATGCTGTTTCGTTTGGAACAGCATCCCTGTATTTTTGTTTGAAACGCACGTGTTTTAAAGAAACGGTTAAATGTTTATAGATTCAGTAGAACCTGGTACACGAGTATTATAAAGCATTTTTACACGTCATTTTTACATAAGCAGAAACTGAAAAAACAGCTTTATCTGAAGGGAAAAAGCATAATTATGAATGATAATTATATACAAAAAATAAAAATCAAATGGGAAGAAGTTCCTGACAATTCCTATTTAAAGGACATTTCTGCCATATCCAGCTTAAAGTGCCTGGAATTTTACAATAGGATTACCTGCTTTACAGGGGAAAACGGCACTGGAAAGTCTACTTTGCTTGAAGCAATTGCAGTTGCTTATGGATTTAATCCGGAAGGAGGCACTATAAATTACAATTTTTCTACTTATGATGATGTTTCAAAATTAAGTGATTCCGTTGTTATAAGCAAGGGATACCGAAGGCCAAAAGGGGGATATTTTTTTCGGGCGGAAAGCTTTTTTAATGTGGCAAGTAAATTAGAAGAATACAGGGATGGCACTCCGAAAGAAGTTTTTTATGGGCGGTATGGCGGAAAGTCTCTGCATGAGCAGTCACATGGGGAGAGCTTTCTATCCTTTTTCCTGAACAGCCCAAAAGAAGGGTTATATATTATGGATGAACCGGAAGCAGCCTTATCTCCTCAAAGGCAGTTATCGCTGCTAATTCAGATTGTTAAAATGGCGGAAGCGGGTTCACAGTTTCTGATTGCAACACATTCGCCTATTCTTTTGGGACTGCCGGAGGCCTGTATCTATTCCTTTGATAATGATGAGGTATGTGCATGTAATTATGAAGAAACAGAATGCTATCAGGTTATGAAAGCATTTCTAAATGATAGAGAGAGATTTTTAGACAGGCTGTTGAATTGATACTTGACTTATCAGAAGGTGAATGTAAACAGGGCTGTGGCATCAGGGATTTAGTGTCACAGCCTTGCTTTTAATCTCTTTTTATAGAAAGAGGCGCAAACACCGTCTTGCGTCCAATAAAGCACACAATCCGGGTAATCATTATCCCCAGAAAGGCCCCGCAGCTATCAATTATCACATCCTTTTTAGCCGGAGTCCTGCCGGAAACAAAGGACTGATGATACTCATCCAGGCAGGCGAACCCCACACAGAAAGCACCTGCAAACAATACCAGCCAGATACCCCTCATACCGTACACATACAGAGGAAATGCCACCGTTACTGCCAAAATGAAATATTCAGTAAAATGCGCCCCCTTCCGCACATAATAATGAATCCGGTCAATATAGTGCTCTGTTTCCGCATAAGATAAATTCATGTCAAAAGCCTCATCAGCCGCAGAAACAATCTTGCTGCTTACCTTATAGCTCAAAGCAGACGAAGCAGCCCCGTTCTGGCTGGAAAAAGAAAAAATCATGTACATTACGATAATGGCAGGCACAAAGGACAAAGGCTTTAACACAAATCGCAGCAGATGCTTAATGAACAATAACACATATTTTATAAACTTCTTCATAAACACTCCTCATTTCAAAAATATGCATGGATAATGTGTAACCATCAACAAATTATACACAAAAAATAAGTATTTTCCATGAAATTCATAAAAAATTAAGACATATGAAAAATCTGACAAACCTATCTTCACATCAGGCAGCATTCCAATACCCGGTAAGAGCAGGAGTTATAACTGATTGGCAATGCTCGTAGCAATATGGGTCAGATGGTAAATACGATTACAGTCATTACAAGTTTTTTGTTGGGACATTATATTGTTGAACAGGAGCCGCAGGGACAGGAACGTGCAAAATACGGCTCAAAAGTAATTGATTCCCTGTCCGCATATCTCACGAAAGAATATGGAAGAGGATTTTCCAGAAGTAATGTTGCAGGTATGAGACAGTTCTAAATGACTTATAAAGACAGAGAAAATGAAATTATCCAATCGGGAATTGGACAATTGGACATAGTATATTCCAAACTGTCATTTAAACTGAGTTGGACGCATTATCAAATACTTATGCGTATTGAAGATAAAGACGAGAGGGATTTTTATGAAAAAGAAGCAATTCGTTCCGGTTGGCAAATGAGGGTGCGATACCGCAAAAACCAGAGGACATTTTACATATGCCATATCTCCTTGAATTTGCCGGATTGGAGGATAAGGCATCTTACCATGAAAGTAATTTGGAATCGGCAGTCATTGATAAAATGCAGAAATTTTTGTTGGAATTAGGGAATTTTTTTGAAAGAATTTCAATCAGTTCACAATTCCCAAATATTTTGTTATAATTTTTTATAAGATTTTGTTTCCTTTATACTTTTCAATTATCAGGGTTCGTAATACCTTGCGAGAGGATATAACACAAGGGAAACTCTAAGGGAAAGCTCACCTGCGATAAACTTAGTGTTTTCAAGGGTTGTCGGATATTTTAATAACAAAATATAACAGCTAATGCTTCCCTTAAAAATCATCAAATCACAATCGGAAGTTGAAAGGAAAAGAAAATGGTATTAACATACAGAGAAGCTGTCA
>CAJUEX010000061.1 GCA_910585715.1 uncultured Lachnospiraceae bacterium
ATGGAATTTATGGGTCCTGTCCGTATGAAGGATGTGGAAGAGGCACAGCAGAAGATTGTAAATATCATAAGGAAACTGGAAGATTCCGGTGAAATCGTAATATCCAGAGGCGGAGGTGACGAAATCGTTGTCTAGTCCAAGTTTATATAAATCAGGCTATATTGCGTTTCAACCAGAGGATAAAAAGGTGATTGATTCCAATGCGCTTTTTGAGAAGAGGCTGAAGGAGCTTCAGGAGACTCAGAAGGAGGCGCCAAGAGCTGCTGTTTCCCAGCCCGTTTTTCGGGAAGAGGCAAATGATTTGGAGGCAGTGAATGTAGCAAGGCTGTTAGGCGAGAAACCGCAGCAGGATGCAGATGGTTTTTTTTCGGGCATAGCGGCAGAGCAGGTTCCCCCAGAAGCATATGAGGGACCCGCTCCGGAAGAAATCATAGAAGGCGCAAAAAAGGAAGCGGAAGAAATTCTGCAAAAAGCAGGAGCGGAAGCAGAAGGAATAAGGAATCGGGCAAAAGAAGAAGGCTACCGGGAAGGACAGCAGGCAGGTTACGAAGAGGCCATGAGGCAGGCGCAGCAGGAGATTTCCGTGAAAGAGCAGGAACTGGCTGAAAAAGAAGCTCTGCTTGAGAGGACATATCAGAACAGGATGGAAGAGTTAGAGCCTGAATTCGTGGATATTCTTACCGGCATTTATGAGCATATTTTTAAAGTGAATTTAAAGCATGAAAAAGAAATGATCGTGCATCTTCTGGAAGTAAGCATGGGCAGAATGGGAACAGGAAAGGATTTCATCGTTCATGTGTCCAGGGAGGATTACGAGGCGGTCAGTGCCAAAAAAGAGGAAATCAGACAGTTTGTACAGGGTAAGGACGCTACTCTTGAGGTAATTGAGGATATGACCCTTGCCCAGAGCGAATGCATGATAGAAACAGCCGGAGGCATTTTTGACTGCAGCCTCGGAGTGCAGCTGGAAGAGCTGTCAAAGCAGCTGCAGCTATTGTCATATGAGAGGAATTAGTATGGAAGGACTGCGGATTGACTTTCAAAAATACAATAGGTTAAAACAGGATACCTTTTTCAAAAAGATGGGCAAGGTAGTGAATGTGGTAGGGCTGACCATTGAATCGGCAGGTCCGGAAGCAAAGCTTGCAGATCTCTGCCGTATCTATCTGGAAGGCAGGACGGGGAAATACATACTTGCAGAGGTAGTGGGATTTCGGAACGGCAGGACGCTGCTCATGCCTTATGAAGTGACGGATGGCATTGGCGGCGGCTGTATTGTAGAAAACCAGGGCTATCCCCTGTCAGTGCCGGTTGGTGAAGAACTGCTTGGAAAGACTTTGGACGGTCTTGGCAGGCCGATATACGGTGAGGAGTTTTCCCTGAAGGAATCCTATCCGGTAGAAGCGCCGCCGCCGGACCCGTTAAAGAGAGAAATTATTGATACGATACTGCCTCTTGGCGTAAAAGCAGTAGATGGAATGATTACTGTGGGCAAGGGACAGAGAATCGGGATTTTTGCCGGTTCCGGTGTAGGGAAATCTACCCTGATGGGTATGTTTGCCAGAAATACCAGAGCCGATATTAATGTAATCGCCCTGATTGGAGAGCGGGGCAGGGAAGTAAGAGAATTTATTGAAAGAGATTTGGGAGAAGAAGGCATGAGACGTTCGGTAGTGGTAGTATCCACTTCCGATAAGCCGGCTCTGGAACGAAATAAGGCGGCAAAAACGGCTACGGCAATTGCGGAATATTTCAGGGACCGGGGAAAGGACGTTTTGCTTATGATGGATTCCCTGACACGTTTTTCCATGGCACAGAGGGAAATCGGCCTGGCAAGCGGGGAGCCGCCTGTTACAAGAGGATATCCCCCCAGCGTGTATTCGGAAATGCCCAAGCTGTTAGAGCGTGCAGGAAGGGCTTCGCAGGGTTCCATTACCGGACTGTATACAGTTTTAGTAGATGGTGACGACTTTAATGAACCAATTACCGATACGGCGCGAAGCATTCTGGATGGACATATTATGCTGAATCGTAAATTGGCGCATAAAAACCATTACCCTGCCATAGATATTTTGCAGAGCATATCAAGATGCATGAGCCAGATTTGCGACAAAGAGCATAAGATGGCGGCAGGGAAGCTGAAAAATGTAATGGCAACTTATACGGAGGCAGAAGATTTAATCAATATCGGCGCCTACAAACAGGGCAGCAATCCGGCAATTGATTTTGCCATAGAGAAAATTGAACAGGTAAATGAGTTTCTCATGCAGGAAACCGATGAAAAAATTACCTTTGAAGAAGAGATACAACAGCTTTTGGAACTGTTTTAGTGATAGAGGATGAAGCGTTTTGAGTGTATTTAAGTATCGCATGCAGAATATTCTGAATATAAAGAATAAGCTGGAGGAGCAGGCAAAAAATGAATTTGCCGCAGCAAACCGCAAGGTGCTTGAAGAAGAAGAGCGGCTGGCTGTCTTACGAAACCGGAAAGCGGCTCTGGAGAAAAAAGCAAGGGAATTGCTGGCGGCTCCTTCTTTGGATATTCAGGAAATCATCTTAAATAAATCCGGCATCCGGAAGGCGGAAGGCAGGATAGAAGAACAGAAAAAGGCGATTTTTTTAGCCAAAGAGTTTTTGGAAAAGAAGCGGATAACGCTTATGGAGGTGCGTATGGAAAGGCGGACCCATGAAATCCTTAAAGAAAATGCCTTTGAGGAATTTCTTATGGAGGAAAAGGCGGCGGAAGGTAAGGAAATCGATGAGCTTACCAGCTATACTTACGGACAGAAGCTGGCGGAAAATGAATAGCAGGTGACAGGAAATGGCAAGAGAAGCAATGGAACAAAATTTTTCGATGGATACGGAAGCGGACAAAAGAAGGCTGAAGGAAGAAAAGAAAAAATTTAAAGAGGAGCAGAAAAAGCAGCGGAAGGAGGCAAAAGCCCGGGCAAAGGAATTTGCCCTTCAGGAAGCGGCTTTTGATGAGGAATCGGAAGGCAGCACTGTTTCTGTAGTATTGGTAACAAGTATTATTATAATTGTCTGGCTGGGAATACTCTGTCTTTTGATAAAGCTGGATGTAGGCGGTTTCGGAAGTAATGTGCTGACGCCGGTTTTAAAGGATGTGCCCGTTGTAAATAAAATTCTTCCGGGCTCCAAAGAAACCGAAATAGCGGATGAAGGAGAGTACGGAGGTTATACAAGCCTGAAGGAAGCGGTGGAGCAGATACAGATTCTGGAAATGCAGCTGGCAAATGTAAAGGAAGGAAATGATTCCGATGCAGAGGAGGTTGCCGCTCTGAAAGCAGAAATAGAACGGTTAAAGACCTTTGAAAGCAGTCAGGTAGAGTTCCAAAGGATTAAAACGGAATTTTATGAAGAGGTGGTTTACGCAGAAAAGGGACCGGGGGCTGACGAATACAGGAAATATTATGAAGAAATGGACCCTGCCACGGCAGAATATCTGTATAAGGAAGTAGTAAAGCAGGCGGAAGTGGATAAAGAGGTACAGGATTATGCCAAAGCGTATTCGGAGATGAAGCCAAAGGAAGCGGCCGCTATTTTCGAGGCAATGACTGATAATCTGGAGCTGGCAGCTAAAATTTTAGACACCATGAATGCGGAATCAAGAGGAAAGATTTTAGGCGTTATGGACGCCAAGGTGGCAGCAAGGCTTACAAAGATTATGGATCCCAAAAGTTAAGTACTCATTGGGAAATGCCGATATAATATTAGATAATTATTTGGAATTTTCCAATTAATTATAAAAAAGAACATTCACAAATATATAAGGAAAGGAGGAATTTGGATGACGGGAGTACCCGCAACAGGCGCCAAGGCTTTTGCCGTGAATCTGCCGGCAGGAGCAGTACAGAAAAATGTGCCGAACAATATGGAACAAAGCTTTGCGGACATTATGAATATGAACGGAAGAGAGAGCCGGACAGAAGCCTTTGAAGATGCCGGCAAGGTAAAATCACCGGTAAGCGCTTCAGGAACTGAAAAAAGGATTTCAAAAGAAAAGATTTCCAAAGAAACAGCGGATTCGGGAAAGCCTGCCCAAAAGCTTACGGAAGAGGAAGCGGTGCAGCTTGAGGAAGCAGCCGGAAAATTGAAGGAAGAAATAGCGGATGCCCTTGATGTGACAGTTGAGGAACTGGAAGCAGCCATGGAGACGCTGGGATTATCCTTTGCAGATCTTTTAAATCCTGTAAGTCTGGCAGGACTTGTGGCAGAGATGTCGGCGGAGCTGGACGGACTGGATCTTGTAACAGACGCAGCCTTATTTGAAGGCTTGAAAGAGCTTTCAGCACAGGTAACGGCAACGGTAGAAGAGCTGGCTTTTGAGCTTGGCATAAAGCCGGAAGAAATGGTATCCATGCTGGAAGAAGCCTTTGATAATGTTGAAGCACAGGCACAACTGGAGAATGAATTGCATCTAAAAGAGCCTGCAGCAGAAAACGGAGCATTTGCAGAACGTCTTGAGGCTTCGGCAACAGAGCAGGCAGACAGAATACCGGTAAAGGATTTTACTGCAGCAAAGGATTTGCAGGATAAAGCTGCGGCGGCAGAAGAGACAGGAGAAAACTCCATAAGCCAAAAGGAAGGTTCTGCCATAGAAGTGGATACGGCTAAGCAGCAGACAGCTTCAGAAGATTTTCAGAATAAAGGAAGCAAATCAGAGAGCCACAGAAGCTTTGGGCAGGAAGGAACAGGCACTATTTTGCCTCAGGCAGTATTTGCAGAAGGAAAAACAGCTCCTTTGGAGATGGAAGCGCCTTTGCCTGCCATTGATCCCCAAAGTATTTTGAATCAAATCGGGGAAGCGGTGAGAGTTACGGGCGGAGAGGATTTTACCAGCATGGAAATGCAGCTGCATCCGGAAAGCCTCGGAACATTACATTTACAGGTCCGGGCAAAGGAAGGAATCATAACTGCCCAGTTTACAGCAGAAAGCGAAGCGGTAAAGCAGGTGCTGGAAGCCCAGGTAATACAGCTTAGAGAAAAGCTGGAGGCTCAGGGAGTGAAGGTGGAAGCAGTAGAGGTTCTCGTTGCCAGCCATGAGTTTGAAAGAAATCTGGAAAAGGGCGGCAGTGAAGAAAAGAATGCTTATCAGGCCAAAAAAGTAACAAGAAGAAAAATTAACCTGAATGTGCCGGAAGAAGACCCGGATTTACCGGAAGAAGAGAAAGAGGCTCTGGATATTCAGAAGGACATGATGGAACGAAGCGGAAACACATTGGATTATATGGCATAAGGAAGGAGGAAGCATATGGCACACGTAGCACCGTTTGTGGACGGCAAACTTGAACTTGGAACATCCTGGGAGGAAGCCAAGAGAGAAGAAAAGAAATCAAATAACCTTGATAAAGATGCTTTTTTGCAGTTATTAGTAGCCCAGATGAAATATCAGGATCCGTTGGAGCCTACTTCCAATACGGAATATATTTCACAGCTTGCCACATTCTCAGAACTGGAGGAAATGCAGAACTTAAATGCTAACAATGAATTACAGCGTGCATCGTCTCTGGTGGGAAAAGAAGTGGTAGTGAAAACAGTAAGCGACACAGGAAAGGTTACATATGACAGCGGAAAGGTGAATTATGTAGTTTATGAAAACGGCAAAGCCATTGTTGGCGTCAACGGAGAAGAGTATCCGTTAGATCAGGTGTCAGAAGTGGCGGATGCGGATTATCTGGAAGCTTACAATATGGCAACCGCATTGCTTTACGCAGTTTCCAAGCTGCCCAGCCTGATGAATTTAGATATCAGCAGCAAGGATGCAGTACTGTCCATTAAAGAAGTATATGAATCCATGAATGAGTATCAGAAATCCTTTATCAGCGAGGATGACCGGAAGATTATTGAGGATTATATCAAAAAGATGGAAAAACTCATTGAGATTGATGAGAACAATAAGCCCAAGGACGAGGAAACGGAGGGAGAATAATGAACCCTATATCAAATCAGTTTCTTTCCATCCGGCAGATACAGAATGAATACCAGAGTCAAAACAGAAAGTCCAATCAGACACTTAAGGAAGACCGGATAAGCTTTTCCGACATTTTAGAAGCAAAGGCCGGAGAACTGGATGAAAGCGGTGACTTAAGATTTTCCAAGCATGCGGCTAACCGTTTGCAGGATAGAAACATTGATTTGACGGAAGGACAGTTGAAACGTCTGGCAGAAGGTACGAATAAAGCCGGTGCGAAAGGCATTAAGGAATCCCTTGTTCTGGTAGATGATCTGGCATTTATCGTAAATATTAAAAATAACATGGTCATTACCGCCATGAATCAGGGAGAAACTGAAAATCACATTTTTACAAATATTGACGGAGCCGTAATCATGTAGCCGGACCGATAAGGAGGCTAAGACCCCTGAATGACAGAAGGGGACTGCGGCAATAAAAATTAGGAGGTCATTTCATTATGATGAGATCATTGTATTCTGGTGTAGCAGGTCTTAAGACACACCAGATAAAGATGGACGTTATTGGTAATAACATTGCAAATGTAAATACAGTAGGATACAAATCCCAATCCATAAATTTTGCGGAGCTGATGTATCAGACCAGTCAGAGCGCATCCGGTCCAAATGCAACTACCGGAACAGCAGGTACCAATGCAAAGCAGATTGGTCTTGGTGTTAAGAGTGCGGCAATCACTACGGCAATCACTCAGCCAGGTTCCAGCCAGACAACAGGAAATCCCTTTGATCTTCAGTTAAAAGGAGATGCATTCTTTGTTGTAAGCGACGGTTCCAACCGGTATTTCACAAGAGACGGTTCCTTTAATGTGGACTCAGTCGGTAATCTTGCCATGAGCTCTAACGGCTATAACGTAATGGGCTGGCAGGTAGATGAAACAACGGGACAGATTAAAAAGGATACAGTAAGTCCTTTGAAGGTTCTGGCTCCTGAAAATATGACATATCCCCCAGAGGCAACTACAAGGGCATATGTATCCGGAACTATAGATAAAAATGATTCAGACGTTACGGCAGAATCCGGAAAAATTATGAATTTAAACTTTTTTGACAATGCCGGATATGCCTATACGGCAAAGCTGTCCATGAAAGCTACCGGAGTAGAAGGGGAATACAGCGTGGAAGTAACAGATATACTGGATTCAAACGGTAAATCCGTTATGGCTCAGTTCCCGAATTTGTCCTTCGGAAGCTCGGTAAAGGTGGCAAACGCACAGACATTAAATGTGGCACAGGGCTATACGGTAAACGCTTCAGGGGTTACCTATGAAGGAGTTACCTATCCCTTTGCATCCCTCTTTACTGACGATGCCCAGGGAACTGCAGCAGAAAAGCAGACAATACTGGCAAATGCTTACGGATTTAAGACCTATGAGGAGTTTGCCAAATTATACGGAAATGTAAGCGGTGCTGATACCGATACAATAGGAGCCATGCTGGCGGCAGGAGCCATTGATGCAGGCATTATGGACGGAACAACGGGAGCCCTTACAGTAGCAGGTAAAGTAATTCAGGGCGGTATTGTAAAATACAATGATTCTACAAAGCTGATAGAATCCGTAAACGGGCTGACCAATAACTTTACTCTCGATTTAAGGTTCGGCGATGACGTTTCCATGCCAAACGGACCTTTTACCACGATTAACATTGACTTTTCGCCATCCAATAACTATAATGCAAACGGAGCCAGCACCATTGGCGCAGAGGCTGGGGATACAAAAGGCGTGGGCGCAGGACGGAAGGTAGGAAAGATGTCAGGTGTATCCATCGAGGGCAATGGTATGATTTATGCCCATTATGACAATGGACAGACAAAGCTGTTAGGCCAGATTGCAGTAGCAGAGTTCCCAAATGCAGCAGGTCTTGAAAAGCAGGGCGACAACCTGTATGCCGCAACTCTGAATTCCGGTGAATTTGACGGAATCGGCGTGGACGTTACTTCCAGCGGCGGGTATATTTCCACAGGAGTTCTGGAAATGAGTAATGTGGACCTTTCTTCGGAATTTACTGAAATGATTACTACCCAGAGAGGATTCCAGGCTAATTCCAGAATCATTACTGTATCGGATACCTTATTAGAGGAACTTGTAAATCTGAAACGTTAGTCTTGCGGAATGATAAATAGAGAATAATAATGCAGCAGGCGGAAACAGGGAAACACTGTTTCTGCCTTGTTGCGGTAATGATTAGCAAATTTTAGAAATATATCCTGATATCCGTTTAAAAAAGAACTGGGGGATGTTAAAAATGATCGAGGTCACAAAACTGAATGGGCAAAAAGTATTGATAAATCCTGACTTGATGGAGACTGTGGAAGAAACTCCGGATACGGTGATAGCTTTTACCACCGGGAAAAAAATAATTGTAAAAGAAAGTAGACAAGAAGTAAAAAATTTAGTAAAATCGTATAGAAAGGATATTTTTGCAAACTAACGCAGAAGTAGGAAGGTGAACATTTTGGATTTAGCATCGATAATTGGCTTGATTGCATGTTTGGCTTTGGTTATCTTCGGTATTGTTTCCGGAGATGCAGGCATGGCGGCCTTAGTGAATTTTTTGCATGCTCCCTCAGCTTTGATTACTTTTGGTGGAGCTTTCAGCTGTATTCTGGCATCTAACAGCATGTCTGATTTTGTGGGTGGATTAAAGAGCATGGCTCTTATTTTCAAGACACCGTCTTTGGATACTCCTGAAATAATAAGGAAAATCATTGAGTTATCCAATGTTGCCAGAAAGGAAGGGCTTCTTTCCCTGGAGGAGGCTGCCGGAGATTTGGATGATGCTTTTTTGAAAAAAGGCATCCTGCTCATTGTGGACGGCACCGACCCGGAGCTTGTAAGAGCTATTATGGAAACGGAGCTTGTCAGCATTGAAGGCAGGCATAAGGCAAAAATCGGGTTCTGGCAGGATGTTGCTTCCATGGGGCCTGCATGGGGTATGATTGGTACCCTGATCGGTCTTATCAACATGTTGAAGAAGTTAGATGACCCTTCTTCTATCGGACCTAATATGGCGGTTGCCCTTATCACTACTTTATATGGTTCCCTGTTAGCCAACTGGATATGCACACCGGTAGCAAGTAAATTAAAAGCAAATAATGATGCGGAAATGATGATAAAGGAAATCATGATTGAGGGGCTTTTATCCATTCAGGCAGGAGAGAACCCACGTGTCATTGAAGAAAAACTGAAATCCTTCTTAGCTCCAAAGGACAGGGAGGCAGCGAATGAAGAAGGCGGAGGTGAGGCAGATGGCTAGGAAAAAGCAGGAAGATGCTCCGGCACCTGGTTCACCAGCGTGGATGGCCACTTTCAGTGACTTGATGAACCTTTTGCTTTGCTTTTTCATTTTGCTTTTTTCCATGTCTACCATTGAACAGGATAAGCTGGAGGCGGTGGCACAGTCCTTCAATCAGACGTTCAGCCTTTTTAATGGAGGCGCAACTGCCATTGGTGACGGTGTGCTTATAAGCAACGGTGTCAGCCAGTTGAATGAGCTGGATGAGTACATAAACAGTACCGGTAAGGCAGCTGACGTGGAAGATGAGAACAAAGAGGCTTTGGAAGAATTTGAGGCAAGACAGCAGCAGGAAGCAGAAGAACTGGCGGAAAAGATAGAGGAAGCAGTAAGTGAAGCAAATATGGAAAATGAGATAGATATCGATTTTACTTCCCAATATGTATCTCTGACTTTAAATGGGGCATTGCTGTTTGATTCCGGAAGCGACCGGTTAAAGGAGGAGGCGCTGCCGGTTTTAGACAGGGTCGGCCAGATACTTGCCAGATACGGGGAAAGCATTATTGAAATTGAAGGGCATACGGATAATGTACCCATTCATAACAGCCGGTTTGGCAACAACAATGAACTGTCCAGCTTCCGTGCGTTATCGGTTTTTGATTATTTTGTGGAAAATACCAATCTGGATCCGGCATTTTTAAAGCATTCTGGCAGAGGGGAATATGTTCCCGTTGCAGATAATACTACTCCGGAGGGAAGAGCAAGGAACCGGAGAGTTGAAATTAAGATTTATCATGCACTTAGCACTTACTAATTTTGCAAGAGGGAGAAGGAATATGAAAAAGAATCTGATATCCATACTGATTTTAGCACTTTTGATAGTGAACGTGGTTTTGACTGCCATTACCATGTTCAGTGTAACCAGTACCAACAAAAAGACGGCGGCAGTGGTAAATGACATTGCCTCAATTCTGCATTTGGAGCTGATAGGCGCAAACGGAGAAAATGCCCAGCCGGAGGTATCCATGAAGGATACGGTGCCTTATGCTATAGAGGATGATCTTACCATCATGTTAAAGCCGGACGAAGACGGAAAGGATCATGTGGTGCAGGTGGCAGTCAGCCTTGCCATGAATTCCAAGGATAAAGGTTATAAGACATATGGAGAAAAAATGGATGAAAATGTGACCTTGATAAAAGCGGAAATCAATGATGTATTTTCCGCATATACTTTAGAAGAGGCGAGAGAAAACGAGGATGCGATCAGAGAAGAGATTCTGAAAAGAATTCAGGCTATGTTTGATTCGGAATTTGTTTATAAGGTTACCTTTAGTTCTATCGTTTACCAGTAGGACATTAAAATTAGAAAATACGGGAGGTGAGTTCAGTGGGAGAAGTATTATCTCAAAGTGAGATAGACAGCTTGCTTCAGGCTCTCAGTACTGGTGAATTAGATGTAGAGGAAATGAAGGAAAACAAGGATAAACAGGTAAAAAATTATGATTTTAAGCGTCCTGCCAAGTTTTCAAAAGAGCATTTGCGAACGTTGGAAATTATTTTTGAGCATTATGGTCGGTTACTATCCACCAACTTACCGGTTTATCTTAGGAAAAGTGTACAAGTCAGCGTAGCCAGTTCGGAAGCCATGATTTTTTCAGAATTTACCAATTCCCTTGGCACTCCGGTCATTCTTGGCATTGTAAATTTTGCCCCACTGCCGGGAAATATTATTATTGAACTGGCTTCGAATCTGGGATTTGCCATATTAGACAGGATGCTTGGCGGCGCTGGGAATCCACTTGAAAAGAGCAGGGATTTTTCAGAAATTGAATTATCCATTTTGGATAAAGTCATGGTAGCCTGTATGGAGCTTTTGAGAGAACCGTGGAAAAATGTGGTAAAGGTGGAGCCTTTCATGGAAAGGATTGAAACGAATCCGCAGTTTGCCCAGGTAATCGCCCCCAGTGACATGATAGCTATCGTCACCCTGAATGTTAAGATTGGCGACATAGAGGGGTTTATGAATATCTGTCTTCCATATTTTACGATGGAAGATGTTATGGATAAGCTGAATACCAAGTATTGGTTCTCTACCATGCAGGAAATGGAAGATGAAAGCTATGAAGAGCATATTGAGACATTAATCCGGAAAGTGGATGTTCCCGTTAAAGCAGTTCTTGGAAAAAGCGCTGTCTCCGTTATTGATTTTGCAAATCTGCAGCTTGGGGATATTATCCGGTTAGATACAAAGATTGACAGCGAATTAGATATATACGTTGGAAATATAAAGAAATTTACGGCCTTGCCCGGCTCCAATAAAGAGGTTTATGCGGTAAAGGTTGCATCAGTAATAAGAGAGGAGGAATAAGCAAATGGAAGGTATGTTGTCCCAGGATGAGATTAACGCGCTTTTAAATGGCGTTTCTCCAAGTGATGACCAAAGTGATAGTGCGGATGACGAATACGCAGTAACAGATGTCCTGACTGATGATGAAAAAGATGCCATTGGCGAAATTGCCAATATCAGTATGGGAACATCAGCTACAACACTTTTTTCCTTGGTAAACAGGAAAGTAAATATTACAACACCTGTAGTTGAAATGTGCAGATGGAAGCATGTGATCGAGGAATATGAAAAGCCATGTGTTTTTATTCAAATTAAGTATACGATAGGATTGGACGGAGCCAATATTTTAGTATTAAAGGAACATGATGTTAAGGTTATTACGGATCTTATGATGGGCGGCGACGGTACCAATACGGATGGTGAATTGGGAGAACTTCATTTAAGCGCTATTTCTGAAGCCATGAATCAGATGATGGGTTCTTCCGCCACATCCCTTTCTTCCATGTTAGGCAAGATGATTGATATCAGCCCGCCGGAAGCAAGTCTGGTTGACTTAATGGAATTTAAGGAGGGAGGAGAAATTGCTCCTTTCTTAGAAGGTGAATTTGTAAGGGTATCTTTCCGGCTGCAGATTGATGAGCTGGTAGACAGTACGATTATACAGCTTTATCCAACCGACTTTGCAAAAAGCCTGTATGAAACCTTTATTGGCAACCAAAATGCAAACGCACCGGCACCAGAGCCGGCACCGGCTCCAACACCGGCACCAGCGCCAGCTCCTTATGCTCCGCCTGCGGCTGAGATGTCGGGACAGCAGGCAATGGGAATGCCTCAGATGCAGCAGCCTATGCAGGGAATGGGAATGCCCCAGATGCAACAGCCTATGCAGGGAATGGGAATGCCTCAGATGATGCCCCAGATGAATATTCAGCCGGTGCAGTTCCAATCCTTCAGCAACAATATGGGCGCCGTGACAAGTCAGGAAAATATTGGGCTCATTATGGATGTTCCCTTAGAGGTTACGGTAGAGTTAGGCAGGACCAGAAAATCCATAGCCGATATTTTGGATTTTGCACCGGGTACAATCATAGAGCTTGACAAGATTGCCGGAGAACCTATTGATGTTTTAGTAAACGGCAAGTTCGTGGCAAAGGGTGAAGTAGTAGTAATTGAAGAAAGCTTCGGTATCAGAGTAACAGAAATCATAAAATAAAACGGAAACAGAGGAGTCAAAGGATATGGCAAAGAATATTTTAATCGTGGATGACGCAGCATTTATGAGAATGATGATTAAGGACATTTTAACCAAGAATGGCTATAATGTTGCAGGTGAAGCTGAAAATGGTGCAAAAGCAGTGGAAAAGTATAATGAACTAAAACCAGATTTGGTGCTTATGGATATTACCATGCCCGAGATGGATGGAATTCAGGCACTGAAAAAGATTAAAGAATCAGATGGCGGCGCTATGGTCATTATGTGTTCTGCAATGGGACAGCAGGCTATGGTTATTGAAGCCATTCAGGCGGGTGCAAAGGACTTTATCGTAAAGCCTTTCCAGGCAGAACGTGTACTGGAAGCGGTAAAGAAAGTAGTTGGTTAATATGATATTGGCAGTTTCCCGGGGGGTAAATTCCATAGCACAGTTTCTCAGCGTTCTGTTTGTGTTTTTGTTTGTTTGTGGAATTACCTGGTTTTCTACCAGATATATTGCCAGGCTTCAGCAGGGCAATATGTCTTCAGGCAATATGGAGCTGATAGAAGCCTTTCGGATTGCCCCGGGAAAGTATATACAGATTGTCAAGATTGGAACAAAGTATCTTGCGCTTGCTGTATGCAAGGATACTGTGACCCTTCTGACGGAGCTTCGGGAGGATGAAGTGAAAATGACAGAAAAGAAAGATCTGGTTTCTTTTAAGGAGCTTTTTGAAAAAGCAACAAAAAGGACGGAGAAAGATGAATAAGATAAAAAAAGTCCTTTTGGTTTTCCTGTTTTTTGCGGCTGCTTTTTTAGCGCCTGTGACAGTTCAGGCATCTGCAATTGGCGGCAGCAATACGGGAGACAGCGAAAGCAGGACATATATTCATGAGCCGGGAAGCGCCCAGTCAACAGACGATTTAAAAGAATTGAATATCGGGAACAACTTAAATATTAATTATAATGATGGGAATGGCACTATAGCAGGCTCACTACGAATTTTACTGATTTTAACCGGCATTGCATTAGCACCAATTCTCATTATTTTGTTAACCTCCTTTACCCGTATATTGATTGTGCTTCATTTTACGCGAACGGCTTTAAATACCCAGACGGCGCCGCCCAATCAGGTATTGATAGGTATTGCGCTGTTTCTGACTTATTTCATAATGAGCCCGATTATTACTGAAATCAATGAAACGGCAATTAAGCCTTTTGATGCAGGAGAGATTACTCAGGAGGAAGCTCTTGAAATCGGCATGGAGCCTTTGCGGGAGTTTATGTATGGGCAGACTCAGGAAAAGGATGCCATAATGTTTACAGAGATTGCCGGTAAGGAATGGACAGGAGAACTGGAGGATATTGAAAATTCTGTTCTGATACCAAGCTTTATTGTCAGTGAGCTTCGGACGGCATTTATTATTGGTTTTGTTATCTATATACCTTTTATTGTTATAGATATGGTGGTGGCATCAGCCCTTATGAGCATGGGTATGATGATGCTTCCCCCCACGACTATATCCATGCCCTTTAAGATACTTCTTTTTGTGCTTGCGGATGGATGGAATCTGGTGATTGTAAATCTGGTGAAGACTTTTTATTAGCTGAGGTGAAGGTATGTCAATAAATGATGTGGTTGCAATTGCCAATCAGGCTTTGTGGATTATTATAAAAGTTTCTGCACCGGTGCTTTTGGTATCTCTGGTTGTAGGTCTGATAATCAGTATTTTCCAGACAGCTACCTCCATCCAGGAGCAGACCCTGACCTTTGTGCCAAAGATTTTAGCTGTATTTCTGGCTCTTATGCTGTTAGGGCATTGGATGTTAAATGAAATGTCAGGCTTTATGGCAGATTTATGGTCTGATTTTTCCAGATATATTTAGGTGTTCCTATGATAGATTATTCTTTTTCCATAGATGAATTGCAATATTTCCTGCTTGTGCTTACCAGGGTGAGCTGTTTCATTTTTATTGCCCCCTTTTTCAGCATGACCAATACACCAAGACGGGTAAGGATAGGGCTTTCCGTTTTTGTGGCATATTTGATTTATCAGGCTCTTTCCCCGCATGAACCCATTGTGTATGGGACCCTGTTGGAATATGCTGCCATTGTTATAAGGGAAGGGCTTACAGGACTGTTGGTGGGTTATGGGGCAAACATCTGTAACACCATTATTGTATTTGCAGGAAGGGTAATTGACATGGATATCGGTCTTGCCATGGCCAATCAGTTGGATCCTACCACGAAAGAAAACGCCAGCATCAGCGGTGTTTTTTATCAATATGTAGTTATGCTTATGCTGCTGGTCAGCGGCTTGCACAGGTATATTATAAAGGCTTTGGCGGAGACTTATACCCTGATCCCCATTAACAAGGCTGTTTTTGATGCAGACAGGCTGCTGGGGCCGATGCTTTCATTCTTAGCGGATTATTTAAGCATTGGATTCCGGATATGCCTTCCCGTTTTTTGCGTTATATTAATTTTAAATGTGGTGCTGGGCATTCTTGCCAAGGTTTCACCCCAGATGAATATGTTTGCGGTAGGTATACAGATAAAGCTGCTGGTTGGATTGGGAGTCATGTTCCTGACTGTGGGAATGCTGCCCTATGTATCTGATTTTATATTTACAGAAATGAAGACTATGATGGTAGCTTTTGTGGAGGCAATGATGTAGATGATGGAACTGAGACTTCAGTTTTTTGCAAAAGACGGTCCCGGAGGAGAAAAGACAGAAGAGCCTACAGCCAAAAGGCTGGAGGATGCCAGAAAAGAAGGACAGGTTGCAAAGAGCAGGGAGGTTACCAATGCCTTAAGCCTGATTGCGTTATTTCTTATATTAAAAGTATTTGCAGGCTTTATCGGCAATGAATTTCTGGAGCTGTTTCACGGAATTTACAATAAGATTCCGGAGGTTTTTGTTATGTGGAACGGAATGATTCCCGTGGGAGAGCTGAGCGTTCTTTTGAGAAACAGCCTGTTGACCGTTTTAATTGTGCTGGCGCCTTTTTTCCTGATTGGATTTATGGTGGCTTTTGCGGGAGATTATATTCAGGTTAAGTGGAAGTTTACCACAAAGCCCCTGCAGCCTAAGTTTAATAAGATGAATCCCATAAGCGGCATGAAAAAGATTTTTTCGCTCAACTCCATTATGGAGCTTTTAAAGGCTTTGTTAAAGATTGGGCTTATCGCATATGTAGTTTACAGCACTATAAAGGATCAATACAATGTTATTTATCTGCTGTTTCAGATGCAGCTTCTTCAAGGGGTTCTTTTAGCAGGCCAGATGGCAATCAATCTGGGACTGAAATGTTCTGTGGTCTATGTGCTTATAGCTGGAATTGATTTTGTTTATCAGAAAAGAAAATTCCGTAAAGACCAGATGATGACCAAGCAGGAGATTAAAGAAGAATTCAAGCAGTCAGAGGGTGATCCCCAGATAAAGGGAAAGATCAGGCAGAAAATGCGGGAAGCTTCCCAAAGGCGCATGATGCAGGATTTACCAAAGGCGGATGTGGTTATTACAAACCCTACCCATCTGGCAGTTGCCATACAATATGATAAAGAAGTGGCTGAGGCGCCAATCGTGCTTGCAAAAGGGCAGGATTATATGGCACAGAAAATCAGGGAAGCGGCAAAAGAGCATAAAATTGAAATTGTAGAAAATAAGCCTTTGGCCAGAATGCTGTATCACAATGTGGAAATCGGCCAGCAGATTCCACCGGAGCTGTATCAGGCAGTAGCGGAAGTTCTGGCAATGGTCTACCATGCACAAGGCAAGGTATAGAAATAAGAGGATGATGGAAATGAAAATAATTTCAGAAAAGGAGGAGTTTGTCAAATGAAAAAAGCGGACCTGGGTGTGGCATTATACATACTTACTGCATTTGTCATGTTTATTGTGACGGTTCCTTCTTTGATGCTGGATGTGCTGCTGGCAATCAATATTGCTACAGCCTTTATTGTAATGTTCAGCTGTATGTTTGCCAAGGAAGCGCTGGACATGTCTTACTTTCCCACAGTGCTCCTGTTTACCACCATTTTCAGGATAGCCCTGAATGTTTCTTCCACAAAGCTGATTTTATTTAAGGGAGAACCGGGAAATGTAGTCACCACCTTTGGACAATTTGTAGGCGGCGGAGATTTGATAATAGGTGTTATTGTTTTTGTGATTTTAATTCTGATACAGTTTATGGTTATTAATAAAGGTTCAGAGAGAGTTGCAGAGGTAACGGCAAGATTTACGCTGGATGCTATGCCGGGTAAGCAGATGGCTATCGATGCGGATTTAAATACCGGAGCTATTACGGACCAGGAGGCAAAGATAAGAAGAGATAAGATTCAGCAGGAGGCAAGCTTTTTCGGAAGCATGGATGGTGCGGTAAAGTATGTAAAGGGTGATGCCATGGCAGGCCTTTTAATTACCGTGATAAATATTGTGGGAGGCATAGCCATGGGAGTGCTCCGTCAGGGCATGGATATAGGAGATGCTCTGGACAAATATACCATTCTCACCATCGGCGACGGTCTGGTAAGCCAGATTCCTTCCCTGCTTATTTCTTTATCCACAGGTATTCTTGTTACAAAAGGAAGCAAGGATGCGGATTTTGGAAGCGTGTTGTTAAAACAGCTCTTTGGAGTACCCAAGGTGCTGTATATGACCGGAGGGGTCATTGCCTTTCTGGGCATTGTAACTCCTTTGAATCCGGTTATTTTCGTTACTTTGGGAATGGCATTTATCATTGCCGGAAGAATGGTTGCCGGCACTATAGAAACTGCCAAAATAGAGCAGGAAGTGGATGCGGACGAAGTGGCTGCGGAGGAAATCAGGCAGCCGGAAAATGTCACGTCCCTTTTGCAGGTGGACCCTATCGAGCTGGAATTCGGCTATGGCATCATACCTTTGGCAGATGTGAACCAGGGGGGCGATTTATTAGACCGTGTAGTTATGATCAGACGTCAGATTGCACTGGAGCTTGGTACTGTGGTGCCGATTATTCGTCTCAGGGATAACATACAATTGAATCCCAACCAATATATTATTAAGATTAAAGGAATTCAGGTCAGTGAAGGAGAAATCCTTTTTGACCACTATATGGCAATGAATCCGGGCTATGTGGAGGAGGAGATTACAGGTATTCCCACCTTTGAGCCTTCCTTCCATCTTCCGGCCATCTGGAT
>CAJUEX010000062.1 GCA_910585715.1 uncultured Lachnospiraceae bacterium
TTCTTTAATGTTCATCTCTTTATGGATTGGCTACCAAAGGTTAATGGAGACCTTCACTCTTTATTCTTACCAATGAAATCACAAAAATACTTGTATCTGCACCTTTTCTATAAATGCCGATATGCAGTTCCGGCAGAATAATAAGAAATCTTTCAGACTTCTTACTTATATTATACTCATTTTCAGCTAAATATCTACTGGCATTTTATACAAAAAGCAGACAAAATCCCCAAAACATATATGTTCTGGGGATTGAAATCTGTATTTGATGCTCCATTTGTTATCTCTTGGAAAACTGCGGTGCACGTCTTGCTGCCTTGAGACCGTATTTCTTTCTTTCTTTCATACGCGGGTCTCTTGTGAGATAGCCGGCTTTCTTCAATACCGGTCTGTAATCTCCATCAACCTGAAGCAATGCTCTTGCGATGCCATGTCGGATGGCGCCTGCCTGTCCTGTGTATCCGCCGCCGCGTACGTTTACTAAAATATCAAACTTGTCTACTGTTTCTGTAGCTACAAGAGGCTGACGAACGATAACCTTTAATGTTTCCAGTCCAAAGTAATCATCCAATGTTCTTTTATTTACAACAATGTCGCCCTTGCCGGGTACTAAATATACTCTTGCGATAGATTTTTTTCTTCTTCCAGTTCCGTGGAATTTTGCTGCTGCTTTAGCCATTTTAATTCTCTCCTTTCAGTTCCTTTAATTAAAATGTTAATACTTCAGGCTTCTGAGCTTCGTGTTTGTGCTCCGGTCCTGCGTATACGTGAAGTTTCTTAAACATTTGTCTTCCTAAAGGTCCTTTTGGAAGCATACCTTTTACAGCAAGTTCGATAACCTGTTCCGGTTTCTTTGCCATTTTTTCTTTTAATGTAGTCTCTTTCATTCCGCCTACATAATCAGAGTGATGATAATAAATCTTCTGATCCAGTTTCTTACCTGTTACCTGAATCTTTTCTGCATTGATAACAATTACATTGTCGCCTGTATCAATGTGAGGTGTAAAGATAGGCTTGTTTTTGCCTCTTAAAACTTTAGCAACCTCGGATGCTAAACGGCCAAGTGTCTGACCTTCCGCATCTACTACATACCATTTTCTATCAATTGTAGCTGGACTAGCCATAAATGTTTTCATCCTGTTACCTCCAAAAAATCAAGTCCATTGACTTCTTCTAATTGTTATCCCTTCTCCGGGGCTAATCGGAATCAAAAGGGTTGTTGCTTTGGAACCTGATTACCGCTTTACCGGGGCTTTGGCTTAACGTTTTCTCAGGTCGCCACTGTGAAATATTATATTATACGCATCCGCGTGTGTCAACTGTTTTTCTTCCATTTTCAGTCATTTTGGCATTTTGGCAATAGTTCAGCCCCCGGCTTTTCCCCCGCAGGAATCAGAACCGGCGGCAGGCAGAAAGTGTTTCTCATTTTGCACCAACTGGTTTTGCCTCCAGAAATTCATACCGAACCAACGTAAGCCCTCTGGCGGGCGCCGTCGGTCCTGCGGCTTCACGTTCCCTTTTCTCCAATATGCACGGAATTTCCTCCGGTTCCCGCTTTCCCATGCCTGCTTCCATTAAAGTTCCTGCAATGATTCTTACCATATTATAAAGAAAGCCGCTGCCGCTTATCCTGATGGAAATCATTTGTCCTTTTTGTTCCACTGTGCATTCGTAAATAGTCCGTACTGTTGTCTCCACCTGTGCGCCTTTTGCGCAAAAACTTTTAAAATCATGTTCCCCTACAAGAAATGCTGCTGCCTGTTTCATTTTTTCCACATTCAGAGGCACATAGGTAAAATGAGAATAGAACCGTTCTATGGGATTTGGAAACCGGCTGTTATATATTTTATATTCATATGTTTTCTTTGTTTTTACAAACCTTGGATGGAAATCGGGTTCTACTTCCCTTGAGTCACGAATCCTGATATCCTCCGGCAGTCTCTGGTTCAGTGCATAGGATATTTTTTCTCCAGGCATTCTTGCATTTGTATCAAAGACTGCCAGATTGCAAAGCGCATGCACTCCTGTATCGGTTCTGCTGGCACCGCTCACTTGAATGTTTTCCTTCAGAAGCTCTGATAAATGTTTATTTAATTCTGCCTCGATAGTATTGCCGTTTGACTGAATCTGCCACCCGCAGTAATTTGTGCCGTCATAGGCAACGGTAAGCATAATACGCTTCATCTGTTTTTTCCTTTATAATCAGCTCTGTTATTTTTTATACATTATTGGAAATCAATCGTTATAGTTATTATTTTTCTTAATCCTTCTCTTAATCACTAATCAAATCCAGACAATTATAACTTACTCTGCAGCCGGAATTTGTTATACCATATGGACAATATTATAAGCAGGGGCTCAATTTTCCCTCTTATTAAATCAAATGTAAAGGAAATAATCTGCCTAACAGAATAACCCCCAGCAGATACAAAGCCATCACCCCATATGCCATATAGTCAATCCGTTTATACTGAAGGGGCTTCATTTTCGTCCGCCCTTCACCACCCTGATAGCACCTTGCTTCCATTGCCATGGCAAGATCGTTTGCCCGACGGAATGCGGATATAATCAACGGCACTAAAAGAGGAACCATGGCTTTTGCCTTATCAAGCAGCCTCCCGCTTTCAAAATCCGCTCCTCTTGCCATTTGCGCCTTCATGATTTTATCCGTTTCTTCCATTAAAATAGGGATAAAACGAAGAGCTATGGACATCATCATAGCCACCTCATGAACCGGCACCTTGAAAATTTTTAATGGGGCCATGATCTTCTCCAGCCCGTCAGTAAGCTGGTTAGGTGTAGTGGTCAGTGTCATCAGTGAAGAACCGATAATCAGAAAACCCAGCCGGATAACAATATAAACAGCATTTACAAGCCCTTCCTTTGTAATGGTAAGCTTCCAAATGGAAACCAGAGGCTCACCCCTTGTTAAGAACAAGTTAAATACTGCCGTAATTAAGAGCAGAAACATAACCGCCTTAAGCCCTTTTATCATAAAACGAAAGGGCACCCTTGAAATCCTTATGACAACTGCCAGAAAAAGAAAGGCAAGCAGATATGCCGTAATATTCTTGTATATAAACAGGGAAATCATATAAACCATGGTTCCTGCAAGCTTTATTCTCGGATCCATACGATGGAGTGCGGAATCCGTCTGATAATATTGTCCTAGTGTGATATCTCTTAACATGTCTATACCTTTATCCAAATATAATTACTAGTTTATAACAATTGAAGCTACCTTAAAAAACAAGTGCGCTCGTCTCTGAGACAGACTAAACTATTACGACTTTTTTCCCGTATCGATAATCCAATCCTTTCGGAGCTATTTATGAAAGATGCGTAAAATCTCATTTTTTGCTTCCAAAACAGTGGTGGCTTTCACATTCACAGGAAATCCCGCTTCCCTGCATTTTTCCATAATATAAGTAACGGCAGGAGCTGCCAGCCCCACTGCCTCCAACTCCTTGTAATGGCTGAATACTTCCTTGGGCTCTGCGTCATACATAATCTCTCCCTGATTCATCACGACAATGCGGTCTACATATTGTGCCACATCCTCCATGCTGTGGGAAACCAGTATGACCGTAATTCCCATTTCCGTCTGAAGCTTTTTAATCATAGTCAATATTTCATCCCTGCCCTTTGGGTCCAGCCCGGCAGTCGGCTCGTCTAAAATCAACACCTCCGGCTCCATGGCAAGCACTCCCGCTATGGCGACCCGCCTTTTCTGTCCGCCTGACAGGGCAAAAGGTGACTGGTAAAAATATTCATCCGAAATCCCCACCTGCTTTAATGCCTTATATGCCCGAAGCTCTGTTTCCTTTTTGGAAAGCCCCAGATTTTTGGGGCCAAAGCATACATCGGAAAAAACATCGATTTCAAACAGCTGGTGCTCCGGATACTGAAACACAAGCCCCACCTTGCTTCTTAACTTTTTCTTATCAAAATCCTTGTCAGAAATATCCTCTCCGTTAAAATAAACGGCTCCTTCCGTGGCCTTAATCAGCCCGTTTAAATGCTGGACCAGAGTGGACTTTCCCGAACCGGTATGACCGATAAGCCCGATAAATTCTCCCTCATTAATTACAAGGTTGATATCCTTTAATGCATTTACGGGCATATTGGTATCTTCCCCGAAAACACAGCTAACATGATTTACAATAATAGACATAGCATCCTCCTATCAAGTTAGCAATTACTAACTCTATAGCATCCGCAAGGCGGCTTTCTGTAATTCCTCCACAAACTCTTCCGTAGTTAAAATCCCCTTTGGCAAATTGAGCCCGCTTTTTCCAAGCTCATAGGCTAAAAGTGTCACCTGGGGAACATCCAGCCTGAGTTCTTTCAGCCTTTCCACCTGACTAAAAATTTTTTTTGGAGTTCCCTCCATAACAACCTTCCCCTGATCCATGACGAATACTTTATCCGCATGAATCACTTCCTCCATATAGTGGGTTATGAGAATAACCGTAATATCCTCCGCCTGATTCAGTGCCCGCACTGCCCGTATGACTTCCTTTCGCCCATTTGGGTCCAACATGGCGGTAGGTTCATCCAAAACAATGCATTTAGGGTGCATGGCAAGCACGCCGGCAATGGATACCCTCTGCTTCTGTCCGCCTGACAGCTTATTGGGAGAATGCTTTCTATAGGCATACATGCCTACTGCCTTTAAGCTCTCTTCTACTCTTTCCCAAATCTCTTTTGTGGGCACTCCCATGTTCTCAGGACCAAACCCCACATCCTCTTCCACAATCTGGCCGATTATCTGATTGTCCGGATTTTGAAACACCATGCCAGCTGTCTTTCTTATGTCCCACAGCGCTTCTTTATCCTGAGTATCTTTTCCGTCTACATAGACTGTGCCCTCCGTAGGCATTAAAACGGCATTCAGATGCTTTGCAAGGGTAGATTTGCCCGAACCGTTATGGCCTAATATGGCTATGAAGTCCCCCTGCTTAACTTCCAGATTTACATTGTCCACAGCTTTTGTAAAGCCTTCTACATTGCCCTCATCATCCCGTCTTATATATTCAAATACCAGATTTTTTGTTTCAATGATTTCCATTTCCGCTTTCCTTTTTCATTTTTTGCGGTTAATTGACAACCTGTTTTTACATGTGGTTTACAATTTGCTTATGGTTTACATTTTACTAGATTGCGGGGAGAAATACAAGGCTGGATTGTTACAAGAAAATGCAAATAAAAAAGAATATTTTTGTTTGACACGGAAGATAGAATTGTGATATAACCATAAAAATGGATATATTTAAAAGCAAGTCAGAATACCGTCTTAATTTGTTTTTGTTATTATAATACTATTTCAATAAGGAGCTGTTTTATGAAAAGATATACGCTTTCTATTATTTTCATATTGACTATTACATGCTGTATAGGCGCAGCATTTTTTCTTTTTTATGGTACTCTCCCTTCATCAGAGACTGTGGCAGAGCTTTCAGGTATGAAAACTTCCGTTTCTTCATATATTGCCATAGCATATAAAACCGGGGAGGAAATAATGGCTTATACAGAAAAGGAGATCAAACAGGCTGTTGATGCTTTAGAAGAAAAGGAATCGGCATTGGTCATGGAAAGTCCAGAACGGGTGACGGTTTCGGAGGGCTTTTTTTATCAGCCCATTACAGAAGATGTGAAGCAAAGGATTTACGGGTTATCCTACAAGGAAAATTGTACAGTGCCTTATGAGGATTTAAATTATGTGGGAGTGCTGTATGTGGATTTTCAGGGAGAGACCCGGATTGGAGAATTAGTATGCAATAAGGGGATTGCAAAGGACCTTGCTGAGATTTTTAAGGAGCTTTACGAAAACAGATATCCCATCGATAAAATCCGTCTGGTGGATGAATATGGAGCAGATGATGATTTATCCTGTCTGGATGATAATACTTCCTGCTTTAATTTCCGGGTAGTAGGAGGGACAAACAACTTATCCAAACACGCTTTGGGGCTTGCAGTTGACATCAATCCTTTTTATAATCCTTATGTCACTTATCCAAACGGGGTGGAACGGATTTCTCCTCCCGGCAGTGAGCCTTATGGGGATAGAAGCGCCGATTTTCCTCATAAGATTGATTATGAGGATTTATGCTATCGGCTTTTTACAGCCCATGGCTTTACCTGGGGCGGGGATTGGAAGAGCTTGAAAGATTATCAGCACTTTCAGAAGGAGTTGAAATAATGCTTATTTACTAATATCTATAAAAATGTATCGCTATATCCTTTATTAAAATCGGCGACCATAACAGTCGCCGATTAAATAATTTTTACTCTTTGTCTTAACCCCTTTAACTGCTAACAGAATCTGGCAATAAAGTACCTCTTATGAAGTGGAATGTTGGCTCCTTATTAAACAGAGGGATATATATTTCCTTCTCCCGCCGTAAATTCTAATCTAATAGTTCTTGCTGTTACTGCTGCCTGCAAGGTGGGATTAAGAAACAAATAACAGGAAAACTTGCAATCAACTTTTCTATATCCCTCTAAAAATGCATATGAAAAGCCATCTTCTCTCGCTACATATGCTGGATAAGATTTAATGGAATCCCCATAATTTGATACTTTGGAATAATAATCAACACCATTGACTGTATACATGGCAGTATCAATATACAATGCATTGCCATTACTAAAATACGCATACTGCCTTCCATTAAAAACCGCAGGTGCAATACCAGCATCTTCACTTACACTTTCTTTTTTATTATTTTTCACATAATTTTCTATAATAAACTCTTTAAAACCATCAATACCAATACTTGTATAATATGTTATCAAGCTCTGTTCATCAATCGTTATACCCGGTAAAAGTGTCGCATTTGGTATAACAAAATCCGTTCCATATTCATCATTTATTTCATCCAATATGGCAACATACGGCCTCAAACACTGCATGTTACCTACATAATATTTTTCCCTTCCGTCATCATCCTCTACAGTAAATCCTGATACTAAAACCCACATAAACACTAAAGATAACACATATAATAACCTCTTTTTCATCAACATTTCCTCCTAAAAATCAGATTTTATAACTCCATCCTTTCAATAAAATCCCGTATTTCTTTCTCCTCCATTTTTTCATGCCATTGTAAATGATATATCATTCCCTTATAAAAAAATTGCACATAATAGCTTTCACTATTACTTGGGCCAATCTCCGAATCAGATGTTTTTGTTATAGAAACAGACTTATTTCTTACTATAAACACCGTCGTCTCTAACTCATCGCTTTCATAAGTGTCCACCAGCTCGAATTTGGAATCCAAAGTAGTAATTTGCTCATCCCCTCCTTCCGACCTCCATTTATCCTCAAAAACTTCATCCTTAAAAACAAGCTCACCAACCTGGCTTCCTCCCACAAGAGCAAACTGAACATTAATCATATCTGGCATGTTTACATCGGATTCAGGCAGCTCTGACAAATAGTAAAATATCATTGCTCTTTCCTCGTCCAGTACCTGAAAGCAATAGTTTTTTCCCTCTTCCCTGCTTAGCACTTTATATGGAATGGAAACTTTCAACAGCTTTATACCAAGCTCCTGCTCCATATCTTCTATATTTTCATATTGTTTTCCTCTCCATGTTCCCTCCTCCGTTTCTGCTTCGTCAGTAAAATCCGGAAGCTTCAGGGAAATGCCCTTTCCTTCTCCCATAACATATTCCTGTTCATTTACAGTAAAACTGCCATAAACTGTGTTTTTCATTTCCTTATTTGGTAGATACCACATAATGCTATAAAACATGCTAATGCCAGCAATTGCTAAAACAACAATACTGCCTAAAATAATCCATTTCCCTTTTTTCTTCACATTGGACCCCTCTCGCATAAATTATCTGCAATCCATATCTCAAAAAACAAATATATTTATAATTTACTTACTACAGTATAGTACTCAATTATAAAATATGTCAATCAAATTGGGAAGTTTGGTGATTTTCTGGGAAGTTCGGTTAAAAAAACAGTTGCCAAAGCTTTCACTCTGACAACTGTCAAAAATCTTATCATTCCCTTTTGATATCTGTTCCTTATAAGCAGTTCCTTAAACTGCCTCATATCCTGATTGAAACATGCTCCTGCATTTAAACCAACTCAAGAACAACTTCCATAGCAGCATCACCTTTACGCTGCTTAATCTTGATAATACGTGTATAACCACCCTTGCGGTCAACATACTTTGGAGCAACTTCATCAAACAGCTTTGCAACCAAATCTACTTTTTGTGTTGCTTTCTTTCTTCCAGCATTCTTTTCCGGAACCTCTACTACCGGATTTAATACCTTTAACATCTGTCTTCTTGCATGAAGTCTGCTTGGAAGATCTTTTTTGATTTCTTTTTCCACTTCATCAAAAACAGTTACGGTCACGCCGTTTTCCATTCTGATAATTTTACCGTCTTTATCTCTGTGTGTTTCAGAAAGAACTTCGCCGGTTTTTTGGTCAACAATCTGCTTTACTCTCTTGCCGTCCTTGTCCTTGCGGGCAACCTTTGTTGCTACCTTTACAGTTTCAAAGTTATCCTTTTCTTTTACTGCCATTGCAATAATGCCTTCAGCAATTTTCTGTACTTCCTTTGCCTTTGCTTCGGTTGTAATAATCTTTCCATGGTATAAAAGCGCTGTTACCTGGTTTCTAAGTAATGCTTTTCTCTGTGCAGATGTTCTGCCCAGCTTTCTGTATTTTGCCATTTTCTATATCCTCCATTCATGGTTTCATCCGGCCACGCCTTTTGGTCTTACTTACCGGACAAATTGTTAATGCCACTTATGAGTCTGCACACCGGCGCCCTTTGGTCTTATCCTGCATGCTCTTCACAAATCAAATATCATGCTCGGCTTTTACCTTATACCTTTTTTCATTTACAAACTATAAGCTTATAAAGTACAAACCAGCTCTGACTACTCGTCGCCTACGTTTAACTGTAAGCCAAGCTCTTTTAACTTCGTCAATACTTCTTCTAAAGACTTGCGTCCTAAGTTCCGAACCTTTATCATATCATCAGAAGTCTTATTGGTAAGTTCTTCTACTGTATTGATTCCGGCTCTCTTTAAGCAGTTGTATGAACGAACGGAAAGCTCTAATTCATCAATGCTCATTTCCAATACTTTTTCTTTTTCATCGTCTTCCTTCTCTACCATGACTTCTGCTGTCTTGGCATTTTCGGATAATTCAATGAATAAACATAAATGCTCGCTCAACACCTTTGCTGCAAGGCTTACAGCCTCATCCGGAGCTAAAGTACCATTTGTATATACATCTAACGTAAGCTTATCGAAATCTGTGATTTGTCCTACACGGGTATTTTCTACGGTAAGATTTACTCTTTCTACAGGTGTGTAAATAGAATCCACTGCAATCACACCAATTGGTAAGTCGTCGCTTTTATTCTTATCAGCGCTTACATAGCCTCTGCCTTTTGTAATGGTAAATTCCATGTAAAGCTTACTGTCTTTTCCACCGCTTAAAGTAGCGATTACCTGATCCGGATTCATAATTTCAATATCAGAATCCACCTGAATGTCAGAAGCTCTTACTATGCCTTCGCCTTCAAACTCAATATATGCGGTCTTAGGCTCATTAGTAGCACAGGTATTCTTAATAGCCAGACTCTTTAAATTCATGACGATTTCTGTCACATCTTCCTTCACACCGGGAATAGAACTGAATTCATGCAGCACTCCGTCAATCTTCACCTGACTGACTGCCGCACCGGGCAATGAAGAAAGCATGATTCTTCTTAATGAATTACCAAGTGTAATGCCATATCCTCTTTCCAAAGGCTCTACTACAAATCTGCCGTACCTTTTATCTTCAGAGATTTCTGCAACCTCAATGTTAGGTCTTTCAAAATCAAACACTGCCAATACCCTCCTTACAATTATGGTTATTAACTGCCATCAGCCAACAGACTGCCGTATTTTCCGGCAGGACTGTCAGCTCAAATCACATACTTAAATATCAATCACAGGTTTTATTATTTAGAATATAATTCGACGATAAGCATTTCGTCAACAGGTACGTCAATGATTTCTCTTGTAGGAAGCTCCTTTACGGTTCCCTTGAGACCTTCCAAATCCTGTTCCAGCCATTCCGGAACCAGTCTGCCTCCAGTTACTTCAACGATATCTTTATATCTTTGTAAGCTCTTGGATTTCTCTCTGATTTCGATTACATCGCCGGCTTTTACCCGATAGGATGGAATCTTTACAGACTTGCCGTTTACAAGCACATGCTTGTGACCAACCACCTGTCTTGCCTCTCTTCTGGTTCTGGCAAACCCTAAACGAAAAATAACATTGTCAAGTCTGCTTTCCAGAATAATCATAAGGTTTTCACCAGTCATGCCTTTCATTCTGTCGGCCTTTTCATAATAATTTCTAAAAGGCTTTTCAAGAACGCCATAGATGAATTTTGCTTTCTGCTTCTCTCTTAACTGAAGACCATACTCGCTTACCTTCTTGTTTGCTCTGTTTAAAGTTCTATTGGATTTCTTATCATATCCTAAATAACTTGGTTCTAATCCAAGAGATCTGCATCTCTTGAGAACTGGAACTCTGTTTACTGCCATTTCTTTGTCCTCCTACTATTGTTTACAGCACCGGGAGCCTTGCCCCCTGCTTTCTTCCAACATGCTTTTTCTTTTCTATATCATTATACACGACGACGTTTTGGCGGGCGGCATCCGTTATGTGGTACCGGCGTTACGTCACGGATACTTGTCACTTCAAGGCCGCATGCCTGCAATGCACGGATTGCTGCTTCTCTACCTGAACCCGGTCCCTTAACCATTACGTCTACTGATTTCAGACCATGTATCAATGCTGCCTTTGTAGCAGTTTCCGCTGCCATCTGAGCTGCATATGGAGTAGATTTCCTTGAACCTCTAAAACCAAGACCGCCTGCACTTGCCCAGCTGAGAGCATTTCCTTCTGTATCTGTCAATGTAACAATCGTATTGTTAAATGAAGATTGGATGTGTGCTTGTCCCCGTTCAACGTTTTTCTTTACGCGCTTTTTTGTTACTTTCTTTGTCGCAACTTTTTTAGCCATCTAAACTAACCTACTTTCTTTTCAATCTCAATCACTGTGTTATTTTTTCTTATTTGCTACTGTTCTCTTAGGACCTTTTCTGGTTCTTGCGTTTGTCTTTGTCTTCTGACCGCGAACCGGAAGTCCTTTTCTGTGACGGATTCCTCTATAGCATCCGATTTCCTGTAATCTCTTGATATTAAGAGCCACTTCTCTTCTTAAATCACCCTCAACCACCTGGGTTTCATCGATTACTGCACTGATTCTCTTTACTTCATCATCTGTCAATTCTCTGACACGAGTGTCAGGATTAACCTTTGCTTCTGCTAAAATACGGTTAGAGCTTACTCTACCGATACCGTAGATATAAGTTAATCCGATTTCAACACGTTTGTCTCTAGGTAAATCAACACCTGCAATACGAGCCATTTTCATTTCCTCCGTTTTCTTCGATACGATAAACGTATCTATAGTTACTAATTGACTGGGAAGGCAAGATATGATGCCTACTACACCTTCCAGCCGGGATATCCCGACCTTTCCGATACTTCGATAAAGATTTCCTTCTCGGTATCAATAAGTAATTTCCCGTAGGCCCACTACGTTCCATTATCTTAAATCGGCATGTGTTTTGACGGAAACACGATACCTTCAGCCGCACATCATAATGTGACAAGAATGCTAATATTCCTTTGGTCAGATTTTGCTTTCTTTGCGGAATTAGCCTTGTCTTTGTTTGTGTTTCGGATTTTCACAGATTACTCTGATCTGTCCTTTTCTTTTAATGATTTTGCATTTTTCGCAAATTGGTTTTACTGATGATCTAACTTTCACGTTAAACCCTCCTTTCAAAAAGACCGTTTTACATTATAGCACACAAAAACTATCAATGCAATAGTTTTTTATTTATCTCTCCAAATGATTCTTCCTTTCGTCAAATCATATGGGGATAATTCCAAGGTTACTTTGTCGCCCGGTAATATCCGGATGAAATTCTGTCTTAACTTGCCGCTTATATGGGCAAGCACTTTATGTCCATTTTCCAGTTCTACCTGAAACATGGTATTTGGCAATTTTTCAACTACAGTTCCTTCAATTTCAATTACATCTGCTTTCGACATGGTTACCTCCTAATTTTTCGCGTCACCTGCTGTGGACCGGGTTAAATCCTGTTTCTGAACATTCTTTATTGCTCTTTTTATTTCCTCATCCCTTACCGGCTCATTTTCCAATAACCGCTTTCCAAGGGCTTTATCGGCATTTTTGTTCATTATCTGAACATGCTTTTTCTTTTTTTTCTTTGGACGCTCAAGGGTTCTTAGCAAACCGTCCGCTAAATAAACATATTCCTTTTCTTCTTTTACTATGATATAGATATGGTCTTTATCATGACCTGCTTTTGATATTCCAAAGCTTCCTACCATTTGGATTCCTTTCTTTTACATCTTCCGGAAACTGCCTTTTTCCCGAAATACTTTCTTCTTATAATAATACTATTATAATAAAGTAAGAATTTCCGGCTCGCCGTCTGTAACAAGTATGGTGTTCTCATAGTGGGCGGACAGGGAACCATCTGCTGAAACTACCGTCCAGTCGTCTGCCAGCCATTCCACATCACACCTGCCCATGTTAATCATAGGTTCAACAGCAAGCGTCATACCTGCCTTGAGCTTCAGACCTTTTCGCCTTTGGGCAAAGTTTGGAATCTGGGGGTCCTCATGAAGCTTTGTTCCGATTCCATGCCCCACCAGCTCTCTTACAATACCGTAGCCAAACTGGCTGATATAGCTGTCAATCCGGTTGGATATATCAAACAGGTGACCATTTTCTACAGCTGCCTTGATTCCTTCAAAAAAGCTCTGCTTCGTCCTTTCAATTAGAAGCTTTGCCTCTTCACTGATTTTTCCTACGGCATGGGTTCTTGCCGCATCGGAATGGTAGCCCTTATAAATAAGCCCTGCATCCAGACTGACAATATCCCCTTCTTTTAAAATCCTGTCGTCCGTTGGAATCCCATGAACCACCTGTTCATTTACGGATACGCAGATGGAAGCGGGGAATCCGTTATAGTTTAAAAAGTTGGGAACGCAGCCGTAACTGCGAATCAGCTTTTCCCCTAATCTGTCTATGTCCAGAGTTGTCATTCCGGGTCTGATTGCTTCTCCAAGCCTTGCATGCACTTCAGCAAGTATCTTTCCCGAATCCCTCATTAGTCCTATTTCTCTTTCAGATTTAATTGATACAGCCATGGCTTACTCTCCCAGGATATTTACGATTGCTTTAAAAACATCTTCCATAGGGATTGTGCCGTCAACAGACTTAAGCACTCCCTTTTTCTCATAAAAATCAATTAACGGCTGGGTCTGCTCATGATATACGCCCAGACGGTTCTTTACGGTTTCCGGCTTATCATCATCTCTTAAGATAAGCTCTTTTCCGCATCTATCACAAATTCCTTCTGCCTTTGGCGGAATGTGTTCTATATGATAGGTAGCGCCGCAGGAAAGGCAGACACGTCTTCCGGACATCCGGTTAATAATATTTTCATCAGGGACATCCACATTAATTGCAAAATCAATTTTATCTCCAAGTTCATTTAAGGCATTGTCCAGTACTTCTGCCTGGGGAATGGTTCTCGGAAAACCGTCTAACACATATCCATTCTTGCAATCATCGTTTGCCACTCTGTCTAACAGAATCTTTACTGTCAATTCATCCGGCACCAGTAAGCCCTGATCCATATATTTTTTCGCTTCCATTCCAAGCTCTGTGCCGTTTTTGATATTTGCCCTGAAAATATCGCCTGTTGAAATATGGGGAACTCCATATTTATCTGCAATCATTTTCGCCTGTGTTCCTTTTCCCGCTCCCGGAGCACCTAACATAATAATTTTCATTTTTAAAACCTCCAAATCAGGTTGCTGCTATTTATAAACGCTACTGTTCATTCAATTTATTTTGGGACAAGCGGAATCCGCCTGCCCCAATTTTTCTTTAATCATTCAAGAAACCTTTATAATTTCTTACTAACATCAAAGATTCAATCTGCTTAATCGTCTCTAAAATAACACTGACAATAATGATTAAGCTGGTGCCGCCAAAGTCTACGCTTGCTTTAAATACTCCGTTAAAGACAAACGGGAGCACTGCTACGATAATAAGACCCACAGCTCCAATAAATATAATATAGTTTAATACCTTTGATAAGTAGTCTGTAGTAGGCCTGCCCGGTCTGATACCCGGAATAAAGCCGCCCTGCTTTTTAATATTGTTGGATACTTCCAATGGATTGAACGTAATGGAAGTGTAAAAATAAGCAAAGACTACTACCAGCACGATATAAACCAATAAGCCAATGGAATAAACCGGCTCGGAAGGATTACACCAGTTGCCTGAATTCAATCCTTTTAATATTTCTGCCCCTATTCCTGTTCCTTTATATCCTGCCAGCTGGCAGATTACAATGGGGAACTGCATTAATGAGGAAGCAAAGATAATAGGGATAACACCTGCGGTGTTGATTTTTAACGGAATAGTAGAGGATTGTCCACCCACCATTTTTCTTCCCTGTACCTTTTTTGCATATTGAACCGGAATCTTGCGCACACCATCATTTAAGATAATGACAAGAACAATCATTCCGATAATAATAGCAATAATAATCACTGCTGCTACAACACCCATGGCAATGTTCTTTGCATTTTTAACGAACTGGTCATAAAGCCCGGCCAAGTCCTGAGGCATACGAGAAATGATATTGATAGTAAGCACGATGGAAATACCATTGCCCACGCCATTTTCCGTAATACGCTCGCCTACCCACATAAGGAAGGCGCTTCCTGCTGTCAATGCGGTAATGACTACGATATAGTCGATTACGATAGCATCTTTTTGTAACAATCCGGAACGGCCAAATCCGATTGCCATTGCGGTAGCTTCAATTAAAGCAAGACCAACCGTTAAATACCGGGTTATGGCTGCTATTTTCTTTCTTCCGTCTTCTCCGTCCTTCTGCATTTCCTCCAGTTTGGGAATGGCTATCGTTAAAAGCTGTATAATAATGGAAGAAGTAATATACGGAGTAATGTTCAACGCAAACACCGACATACTCAGAAAGGAACCGCCTGTAAAAGCATCAAAGAAATTAAATGCATCTCCTGTCTGCTGTGCAAACCACTGGGAGAAATATTCCCTGTTTACACCCGGCACGGGCAGCTGGCATCCAAACCGGATTACCAGCAGCATAGCAAAGGTAAATAACAATTTCTTTCTGATTTCTTTTACTTTAAAGGCATTTTTTAACGTTGTTAGCATTAGATCACCTCTACTGTTCCACCAAGCGCTTCAATTTTTTCCTTTGCTGACTGGCTGAATGCATTCACCTTTACATTGAGCTTCTTGGTAAGTTCTCCATTTCCAAGGATCTTAACACCATCCCTAGGGTTCTTAATGACTCCTGCTTCTATTAATTTTTCTACATCAACAGTTGTATCATTATCGAATCTATCCAAAACAGAAACATTAATTGCAACGATTTCCTTTGTATTGCGGTTTGTAAAACCTCTTTTCGGAATTCTTCTGTATAATGGCATCTGACCGCCTTCAAAGCCGATTCTGGGTGCCCCTGAACGAGCCTTCTGGCCTTTGTGACCTTTACCAGCTGTCTTTCCGTTGCCTGAACCATGTCCGCGGCCTCTTCTAAAATTATCGCTGTGTTTGGAACCCTCTGCAGGTTTTAAATTATATAATTCCATGACCACACACCTCCTTGTCTTTTCTGATTAAGCTTCTTCTACTTTCACTAAGTGACAAACCTGTTTAATCATTCCTCTTGTTGCTGCATTGTCAGGAAGCTCTACAGTTTTGTTCAATTTCTTTAAACCAAGTGCTGCTACGGTAGCTCTGTGCTTTGGAATCGCACCGATTGTAGATTTCACTAAGGTAATTTTTAATGTTTTGTCTGCCATCTTTTTATTCCTCCTTAAGCCATGATTTCATCCACGGATTTACCACGGTTCTTAGCTACCTCTTCTGGAGTTTTTAACTGGCTTAATCCTTCAATAGTTGCCAAAACAACATTCTGCTTATTGTTGGATCCCAAAGATTTTGTACGGATGTTCTTAATGCCTGCAAGTTCACATACGCTACGTGCCGGACCGCCTGCAATAACACCGGTACCTTCAGGAGCTCTCTTAAGAAGCACGGAAGCGCTTCCAAATCCTCCAAGTGTATCATGTGTAATACTGTTATTTTCATCTAATGCAACAGAAACAAGTCTCTTTGCTGCATCTTCTTTTCCTTTACGGATAGCTTCCGGAATTTCTGCAGCCTTTCCAAGACCTGCGCCTACATGTCCGTTGCCATCTCCTACTACAACTAAAGCAGTGAATCGGAAGTTACGACCACCTTTAACAACCTTAGTTACACGTTTGATGGAAACTACTTTTTCTGTTAATTCCATATTGCTGGTATCAATGATTGTACGTTTCATGTGATGTTCTCCTTCCTTCCTAGAATTCTAAGCCAGCTTCTCTGGCTGCATCTGCTAATGCTGCAATTTTACCCTGATATATAAAGCCGCCTCTGTCAAAGACTACTTCCTTAATGCCTTTTTCCAATGCTTTTTTTGCAATCACGGTTCCTAAGTATGCTGCTGCTTCAACGTCGTTGGTTTTCTTCAGCTCAGCCTTTACGTCTTTTTCAAGAGTAGATGCTGCTACTAATGTGTTGCCAACTGTATCGTCGATAATTTGAGCATACATATGATTATTGCTTCTAAACACGGCCAAACGTGGTCTTTCAGCAGTACCTGAAAAACGGTTACGAATTTTTTTGTGTTTTTTGATACGAACTTTTGCTCTTGATTCTTTTTTAACCATTTTGTTACTCTCCTTATCTATTTCTTACCAGTCTTACCAACTTTACGTCTGATTGTTTCATCAGCATATTTAATACCCTTGCCCTTGTATGGCTCAGGTCTTCTCTTATCTCTGATTTCAGCTGCGAATTGGCCAACTTTTTCTTTATCGATACCCTTAACGATAATGATGTTCTGTCCGTCTAAAACAGTTTCGATGCCCTCTGGGTCTTCCATTTCAACCGGATGGGAATATCCTAATGATAAGGTTAACTTTTTCCCCTGCTTTGCTGCCCTGTAACCAACACCGTTTACTTCCAGCTTCTTTTCATAACCTTCCGTAACACCTACTACCATGTTGTTGATCAGGGTTCTTGTAAGACCATGCAAGGATTTCATTTTCTTTAAATCGTTAGGTCTTGTTACAAGAACTTCATTTCCTTCAAGCTTGATTTCCATTTCCCCGGGTAACACTCTTTCCAATGTTCCCTTTGGACCTTTTACAGTCACTTTATTATTTTCTGCAATATCAACAGTTACTCCTGCCGGTACTGCGATTGGCATTCTTCCTATACGTGACATGCCCGTACCTCCTATTATTTTACTTTGCCGGAATTACCATACGAAAGCAAGAACTTCCCCGCCTACGTTAAGCTGTCTGGCCTTTTTATCAGTTACAACGCCTTGATTTGTAGAAATAATCGCAACGCCAAGTCCTCCAAGCACTCTTGGAAGTTCATCCTTGCCTGCGTATACACGAAGGCCCGGCTTGGAAATCCTCTTAAGACCGGTAATGATTTTTTCATTCTTATCTGCACCATATTTTAAAGTAACACGGATTGTCTTGAAGTTTCCGTCTTCTACCAAATCATATTTTTTAATATAACCTTCATCTAAAAGAATGTCGGCAATAGCAATTTTCATTTTAGATGCAGGGATATCAACTGTATCGTGTTTTGCAGTATTTGCGTTACGGATTCTTGTAAGCATATCTGCAAT
>CAJUEX010000063.1 GCA_910585715.1 uncultured Lachnospiraceae bacterium
ACACCAGCATTTAATCTGACCAGAGGAGCATCATCTAATGTGCAAAACAACAATATTCATATAAATGGCATTTTCCAACGTGGTAACTTCCAGCTCTTCCATATTGTCATAATGAGTGTCGTTTACTGCATTGTACAGACTCAGTAATTCTCCGGGGTCTCTAAAAATCATCCGAAATATGGTGTCCTTGTAATTTGGCAGAACCGGAATTGGATTTCCCGGAATATGCCTTCCTGCATTTATCTCCGTATTTATCCCCCTGCTTATCTCCTGCTTCGCCATATCGCATGTTTCTTGTTCTTTGTTACTGTTCGTTGCAATGTTTTTTGCCTCTTTCTCCATAAGGTTCCTCCTTTTTGCAGGAGGCTTCCATACCTTTTGGCTGCTTCTATTTAAGAGTACCTTACCTTCAAATTTTAAGTAAAGCTTTTTAAATAAAGCTTTTTATGTATAACTCTTTAAAAGCTTCTGCAGTCTTTCAAAAAACCTCTCTGCCTTTATTTCCAGTTGTTGGGTAAATAGAAAGCATTGATGTTCTTTGACTTTGCAGAAATGATACCAGAACGGCTTTTCGCTGAATAGTTAGAAGATGAATGCTTTTTTGTATTTTAACATATTAGGTTTACTTATTTCAAGTATGAGTTTATTAAAAATTGATAAAATCTGATTCTTATATGGATATTGTTTTAAAAATTTTAGTCTGCCCAAATACAATGATTTACAAAAAATAAAGAGTCGGTGGATATATCATACATGATTCGATACGCCACCGACTCTGTGTTTTATATAATGGTCATAGCAATTTGAAAAAACGGGTAAATTATTTGATTTTCCGCATCATTTAATTTTTCAAATCATTTAATTTTAATCTTCACCTTTGCCTTTTTATTGCTGCCGTCTGTAGATGCAGCTGTAATCGTTACAGTCTTTCCTTTCCCGGCTTTCTTGGCGGTTACTTTGCCCTTTTTATTGACAGTGGCATATTTGGTATTGGAGCTTTGCCATTTTAAAGTCTTGTTTACACTCTTACCGGTAGTTTTTACAGTTGCTTTGACTGTCATGGACTTACCTGCCTTCAATGTCTTGGATGGGGCCTTCAGCTTTATGCTCTTTACGGCATGCTTCATAATTTTAATTTTATAGGTTGTCTTTATGCCGCTGCCGTCTTTTGCAGCGGCAGTGACGGTAACTGTCTTTCCGGCACCTGCCTTTTTCAGGGAAAGCTTTCCTTTCCGGTCTATAGTGGCATATTTTTTGTTGCTTGTGCTCCATGTGACGGCTTTATTGTTAGCATTGGACGGAGTGATGTCCACTGTCAGCTTCACTTTCTTTCCGGCTGCAAGCTTCTTGGATGGGGCTTTGATAGTCAACCTTGTTATTTTTACAAGTTCCTTGCTGTCGGTGCTGTTGCTACTTCCGCCCTGTCCCTTGCCGTCATTTCCTGTGGAGCCGTCTTCCGTACTGCCATCTTCTTTTTTATCATCTTCCGGCCTGTCATCTTCTTTTCCACCGGCTTCCTCCAAAGTTGCGTAGGCAATCTTAATTACCACATTGTTGTCTTCATTGCTGTCCGTCCTATCGGAAGTCACAACCAGCGGCATATAAGCTGCTCCGTTTTCATTCATCACAAGGCTGCTCTTTTTTATATAGAACGTATAGCTCCCGCTTTTTTCTTTTGATATTTCTTCCAGAAAGACGGTTTCTATCCGTCCGGTCTGTTCCACATCCTCGTAAAGAACAAGAGTGGCATCTGCAGGGATTATGCTGTTATTCGTCACGTTTGCAACAATACAGACATCCTCTTCCGTTTCCGTCATGGCAGCTTCCAACACCAGATCCGTCTGGCCTATAACAGCTTCCATTGTATTGCTTCCGGTATCAGCCTGTCCCTGTGCACAGAGAGTAATGGTTACATTTGTGGTATCTGTTACTTCTGCCAAATCCACATCTACCGTATCGTAAATACTTTCTCCCGGCTTTATGGACACGGGAATGTTCTGTTGTTTATAAAATCCATTTTCTCCCTCTATGGTAAGCACAAGGCTTGTAATAGTCTCTTCGCTTGTATTAGTCGCCATATAGGAAATGGGTGTTGCTTCATTTTCCTTTGCGGCTTCGTCCACGGTAATGGATTCCACTTCTATTTCCGGTACTTCCTCCTTTGTGACAAATACAAGGGAATGAACCGGCTCTTGTAAGTCCGTCTCTGCTGTATTCATCATAAACTGCCAGGAACCGTCTGCTTTCAATACTCCGTCCAGATATTTAATGGTGGAAGCCGTACTGTATAAGGCTACCGGTTCGCTAAAGCCCTCTGCCGTTTTTACGGAGGAATATACCTTGTATGTGCCTGTTGTCTGGTCCGGTGAGCTCCACAACACTGCCGTCTTCCCACCATTTATACAGAGCCTTGCGTTTGCGCCGACAGGACTTTCCCCTGCCATAATGGAATACAGCGTTCCGGCTGCCATATCATAGGCTTTCATGGTCCCGTTTTCATAATAGTAAAGCACTCCCTCCTGCCATTGAAGATTGGATGTCAGTGTGCTTCCACCTAAAACTTGCGTTTCCTCTCCATTTATCCCGCTCAGGAATATCTGGTTGGAAACATTTTCTTCCGATGCGTTGGAAACATATGCTACATACAGGGTATTGCCTGCATAACAGGGGGCAAACTCTTCGATTCCGTACTCCCTTTCCATGAGCACTTTCTCTTTTGAAAATGCGCCATTTTCCCAATCCGCATAAAGGATTTGGCTTTTTCCCTCTTCCTGAAGGAAGCTGTTTGCACTGTTGGTAATCCAGACTGCTGTCACTTTATTTCCGTTTACAGCCAGTTTTGGCATCATATCTACTTTTTGGTCAGAGGTTATATAGGTGACGTCCTCAAATTTCTGCTGACTTTGGTCGTATTTTGCAAAGCAGATTTCAGATTTTTCCGCCATGCGGGAAAGTATCTGTGCGCCGTCTTCCCCATTTTCGGCAATCCGGGCGCTTTCCTTCTGCCATACAAGATACAGTTCATCGTTTATGACTTGCATGTCCGCGTACATGTCACAGGTTCCGTTGTCCCACACAGGAACCGGCTCCGTCCACGTGCCGCCTCTGTATACGGAATACATAAGGACCGAGCTGTCCAGAATGCTGCGGTCTACAGCATTTGCCTGGAATACCATTACGGTATCGTTTCCAATCTGTTTTATCATAGGCAGTGAATTTGGCATGATGCCGGACTGCAGGACATGTTCTGTCCCTCCTGCAGCCGTTTCCCCTGCTGCGCCTGCCCTTGCCGGCAGGCTGCCGTTATTCTGTGCGGCATCCACGGCATTTCCCTGCCATGAAGTAGTATGTTCCGCATAGGAGCGGTCTACCGGCTTTAAGTCTTCTGGATTCAGCTGCATGTCTGTTACAGTCCCCCTGGAAATGCCGCTTTTAGAGCCTGTCTTTGTTTCGGTATTGTCCCACAGCTCTGTGTGATAGGTTGCAAGGTCCCATGTCCGGTCCAGTACAAAAACAACATACGCATGAACCGAAGCTGCAGCGTTAAATTCCCCCTTCGTTGCCGGTATGATTTGTACAGGCACTTCTGCAGAGCCATTTGCTCCAATAGTCGCTACCTTTTTCAGACCATATCCGCCTTCCAGTGAAATACCGGGCGTAAGGGTGACTTTTCCCTCCTTGCCCCATGTTCCTTCTGACAGGCTATGTTTTCCAGGCTTATAGGAGACCCCAAGCTTCCCTGTTACTTTTCCGGAACCCTCCAGGCTTAAATACATGGGACCGATCGGTGTCAGAAACTGCCAGTCCATGCTCCCTTTCCATTTGGCATCCATCTGAAACATTCCTGCATTCTTTACCATATTTCCATTTTTATCTATTTCAAGTTCATAATATCCCAGAGCAGAAAGCTCCGGCTTCGCCTTGAATCCTTTTGCCTCAAAGAAAGAAACCGTTCCTCCTCCAAATGCCTTCTGCAGCGACTCCATCTTATCCAGCCGTTTACTGCTTTTCTCCAATGCATCCACACTCTTTTTGTACTTATTCCATTTGGTGCTATTATCCAGCCAGTCTGCCCTTTTAATCCCTATGGCAAGCTTCAGTTTATACGAGCCATCCGAGTCTGTTGATTTGCTTGCGGTAACGGGAACCAGTGCCGTTGACAGTTTAAAGTCTCCCGGGAAAAACCTGACAGCCTCCTTATTCTCCACGGAACCGCTTTTTTCTTCCCCTAAGGAAAGCTGGGGTATGGTTACGATTTCTGAGATTTCTGTGGAGAAGCTATAGCTTTCTTCCATAATATCGCTGTCCGTCATTCCATCCTTGACTGCTACTGCCTTAAGGATAACGGAATCTTTGACCGCTATCATGCCGGTATAACGGTTTCCATTTTCCTTTCCGGGCACGCTTCCATCTGTTGTATAGTAGATTTCTGCCCCTTCCGTGGCAGAAGACAGGGTTATTTTCTGTGCTGTAGTGTAGGTTCCTCCCGGGAGGCTTGCCTGCGGTGCCTGTACGCAGTTATCGTTACCGCCACCGTTTCCTCCTTCGCCACTGGTGCCGTCGTCTGTCATGGACCAGATACCAGATGAAATATTTATGTGCAAGGCTGGGCGGACGCCGTCACCGGTAAAGTGGACAGAATAGACATTCCAAGAGAGCTCCCCACCTGCGTTAACATCTGTGGCAGTCCAGCTCCAACCGCCGGGCGAACGCAGCCACCACCAGCAATTATCGTTTCCACCCGTATAGCTACCATTATCTGTGAAGGTTCCCCTTGCACAGGCATAACTGCTAGATTGAACCCAGCGGCTTGCCTCGTGACCATTGCAGAATCCATATGCCACATTTATCACCTCGCTGATGGAAAGCAGATAAACATTATCTCTTGTATTATTTCCACCTTCTGTATCAAATGGCAGATTATCTTCATTCACTACGTTTTGCATTACAATAGCGCCCTGCTCACTGCTACTGAAAGCAGTATTATAAAAGTTGTTATTTAACCAGTTCCTTATGATGCTGGTTTCCCATGTAACATTTGTAAATTCTTCATTATAATCCTTACAGTCAATTGCCTTATCTGCTACTACAAACAGAGTGCTTCCATTATTTTGCAACACCCTCCACTTTATCCGTTCCCATTTAAAATAGCGATAGCCGTTGTTTGTAACCTCATCAAAATAAGCGTTATAGTTTGTATCATCCTTGCTAATCCTGCGGTACTTTGTCCCATTTATCCATACATCAATGCCCTCGCTGTTTTCCGCAGTGCCTGCTGCCTGTCCCATTCCCTGACCGATGGCGCTGTCAATTGCCTGCTTGATAGCTGAATCCGTAACCTCGCTTTGGGGATAGCTTCCAAAGTAGACGTAACTCCATGTGGTGATGTCCTGTGTCCCATCCTCCGTATTGCAATGATGGACAGGATTCGCCGGGCTTCCTGCTCCCGCACGAGCATCATTTCCGCTGACACTGCCATCTGAAAACACTTCTTGCTGTAGATTACCAAAATCCTGCTGGTATGCAGAGCCGTTTTCCGTATCTTCCTCTTTGGTATTTTCTTCTGCTCCCGGGTTTTCGGCTTCCGTTTCTGCCAGACTGCCATCCCCCTTCCCGCCATTCTCCTGATTTTTGTTTTCTGCGACTGTTGCCTCGTTTCCGCTAATGGTTTGGGCAAACACGGTAAAGCCCTGCGTACCCAGAAAAAGGGATGCTGCCAGCAACAGGGATAAAAACCTCATTGCTTTTTTGTTTGAGCCTTTTGCATTCACTTTTGTTTTCCTCCTGATTCCTCATAATGTGTATTCTCAATAATATGTATTTCCATATCCGTATCATTCCGGCAGCCCTGCCTGTTTTGCTGGAAGATGCACTCAGGCAGGCTGACTTTCTCCTAGCATCCTAGTCCTTTTTATATTTTTCAGTCTGGAATTTATCCTTTATGAAAATCTCGTTAGCCCGAATCAGGTTTTCCAGAATAGAAAGCACTTCATTCACTACAGCCTCTTCACCTTCACCCGAACATTCCCTTTCTTCCTAAAATACTTTTGATAAACCTTAACCTTATTCTTAGGCGCTTTAATCGTTAATCTTGCATTTGTTCCCTTTATCGCATTTTTTCCGATAGATTTTGATGTCAATTTACTGCTCTTGATAATCATTGTTTTTAATTTCCTGTCATTCTTAAAAGCATTGGTACCAATTGTCTTTAATCTCTTTGAGTTGATTGTTACCTTTTCAAGATGGGGACAATTTGCAAAAGCACATGTTCCTATAACTTTGACATTTTTTCCAATAGTAACATATTTAAGCTTTTCACAATCCGAAAAGGCAAATTTAGCAATACTGGTAACTTTATAGGTATTTTCCCCAATTGTAACGGCATCCGGTATCACGATGCTTTTTACATCATCTGCGCAGCCACTGTATTCTACCGTCAGATTTGACAGGAATGAGGATGTTATCATAAATTGATGGTTATTTAACTCAACCAGCATTCCCTCTATCCAGTCGCTATCACGGTCATTATCACAGTCCTGATTTTCATCCTTAATCCAATCCATATCAGAATAGTTTAAATCATTATCCTTTCCATCATCTGATGGGCTTTTATCTTCGTTTTCATATTTTCCACTGCCAGATACTGTAATCCTGCACTGCGCAGCTATTGGGCTGTCTCCCTGAATACTATCTGCCGTAGTGGCAGTAATAATGGCTGTTCCCGGGGATTTTGCCGTAATCACTCCGTCCTCCACTATAGCAACTGATGAATCGGAGGTTGACCAGATAACATTTCCTTCTGCTGCAACTGTCGGCTCAATCCATGCGCTGATTGTCCGGCTCATTCCACTCTTCATATTTAATTCCGTATCACTTAAGCTAATGAATGTGGCCAGATAATTGATAGAAAATCTCTGCGGCTCATCCGCATTACTTTTATAAAGCTGCACGTTAGCGCCGTCCCTTGTGCTTGCACTTTCTAATGCCAGAGCCTGTACCGCACTAAATTCCGGAACCAGGCTATATCCCTGTCCTACGGTCCCATATATTTTCCAGCTTTGTACGCTGGTTCCATTTGCACTATATGCACCAACATTTATTCCGTTTTGCTCAAGGGCAGCTTCTACACTCAAGCACTTCCCTAAATCCGCCAGAGAATAAATTCTATAATTTCCATTCTCCTCCCGCTTAAACAGCCATTTTTGATTCAGGTTTCCTTTATATGCCCTTCCAGACACATTTTCATGATCATTTGTCAGGACAGTGGTGGAATGAATGTTTTGAATGGAGGCAACAAACTCACTGCCAAAATCTATCTTATCACCAAGCAGGCATGGCACTCTCACACCAGTATTCGTACGATTTCCCGAATTATCCCATGCATAAATATCCGTTGTATAACCTTCCACTTCATCATTATGTTCTGAGCGGTCTACACGAAATGCATAAGTATTTCCCCCAATCCATGAACCTCTCACACTTAAATTTTCTCCCCAGTTGTCCGCTAAATCATCCTGTCCATTCCGGTCGGTCCATGTTGGAAATTGAACTCTTGCTATGCCCATATTATCTGTTACATCACAATAGACCGTATAACCTGATACAGAAACATCCCCTATTCGCACATTTGAAATAACAGGCTCTGTTCTGTCAATCGTCACACTTGTTCCTACACTTCTATGGTTTCCGCTATGGTCATAAGCATAAATATGTGTCGTATAAACTCCTTCTTCATAATTATGGTCACTGACATTAACACGGAAATAAACCCTGTTTCCGTTCCATGTTCCTCTGACGTTTGGATTATCTCCCCAATCAGCCGCTATATCGTCCTGTCCATTATATTCAGTCCATGTTGGAAATTGGACTCTTGCTATGCTCCCGCTATTATCTGTTACCACGCAGGATATGGTGTAGCCATTACAATCATGGTCGGTAATTTGTATATCGGATATTTCGGGTGGGGTGGTATCAGAAGGGGTTGTGTTTTGTGGAAAATGAATTACATACGCTGTAATATTGGAATAAGTTTCATTTCCTTTCTTTTTTGTACAATATCTGGATGCAGTTAGCTTCTGATTCATTTTATTTGCATTATGTGCATAATTATATACATACCCACTTCCATCTATACTGCTAACCAATACTGCATGTAAATACAAGCCATGGACATTACAACGGGTAATAATTACATCGCCTACAGATATTTTTCCCTGATTTCTATTTATATTTATATAACCATTAGAATCTACCGTAAGTGCATAAGAAGTGCCATACTTGTTCAGCTCGGTATAAAGGCTTCGACATCCTGTCTGTGTTGCGTTTCCCATTCCGCCTTCCTGCAAGCATTTGGAGACAAATTCTGCACACTGCCACGAATTAGGACAATTTTGACCACCCGATGTATGCCCTGACGCACAATGATTTCTAGCATAATTTACTGCTTCATTAGGAGAATAAGCAGCTTCAGCCCGAATTGAAAATACAAAACAACATATACCCATAACCCAAATTATTTTTACAAATTTCTGTAGCCATTTCACACCATTTTCCATATCTATCTATTCCTTTCTTTTCATTTACTTCCAAAATTTCTGTTATTAATAAAATACTTCCTAATCACTCCCCCTTCAATAATTTGTCAAATATGCCCATTTCATGACAAAAACAACACCTAAAGCAAAATTGAAAAAGCCTCTGCAATTCATCGGTCTGCTCCAATAAATACAAAGACTTTTATCTTTTCCCCTTCTATTTTCCCTCAATATAATCCAAAAACCGCTCCCTTGCCTTTTTATATCTTCTCCTGCTCACCGGCAACTCACTGCCATCAAACAGCACCGCCTGTTTCATCTTAATACTCTGCAGAAACGCAGCATTAACAGCATAGCTCTGGTGAATCCGTATAAAACAATCCGGAAAAATCTCCAAACACTCATCCATCTTCATACGAAATTTTTGTTTTCCATTCACACCATGAAAATATAAAAGATGTTTTTCGCTTTCAATATAAAAAGTATAATCCGGATTTACTTTAATCACTTCCTCCGATGTGCAAAGCGCAACCTGATTTCCGCGCTCTTCCTCAATTTCCACGATAACTTTATCTAACGCTTCCTTAAGCTTTATCCGTTGAACCGGTTTAACCAGAAAATGACTGGGTCTTGCTGCAAAAATATCCGTTGCATAATTAATATACCCAGTTAAAAAAATAACCTTTAATTTCGGATATGCTCTCTGAAGCTGTACAGAATATTCAATCCCATTTTTCTTCTGCTTTTCCCACTGTATATCCATAATTGCAATATCCGATACGGATTCTTGCTGTTCTTTCAATTGTTCTAAATAATTTTCTATATCCTGCACCTGTATTACCTGTACTTTTTCCGGATACTCTTCTTCAATAATGTTTTTTATGTCTACTATTGTTTTCTCGTCATCATCACATATTGCAACTTGCAGCATACTTTCTCCCCTTAGTAAAATACTACCTTAAAATGATATATCACTATTCTTAGCTTTTCAACTCAATGGCAAATTCGGTTATTCATATGGCAAATTTAGCATATATTATTATCCGATTCTGCCATTATGCCTTTTATAATTTACTAAAAATATGCTTATCTTTCACAAGCCCGGTTCCCTTTTACAACTCCATCAGTGCTACCACACTTATAGTATCTCCCTCGTCATGATAACTAATTCTCCCACTTTTCTTCTCTACAATTTCCCTGATAATATAGTTTCCAATCCCATGCCCTTTTTTATGCCTCTTGGTGGTCTGGAAACTGTTTTCTAGCGGCTTTTGTGCAGGCAGCTTAGTATTTTTCACCACAATCTTAAGAAAACCCTGTTGCTTTTTTATGTCTATGCTTACTTTCTTTTTCTCTGCATTTCGAGCTGCTTCAATGGCATTATCAAGCAAATTGGCAAAAAGACTCACCAGCTCATATTCCGAAATTTTAATTTCCTCAAATATTCCGCCTTCCCTTACAAATTCAATTCCCTCTTTTTCACACTGTCTTTCCTTCTCACAAAGTAGACAGTCCAACACTGGAATTCCCGTGAAATTTCTTGTCTTCTTATCAATCTTTTTTAGTATTCTCTGCCCTTCCTCATTTTCTTTCATTTTCTCCATTACATTTAAATGATTGGCAATGTCATGACGAATCATCGATATTTCTTTTTCCCGCCATTTTTGCAATTCGGCTAACTCCCGATAATAACAGAATTGTTCCCTTTGGGCTTTTTCATCTCTGCTTTGTTGTAAGAATAAGAATAGAATAATACAGAAAATTACAAGAAATGCAATTGTAACAATCCGCCATCCCGCCAATATCAGTCCTCCTATATCCAAAACACAAAGACAGAAACACATAGCATCATAAAAATGCCCTCTATGATTATATATAAAATCCCAAAGCTTTTTTGCCAGCCATGCCATCAAAAAATAGCAAACCCACACATACATCACATTTCCTAAGGATGGTACACTTCCAAAAGACGAAATCTCCTCCAAATTAAAATTATGCATAATCATATATAATGGAAACGTAAATATCACAGCAACAAGCTGATACCAGAATTCTATGGCAAGCAAATAGCAAAAGTTTCTGGATGCGCTTCCATAACACAAATACTTTGTTGATAGATAAACAATCAAAGCATATACTAACAGCTCTATCCCTAATGCAAGACCATTATCCGCTTCGCTGTATCCAAATAAACTCCAATAAGTATCATGAGCAGAAAAAATAAAGATTAAAAATGCAAAGAATAGCTTGGGATTTCTTCTAGGCTTTAAATAAGGAACCGCTATCCAAAATACGCACAGGCTCTGTACCAGCCCTACCATAGAAGTGTACATTATAAATATGAAACCATATTTCAGCGCCAATTCATGAATTTCCATTTTCCACACTCCCGCTTACATGCTCAATTTTTTCTAACAATTGTCCCGCATAGTCCATGCTTGTTTCACCTGCACACTTATAATACTTTTCTACTTCGCAGCGTATTTCTTCTAATTCTTCATCCATTTCTTTCATCTGCTTTTCTAAGTCTTTATAATATTTCAGCTTATGGCTTTCCACCCTTTCCGACTCAATTCTAAATAAAGCAATAAAAAGCAGCAATACCATTAGCATGGGCATTGTTATTAGAATCTGCAGCCATTCGACAGACAGCTCCATGGTAAATAAAAGCAGCACCATAATCCTGCAGACCAATTGAAACAGATTTTTTGCACACAACGTAAGCTGTTTCCAAAGAAATTTTGCAAGAAAGAAACTCAAGAAATAAAAATTTGCATAGAAAAACACCGTGATTACTGAAAGCTCACCTAGCTTTATCAATACCTCTTCCATTTCTGCTTTACTGTATAATGTTAAAAAAATCAGTTTGAAGCAATTATTTAGACTTCGCAATATTAGAATATTGCAATAAAAATAAGACAGATTCCATAACCCTTTTTCCTTACTTCCCCATACAAAAATAATGCAAAAGGCTACCATACATAACAGTTTTGCCTCCGCCATTCCAAAATTAAATATCTTATCCGCAATATTATAGATTTCATAAACAAAAAATACAGTATACAATAATACCTTTACCCATTTCTTTACTTGCATGAAATCCTTTGTTAAAAAATAAATTCCCAAAAATTCTGCCAAAGCAATAATTATTATATATACATACTTTAATTCAAACATATTTTTACCCATTATCAGACTTTAGAAAAACACAATGACTCATTTGTTATATTTTTACCTATTTCAACCTATTTTACATATTTTAACATAAGTAAATAAATACTTTCAAGGGACTTTTCAGAATGCGATTTCAATGATATATTTGAATTATCCGTAACTTCGTATTACAATAGAGAAGAAAGCAGAAAAAAATTTCAACGAAAGAAGGAATTGAAAATGAATAAAAAAGAACTGGCAATTTCCCTCCACGACAAAAAATACAATTGCTGCCAGGCAGTTGCCTGCACCTTTGCTGACGAAATCGGAGTGGACAAGGAAACCTTATTTAAAGCAGGCGAGGCATTTGGCCTCGGCATGGGCTGTATGGGCGGCACATGCGGCGCCATAGCAGGAGCAGTGATGCTTGCGGGCTTTAAAAACAGTGACGGAAATTTAGATTCTCCTGCCACAAAGGCAGATACCTATAAGCTTTCCAGAGAAATCCTGAAAAGCTTTGAAGAGAAAAACGGTTCCACCATCTGCGGCGAGCTAAAGGGCATAAATACCGGAAAAGTACTTCGCTCCTGCCCCGACTGCATTATGGATGCCGTGGAAATTGCAGAACGCGTTCTGGAGCTATAGGAGATGATTATGTCAGGTATGCTGTTTCTTCTCCTTGCCCTGCTCCTTTGCATTTTGGACCTTGCAAAAAAACTGGATATTACCCGGGGAGGTTTTCTTGCCTTTTATCTGGCATTTATGTCCCATCTGCCCTTTTTTCTTATATACCTGTGGGTAAATCCTTTTCATTGCCCCTTTCCTTTTAACAGGATTAGTCTCCTGCTGCTTATAACAGGGGCAGTTATCTGGCAGCTTTATTCCACCCTGCGCTTACATATTCTTCCCTTTCGGAAAAATGAAAGCGGCAGTATCCGTATCGGTGTTTTATACGGAGGACAGCTGTTAGTAAAGGCAGGTATTTGGGGCATGCTGCTTCTGGTTGTATACTATGGAGCATGCTTTTCATTTTTTCCCGGATTTTTACATGGATTGGGTATACATTATCTTATTTTTGATGTTGTTTACAGCCTTATTTTTGTATGGCTGTTTTTAATAAACGGCTCCATACGGATTCTTTGTACCTGCAGGCGTCTTGGAATCCTAAAAAGACTGATTATCTGTCTGACCCTTTGGATTCCTCCCGTAAATATATATTTTACTTACTATATGTGCCGTGTGGCAAAGGACGAATATGCTCTGGAAACCTTCCGTGCTTTTTCCAATGAATGCAGGAAGGAATCCTATACATGCGCTACCAGATATCCTGTTATTATGGTACATGGCATCGGCTTTCGGGACTTAAAATATTTTAATTATTGGGGGCGGATGCCAAAGGTGCTTTCCTGCAACGGAGCTACCGTATATTACGGTCACCAAAAGGCATGGGGCACCATTGAAGAAAATGCAGCCCTTATGAAAGAAAGCATTGAACACATTTTAAGGGAAACCGGCGCAAAAAAGGTAAATATCATTGCCCACTCCAAGGGAGGGCTGGATTCCCGTTATATGATTACAAAGCTTGGCATGGAGGACAAGGTGGCAAGCCTTACTACGATTTCCACCCCCCACCGGGGCTCCCGGCTCATTGACTTCTTAAACGGGCTTCCTGACGGCATTTACCGGCTTATTGCCCATATGCTGGACAAGTCCTTTCAAATGGTTGGAGATGAAAATCCTGACTGTTATCATTCCAGCAAACAATTAGCGCCTGCTTACTGCGTGGAGTTCAACAGCCGGGTGCCTGACTGTAAAGGCATTTATTATCAAAGCTATGCCTCTGTTATGAAAAACATGTTCAGCGACAGCCTGTTGTCCATCCCTTACCTTCTTATGCGCTTTCTGGACACTCCTGAAAATGACGGGCTTGTTTCCGTGGATTCTGCAAAATGGGGAACCTATAAAGGCGTTTTTCAGAACAAAAAAAGGCGGGGTATTTCCCACGGAGACATGATTGATTTAAAACGGGAGGACTATAACGGTTTCGACGTGATTGAAGAATACATAAAAATTGTGGAAGAATTAAAAGAAATGGGGTATTAGACTATGAAATACTTGGAAAAACATTGTAAAATCATCATGCTTCTGCTTTTCTTCAGCTGCCTGCTTCTGGGAGGCGCACTTCTATTTCTTTTATACCGGGAAGGCTATTTCAAATCTCTTTATAATACAGTCAATGACGTACCCTATTCTTATGAGGACAATGCCCAATATGCGCAGAGGGAATCCTTATTTGAAATATGCCCTGTGAGAAAGGCAGACATTGTATTTGTAGGCGACTCTATTACTGCCAGAGGGGAATGGCAGGAATTTTTTCCGGAACAAATCGTATTGAACCGGGGCATTGACAGCGATGTGACGGAAGGTGTTTTAAACCGTCTTTCTGTCATTACCAAAGCACAGCCCGAAAAAATCTTTCTGATGATAGGCATAAATGACTTAAGGCAGGGAATTCCCTTTGAAACTACTATAGATTATTATGAGCAGATTCTGGACAATCTGACCGCTGCCCTGCCAGACTGCGAAATATACGCACAAAGCATACTTCCTGTCCACTCTTCCACCGGCATACCAAATACGGATGTGCAGGCGCTTAATGCTTCTATTCAGGAACTTGCCAAGAAGCATCACATCACTTATATCGATATATATTCCCTGCTGGCAGACGAAAACAACAATCTGCCAACAGCCTATTCCATAGACGGGGTGCATATGACCGGAGAAGCTTATGGCATCTGGATTGAAGCATTAAAGCCATATGCCCCGTAAAAAGCCTGACAATCTTTACTTATACTACTCCTGCAGTATATATTTTTTCAACAGGGAAATCAGCTGTTCCAGATTCACCGGTTTTGCCGTATGAGCATTCATTCCGCTGTCCAGACACCGCTTGATATCCTCTGAAAAAGCATCTGCCGTCATGGCAATAATAGGAATCTTCTTTGCGTCAGGACGGCTTAAGCCCCGGATTGCTTCCGTAGCTTCGTATCCATTCATAACAGGCATGCGCACATCCATAAGAATGGCATCATAATGCCCTTCTTCAGATTCCTGAAACTTTTCCAGACAAATTTGTCCGTTCACTGCCCATTCCAGTTCCATCCCTCTATCTGATAACAATTCCTTTAAAATCTCCCAGTTTAAGTCATTATCCTCAGCAACCAGCAGATGGATGCCCGACAAATCCCTGTCCGCCTTGGCCTCTTCCTCCGGCTCATCTGCATCCATGTATTTCTTTAATCCGTGGAATAAAGTGGATTTAAACAGCGGCTTTGCAATAAACCCACTAATGCCAGCCTCTCTTGCTTCCGCTTCAAACTCACTCCAGTCATATGCCGAAATCAAAATAATGGGCATATCCACTTCTATGATTCGGCGAATCTGTTTGGCAACCAGAAGACCGTCCATATCCGGAAGCTTCCAGTCCAGCAGCACAATCTGATAATCATCCCGGCTCTGATGCTGCTTCTTTATCATCTCTATGGCTTTTCCTCCGCTCATGGTCCAGTCAACCTTAATGCCTATGGATTCCAATGCCTCCACTGCTGTACGGCACAACATTTCATCATCGTCTACCACCAGCATCTTCCATGGCGGAAGGACCATATCCAATTCCTGGGTCTCTGCTTTTTCCAAATCCAGAATTACGTGGAATTCTGTTCCCTTATCGGGTTCGCTTTCCACATGAATGGTTCCATTCATGGCAGTAACGATGTATTTGGTAATTGCCATTCCAAGCCCGGCGCCTTCCGTTTTCCGTATGCGCTTACTGTCGGCTCTGGAATAGGAATCAAATATATGCTCTAAAAATTCCGGAGTCATGCCGATGCCGTTATCCTTAACTATAATATGTGTCCTGATATATTCACTGCCTTTTTCATCAGGAGCATTCTCCTGAAATAGGGATAATTGTATTGTTCCGCCTTCCTGTGTATATTTAATGGCATTAGACAACAGATTTAATAACACCTGATTCAGGCGCACGCTGTCACAATACACATCCTCAATTGTAATATTGTCGATATGTACATGAAAACTCTGCCCTTTTCCCTCTATCTGTGTCTGCACGATGCTGACGATTCCTTCTATCACTTCTCTCAGGGAAATCCGCTCTGCCGTCAATGTCATTTTACCGCTTTCAATCTTAGACATATCCAGCACATCATTTATCAGTCCAAGCAGATGTTTGCCAGACAGAGCAATCTTTTTCAGGCAGTTCTTTACCTGCTCTTTATCATCAATGTGAGCTGTTGCAATAGCCGTCATCCCTACAATTGCATTCATGGGGGTACGAATATCGTGGCTCATATTAGAAAGAAATACGGACTTTGCCTTAGTGGCCTGCAAAGCCTCCTGACGTGCTGCCTCCAAATCTTTAAGCTGCTGACAGGTCATTTTAAAGTAAACATAGAAAATAATCAATAGCACAACAAATATAATAGCGCATACAAGCATTGTAGCAATGGTTCTGTTGCCGTTTAAAGTATCCAGAGTTTCATTCAGTATACCAAAAGGCATTATGGTAACCAGATTCCATTCCGAATAGGGGAGAGACGCACAGTATACCTGCTGCCTGCTGCCTTCAAAGTCCAAAATGGCTGAATAATCTTCCTTTTTGTTCATGGCTTCAGAAAGCTCCTGAATATAGGTTTCTATTTTTTCTTTATCCTCATGACTGTAACGCTCATACAGGCTGCTGAAATAGTCGGAATATTCTCCCTCCATATTACTTACAATAAAGCTGCCGTCCTTTCGGATAATATAAGAATATATCACTGCATCTTTTTCCTCTGTGCCAAGCATGGTGCTGATATAATCTATAGGGATAGCCACCACAATGGCCATGGATTTTCCGCCGTTTTTCATTGGATACTCTGCATTAACACCAAACATTACCACTTCATTGTCCGACAAATCTCTGCCCACTGCAACCTTCTTTTCCCTGCGCTTTAGTGATTGAAAAAAAGGTTCCGGATCATCCGGCTGAAGCTGTTCCCCGTTAAGCATCTGCATATCCCCGTCTTCAGAGCAAAGCGCCAGATAATCAAAATTCCTGACACTGACTCTGTAGACTAACTCTTCATATAGTTCGTCTATGCTTTCCATATCCGCCGGAACCACCTTCACCACTGTTTCCGCCTGTTCCAGTTTCAATTCCATAAGTGTCTGAAAATGAGATGAAACATGCTCTTTTATGCCCAACATGTACAAGTCGCCTACTTTATCAATGGCCTCCTTGCTCACTGTGCTCATATAGCTTCCTAAACATACAAACGCACTCACACTAATCAGTATAAGCAAAATAAAACTTCCAATCAGAAAACCGGTGGTACGGCTTCCTTTCTTTTTGGGGATATCCATAAGTATCCTTCCTCCTCAAATTCCTGTTCAACAGTTTAAGAAAAATAGTATCTGTATGATTCCATATTATTAAGATTATAACAGCTTTTCATATAAAAGACAATTTACTTTTTAGCTTGCCCCATACCGTGAAAATGTCAACATTAAATGCGAAAGTTTTTTTGATTTTTTCACTTTTGGCAAT
>CAJUEX010000064.1 GCA_910585715.1 uncultured Lachnospiraceae bacterium
GGCATTTTTTATGATAGTTTATAACAATTATTAAATATCCTCAAATGAAAGGATTAACAATTTAAATTTATAAAAAGATTGGGATTGGAAGAATATTTTTACAATATGTTTCTTTTGGATTATTTAATCTGCAACAGGGACCGTCAGAATATAGGAATGATTATGCGCAAGCTTCATATGAAAAAATACAGCGAGTTTCCCATTTTGGAATATACAAGCGGAAGATGCTGTATGGATGATTTTTATTTGCAGGAAATAAAATAATTGTCACATCTGAAAAAAATTATAAAAAGAGAGCTGTTTCCATAAAAGGAAGGCTCTCTTTTTTACATTTGGCTATGTTAAATAATTAAGTCAAATAATTACAAGACACTATGCCGCTTCCAATTCTTATGAGGAAAAGCTACGGGCTGAACTGTTGTCAATTATCAGTGTACCAGCCCCAAAATCCTTGAAAAAACCGGAATGCTACCAAGAGTAGCAGAAAAAATTCCAATGCTATCCATACTTTCTTGTTTTGCAAATCCAACCTTCCTATAATGCCCCTATACAAAAAAATAAATAAAAAAAGGAGTAGAAAGATGGAGGCAAAAATGCAAAACAATGAAAGTAAAAGTAATACAAATGAAAGCAAAAAAAAAGCGGTCATATCCGCAAGAAAACTAAAAAAGAGCTTTTCCAATCAGGACACGGAGCAGGTTATTTTTGACAATCTGGACCTGGACATTTATAAGGGAGATTTTACCGTAATTATGGGTTCTTCCGGAGCAGGGAAATCCACACTGTTGTATTCCCTGTCCGGCATGGACAGACCGGTGGCAGGCAATATTATATTTTGCGGGAAAAGCCTGACGGAATTAAATGACGACCAGCTTGCCGTATTCAGAAGGAAAAACTGCGGCTTTGTATTCCAGCAAATCTATCTTCTGGAAAAAATGAGCCTGATGGACAATGTGATTACGGCAGGGGCGTTGGTGAGCAATAACAGGAAGGAAATCGTAAAGCGGGCTTTAAAACTGTTTGAAATGGTAAATATCCCGCCAAATACCCAGAAAAAGTTTTCCACCCAGATTTCAGGAGGGGAAGCACAAAGGGCGGGAATCGTAAGGGCTGTTATCAACAAGCCGGAAGTAGTATTTGCCGATGAGCCTACCGGGGCGCTGAATTCCAATAATTCCGATGCAGTGCTGGATGTTTTTACAAAGCTGCACCGGGGAGGACAGAGTATCATTATGGTAACTCATGACAAAAAATCCGCATTGCGGGGAAACCGCCTTATTTATTTAAAGGACGGGCAGATTTTCGGGCAGTGTGATTTGGGTGATTATAAGCCGGAGGATGAAACAAGGACAAAGCGGCTAAACGATTTCTTAATGGAAATGGGGTGGTAGGATGAGGAAAATAAGCGGTCTTATATGGCATAACATAAAAAAAGAAAAAGGGCAGTATATTTCCTTTGGAATCATTATTCTTATTACTGCCTTTATATTGAATCTGGCTTTCGTGCTGTTTTTTCAGGTAGATAAGGCATATGACCGGAAGTTTCAGGATTTAAATGCGGCAAATATCAATTTTTCCATACCGGCATTGCAGGATAATGATTCCTTAAAGGATGAACTTTTAAATCTTTCTGAAATAAACAGCCTGGAAAGGGAAGAAGGAATTTTTGTCGGCGCTGTCATTAAGGAATTTCGGGGAACGGATTTTTCCATGAACACCATGTTTTATCAGCTGGATGCTTCCCGGAAGCTGAACAGGTTTGAAATTCTGGAAGAAAGCGACAGGCATTACGAGGCTCCTGTTTATGTGTCCCTGTTTGTGGCACAGTTTGGACAATTTCAGCTGGGAGATTCCATTACCTTTCAGACAGGAGGCAGAGACTATACTTTTCAGATAGCGGGAATCCTGGAGGAAATGCAGTATGGAAACGCCGGAAGCGGAGTGATTGGCATTTATCTGCCGGAAAAAACATATCAGTGGTTTGCAGGGGAAAATAAGGAAAACAAGGTTTTGGAATATTCTCTTGTAACGAAGGAAGACGTTTCACTTGAGAAGGTTTCCGATGAAATCAGCACTATGTTATCTGATAAAGGTATAAATCAGGTGTGGATATTAAACAGCGATTCCTGCAAACAGGCAAGGACCATGGTATGCAACCTGACCATTTCGGTTTTCATTGCTTTTGCTTTCGTAGTGCTGCTGGTGAGCATGTTTTTGAGCAAATTCCGGATTCAGAACACGGTGGAGCAGGACCTGGCTGATATGGGCGTGTTAAAGGCCATGGGATATACCGGAAACATGATTTTGTGGGCGGCAGTCATTCCCTATATGCTGGTGGGAATTACAGGGGCATTGGCAGGAGCCGTGCTTTCCTATGGCGTACTGCCTGCGTTGGCAGAGGGGCTTGCATTGCAGTCCGGCTTTTCCTTTTCCGTGCATTTTGACTTTGGGGCGCTCTGTTTCACTGTATTTGTGCCGGCTCTAATTACATTGCTGTTTACTTATTTTTCCGCAAGGTGTATAAAAAAGCTTCAGCCTATCAACGCAATTCGCGGAAACAGCGAAAGTCCTCATGGAAAAAGAAATTATTTTCCTCTGGACAAAACGGCAGGAAGCCTGCAGATGAATCTGATATTCAAACAGATTGCGGCTTCTGTAAGGCAGAATGTGTTGCTTTTCTTTGTATCCTTTCTTATAATGGTTTTACTGGCTTTTGCAGGAACACTTTTTTATAATGTGACAATAGAGCCGGATAATTTTTCAAGCACTCTGGCGGAAGAGACGCCGGATATTATCCTTTCAGTAAAAGCAGACCGCATGGAACAAATGAAAAGCAGCCTGATGGATGAGCCGCGGATAGAAAAGCTGTTAGAATATGATTCCAAGACGGTAAAAGCAGAGAAAAGCACCATAACTGCATTTATATGTGAGGATTTTTCACTGGTCACCAATGATTTATGCTATCAGGGCAGAAATCCGGAGAGGGAAAATGAAATTGCCATTGGAAGCGCATTGGCGGAGGGATATGCCATCGGGGATGAAATCAGCCTTTCGGATGGTGACAATACTTATGTCTATGAGATTACAGGCTTTATTCAGAGCGTAAATTATCAGGGAGAAGTTGCAGAGCTTACAAGAGAAGGGTATTTAAAGTTAAATGACAGCTATAAAAGTCAGTCCTTGTATGTGTATGCAGAAGAAGCCGTGGATGTGGAGCAGTTTCTCCCGGAGCTTGAAAAGGAGTATGGCGAAGATATTATAAATACTGTGAATTACCGGAAAATGAACAAGGTTTCCCAGGATATGTATCAGGGAATGATAGAAGGGATTATTGCAGCGATTTTTATTGTGACGGTGCTTTTAGTGCTTCTGATTCTATATATGATAATAAAATCGTTGATTGTGAAAAGAAAACAGGAACTTGGCATTTATAAGGCAATGGGATATTCCAACATCCAGCTGATGCTCCAGATTGCAGGAAGCTTTCTTCCGGTGTTCGTTCTGGCGGCATGTTCCTCAGCGGCAGCAGGGCTATGGTATGTGCCTTTGCTGAATCGGGAGATTTTTGGGATGATAGGGGCCATGAAGAACAATTTCCATGTATCCCTGTGGTTTTTACTGCTGTTTGCAGCCTTGCAGATACTGATTAATTTTATCATCAGCATCTGCCTGTCACTTCCCATCAAAAAAATAACCGCATATTCCCTGATAAAAGAGTAGAACAGGAGGTCATAAGATGACATTTGCAGAAAAATTAAAATTCATTCGCAAGCAGGCGGGCATGTCTCAGGAGAAGCTTGCAGAAAAAATCGGTGTTTCCAGACAGGCGGTAACCAAATGGGAAACGGACACGGGCATTCCGGATATGGAAAACATTATGGCAATTTCCTCCCTGTTCCATATTTCCATTGACGAGCTTTTTTCCAATGAAAAGGGGATGAAAAACCAGACAGATTATTTATATGAAAGCATAACCGAATATGATATAGACGAAATAAAACGTTTTGATATGAAATTAGGCGGTGCGAACATGCTTGTGCTGTCGGGTTACCGGGGAGAAAAAATACGGGTAAGGCTTGCATCCAATACGGTTTCCACCCTGCAAAGTGATTTTAAGGTAAAAATAGACGATATCAGGAAACGCATTGATGTGGACGTAAGCCGCAGGAATGAAATGACGGAAGCAACAGCCAAGGAAGCGGTGGTCATATTCGTACAGCTTCCCAATCAATATGCGGGAAAAATTGAGCTGGCGGTCAATGCGGAAAGCATACGGATAGAGTCTTTGGAATGTGACAGTATCGAACTGGATACGAAAACAAAAAATATGACATTGGAGGATGTAACGGGTATCGTGGAAATCAATTGTAATCTGGATATGAATATCCTGCTAAACACTTTAAATGGTGCAGTGGAACTCAATCAGGTGTCTGCAACCTCCAAAATCCGTGTGCCCCGGGAAATCCCTTTTACCGCTGTTGCAAAAGGCATAAAGACAAGTATATCCTATGAACAGGATGGAAAGCGGACGGAAAGCTTTTGTACAGACGGGGCTGAAAATGTGATTGAGTTAAACGGCATAAAGAGTGAGCTTGTTATCTGCCGGTAGCCTGAAAAGTGAAAAATCACTGTAATAAGAAAGGCAACTGCATAGCAGGGCATGCATAAATTGAAAAGAACAAAAAAACTGAACAAGGAGAGTGGAACATGAAAGTATTGATGATTAACGGAAGCCCCCATGAAAAAGGAAATACCTACATAGCACTTCATGAAATGGAGAAGGTATTTGAAGCGGAAGGCGTGGAAACGGAAATCCTGCAGGTTGGAAACAAAGCTGTCAGGGGCTGTATTGCCTGCGGCTCCTGTATGGAAAAGGGAAAATGCGTCTTTGAGGATATTGTAAATGAGGCGGCGCCTAAGTTCGAAGCCTGTGATGGGCTTGTGGTTGCCAGCCCGGTATATTATGCCTCTGCAAATGCCACATTGATTGCATTTTTAGACAGATTGTTTTACAGCACGCATTTTGATAAGAGAATGAAAGTGGGCGCAAGCGTGGTTGCGGCCAGACGGGGAGGTCTGTCGGCAACCTTTGATGAGCTGAATAAATATTTTACTATTACGGGGATGCCGGTTGCCTCCAGCCAGTATTGGAACAGCATTCACGGAAGAACCGTCGGTGAAGCGGCAGGGGATGAAGAAGGCCTTCAGACCATGCGGACTCTGGCAGGGAACATGACGTTTCTTATGAAGAGCATAGCACTTGGAAAAGAACAGTATGGACTGCCGGAAAAAGAAGAGCCGCTGCGGACGAATTTTATCCGATAACGCCAAAAGAAAGCTGCCGGAAGATTTCAATATCTTCCGGCAGCTTTCTTTAGGGGTAGAATCTGTATACAATCAGTTGTCTGGTGATTTGTTATAATTATTCTCTTCGGCAATCATTCTGGTTCGATATCTGAGCAGATTAATATATTCGATTGCAGAAGCTAAATCTTCAGGCGACATATTTAAAAGCGTATTGGCAAGACTGCTGATGGTAACGTCACCCATCAAGGGCTCGTTCAGTTTGCTAATATCATAGGGCAGAGTAGTACGGCCCAACATATAATCAGTGGAAACCTGGAAAAAGTCAGCCAGCTTGTTAAGGGTGGTGAAATCAGGCTCATGGGAACCGGTTTCATAATTTGATATAGTGCCTATGGAAAGATTTAAAAGATCAGCCAGATCTTTTTGTTTTAAATTTTTATCCTTACGAAGTTCAGCAAGTACTTCACCCATCTTCATAAAAAAATCTCCTTTGCATAACCGATGTCTATATTTTATAGTATTTTTAAGACAGGTTTATAAAATGCAACGAAAACCATATTTTTGTAATGATAATGGATAAATTTTTAGAAAAACTGAAACATGATTAAACTTTCCTAAAATGAACATATTTAAAAGACAAATAAAACAGGATTTATGAAAACATCGGACTTTTTTGGTGTATGGAAAAAACTGCACAAAAATTTACAGAGAAATATAAGGAAAAATAGACAAAAAAATAAAAGAGAATAAAAAACCATTAGAAAAGCCAACTTTGATTTGATAAAATATATTTGCAGATTCATCGATATTTGCGGGAAATTTGTAATCGACAAGAAGATTTCATGGAAGAAAAGGAGTGAATGAAATGTTTGAAAAGGGAGAGTATGTGGTTTATGGAAGCATGGGAGTCTGTGAAATAATGGATGTTACAACTATGGATTTGGACGGGATGCCAAAAGACCGGCTCTATTATGTATTGCATCCATATTATCAGAAGGAAGGAAAAATTTTTACTCCGGTGGATGGCCAAAAGACCGTGATTAGGAGAATTTTGTCAAAAAAAGAAGCAGATGTTCTGATTGACGATATTCCCAATATTCATGAATTCTGGATTAGCAATGACAAACTGCGGGAAGCAAAATACAAGGAATGTATCAGAAGCTGTCAATGCAGGGAATGGATTCGGATTATTAAAACCTTATATCTGCGAAAGCAGGAGCGTTTGGCAAATGGAAAAAAGATTACGGCTATAGACGACAGATATTTTAAACAGGCGGAAGAAAATCTTTATTCGGAATTGTCTGTTTCCTTAAATATTCCAAAGGAACAGATGGAAAAGTATATTACAGATAAAATAGAAAAGCAGTATGCCTGATTTCCGGTAATCATTTCAGATAATAATTCAGATGCACGGAAATCAATTTTAAGACGGCAGCTTTCAAAGCAGGCTCCTGTACGGGCTCCCCGCAAAGAATGTTTCTGCATCGCCACGCTCCCGCTCTGATAAAAACGCAACAGTTCTAAGCTCGAAAATACCTCGCTAAGAACTGGCGATTTTATAAGGGCTCCTTCAGAAATCATTCTTTGCGGGGAGCCCGTCACGGAGCCTGCTATGAAAGCTGCCGTCTTAAAATTGATTTCCGTGATTCAGATGGAAACCTTCTTGCTTTCCCGAAAAAAAGGATTATAATGAAATAATAAGAAAACAGGATAAGCAGGAGGAATTGTTATGGAAATGGAACAATTGCAAAAGGACATGATTGCAGCCATGAAGGCAAAGGATAAGACAAGAAAGGATGGCATTTCCGCACTGATTTCAGCAGTAAAGAAGGTGGCCATTGATGAAGGCTGCAGAGAAGATATTAAGCCTGAGCTTATAGACAGGGTCATCCTTAAAGAGTTAAAAACTGCAAAAGAACAGCTTGACAGCTGTCCGGTTGACAGAACAGAGCTTTTGGAGGAATATAGGGCAAGATTTGATATCATCAATGAATATGCGCCGGCCCTGCTGTCTGCGGAGGAAGTAAAAGCAATTCTCACAGAGAAATTTTCTGATGTAATTGCCACTAAAAATAAAGGACAGATTATGAAGGCGGTTATGGCTGAGCTGAAAGGAAAGGCGGATGGAAAGGTTATCAATCAGGTGGTAGGGGAATTGTGCCGGTAAAAATGGAGAGTGTGTAATGAGTGTGATCAGCAGCGAAAATGTAAATGCCATTATCCGGAAAACCTTAAGCCTTGTGAACCCGAAGATTATAGCTCATGGTGAGATAACCGGATATATTCTTTATAAGATGCTGGAATATGAAAACCTTTATTCCGAACAGGAACTGGTGGATTATACTATGCTGGGGATTTTGCATGATATCGGCATCTACAAGGAAGAAAATGTAAAAGACGTTGTGGATTTTGAAACAAAAAATCTATGGACCCATTCCATTTATGGTTTTTTATTTCTGAAATATTTATCGCCCATGGGGGAAAAAGCGGAAATTGTTTTGTACCACCATTTGGATTTTAATCGTTATCCCCTGATTAACAGCAAGTATATGCATATTATCGAGTGTCTGAATCTGGCGGATAAAATGGATACGTTCATGCATATGAAAAATGCTGAAATGCCGCCGGATTATTTTAGCAGATACAGGGATATTGCTTTTTCAGGCAGGGCGCTGGATTTATTTTTCAGGGCGGAAAGGGTTTTTCATATTACGGAAAAGCTGGCAGGCGATGCCTATCAGGAGGAATTGAACCGGCTTTTAAGCAAGCAGGTATTCAGTGAAAAGTACAAAAAAGGTTTTTTGGAAATGCTTGTCTATACCATTGATTTCAGAAGCGAACATACCGTGGTGCATACCATGTCAACGGTGAATTTTGCGGAACAGCTGGGCAGGCTCATGCGTATAAGCGGTGTGGAGTTAAGGAACCTTTATTATGGCGCACTGCTTCATGACATTGGAAAACTTTGTATTCCCCTGAATATTTTAGAGTCTTCCGGAAGGCTTTCCGAAGAAGAGATGAAGGTCATGAAAGCCCATGTGCGGATTACGGAAATGATTTTAGAGGGAATCGTGGATGATGATGTGCTGCAGATTGCAGTAAGGCATCACGAGAAGTTAGACGGAAGCGGATATCACAAGGGGCTTACGGAAGCGGAGCTGACCCTTCCCCAGCAGATTGTGGCAGTAGCGGATATTTTAAGCGCCCTTTACGGAAAACGAAGCTATAAAGAAGCTTTTGACAGTGAAAAAATAAAGGCGATTCTTAATTCCGATGCAAGCAACCATAAGATAAGTCAAAAAGTGGTGGATTGCCTGATGATGAATTATGACAGCGTTATTGCCAATTATGAAGCAAAAAAAGAAGCAACTGTGGGATTATATCTGAAAATTAAAGAGCAATACACGGAAATGTCAAAAATGTTTGAAAAATTTAACCGTTAAAAAAAGAAAAGAAAAAAGAAAAAGGATGATTTCATTCTTTTTTCTTTTTTTCTACAAGGAAATATGATACAATAGCAAAAGATATGTAAAAATCTAAATAAGGAGCTAATAGTCATGTCGGAGCCAAAAGACATAGCTTTAGCGGTCAGGGAAAAAAGAGCAAGACGGGTGCAGAATTTAAAAAAGGCTATTATCATCAGCCTGTTTCTGGCAATCCTGCTGCCGATACTTCTTTGTATCATTCTGTTTGCAAGGGTGGGACATTTGGAAAAGGAGTTAGAAGAATTAAAGGCAGAAAGAGAATTGCAGAAAGTGAAGGAAGCCGATGAACAGGTGGAAGCTGCCCTGTCCAGCCAGAGTCAGGATACCGGACAGGAGCCGGAAGAGAGTATCAAGGTATTTGCCCAGGAGGAAGCGGAAGTTTTTCCGGAGGCTGAGACAAAAAAGGTGTATCTGACCTTTGATGACGGGCCAAGCGGCAATACGGAAGCGATTTTGGACATTCTTGCCAGATATCAGGTACATGGGACCTTTTTTGTGGTGGGAAAAGAAGGAGAAGCATACAAACCTCTTTACCGGAGAATCGTGGAGGAAGGGCATACGATTGGAATGCACTCATACAGCCACAGATACAATGAAATCTATGCCAGTGTGGATGCTTATGCCCGGGACCTTACTAAACTTCAGGAATATATTTATGAAGTGACCGGAACCTGGTCCAGAATCTGCAGATTTCCAGGAGGGAGCAGCAATACCGTAAGTCAGGTGGATATGGAAGACCTGATTGCCTATCTGGAGGAACAGGATATTGACTATTTTGACTGGAATGTTTCCAGTCTGGATGCAACGGGCCGCAAGCTATCAGCAGAAGAAATCGTGGGAAATGTATTGAACAATATAGAAGAATATTCTACGGCAGTAGTATTGATGCACGATGCAGATGACAAGACGACAACTGTGGAGGCGCTTCCCGTTATCATAGAAACGCTACAGTCTATGGAGAACGTGGAAATCCTGCCCATAACGGATGATACAGTAAGAGTACAGCATGTTTTAAATAAAAAAAAGTAAGATAGAATATTAACAGACGGAGGATAATAAAATGGGATTTTTTCAAGATTTAAAAGAAGACCTGTCACAGGCGGTTAATGAACTGATGCCGGACGAGGCCTTGCAGGAAGCGGAAGAAATTCAAAGTCAGGAAAGAGAGGAAGTGAAGAAAGAGGTTTCCGGGAAAAAAGAGGCCCAAAAAGAGGAGGCATCGGAAATAGTAATTGATCCGGCTGAATTGGATGCCCTGCTAAAGGATGATGAGGGAGAAGGAAACAAAGAGGAGTATTCTCCGGATATGGTAGCAGATGTAGAGGCTGCCTTGAAAGAAGTTGAAGAATTCGATGTTGATTTCCAGAAAGATTTTCAGGAAGAAAGCGGCAATCTGGAGGATGACTTTGAGGAAGAAGGCAGTCTGGAAGATGATTTTGAAGAAGAGAACAATCCGGAGGATACCTTTGAAGAACGTTTAGAAGAAAAGAACCATGACCTGGAAGAGGAGTTTGAAGAGGAGTTCATGGAAGAAAGCGGCAATTTGGAGGATGATTTTGAAGAAATAGAAGAAATAGAAGAGAATAGTATTGTAGAAGAAAAGGAGGAGCAGATACTTATGCAGCCAATACAGGAAGAAGTGCAGTCAGAAAAAAATATAGAGGAACAAGAAAGCAAAGGGGATAGAAAAATGGCAGAAACAACAAAACTTACAGGCGTGGCAAGCGATGAAACATCAATCATTACGGAAGGGATGACAGTAAACGGTGATATTAGTTCGAAAGGTTCTTTAGAGGTGCTTGGAACCATTAACGGCAATGTGGAAACATTAGGAAAGCTGGACGTGGCAGGAAGCATCAACGGAGATTCCAAGGCAGCAGAGATTTATGCGGATTCAGCTAATATCAATGGCCAGATTCATTCAGAGGGCGTTATTAAAATCGGGCAGAGTTCTGTTATCATCGGCAACATCTTTGCTACGAGCGCAGCAATTGCAGGAGCAGTAAAAGGTGATATCGACGTAAAAGGACCGGTTATTCTGGATACTACCGCAATTGTAATGGGAAATATCAAATCCAAATCCGTCCAGATTAATAATGGTGCGGTAATTGAAGGCTTATGCTCACAATGCTATGCAGATGTGAATCCTACCGCATTTTTTGAGGACTTAAAGAAGAAGAAATAAGAGAGGTGCACTATGAAGCGAATCATGTTAAAGCTCAGTGGGGAAGCTTTGGCAGGTCCAAAGAAAACCGGATTTGACGAAGATACTGTAAGAGGTGTGGCTCTTCAGGTGAAAGAACTGGCAGAGGATGGAATTCAGGTAGGAATCGTCATTGGCGGCGGAAATTTCTGGAGAGGGCGTTCCAGCGAGAACATTGACCGGACGAAAGCGGACCAGATTGGGATGCTGGCCACCATTATGAACTGTATTTATGTATCGGAAATATTCCGCTCCGTGGGAATGCGTACCAGTATTTTAACGCCTTTTGAATGCGGCTCCTTTACCAAATTGTTTTCCAAGGACAGAGCCAATAAATATTTTGAAAAGGGCATGGTTGTCTTTTTTGCAGGAGGCACGGGACATCCGTATTTTTCAACGGATACAGGCGTATTATTAAGGGCTGTTGAGGTGGAAGCAGAAGTGGTGCTTCTGGCAAAGGCCATAGACGGAGTCTATGATGATGATCCCGGGAAAAATCCCGATGCAAAAAAATATGAAACGGTTACCATTGAGGAAGTCATTGCAAAGAATCTTCAGGTAGTGGACATGACCGCATCGATTCTGGCAAGAGATAATAAAATGCCTATGTGGGTATTTGGGCTGGGTGAAGAAAACAGTATTGTCAATACAGTAAAGGGAAATTTTACCGGTACGAAGGTAATTGTTTAGGGAGGAAAAGACAAATGGATGAAAGACTGGTACCTTATGAAGAGAAAATGAAAAAGGCATATGATTTTCTGGAGTCGGACTTTGTAACAATCCGGGCAGGACGTGCCAATCCGCATGTGCTTGACAAAATTAAAGTAGATTATTACGGAACTCCCACGCCGATTCAGCAGGTGGGTAATATCAGCGTGCCGGAAGCAAGAATGATTCAGATTGCGCCATGGGAAAAAAACCTGATTAAAGAAATTGAAAAGGCAATTATGAGCTCGGATGTGGGGATTACCCCCTCTAATGACGGTGCGGTCATCCGCCTTGTTTTTCCGGAACTGACGGAAGAAAGAAGAAAAGAACTGGTAAAAGAAGTGAAGAAAAAAGGCGAGGACAGCAAAGTGGCCATCCGTAATATTAGAAGGGATGGAAATGATGCCTTTAAAAAGCTGGCAAAAACGGAGGTTTCCGAGGATGAAATCAAGCAGTTAGAAGAAAAACTGCAGAAGCTTACGGATAAATTCGTGAAAGAGGTAGAGGCTTTAGTAGAAGAAAAGTCTAAAGAAATCATGACCGTATAGATTTTAAGATAATAAAGGGGAACAGAAGGAATTTGCCTCTGTTCCCACTTTCTATGTTCTAAGGTAGGAAAGTGAGGAAAACCGTATGAATATGCCAAAGCATGTAGCTATTATACTGGATGGCAACGGAAGATGGGCGAAAAGCAAAGGGATGCCCAGGAATTATGGACATATGCAGGGCAGCAAAACTGTGGAGACTATTTGTGAGGAAGCTTACAAAATGGGAATCGAATATTTGACAGTTTATGCATTTTCCACAGAAAACTGGAGCCGCCCAAAGGATGAAGTGGATGCCCTGATGAGGCTTTTGCGGGATTATATGAAGACATGTTTAAAGACTGCAAAGAAAAACCGGATGTGCGTGAGGGTCATAGGGGATAAGACGGGACTGGATGACGATATAAGAAAACGGATAGGCGAACTGGAAGAGGCCACAAAGAATAATGACGGGCTTCATTTTCAGATTGCGTTAAACTATGGCAGTCGGGATGAAATGATAAGGGCAATGAAGCGGATGGCGGAGGATGTGGCAGAAGGAAAGGCAGTGCCCTCTGCAGTTTCCGAGGAGCTGTTTGAAAACTATCTGGATACCAGGGGACTGCCGGACCCGGATTTATTGATTCGTACAAGCGGTGAGCAGAGGGTCTCCAATTTCCTGCTCTGGCAGATGGCTTATACGGAATTTTATTTTACGGATGTGCTTTGGCCTGATTTTACAAAAGATGAGCTGTTAAAGGCAGTGGAAGCATATGGGAACAGAGAACGCCGCTATGGTCTTGTAAAGGAGGGCTGATATGTTTCTGGAAAGACTTTTAAGCAGCATTGTATTAGTGGTGGTTCTGGCAGCGGCTCTGTTTTTGGGGGAAGGCGTTTTATTTTTGCTATGCCTTTTCCTTGCAGTAGCGGCCTATTGGGAAATCATCCGGGCAACCAGGGTGACGGAAAAGGATAAAAAAATGAACGGCATCGAAATAATAGGTGTGCTGGGAGTGGCAGGATATTATGGGGTTCGTTTTTTTGCAGATACAGAAACATATGTTATGCTTACCATTACGCTGACTTTAATCGGCATTATGTTTCTTTATGTGCTTTCTTTTCCCAAATATCATGCCAATCAGGTGATGGCAGTGGTGTTTGCCTTTATTTATGCGCCCATTATGCTGTCCTATATTTATCTGACGAGAAATCTGGAGGACGGTTTTTATCTGGTGTGGCTGATTTTTATCAGTTCATGGATTTGTGATACCTGTGCATATCTGGTGGGTATGCTTATCGGAAAGCATAAAATGGCGCCTAAGCTTAGTCCGAAAAAGTCCATTGAGGGTGCGGTAGGAGGCGTTTTGGGAGCCTTTTTCGTAGGCGTGCTGTACGGCTATATACTGGTGCATTTCGGATTTCTGGAACAGGAAAATATCTGGCTGATTGGCGTGATAGCGGGAATTGGCGGAATTATCAGCCAGATAGGGGATTTGGCAGCATCGGCAATAAAGCGGAATTTTTCCATAAAGGACTACGGAAAGCTGATTCCGGGTCATGGAGGCATTATGGACCGGTTTGACAGCGTTATGTTTACGGCCCCGATGATTTATTATCTGGCGGTGCTTTTATTGAACAGGACATTGTATTAGTGTATTGCAACTGGAAAATCCAATGCGGCAGACAAGCAGATTGGCATGAATGTCAGCGATACAGGACATTGTATTAGAAGCCGACAGAACATGGAAGAATAAAGTAAATTTATGTGTATAGAAGGAAGTAAGATGGAAATGAAAAAGATAGCGGTGCTTGGCTCCACAGGCTCCATAGGAACCCAGACCTTGCAGATTGCAAGGGAACAGAAAGAAAAGCTGCGGATATTTGCTCTGGCGGCAGGAAAAAACGTGGAGAAAATGGAAGGGCAGATACGGGAGTTTTCCCCAGTCTATGCGGTGATGTGGACAGAAGAAGCGGCAAAGGATTTGGCAGTCAGGGTAAAAGATTTGCCGGTAAAGATTCTTACCGGCATGGAAGGACTTTTGAAAATCGTAACACTGCCGGAAGTGGATACTGTAGTAACAGCCATGGTGGGAATGATTGGAATAAGGCCTACGATAGCTGCCATGGAAGCAGGAAAGACAATAGCCCTTGCCAATAAGGAAACATTGGTGACGGCAGGGCATCTTATTATGCCATTGTCTGAAAAGCTCCATGTTCCCATTCTTCCTGTAGACAGCGAACATAGCGCTATTTTCCAGTCTTTAAACGGAGAGCCTAGAGAGAAGGTGGCAAATATTTTATTAACCGCTTCCGGAGGACCATTTCGGGGAAAGAAAAAGGAAGAGCTTTTGGATATTCAGGTGGAGGATGCGCTGAAGCATCCAAACTGGACTATGGGAAAAAAGATTACCATTGATTCGGCAACAATGGTCAATAAGGGCTTAGAGGTTATGGAAGCCGGATGGCTTTTTGGAGTGACGGCGGAGCAAATAAAAGTAGTAGTACATCCCCAAAGCGTCATACACTCTATGGTAGAGTATGTGGACGGCGCTGTCATGGGGCAGCTTGGAATCCCGGATATGAAGCTTCCTATCCAGTATGCCCTGTTTTATCCTGACAGGCTTTTTAGGAAAGAGGAAACCCTTGATTTTTACAAGCTGAAGGAGCTGACTTTTGAAGAGCCGGATTTAGATACCTTTACGGGACTGAAGCTGGCTTATGAAGCATTTCGCATGGGCGGAAGCATGCCTACCGTATACAATGCGGCAAATGAAAAAGCAGTGAGCTTGTTTTTAAACAGAAAGATAAAGTTTCTGGAAATTTCTGAAATAATAGGGGAAGCTATGGGCAGGCATAAAAAAATAGAAAATCCTTCCCTGGAGGAAATATTAGCCACAGAGACAGAATGTTATGAGTTTATAGAGAGCAGGTGGTAAAATGAGTATTATACTGTTTATTCTTATTTTTGGACTGGTAGTTATTTCCCATGAATTCGGGCATATGCTGATTGCCAAGCTAAACGGAATCACGGTAGTGGAATTCAGCGTGGGAATGGGTCCTGTATTGTTCAAATTTCATAAAGGGGGAACCAAATATACCCTTCGTCTTTTCCCCATCGGAGGAGCCTGTATGTTTGAAGGGGAAGTGGGCTACAGCAATGATGTATTGTCTAAGGATTCAGAGAAGTCAGTGGAAAAATCCGGGACGGAAGAAAAAGATTTCGTTGCCAATACGGATTTGGAGAAAAACTCCGGTTCTTTTTTAGAGGCAAAGGTAGGAGCAAGGATTGCCACTGTGCTGGCAGGACCGGTTTTCAATTTTATACTGGCTTTTTTTCTGGCATTGATTATTGTTGGCGGCATCGGATGCGATTTGCCTGTTATTTCCCAACTGTCTGAAGGGGGTGCGGCAGAGGCAGCCGGACTGCTGACAGGCGACGAAATTGTTTCCCTGAACGGGAAAAAGATTCATCTCTATCGGGAAATCAGCTTTTTTTCCATGCTGAATGGGGGAGAAGATATTCAGGTAGTATATGAAAGGGATGGAAAAGAGTACAGCACCACCATTAAGCCTCTTTATGATAAGGAGGCAGGAAGGTATTATATGGGTATATTAGGGGGCTATGAATACACGAAGATGGATTTGGGAGGAACCCTGCTCTATAGTGTTTATGAGGTGAAATATCAGATTGACAATACGATTAAGAGTCTTCAGATGCTTGTTCAGGGTAAGGTGAAAAAGGAAGATGTGTCCGGTCCGGTGGGAATGGCCCAGGCGGTGGATACCATTTATAATGCCTCAAAGCCTTCCGGAGCATATTATATTTTTCTGAATATGTTAAGCTTTGCCATATTGCTCAGTGCTAATCTGGGTGTGCTGAATCTGTTGCCGCTTCCGGCATTGGACGGGGGAAGGCTTGTGTTCCTTTTGATAGAAGCGGTACGGAGAAAGCCGGTTCCGCCGGAAAAGGAAGGGATTGTTCATTTTGCGGGTTTTGTGCTTTTGATGGTGTTGATGGTGTTTGTGTTGTTTAATGATTTGGCTAGGATTTTTTAAGAGTATGGAGGTAGTGTAGTGATTTGCCCGCCATGTTCCTTACCGCTCCGGGCTGGCGAAGCTGTAGGGGGACGTA
>CAJUEX010000065.1 GCA_910585715.1 uncultured Lachnospiraceae bacterium
ACGCAGCAGTGCTAAGCTCGAAAGAACCTCGCTAAGCACTGGCGTTTTTATAAGGACTCCTTCAGAAATCATGTTCTGTCCAATCCCTGTTCCGGTTCCTGCCGGGAGCTGCGGTCTGAACGGTTATGGAGGAAGAGCTTATGAGCAATATTTTGCAGTTAGAAGGGTTGACGAAGGTATATGGAAAAGGAAAGGCTGCCGCAATCGACAATTTTCACCTCACCATAAAGAAGGGGCATATTTACGGTTTGATTGGTCCCAATGGTGCGGGAAAGACTACCATTATGAAAATGATAGCAGGGCTGACGGCGCCTACAGGCGGCGCCATCAAAATTTTTGGCAGTGCCCGGAATCTGGAAGAAAGCAGAAGCCGTATGAGTTTTATGCTGGAAGCGCCGTATTTAGACGGCAGTATGACGGCGCTGGAAAATATGCAGTATATCCGCTATGTCCGGGGTGTGGCAAAAGAGGAGAGAATCAAAGAGGTATTGGAATTTGTCGGTCTGGCTGATGTGGGGAAAAAGCCGGTGGGACAGTTTTCGCTGGGGATGAAGCAGCGGCTTGGAATCGGAATGGCGCTTCTTCCGAGTCCGGAAATCATGATTTTGGACGAACCGGTAAACGGGCTTGACCCGGAGGGAATTGTAGATGTCCGCAATATGTTAAGGAAGCTCTGTCTGGAGGAGGGGATTACCATTTTGATTTCCAGTCATCTGCTGTCTGAATTGTCAGAGCTGTGTACGGATTTTGTAATTTTAAATCACGGGAAATTAGTGGAGTGCTTTTCCGATGAGGAACTGGCAGAGAGATGCAGAAGCTTCCTGACAATTAAAACAAATGATATAGACAAGACTGCCGCGGTGTTGGAACAAAAGCTTCAGGCGGCAGAATACAAGGTAGTGGAAAAAGAGCAAATCCGCTTGTTCACCCATCTGGATGAAGTGGAAAAGGTGTCAAAAACCATTACGGACAGCGGGCTTGTCCTGACGAAACTGGTGTCAGAGGGTGAGAACCTGGAAGAATATTATCTGTCAAAGGTATCACAGGAATCATAGAGGGAGGAGAATAAATATATGAATCGATTGATGAAAGCAGAGTGGTACAGGGTAACACATTCCTCAAAGCTTATAAAATGGCTGCTTGTATTATGCGTTTTTTGTGTAGCGCTTCCGCTGCTGGCAAATATAGAAGTTATCCGGGGAACTTTGGCGGAAAGTCTCATGGCAGCCCAGTCAACCCTGGCAATTTTCATGACTGGTTTTTTGTCCGTGTTTTCAGCAGTTATTGTGGGAATCGCTTATATGAACAAGACCGCCTATTACGAGGTGATGGCGGGAAATAAAATTTATCAGATTGTGTTTAGCAAGGTGCTTGTGGATGCCACATTAGTAAGTGTGTCAGTTTTTGTATGTTTCGGAATATACTGGTGTGCGATAGGGGTATGTAACGGAATAGGGGAAATCGGACAGCTTCCGCTTCGCTTTGGGCTTTTGTTTATTGTATTTTTTCATATTTGTACCAGTGGAATTCTGATTATCACCTGCATCAGGCAGATGATGGGGGCAATATTGGTATATTTACGGTTTGCACTGGTGGAAATGGCGATTATGTTTTTGGTACAGATATTTGAAGAGAGCATTCCGCAGCAAATGGCAAGTAAGATTGCAGACTGGTTCACACTTGTAAAGCTGACTAAGATATTGAGATTTGAATATAAAATTACTAATCACTTAATTTTTACCGTGATTGCAGGATTTTTGATAGAAAGTGCAGTCTGGTTCGGAGTTTCCTATATAGGAATGAAAAAACAGCTTTATAAATAATCGTAAATAGTATGAGGCAAAAACATGGTTATGTATATATTTACCGGAATGCTTGCGCTGGCAGTTGTCATGCTGGCATTTCGCATTCATCAATATAAGAGGCAGATTAAGAGCTTTGCAGGGGCAATAGCAAAACGGAAAAGTGCAGATTGGAAGCAGTTAGTGACAGTAGACTGTTTTGATAAAGATATTCTGGAGCTTGCAGATGCCTTGAATGTATATACGGATATGCACAAGGAACTGGAAAAACAGTATGAAAAGGACAGAAGGCAGTTAAAAAATGTGATTGCCGGTATTTCCCATGATTTCCGCACGCCCCTTACCGCTGCAAAGGGATATCTGCAGATGCTTGAAAAAAGTGCAGGCCTGGCGGAAAAAGAAAAGGAATATCTGGATATTGCCATAGATAAGGTGGCATATTTAAAGCGCTTATCGGATGATTTTTTTGAAATCTCCTCTTTGGAGGCAAGGGAGGAGAAGTCAGAGCTTTCTACGTTGAATGCGGGGAATTTTTTGTCAGAATGTATCTTACAGCAACATGGATGGATAGAAGAACGGGGAATACGGACAGATTTTCAATTGCCGGAGTCGGATGTGTTTTTGGAAACGAATGAACATGATTTGATGCGGATAATGGAAAATCTGTTTTCCAATGTCCGGAAGTATGTAAAAAGCTATGTGGGAGTAAAGGCATTTGTGGAGGGGGATGTACTTGTAATCCTTTTGGAAAATGATTTGGAAGGGATGGAAGTACCGGATACGGACAGAATATTTGAACCATTTTACCGGGACGGCGCCAGAAGCAATGAGGGCAGTGGGCTTGGACTTTATGTGGTGGACCGTCTGGCAAAGAGGCTTGGGATAGAAACAGAGGCGGAATGTATGGAAGGTGTATTCCGGATTGCCTTAAAAGTCAAAGACCCCGCCGCAAGCAGCAGGGCATCAAACTTGAAACGCCCCAAGGGGCGGGGTATTTGACCCTCGCGGCAGTTGCCAAATGCTTGTACGCAATCACTTGGCTCGTTGCTTGCGGGAATAAAACAGGTGTATTTGGGAAGGAATCGGAAAAAGGAAGGAGTGTATGGAAGGATGTCTGAGAAGGGAACCCATAAGGTTGCAGTTTTATCGGATACACATGGATTGCTTCGTCCTGAAGTGAAGGAAATCCTGACAGGCTGCGAGGTTATTTTACATGGTGGAGATATAAACAGCCGGAAGATATTGGATGAATTGAAAGAAATTGCGCCGGTTTATGTTGTGAGAGGAAATAATGATAAGGAGTGGGCAGAGAAGCTGCCGATAGAGGTGGAGCTCACTCTGTTTGGCATGAATATCTATATGGTTCACAATAAAAAGCACAGGAAACAAAATCTTGACGGAGTGGACGCGCAGGGAATTATTGATAAGATGGAGGTCAGTTCGTTGTTTAAATGATAAGGTTAGCAGCAGATGAACAGGCAAATCGAGTAACAATTCAGACAGCAGCTTCCCCATTGGAATCGGGACGGGGAAACTGCTGTCTGAACGGTTGCCAAATTGATGCTGCCTGACAGAAAAAAGTATAAAAACTATGGAAAAATAAATACGAAATGATTATAATGGCTATATTAAGATGTCAGGCAATAAAGGGCAGTCAGCATTGGAGGCAGAAAGATGGATAAAGCATATGACGTAATTATAATAGGGGCAGGCCCGGCAGGAATGTCGGCAGCCGTATACGGAGTCCGGGCAGGGCTTTCCATACTTGTATTGGAAAAGTCAGGTATGGCAGGAGGTCAGATCTTAAATACCTATGAGGTGGAAAATTATCTGGGATTTTCTTCTGTCAGCGGTTTTGACCTTGGAATGAAGTTTAAAGAGCATGGCGAGCATTTGGGGATTAAGGTGAAGTCCGGCACAGTAAAAAAGATTATAGACCAGGGAAAATTTAAGCTGGTTGAAACAGAAGAGGGCAATTATATAGGAAAGTCTCTTGTCCTTGCAACCGGAGCGTCCCATGCAAAGCTTATGGTAAAGGGAGAGGATGAGCTTTCCGGCATGGGAGTTTCTTATTGTGCCACCTGTGACGGCGCTTTTTTCAGAAACCGGACCGTGGCTGTAGTAGGCGGCTCAGATGTGGCGGTAGAGGATGCCATATTTCTGGCAAGAGGTTGTGAAAAAGTATATTTAATTCACAGAAGGGATAAGCTCAGGGCGGCTAAGAGACTTCAGGAAACCCTGTTAAAGCTTCCAAACGTGGAAATCCTGTGGAATACAACAGTGGAACAGATTCAGGGTGAAGATATGGTAGAAGCCCTGGAGCTGGTTAATAAAGAAACAAAGGAGAAAACCTGCTTAAAGGTTTCCGGAGTTTTTATTGCAGTAGGAATGAATCCTAATACAGAGTTGTTTAAGGGGCTTGTGGATATGGATGAAAAAGGGTATATCAAAGCAGGGGAAAACTGTGTTACAAGCCATCCGGGCATATTTGCGGCAGGCGATTTGCGGACCAAGGAGCTGCGCCAGATTGTAACGGCAGTGGCGGATGGAGCAAGTGCCATTGCAGGCAGTGAAAAATATTTAATGACATTATAAATTTTCCAGATTTTTTTCCAGTTTTTTCTTCTATTTATTGTTACAACCGGGTTGACAAATATTACGTACAATGTTATATTTGTCTACAGATGTAACAATTTTGTAACAAATGTGAACCCGGCTTAATAAATTGGAGGAAAAAATGAAAAACAAAAGTGTAAAAATTGCAGCATGTGTGTTAGTGACAACGGTAGCAATTTCAAATACGACTTTAAGCATACAGGCAACCGGGCTTCCGGCAGCAGGAGCGGCAGTAGTTTTAAATGAAGGCAGTTCCGTGGAAGAGGTTGAAAAAGAAGTAGCGGAAAAGGAAGCGGAACACGAGCAGGAGTTAGAGCTTGTAGAATTATCCGTAGGTGCAACAGCCGGAGCCAAGGATGTTGTGGCTGGAGATGTGGGCGCCATCGTTGCGGCACAGGCAGAAGAGGATTATTCCAATCTGGTAATTGCTCAGGTGAATGATTATGTAAATGTCAGAAGTGATGCAAGTGAAGAAAGTGAAATAGTAGGAAAGCTTTATAATGAATCTGTAGGAAACTTTGTTTCCGAAGCAGAAGGCGGCTGGTATTTAATTGAATCCGGCAATGTAAAGGGATATGTAAAGGCAGAATATGTAGTAACCGGCGATGCGGCAGTTGAGCTTGCCGGAAAAGTAGGCAAGAGAATTGCTACGGTTAATACTACTACTTTATTTGTAAGAGAAGATGCAACAACCGATTCCGGTGTAATAGGAATGGTTCCTATTGAAGATGAGCTGATTGTAACAGAGGAAGGTGCAATTGATGATTGGGTAAAAGTATCCGTGGAAGAAGGAGACGGATATGTTTCCAGTGAATTTGTAACACTTTCCACTGAGTTTGTAAAAGCAGAGTCAAAGGCAGAAGAAGAAGAAAGGTTAGCAAAGGAAGCAGAAGCAAGAGAAAGAGCAAATGCAGCAGCAGCTAAAAAAGAAGGTTCTTCTTCCAAGTCATCCAAGAAGAGCTCCGGCGGCGGCGCAGCAGTGGGCGGAAGCGGAAGAGGTTCTTCAGTAGCCAGTTTTGCATGTCAGTTCGTAGGTAATCCATATGTATACGGTGGTACAAGCTTAACAAACGGAGCTGACTGCTCAGGATTTGTAATGAGCGTATACGCAAACTTTGGCGTTGGACTTCCACATTCATCAGGTGCGCTTAGAAGCGTGGGTGCAGACGTGGGCGGTCTTGCCAATGCACAGCCGGGAGATATCGTATGCTATTCCGGACATGTGGGTATTTACATTGGCGGCGGAAATATTGTACATGCCAGCACGGCTGCAACAGGCATTAAGATTTCTAATGCTTCTTATAAGCAGGTGTTGTCTGTAAGACGTATTTTCTAATTGCAGGTTAATAGGTTAGAGTTTAAGAAAGAGTGGTTAAGGACATCTTCTGTTTGGCGGGAGATGTTCTTTTTATGTGTTATGGGGGGATTGGGGGTGAATTGTTTTTTGTGTGAAAGGTTATGGTTGACAGGACGCAAAAGAGGGATGAGAGCGGATTGACTACGGTGTTTTGGATGGCGATTTTCCTAAACAGCCTGGGTTTAGGTGTTGGTAACCGCTCGGGTCGTCATATAGCGCCCTCCATGGCGCGATATGACTAAAATTGCCATCCGTGGCAATTTTGCCCTGGGATGGTGAGCAGGCTGTTAAGGGAAATCGCCATCCAAAACAATGCAGTCAATCCGCTCTCATCCCTCTTTTGCTGGTTTTTGTTATAGCAGACTTTTTTTGAGAGGTATTCTTTGTTTTATTTTATATACAATCCCCTTTGTAGTATATATTTTTGTATAAGGCATATAATCTTTTTAATATAATATATTAAAAGCTGAAAGATACAAAAACTAAAGGATATAAAAACTGAAGGTTATAAAAATAAATCCAGCCTTTTATAAGGACAACTCTGTAAAGGTCTTGTCGATACACAGTGGGAGGGGGCAGGGCATCAAGTAGTCTTCCGGGCCTTGGCAAAGTCGCCGGTCCTTATGCGCCGTATTTTGGCGCATTAGTACCGTTGCGTCTTTGCAGAGCGAAAGCGTGCCAGGAAGACTACTTGATGCCCTGCCCCCTCCCACGTCCGCATCCATCCCCCCCTAACCTTCAAAATAAGTAATTGTCAACAAGAAAAATAAAAAGATACCGACAAAAATACCCCTTTTTCGTCAACATGCACAAAAAATGTCGAAAAGTTAAGAAAAAGAAGGAAGAAAGCCGTCGATACGTCGAAAAGTTATCCACAATTAAAAGCACCACTTTTCGGGGGTTGCGTACTTATACACGAAGTTATACACATTATCCACAAAAAAATAGGGTAAAAATAAGTAGATTTTATGGTAACTTTTTGAACGGATGTTTTGTATACTAATTATAAATTTTACTTTTTATGAAAAAAAGTCGAAAATGCTATTGACTTTTTTAATGTGAAAAAATAACTGACAATTGTATAAAATTATTGGAAAACTTACCATATTATGCTATAATAAACCTACTCTATAACAGAAAGGGATGGGCAACATGAAATTTATAATTTTAGGTAAGAATATTGATGTTACCGAAGGACTTAGAAGTGCAGTGGAGGACAAGATTGGGAAACTGGAAAAGTATTTTACTCCCGAGACAGAAGTACATGTAACCCTAAGTGTGGAAAAGGACAGACAAAAAATTGAAGTAACCATACCTGTTAAAGGAAATATTATTCGCTCTGAGCAGGTAAGTAATGATATGTATGTATCCATTGACTTAGTAGAAGAGATTATCGAAAGACAGCTTAAGAAATATAAAAAGAAGCTGGTAGACCACAAGCAGAGCAGCAGCTTTTTTAAGCAGGACTTTATTGAAAAGGATTATATGGATGATGAAGAGATTAAGATTATCCGTACAAAGCGGTTTGATATTAAGCCCATGTATCCGGAAGACGCCTGCATTCAAATGGAATTGTTAGGACACAATTTCTTCGTGTTCAATAATGCAGAGACCGATCAGGTGAATGTGGTATACAAGAGAAAAGGAAATACTTACGGTCTGATAGAACCGGAATTTTAGGAAAATGCAGGACAAGACCTGGGAAGCAAATGCTTCCCAGGTCTTTTTTTTCTGTTTGGATTCATATATATAGGAGAGGAAAAGTAAGGTAGTCTGCTATATATGAAAAAGCTGAAGAAAGGAATTTATATTGAAGTCATACTTTTTTTAACGGCGATTCTGGTCATAAAAGGAGTCCAGGGGATAAAAAGCAGGGCTGTGGCTGTTTCCGGGACCGGCAATGAGGCAAGTGAAGAAAAGCAGGATAAGGATTTCGTAAAATGGGTGGATTTTAATGTAACCAATGAGGCATTGCGGGTTGCATACGAATGGGACGTTTCCACTTATGGGGAAAAGGTACATATAAACTGGATTGACCTGCTGGCATATACGGCAGCCAAAACAGGCGGTGAATGGAAAAAGGGCTCTACAAAAGAGATGGAGCAGTTTGCAAAAAAGCTGGTGGAAAAAGAAATAACACTTAAAGAAGCTGTAAAAGACATGAAATACTTTTCTTATTATAAAGAAGTATACGAGGCAGTTCTTGGCGGAATGGTAGGAACCTATAAGGTTCAGGTTCCGGATGAAGAAAAAATTGAACAGAAGCAGAATGCGGCTTTGGATGAGGCAGAAAATAAACAGCAGCGTAATGCAGTTTCAAATGAGACGGAAAATGTAAAGGGACAAAATGCAGTTTCAGATAGGAAAAGGACGGAAAAGGAACAAGATACAGCTTCGGGAAATAGTGGAAAAAAGCCCAAAATGAAATGGGAGGAAAAGTATGGATTAAAGGCATTTCTGCCCATAGCAAAGAATTTTCCCTATTCTGATTACGACGATTTCGGCTCTTCCAGAAGTTATGGATATAAAAGGCCGCATTTGGGGCATGATATGATGGGACAGATTGGAACACCGATTATTGCAGTGGAATCCGGATATGTGGAAGCTCTTGGCTGGAATCAGTACGGAGGATGGCGTATCGGCATAAGAAGCTTTGATAAAAAACGCTATTATTATTATGCACATTTAAGACAAAACTTTCCTTATTGCAAAAGTCTTAAGGAAGGAAGTATTGTAACGGCGGGGGATGTAATCGGTTATATGGGACACACGGGTTATAGTAAGACGGAAAATGTAAATAATATTGAAACGGTGCATTTGCATTTTGGCATGGAGATTATTTTTGATGAATCCCAGAAGGATGGCGATAATGAAATATGGATTAGTTGTTATGAGTTGACGAAATTTCTTTATCAGAACAGGTCGGAGGTGGTGAAGGATTTGGAGACGAAGGAGTGGTATCGGGTGAATGAGATGGTGGACCCGGTTGTGGAGGATTATATGAAGGGGGAGTGATGGGGCAGTAGAGGACGCGGCGGAGGACGCGGCAGAGGGATGGGGTCTGGCTGGTGGCTGTGTTTTTGGGGACGATTTTCCTAAACAGGCTGGGGAGGTTGTTGCTGCCGTCCGGGGCGTCCTATAGCGCCGTCCGTGGCGCAATAGGACTAAAATTGCCATCCGTGGCAATTTTTCCCTGGGCTGTGGGCAGCCTGTTAAGGAAAAGCGCCCCCAAAAACAATGCCGCCAGCCAGACCCCATCCCTCTGCCGCTGTCTACGGCTGCCACCACGGTTTAGCATAGGCTGTGGATGGCAGTGGTTCATTGAAAGTTAGCTATTGGAGTATTGAAGTTATAGCCTGTGGCAGATAATGCTTTGAATAAGCCGGTACAAAAGCTAACAAGAAAAGCTATTAAAAAGGCTATTAAAAAAAGCTGCTGGAAAAGCAGGATAATGAAAGAACACTCTAATAATAAAAAGCGATAAAATCCTAAAAACAATAAAAACGAAAAAATAATAAAATCAACAATCCAAATCTGAGGGCCAAAATCCAAAAACGGAATATCAGCCCCCGCAAGGCAGAAAAATTTACGCTTCACTTAACCCCACCGGCACCGGGGGCTTGCCGATACACAGTGGGAGGTGGCAGGGCATCAAGCAGTCTTCAGGGCCTTGGCAAAGTCGCCGGTCCTTATGCGCCGTTCTTTGGCGCATTAGTACCGCTGCGTCTTTGCAGAGCGGGAGCGTGCCCGGAAGACTGCTTGATGCCCTGCCACCTCCCACGTCCTCCCGTCATACCCCTGCCACCCTATGCCAAAAGTAAATTTTTCCCACATCACCCATTGCAAAAAGAATGTCCCTATGTTAAAATGAAAACAGTGGGCAATGATAAAAAAATAACAATCATTGCGAGCCCCTAAAATACGGGCTTTTGTAAATGAAATCGTTGCAGATCGAAACAAAAATGGAGGAAAGAAAAATGGCAAGAAAAGTAGTTTTAGCAGGCGCATGCCGTACCGCTATCGGAACTATGGGCGGAAGCCTGAGCACCACACCGGCAGCAGAACTTGGAGCAATTGTTATTAAGGAAGCTTTGAACAGGGCAGGAGTTGCACCGGAAGCAGTAGACCAGGTGTATATGGGATGTGTTATTCAGGCCGGACTTGGACAAAACGTAGCCCGTCAGTCCAGTATTAAGGCAGGTCTTCCTATTGAGGTGCCGGCAGTTACCATTAACGTGGTATGCGGTTCCGGTTTGAACTGTGTAAATATGGCTGCACAGATGGTTGCATCAGGAGATGCGGATATCGTAGTAGCAGGCGGTATGGAAAATATGTCAATGGCTCCATACGCATTGAAGCAGGCTCGTTTTGGTTACAGAATGAACAACAATACGTTAGTGGATACTATGGTAAATGACGCTCTTTGGGATGCGTTCAATGATTACCATATGATTCAGACGGCTGATAATATTTGTGAAGACGACAGATGGAAGCTTACCCGTGAAGAATTGGACGAGTTTGCAGTTAAAAGTCAGGCAAAGGCAGTTGCAGCACAGGAATCCGGCGCATTTGATAAGGAAATCGTACCGGTTCAGGTAAAGAAGAAAAAAGAAGTTATTGAGTTTAAGAAGGATGAAGGACCCCGTCCGGGAACTTCCATGGAAGGACTTGCAAAGCTGCGTCCAATCAATCCAAATGGAAAGGTAACAGCAGGAAATGCTTCCGGTATCAATGACGGTGCAGCAGCTATCGTTGTCATGAGCGAAGAAAAAGCAAAAGAATTGGGCGTAAAGCCAATGGCTACCTGGATTGCAGGAGCGCTTGGCGGCGTTGACCCATCCATTATGGGTATCGGTCCGGTTGCTTCCACTAAGAAAGTATTGGCAAAGACCGGCATGAAGATTGAAGACTTTGACATTATCGAAGCAAATGAAGCTTTTGCTGCACAGTCCATTGCAGTAGGAAGAGATTTAGGCATTGATGTGGATAAACAATTGAATCCAAACGGCGGCGCTATCGCATTAGGACATCCGGTTGGCGCTTCAGGGTGCCGTATCTTAGTTACTCTGCTTCATGAAATGGAAGCAAAGGATGCAAAGAAAGGTCTTGCAACTCTTTGTATCGGCGGCGGCATGGGCTGCTCTACTATCGTAGAAAGAGATTAATTATAAAAAATCACAATGACTGCCAGACATATGTCTGGCAGCCCTTGTGCTTCTATAAGGAAAAATGAACTTTATTCCGCAGTTGGAACAGCAGCCGTTGCAGATTGCATATAATTAAAAAACAGTCAGCTGTGTTTCCGGGATGTTTTGTAATTGCCTGGATTTAAGAAAAAGAAAGATAGGAGAAAAATCATGGAATTCATTTTATATGAACAAAAAGGTGCATATGCCATCATAACAATCAATCGTGAAAAAGCATTGAACGCATTAAATTCTACCGTACTGGAAGAGCTTGACAAGACGTTGGATGCTGTAAATTTAGAGGAAGTAAGATGTCTGATTTTAACAGGCGCAGGAGCAAAATCCTTTGTTGCAGGCGCTGATATCGGGGAAATGAGCTCCCTGACAAAAGCAGAAGGCGAAGCCTTTGGCAAAAAGGGAAATGACGTATTCCGCAAACTGGAAACTTTCCCCATTCCTGTGATTGCAGCAGTAAACGGTTTTGCTTTAGGCGGCGGCTGTGAGATTTCCATGAGCTGTGATATCCGTATCTGCTCTGAAAACGCAGTTTTCGGACAACCGGAAGTTGGACTTGGCATTACGCCGGGCTTTGGCGGAACACAGAGACTTGCACGTTTAGTCGGAGCAGGCATGGCAAAGCAGATGATTTATACAGCAAGAAATATTAAGGCTGATGAAGCTTACAGAATCGGTCTTGTAAATGCAGTGTATCCGCAGGAAGAGTTGATGGCAGCAGCAGAGAAGATGGCGGCAGGCATTGCCAAGAACGCTCCTATTGCTGTCCGCAACTGCAAGAAGGCAATTAACGAAGGCCTGGATGTAGACATGGATCAGGCAATTGTAATTGAAGAAAAGTTATTTGGCGACTGCTTTGAATCTTACGACCAGAAGGAAGGCATGGCTGCTTTCTTAGAAAAGAGAAAAGTAGAGGCTTTCTTAAATAAGTAATTTATACACAAAATATTTCAATGCAGAACATTTTTGCACAAATAATATGTGAATATGGTAAGCGCAGGCATGAAGCATGCCTTATATAATAAAAAATATTTCAGGAGGAACAAACATGAAAGTAGGTATTATTGGCGCCGGCACAATGGGTTCCGGTATCGCACAGGCTTTTGCACAGACAGAAGGTTATGAAGTGTACCTTTGCGACATCAATGAAGAATTTGCTGCAAACGGCAAGAACAAAATTGCAAAAGGCTTTGAAAAACGTATTGCAAAAGGAAAAATGGACCAGGCAGCAGCAGATGCAATTCTTGCAAAGATTACAACAGGTGTAAAAACCATCTGTACAGACTGCGATTTAGTAGTAGAGGCAGCATTAGAGGTAATGGACATTAAGAAACAGACATTTAAGGAGTTACAGGATATCTGTAAGCCAGAATGTATTTTTGCTACCAATACATCCTCTCTTTCCATTACAGAAATCGGTGCGGGACTTGACAGACCGGTTATCGGTATGCACTTCTTTAATCCGGCTCCTGTTATGAAGCTTGTGGAAGTAATCGCAGGGCTTAATACACCGGCAGATGTTGTAGAAAAAATCAAAACTATTTCCGAAGAAATCGGAAAGACTCCTGTTCAGGTGGAAGAAGCAGCAGGCTTTGTTGTAAACAGAATTTTGATTCCAATGATTAACGAAGCAATCGGCATTTATGCTGACGGCGTTGCAAGCGTGGAAGGCATTGACGCAGCTATGAAGCTTGGTGCCAACCATCCGATGGGACCTTTGGCATTAGGGGATTTGGTAGGTCTTGATATCGTTCTTGCCATTATGGAAGTATTACAGGCAGAAACAGGCGATTCAAAATATCGTCCTCATCCGCTTCTTAAGAAAATGGTTCGCGGCGGACAGCTTGGTCAGAAGACAGGAAAAGGCTTCTACGACTATAGCAAATAAAAATTAGCAGTTATAAAAATAATGGAGGAAACAAAAATGGATTTTACATTAAGTAAGAAACATGAAATGGCAAGAACTCTTTTCAGAGATTTTGCACAAAACGAAGTAAAACCACTTGCTCAGGATGTTGACGAAACAGAAACATTCCCAAGAGAAACCGTTGACAAAATGGCAAAATTAGGATTTTTAGGAATTCCTATTCCAAAGGAATACGGCGGACAGGGCTGTGATCCTTTAACGTACACAATGTGCGTGGAAGAGCTTTCAAAGGTATGCGGTACTACAGGCGTTATCGTATCCGCACATACTTCTCTTTGCTGCGACCCGATTCAGACATACGGTACGGAAGAGCAGAAGCAGAAATACTTAGTGCCTCTTGCAAAGGGCGAGAAATTAGGCGCTTTCGGTCTTACAGAGCCCGGAGCAGGTACAGACGCACAGGGACAGCAGACAAAGGCTGTTTTAGACGGTGATGAATGGGTGCTAAACGGCTCCAAGTGCTTTATTACAAATGGTAAGGAAGCAGATATTTATATTGTAATTGCCATTACCGGTATGGTTGAAAAACGCGGCAGAATGACAAAGGAAATCTCCGCATTTATCGTAGAAAAAGGAACACCGGGCTTCACCTTTGGTACAAAGGAAAAGAAAATGGGTATCCGTGGTTCATCCACCTATGAATTGATTTTTACAGACTGCCGTATTCCAAAGGAAAACCTGCTTGGTGCAAAGGGCAAGGGCTTTGGTATCGCAATGCATACCCTGGACGGCGGACGTATCGGTATTGCCGCACAGGCATTGGGACTGGCAGAAGGCGCTCTGGAAACAACCATTGAATATGTAAAGGAAAGAAAACAGTTCGGAAGAGCAATCGGCGCTTTCCAGAATACACAGTTCCAGCTTGCTGACATGGCTACAAAGGTAGAGGCTGCAAAGCTTCTTGTATACAAAGCAGCTATGGCAAAGGCTACACAGAAAACCTACAGCGTAGAAGCAGCACAGGCAAAACTGTACGCTGCAGAGGTTGCTATGGAAGTGACAACAAAGGCTGTTCAGTTACATGGCGGTTACGGTTATATCAGAGAATATGATGTAGAGCGTATGATGCGTGATGCTAAGATTACAGAAATCTACGAAGGAACTTCCGAAGTTCAGCGTATGGTTATTTCTGGAAGCTTATTAAAATAAGGAGGTACGAAAAACGTGAAGATCGTAGTATGTGTAAAACAGGTACCTGATACAAAGGGCGGAGTAAAATTCAACCCGGACGGTACGTTAGACAGAGGTGCAATGCTTACCATTATGAATCCTGATGACAAAGCAGGCTTAGAAGCAGCACTTAGATTAAAGGATCAATATGGCGCAGAGGTAACAGTACTTACAATGGGACTTCCAAAGGCAGAAGATGTGCTTCGTGAAGCTATGGCAATGGGCGCTGACAATGGAATTTTAGTAACAGACAGAGTATTGGGAGGCGCTGATACATGGGCAACCTCTACAACACTTGCAGGAGCTATCCGGAATTTAGAGTATGACCTGATTATTACAGGACGTCAGGCTATTGACGGCGATACCGCACAGGTAGGTCCACAGATTTCCGAACACCTGGGAATTCCGGTCATTTCCTACGCACAGGATATTAAGGTGGAAGGCGACAGCGTGATTGTAGAACGCCAATATGAAGACAGATATCATGTGGTTAAAGCAAAAATGCCATGTCTTGTAACCGCACTTGCAGAATTGAACGAGCCCCGTTACATGACTCCGGGCGGAATCTTTGATTCCTTAGAAAAAGAAATTACAGTCTGGGGAAGAGCAAACCTTGTGGATGTAGACGATTCCAATTTAGGTCTTGCAGGCTCACCAACCAAGATTGCAAAAGCTTCCGATAAGGTAAGAAAGGGAACCGGCGAAAAGGTAACACTTGATCCGGAGGAAGCAGTATCTTACCTGATGAATAAATTAACAGAGAAACATGTTATCTAATAAATAAAGGAAAAGTGGTGAAAAAAATGAATTTAGAAGAATATAAAGGTGTATATGTCTTTGCACAGCAGGTTGACAATCAATTGAGCAGCATTGCATTTGAATTGATTGGAAAAGGCAAGGACTTAGCAGCAGATTTAGGAACAGAGGTTACCGCAATCCTTGTAGGTTCCGGAGTCAAGGATTTGGCAGATGAGCTTGCAGCATACGGTGCCGACAAAGTAATCGTTGTAGATGACCCTGAATTAAAGGATTACAGAACAGAGCCTTACACACATGCAGTTGCTTCTGTTATAGAAAAATACAAACCGGAAATCGTGTTAGTAGGCGCTACCGCAATTGGCCGTGACTTAGGGCCAAGAGTTTCCGCAAGAGTAAAAACAGGTCTTACTGCTGACTGTACCGTACTGGAAATCGGCGACTTCCCGTTAAATCCAATTCCGGGCAAGGAGCAGAAGCACAATCAGTTATTAATGACCCGTCCTGCATTTGGCGGAAATACCATTGCTACCATCGCATGTCCTGATAACCGTCCTCAGATGGCAACCGTTCGTCCGGGCGTTATGCAGAAGCGTGAAAAAGTTGAAGGCGCAAAGGCAGTTGTGGAAGAATTCAATCCGGGCTTTACACCGGATAACAAATATGTTGAGATTCTGGATATTGTAAAATCTGTAGTGGACACAGTGGACATTATGGATGCCAAGATTCTCGTATCCGGCGGACGTGGCGTAGGAAGCCCTGAAAACTTTAAATTACTGGAGGATTTGGCAGACGCTATCGGCGGAACCGTAAGCTGCTCCCGTGCAGTTGTGGATTCCGGCTGGAAGCCCCGTGACCTTCAGGTTGGACAGACCGGTAAGACCGTACGTCCTAACGTGTATTTTGCAATCGGTATTTCCGGAGCAATCCAGCACGTTGCAGGTATGGAAGAATCCGACATCATTATCGCCATCAATAAAGACGAAACAGCTCCTATCTTTGATGTAGCTGATTACGGTATTGTGGGTGATTTGAATAAGATTGTTCCTATGCTGACAGAGCAGATTAAAGCAGTTGTGAAGAAATAACAGATAAAATGGATAAGCCCTTTCTTCGGGAAAACGGAGAGAGGGCTTTTTTAGTGCGCCTGGCATGTAACAGTTCAGTCCTCAGCCTTCCCACACAGGAATCAGAATCGGCTGCAGGCAGAAAATGATTTCTAAAGGAGCCCTTATAAAAACGCCAGCGCTTAGCGAGGTTCTTTCGAGCTTAGCACTGTTGCGTTTTTATCAGAGCGAGAGCATGGCGATGTAGAAACATTTTCTGCCTGCAGCCGATTCTGATTCCTGTGTGGGAAGGCTGAGGGCTGAACTGTTACCCCGGTATGGGGCAAGCGCAAAGTTTTAGAATTAAATGCGAAAAGAGTTGAATAAACTCTATCGCATTTAT
>CAJUEX010000066.1 GCA_910585715.1 uncultured Lachnospiraceae bacterium
GGGTTTTTCAGAGTAAATGCAACAGGGCGTTGCTGTTACCTTGAAAATTTTCGCTTTTACCAAATCTTTATTCCCTCAGCACTATATTATTGACTTTTTTCCATAAAAATCTTATAATTTCAATAAGATAATTAGACACTTTTACCATGAAATTTTTTCTCTATCTGCATTTAAGGAGGGGAGAATATTATGAAGAAAATAAATGTTGCCAATTTGATACCCGGAATGATAACTGCCGAGGACATCTATACTTATAACAATCAACTGATTGTCCAAAAGGGCACGGAGCTTACTGACAAGACCATTACCCGGCTTGAGTTTTATTCTATTATTAATGTTTGGATAGAGGAGGAGCAGCCGGTTTCAAAGGCTTCCCTGCAGCAGATTGCAGACGAAGAGAAATGGCCCTATTCCAAGCTTATTCAGGCTACGCCTGAATTTAAAGAGTATAAAGCAAATTTTGATGATCTGGTAGAGGATTTTTCCCAATACCTGAATGATGTAGTAAACAAAAGCATTCCCATTGAACCTACTGAAATTTTAAAAAGGACCGTAGGGCTTTTGGATACCAGCAACGGCCATGTGAGCTTTTTCCATATGCTTCACAATATGCGGGAATATGACGACACTACTTTTGCACACAGCATCAACGTAGCGCTTTTATGCAATGTTCTTGCCAACTGGCTTGATTTTTCCCAGAAAGAAATCGACATGGCTACCTTATGCGGACTCTTCCATGATATCGGAAAGTTGTCCATTCCCAATGATATTATTAAAAAACCTTCCAAGCTTACCGATGATGAGTATAAAATTGTTAAGACCCATACACTGGAGGGCTATAATGTATTAAAGAATCAAGACCTGGATGAACACATAAAAAATGCCGCCCTTATGCACCACGAAAGGTTTGATGGCAGCGGCTATCCTTCCGGTTCTAAAGAGGATAATATTGATATCTATGCTCAGCTGGTTGCCATTGCGGACGTTTACGAAGCCATGACAGCAGCAAGAGTATACCGCGGTCCACTTTGTCCCTTTAAAGTCATTGAGATTTTTGAAAAAGAAGGCTTCCAAAAATACAATCCACTTTATGTACTGACTTTTTTGGAGAATGTAGTCCTAACCTATATAAACAACCGGGTTCGCCTCAGTAACGGCGTGGAAGGGGATGTTATATTTATCAACAAGCATTATCTGTCCAAACCATTGGTTCGGTTCCGGGATAATTTTATTGATTTATCGCAACATTCCGACTTATCCATAGAAGCAATTTTATAAGCTCCTGTAAATAACAAAAAAGCTTACGGCAATATTCCGTAGGCTTTTTATTTTATATTTTATATTTCATATTTTATGCTCAGCTTACTTTCAATTTAAACTTCTGTGCCTGTTTCTCGCTGGTTACTTTTTCAATGCTTGCACCCAGCCCCTGAAGCTTTATTTCAAAATCTTCATATCCTCTTTGAATGTATACGATATCATCAATAGTGGTAAAGCCTTCTGCCGCAAGACCGGCTATTACAAGGGCAGCGCCTGCTCTTAAATCCGGTGCGTTGATATGAGCCCCGGTATATTTGCTCACCCCGTCGATAATGGCAGTATTCCCTTCCACCTTAATGGACGCCCCCATTCTCGTCAGTTCATCCACATATTTAAACCTGTTTTCAAATATGCTTTCCGTCACAATGCTGGTACCCGCCGACAAAGCCAGAGTCACAGCAATCTGAGGCTGCATATCTGTTGGAAATCCCGGATAGGGCAGGGTCTTTACATGAGTGTGGGTAAGGGGCTTGGAAGAAACCACCCGGACCGCATCATCCGACTCTTCTATTTCACATCCGATTTCCATCAGCTTTGCGCTAATGGACTCCAAATGCTTTGGAATCACATTTTTTACGGTAACATCGCCTTTTGTAGCTGCTGCAGCAAACATAAAGGTACCTGCTTCAATTTGATCCGGTATAACGGAATACTCTGTCTTATGCAGCTTTTCCACGCCTTTAATACGGATTACGTCTGTTCCGGCGCCTTTAATATTAGCACCCATACTGTTCAAAAAGTTTGCAAGGTCTACTACATGGGGCTCTTTTGCAGCATTTTCAATAATAGTTTGTCCTTCCGCCATGGTAGCCGCCATCATAATATTAATAGTGGCGCCTACTGAAACCACATCCAGATATATATGGCTTCCCTTCAGCTTTTCCGCTTCGGTAATAATCAATCCGTGGGCAATTCTCACATCAGCTCCTAAAGCCTTAAAACCTTTAATATGTTGATCGATAGGACGGCTTCCGATATTGCACCCTCCCGGAAGAGCCACTTCGCCTTTTTTATACTTTCCTAACAATGCTCCTAACAGATAGTAGGATGCACGAATTTTCTTTATATAATCGTCTTCAATGGTCAAATCCCGGATAGTAGAACCATTTACTTTAACCGTATGCCTGTCAATGCGTTCCACCATGGCTCCTACGCTCTGCATTGCCTGAATCAAAACATTGATATCCCTCACATCGGGTAAGTTCTCTATCACTACTGTCTCGTCTGTCATAATAGAAGCAGCTAAAATAGCAAGCGCCGCATTTTTGGCACCGCCAATTTCCACTTCACCAACTAAAGGACTGCCGCCCTTAATGATATATTGCTCCATAAGACACCTCAAAGTTTATTCTCGCTACTCATAGTATATAACACCTTTATAGAATTTGTAAATAAAAAATAAAAATGACCCTATTAATAACTAATCATTTAATTCATGTATTCCAATGGATTTACCTGACTCCCGCCAATTAAAATCTCAAAATGCACATGGGGCCCCGTACTTCTTCCTGTATTGCCGCTTAATGCAATCTTTTGTCCCTGTTTTACATATTCCCCCGGCTTTACCAGCACCTTGCTCAAATGTCCGTATCTGGTCTGTCTTCCATCTGCATGATTAATATACACCACATAACCATATCCGCTTCCCCATCCGGCTTTTGCCACCGTACCGCCGGAAGATGCCATAACTGCCGTTCCTACAGGAGTTGCCCAGTCCACGCCCTTGTGCCATCTTCCCCATCTTTTTTTAAAGCCTGAAGTAAAACGCCCGCCCGAAATAGGCTTGATATAGGTTGGAGGCACTTTCGTTCCGATTTCCACTACCTTCGGAACTGCTGCAATACTGACTTCTTCCTTTAGGATTTCCGTATCCGTAATATCTTCATTGCGATAAGAAACAATGGACACTACCTTTCTATGTCCTGCTGAAGGCTGTTGAAGCACCTGGGATTCCGTCGTATACCAGCCATCATTATATACATACTCAATTTCTGCCTCATAATCCTCTTCGTAGTATACTTCTTCTTTATGCAACACCGACAACTCCGGTTCCGGCACTGTAATTACCAGCTCGTCCCCTACACGGATAGTAGAATTTTCATCCTCCAGATTCTCATTCATTTCTATAATCGCTTCCATGGGAAGATTGGTTTTCAATGCAATTTCCGAAAGGGTATCGCCGGAAACCACTTCATACACAGCCTGCATTTCCTGATTCTTGGTAGCCAGGTCGATGGCATCATTCAGAGGAGTCAGTTCCTTATCCGTCAGATAAGTTTCCACTATTTCCACATCATCCCCAAACGCAATGTCCATTAATCCTAATTCGTAATCCGCAAAATCCCTTTTCTGCTCCAGCCGGATGTCTGAAAGCATTTCTGACAGAGCCAGTCCTACGCCCGCCTGGAAATCCATGGCTCCTTCTTTTTCTTCCTCTATTATCTTCTCTTCGGTTGTCTTTACGGCTGTGGTAAGCACATTCAATTCCCTTGTAGGATCCAACACCAGCTCCACATAATATTTGCCATCCGTATCATATTGACGGATGGCCGCCTGTAAAAGCTCCCTTACCTCTTCAGAAGTTGCAAGATTCACTGTAAATTCATTGATTTTCAATGTATAGGCACGTTTTCTGGTTGTCTTTATGCTCTCCTCTAATATCCTGAGCATCTGCTCCTTCACCTTTGACTTGGAATCAGTCAGCCCAAAATACTTTTCCTGACCTGTTATTTGCAAATCGGTGTCTACAAATACCATATCTTCCGACTCTTTAGCCAATTCCCTTCTGGACTGCTCCAGATACTCCTCCAGACTTGACACATCCGATACAGTTCCAACCTGCTTATCATTCAAAAATACGGTATAAATAGTATTGCCATCCCTTGTTACTTTTATATAATTGGGTAACAGAAAAAAGCTGACAATCATTGCCAGTAACCCGGTCTTCAAATATGAAATTACAATTTGCCGATGAAATTTTGTAAATTTTTTCATTTTATCCTTACTTCTTTCGGACGCTAAATCCAAAGGTACCCAGTAAATCTCCAAGTGAATAATAAGAACCATGGGAGTATGCCGCTAAATCCGCCTGCTCCAAATGGAACTTATTTGTTTCATCCATATATTTGTCATCCACGTTGACGGCAACCACTTCTGCCAGAAACATATGATGGGTTCCCAGCTCCCTGATTTCGGTTACTCTGCATTCCAGATTAACAGGACTCTCTTCAATAAGAGGCGCCTTTACTACCCGGGGCTTTCCTTTCGTCAGCTTCATTTCCCGGAATTTATCCACATCCCTGCCGCTTTTCACTCCGCAATAATCTGCTGCCGGCACCAAATCCCTTGTGGTCAGATTGATTACAAATTCTCCGCTTTCCTTTATCATCTCATAAGAATGCCTTTCCGGACGAACTGATATGGAAACCATGGGCGGGTCGCTGCAGACAGTTCCTGCCCATGCCACGGTAATAATATTATCTTCTCCGTTCCCGCCTTTCACACTAATCATGACAACCGGTACCGGATACAGCATATTCCCCGGTTTAAAGCTTATTTTTGCCATGTTTTACCTCCTGCCTGCTTACTGCAATTCTTTAAAACAATTGAAACATTCCGCCAAGCTGTATAATCAGCGATGCAGCCGCAGCCAGAAAAGTAACCACAGCCAAAGGCATAAGAGCGCTGTTTTTCTTTGCATTTCTTTCCAACGCATCCAGGCGGTCTCCCATTTCCCTTGCCCTCTGGGTGCTCTGATCCATTACTACAGCCTGAACATTTCGATAAACCTTTACATTTTCCTTATGCACATGCTCTTCTAATGCTTTTATGGCTTCTAAAAGCCCTTCCGGGCTGTCTGCTTCAACATTTGAGGTCTTTTCACCCATGGCAGCAATGGCATTTTCAAGAGACCCAAAAGCTGTCTTCAGCTCTGTTTCCAGTTCTTCAAAGGAGACCTTCGTCTTATCAGCTGTCCTGTCATATTCTTCAAACTGCTCGATTCCGCATTGAATCAGTTGGCCAACCTGTTCTGTCAGTTCCACATTTTTCAAATTCAGCCGGCGTATTTCCTGAATGAGCTTATCATTTTCTTCTGCCAGCTCCTTCACCCTGTTCAGTTCTCTTTCTTCCGCCTCCCCATTGGCTTTAATCAACTCTCCCGCATCGAACTGTTTTGTTGTCAGCTTGTCCATAAAATTATCCATATATACCCTCCAAAGCCTGCTAATACCATATCATTTATTTGCACAGCAAGTCTCATTTAACTATACTTGCATTTCCTTTTTCATTGCTAACAGTTATTTTATCATTAAATACAATTTTTTACAACATATTCCTGTTTTGTATAACTTGTATATATTTTGCTGTTTTTCTTTTATTGCTTTGTGTGAATTAACTTATTCTTTACCGGTTGTTCATACTTTGTTCATATTCCATTGTTATACTAAGTACAAATAAAGGAAGCAAGTCAGTATTTAACATTACAAATTAGATAAATTTTTTCATAATAGCCTCGGCGGGAAACTGCCGGGGCACTCCTCATTTTACCGGTTATATCCAAAAGCAAATAACTTTAAATAAAAATAAGGATATAAAACCTGTCAGACAACGTTCTGTCAGGCTCCCATATCCTTATTTCTATTTTACCGTTCTGTTTTGCCCTATGGCCTTCCAAAGCCCTCAGCCATTGGAAGCCTTTTTAATTGCCAGGGCGTCTGCCGGTGTCTCCTGATAAAGCTGATGCTGTACTTCTTCATTCAGGGAAAGCATTCGCATATCCAAATCAGAAACCATGCTTGCACATTCTATCAGTTCCTTTTTAATATGTTCCGGAACCTTGCCTTCAAATTTGTAATGTATCTTATGCTCCAAGCTGGCCCAGAAATCCATGGCAACTGTTCTAATCTGAATTTCTACCTTGGCATCCACGATACGGTCCGATAAAAATACCGGAACTGTTACAATCAAATGGTAGCTCTTATATCCGCTGGGCTTTGGCCTTTGGATATAATCCTTTACTGATATCACCTTCAAGTCACTTTGCTTTATGAGCATTTCCGCAATCCGGTATATGTCCGAAGTAAAAGAGCAGATAACACGTATTCCTGCAATATCATTCACATACTTTACCATATTGGGTATAGTCGATTCATAGCCGTTTTTCCGAAGCTTCTTTACAATGCTTTCCGGCGTCTTTATTCTTGATTTAATATGTTCTATCGGGTTGTATTGATGTACGTGCTGAAACTCATCGTTTAATATTTCAAGCTTTGTGCTTATTTCCCTTAATGCTGAGTTATATACAAGATTTACTTCCTTCCAACTATCTACACCATTACCCATTTCAGGCCTAAACTCCATAAAATCCCACCTTTTGTCTTCCAAAAACATCTCCCCCTGATTTGTTTCTGTACTAATATTATTTATTATGACTATTTTTATTTTCTCCCCTGTGCATTCTTTGGTCCGGCATGATATCTGTCAGTAAGGTATTTAACAAGATTATACCACATTCCCAATTCAAAATGTTAAATTTGTACAATATTTTCATAATATTTTAAGAAATTCTGTTAATTTTTAAACCATTATTTACTCCTTTCCAACTATAGGGCATATGGGAAAAATTGCGGCAGCAAGACATATCACAATCATCGTTACTATTCACGGCCTGAGAGCCGCTTATAGCAACGATTCAGGGCAATATTTAAAGTTTTGCTTCGCAAAAATCGCCCCTCACCCCTGAATCATGTTCTCACGGAATGCGCAGTTTATGCGCATTCCTGACCCCCGTGAAAAGCAACCAATCATCTCTCTATATATCAGGCAATTTCCCGGACATGATTGTATATCCCTCTTCCTAATGCTATAATATCCACAGAATTAAAATATACAAAGCATGATGGAAAGAAAGGATGCAACAAGAAATTATATGCGAATCTGGTTCAAAATATTCAAAGATAATCGTTTGCAAAACGACATAGTGGTTGAAGAACATCAAACCGATACCCGTACACATAAAATTTTTAAAGCTTTGGACGAAGCCTGCTATCAGTTTGATTTGGGCAAGCCCATATGGCTGGATAAAACAATAGCTGAATTCAAGCGGCATAGCAAGGCACGCTTTTATCAGGATAACTTTATTGAGACCATTGATTTTGATTTTCTTGAAATGCATGTAATTGAAGAGGACTGATGGTTTCTCCGTAACAGTTCAGCCTTCCTCTTTTATTTTTGCATAATTTTATTGACATTGCATATTATAAGGTGTAGTATCTAATTGTAGATTATGTAGTTTTTAATACTACATTAAAGTTTTTAGATATTTTTGCCAGTAAATAAAAGCAAAGATGAAAGCAAGGAGGAGTTATTATGACATTATCAATTCGTGAACCCGGCAGCGCCATTACACATTTTATCGGGATGGTATTAGCATTATTGGCAGGTTTTCCGCTTATCGGCAAGGCTTCCTATTATAGCACCGATTGTGTGGCGGCCATGTTCATATTTATTCTCAGCATGATTTTATTATATGCCGCCAGTACCATTTATCATTCCGTCAATTTATCTGAAAAAATTATTAAGGTTTTTCGTAAAATTGATCATATGATGATTTTTGTACTGATTGCAGGCTCCTATACTCCGGTTTGTATTTTAGTATTAGGCGGAAAAACAGGCTATTCCCTTCTGGCTGCAGTCTGGACCCTTGCCATTGTGGGAATTGTTGTAAAGGGACTGTGGATTACATGTCCGAAATGGTTTTCCTCAATTATATACATTGCAATGGGATGGCTGTGTATCTTTGTATTTGGCCCAATCGTAAATAATATTCCAAAAGCGGCATTTTACTGGCTTCTTGCCGGCGGTATTATTTATACTATAGGCGGTATCATTTATGCATTAAAGCTTCCCATATTCAATGCAAAACACAGCGCATTTGGTTCCCATGAAATTTTCCATCTGTTTGTAATGGGCGGAAGTTTCTGCCATTTTGTATTCATGTATCAATATGTAATTGGTTTGTAAATTTAGAATTGTGTTTTAAGAAATATAAACATATATATGCATATAAAAGTAAGAAGGTCTGAGAAATCATTTCATCAGACCTTCTTATTTTCTTTTTATTCCCAAAGCTTATCCGGATAAACGCCTGCATCTTTTAATTTTTGAATGGATTCCATAACAAAAGGCTTATCTTCTTTATAGGTAACTCCAAACCATTTATCCTTGGATGAAAGAACCTGCACGGTGGCCTTTTTCTCCTTTAATAATTTATCAACTTCTATGGGCAGGAAGCATTCTGCCTTTAAGGGATTGCTTTCCACACCCTGTTCAAAGAACAGATTGACTGCTTTTTCCAATTCTTCCATAATGCTGGGAGTAAAGCCCCACATATTCATGGAGACCGGAGTATTTAAAGAAATATCTGTAAAGGTTTTTCCCCCATCCTCCGAATATGCTGCACCACCAGGTCTTTTCTCTATTTGAGTACGCTCTGCAATGGTGACCAAAAAACCGTTATCATCGGTCACACAGCATCCCCTTGCCACAGAGCCGTTTTCCGTCAGAGTATTTCCCAGTTCATAGCCCACCATGGCATAACGGTGCAATTCATCATCCTCATGGGTGGTAAGATAATCATACAAACTCTTAAATGCGCTTCTGCCATAAAAATCATCCGCATTGATGACTGCAAATGGTTCTTTTACAGCCTCCTTACAGCAAAGAATGGCGTGAGCGGTTCCCCAGGGCTTTATTCTCCCTTCCGGTATTTCAAAACCTTCCGGAACCTTTTTAATATCCTGAAATACATATTCCACTTCCATATACTTGCTGACCGCATCTCCTATACAGCTTCTGAAATCCTGTTCATTTTCCTTTTTAATGATAAATACTACTTTTTCAAATCCGGCTTTTCTGGCGTCATATATGGAAAAATCAATAATTTTGTTTCCCCGGGCATCAACCGGATCAATTTGCTTTAATCCGCCATAACGGCTTCCCATGCCTGCAGCCAGAATTACCAAAGCTGGTTTTTGCATAGCTGAACCTCCCTTTGGCACTAATCTTTATTTTCACCAGTGCCATTATTATATTTATTGACTCGTTGTAAAAAAACCTTTTTCATAAGCGAGCGATAGAGCTTCTGAATAATACTTCTCTGCTTATTGGAAAGCGGCATTTCCTCTTTCAGCATAAGCCATATATTCACATTTATCTTCATCTGACTTGCATCCAGAAACTCAATACGCTTTACATCCGACAAAAGAGAAATCAACACATTTGGTTCCTTTATGTTAATCTCATTAATAAGAAAATCCTCATCTGTCTGCAGTTCCTCCAATGCAAAGCCGCCTGCTATATTTAGGTTTTCCTGATAACTTCTTACATATTCCTTTAAAACCAAAAGCTGTGCATTTGTTTCTGTAAGCAGGCAAATGCTTTTTCTGTTTCGCACAAGCTTTTTTAAAAATTCCTCCATGAATTCATTTCCGGCTACTTCCCTTACCCGATTTCTGCTGGCAGCATCTGCTGCCTGTAAAATATCCGTATCTGCAGCAATGGTCATGTCCATCTTTTCAAGAAATGCCCTGACTGTCTCATTTTCATTGGCAGTCATCACACCTTTGATGGTCACATAAGTAATCATCTTGGTTTTTCTCTCTCTTAAGTAGTCTTCCACTTTTCTCATGGATTCTTTTAAGGAATAATCAACGAGGGTAATACCTAATACTTGTATTTTTCTCATAGCCCTTCACCCGCTAACCGGCCATATGTGTCATGACTTCATTCAAAATCATATAAGCCATGCAAAGCCCCATTGCTATCCATAACGGAACCGAAAATAATTTTTCCTTCCTCTTTATCCTGCATACTTTCCCCAATGCCTCCATGTAAGCTACCCGCTTTTCGCTTCGGGCAATAACATACATCAGACATCCTGCTATGGCAGTGGCAATCACGGCCATTACCATATAAACAGAAATTCCCACGCAAAGAGTTTCTCTGTAAGTAAGATTGTTCATAGCTTCTGTTGCATTCTGTATATCCGCACTGTCTTTTCCTATGGTACCTCCTGCATATGCTGCAATCACGCTGGTAGTATTAATGGTTGCATGAAATATCATGCTGGAAAGAATACTGCCGGTACATTCAATCAACAGCACCCCTATAATTCCTACCACCACAGCATATGCCATCTGATTAAAATTCAAATGCATCATGCCGAAAAGTACAGAAGAAAGCACAGCTGCACCTATTATCCTGCCGTTTTGACGATAACCATGATAAAATACGCCGCGGAATATAAATTCCTCATTCGCAGGGCCTAAAATCCCCACTATAAGCACTATCAGAAACGGAGAGATTCCTTCAAACCCAGCAATCATATTATTTGCTTCATTTTCCACAAATAGCATGGAAAACAAATTCGTCAGTGATATAAGCGGCATGCTCAGATAAGTGACTGCAATAATAAGCAAAACAGATGAGAACTTTATTTTTTTGCATGGAATAAAGCCCTTTAATTTTGTCCTTGTAAATACCAGAGACAACAGCACAGGAAATAATACAATTCCCTGTGACATCAAAAGAGCCTGAGTCATAGTCATATTGATTTTCCCTGCAAATATGGCAAGTAATACTATGGCAGCCGCATTAAACAATATCACGGCCAGAAATGTCCAATTTGCTTTTTTTGCACTCATACTGTTCCTTAATTATTCATCATAAAATTTACAAGCTTTGTAATATCCTCCGGTTCATATGCCAGTATTTCCAACTCAGAAATGGAACCGTCAGAAAAAATATTTGCCATGGATACATATTGGGAAAGCTTTGATTTTAAGTTTAACCTGTCCCCTTCTCCGGTTACAAGCTCCACTTTTCCCTGACAGCTGTCAATCACCTCAAAAAACTTATCAATATTAGTAATATTCTGTACTTTCATTTTGTACTCCTCCTGTTTCAAAACAAATCAATATATGGACTTCACGCTGCTATGCAAAAAGATACCGTCTTCCTCAATAACGATATACCCTTTTTTTAACAAATGTCCCACAGCACGTTTAAATTCATTCTTGCTCATATTCATTCTTTCACGAATCAGTTCCGGTGAAGCCTTGTCATTAAAATCCAGCCTGCCCCCATGGCTCCATAGATGCTCCAGCAATTCTCTGGAATCTTCCTCTACCTGAACATACGCCTTTTCCCTGAGGCTTAAGTCCAGTTTGCCATCTTCCTTCACGGCGCTGACCCTTGCAATCACATGGTCGCTTACCCGCACATTGCTGTAAAGTTCCCTTTTGGGAATCAATGCCGAATAAATATTATCCACTGCCACAAAAGCACCGTATTCTTCGCTTACTTCATACACCATTCCGACTACTCTTTCATCCTTGTGATAAGGACTGTCTGTTCTTAAATAAGGGTATACCTTCATGGTGGCGCATAATCGGTTGCTTTTATCCACATATAATGCAACCAGTACACTATTGCCGGGACGCAGCTTCCGGGTCTGCTCTTTAAAAGGCAAAAACAAATCCTTTTCCAGTCCCCAATCTAAAAAGGCTCCTATATTACCAACCTCTACCACATCCAGTTCCTCAATCTGTCCAAGGGTAATTTTCGGTTCCCTGGTAGTGGCAATCAGCCGATCCTTAGAATCCCTGTAAATAAAAACTTCCAAAGAATCACCTACCTTTTTGTCAGCCGGTATTTGTTTCTTTGGCAGTAATACTTTGTCCTCATGATTATTTGCGTCGGAAGCCAGATATGCTCCGAAATCCACCACTTTGACAATAACCAATTTCTGCTTTTTACCTAGTTCCATATGATAATCCCTTTCGTCGCATCAGTTGATTATTTTAACAAGTAGAAACTGGGCTACAAGGATTCGAACCTTGAAATGACGGAGTCAGAGTCCGTTGCCTTACCGTTTGGCGATAGCCCATTACATTGATACAGTATACTAAATATTTATGAGAATTTCAACCTTTTTTTTAAATTTTTTTATTTTTTTTTATTTTTCCCGGATTTTCCGGTTAAAAAGCCATAATTAGCCCCCAGATATTCCCCGAGATATTTGTTCATCTTTTTTGCGCCTTCCTTATTCAGATGTTCCGAATCAGCAAAATCCAAAGCAAAATCCAGTCCCATTTCCTTGTAGTACTTATTAAAATCCAGGTAAGCAACTTTTCCGGGCACTCCCTCCTGCAAAAGCCTCTCAAGCTCATTAAACACCTTTTTATCATCTTCCGTCACACAATAGGGTGCATTAATCAAAAGCACCGGAATATCCTCTTCCTGAGCCAGCTCTAAAATCCTGTAAAAATATCTTTTTGTTTTTTCCTCAATGGAAAGTGTATCTTTTATATGGGAAACCCGGGGTTCCTTTTGAGCCTGCACCTCCATAAGAGGATAATATCCTTTATAAGAATCGTCTTTTTGAATTCCGCCCGGGAAATCCTTTTCCTCCAACTCATAATATCTGTCATGATAAGTACCCATGCCAAATACATGCCTGAGCACATCCTCCTCCTTCTCTGCGCTTTCCTGAATGGATCTTATTTTATTCATGGAAAGTCTCATGCCATAGGTGTTTTTTACCACCTTGCTTTCCTTGGAATACGCAAATCCTTCCGTCAGTCGGAATACATCCAATACAATAAGAGAAGGCTTTTGATATTTCAAAGCCTCTTTCAGGCAATAGTATGTATTCCACATTGGCTGCATGCTTCCGGCCAGGTCATAAGCGGCAATCCCATACTCTTCTTCTAAAATGGCAGGATCTATATTGGCAAACACATGAGACGAGCCAAGGCAGAGCACATCCACCGTGTTCTCCTTTTGTCTGTAAAACATTTCCATCTGGGCAATGCCGTCTTCATGTTTCAATTTCAGTATACTGTTTATCCATAAAAAAAGTAATATAAAAACTACAAGAAATCCAACTGTTTTCAGGACATTTTTCCACATAAAGAACTTCCCTCTGCATTCCGGACAGATAAATATCTGTCTTTTATTTCTTACTGCTACTTAGTATATACGACTTTATGCCAATAATCAATTTATTTATATCGCAAAGCACGGAAATCAATTTTCAGACGACAGATTTCAAGGCAGGCTCCGGGACGGGCTCCCTGCAAGGAATGATTTCTGAAGGAGCCCTTATAAAATCGCCGGTTCTTAGCGAGGTATTTTCGAGCTTAGAACTGCTGCGTTTTTATCAGAGCGAGAGCGTGGCGACGCAGAAACATTCCTTGCAGGGAGCCCGTCCCGGAGCCTGCCTTGAAATCTGCCGTCTGAAAATTGATTTCCGTGATCGCAAAGGCAGCCCAGATTTTTCTGCGCTGCCTTTACTTATAAAAACTTATTTGGGAAAGCTTATACTCTATACTTCAAAAATCAACTCAGCATAAGTAGGAATCGGCCATACATCCTTATCCACCAGCATTTCAAGTGCATCTGCCGGCGTTCTGAGTTCTTCCATGGCAACTTTTACAGCATCCTTATAGAAAAATGCCTGTGCTTTTACATCCTCCATGGCTGCTGCTTCTGCCGTTACTTTTTCCAGTTTTGAAAGAGCATCGCTCATAGACTTTAAGTTTGCGGACACTTCTGCCAAAAGCTCAGACTGTACGGTAGCGTCTGCTCCCGCAGCCTTCACTGCAACTACCGTATCTGCCAGTGACTTGGAATAGCCTACCACAGCCGGAACCAGCTGTTTGCTTGCAATGTCAATCATGGTCAAAGCTTCAATGTTGATAGTCTTTGCATAGGTTTCATAAAGGATTTCCTCTCTGGACTCCAACTCCACCTTTGTAAAGATACCGAATTTTTCAAAGAGCCTTACAGCCTTTTCAGTTGTCAGCGTGTCAACTGCTTCCACCATGGACTTAATGTTGGGCAGTCCTCTTCTTTCCGCTTCCTTAACCCATTCCTCTGAATAGCCGTCCCCGTTAAAAATAATTCTCTGGTGCTTTGTAAGATATTCCTTAATCAGATCATGTACAGCCATTTCAAAGTCATCTGCTTTTTCCAAAACGTCAGCAGCTTCACAGAAGGCTTCTGCCACGATAGCATTTAATATAGTATTGGGGCTTGCAATGGAGTCAGAAGAGCCAACCATACGGAATTCAAATTTATTTCCGGTAAAGGCAAATGGTGATGTTCTGTTTCTGTCAGTTGCATCCTTGACAAAATCAGGAAGGGTGGATACACCTGTTTCAAGCTTGCCGCCCTCAAGGCATTTTGTAGCCTCGCCTGTTTCCACCAGCTGTCTTACCACATCCTCTAACTGATCCCCTAAAAATACGGAAATAATGGCAGGAGGAGCCTCATTTGCCCCCAGTCTGTGGTCATTTCCCACATCTGATGCGCTTTGGCGAAGCAGGTCTCCATGGGTATCCACCGCCTTCAAGATGCAGGCAAGCACTAATAAGAACTGTATGTTTTCATTTGGCGTCTCGCCCGGGTCAAGAAGGTTTACCCCGTTATCCGTTGTTATGGACCAGTTGTTATGCTTACCGGAGCCATTTACCCCGGCAAAAGGTTTTTCATGCAGAAGACATCTTAATCCATGATGCTCAGCCACTCTCTTCATTGTCTCCATAACAATCTGGTTGTGGTCTACTGCAATATTTGCCGTCTCGTAAATAGGTGCAAGCTCATGCTGTGCAGGAGCCACCTCATTATGCTGTGTCTTTGCTGTAACGCCCAGCTTCCAGAGCTCTTCGTTTAAATCCTTCATATAGGCGCCGATTCTTTCACGGATAACGCCGAAATAGTGGTCCTCAAGCTCCTGTCCCTTTGGCGCAGGTGCGCCAAATAAAGTACGTCCGGAAAAAATCAGGTCTTTTCTTTGTAAATATTTCTTTTTATCCACCAGGAAGTATTCCTGCTCAGGTCCCACCGATGCAGTAACCTTGGTAGCCTCCGTATTGCCGAATAATTTTACGATACGAAGAGCCTGCTCGCTCACAGCCTCCATGGAACGAAGAAGAGGCGTCTTTTTGTCAAGAGCTTCACCTGTATAGGAACAGAATGCGGTAGGAATGCAAAGGGTCACTCCGGTGCCTGATTCTTTTAAGAAAGCAGGAGAGGTAATATCCCATGCCGTATATCCTCTTGCTTCAAAGGTTGCGCGAAGACCGCCTGACGGGAAGGAAGAAGCATCCGGCTCTCCTTTAATCAATTCCTTTCCGGAAAATTCCATCAGCATCTTCCCGTCCTCATCCGGATGTGACACAAAGGAATCATGCTTTTCTGCCGTAATGCCGGTTAAGGGCTGGAACCAGTGTGTATAATGGGTTGCGCCGTTTTCCACCGCCCAGTCCTTCATTGCCTTTGCCACCACATCGGCTGTGGTTGCGGAAAGCTCCCCGCCATGGTCCATAACTCTTTTTACTTCCTTGTATACATTTCTCGGAAGACGTTCTTTCATTTTACCGAGAGTGAACACATTTTTTGCAAAAATTTCTTCTACATTCAATATCTGGCTCATTTTTATACTTCCTTTCAATCATAATTTTATGTTGGATAACCGATATCTGTCCAGCTGGTTCCTTTCACAGCCCTCATTGTCCTTTTTATTTTCCGTCCTGTAACCGAAAAATAAAAAAATGCCCCAAAGCTCAGTTTGGAACATCATCGTTCAAGATATCTTATTCAACTTTGAAGGTTTGCCTTCGTTTTCTATAAGATACCTTATATTTTTTCAAAATGCAAGTAGAATTTGAAAAAAATTTCGGAGATTCTGCATTTTTAATAAAATTGATGAACAAACACATGCTTATATGCAATCATTTCTACATATTGTACAATATATACGTTCTATCGGTCAATATGCAACTTTGAGAGGACACGGAAATCAATTTTAAGACGGCAGCTTTCAAAGCAGGCTCCGGGACGGGCTCC
>CAJUEX010000067.1 GCA_910585715.1 uncultured Lachnospiraceae bacterium
CGATGAAGCAGCAACTATTTAAACTATCAACAATTTAATATTCGCTATACTAGGACAGTATGGTGTATGCAGGCATCATAAATATGAAAATGTAATAGAGACACAGTGCCATGGTTTGGATTTACTGGAATATTTATGTGGAGAGATAGAATCCGTGCAGGCTGAGATGACCAAAATATCCAATAGAGGTCTGACTACTATGGGGATTACTTTAAAGTTTAAGAATGGAGCAATTGGAAATTATTTAGGAACATATGATGCCATGGAAAGCTATCGGCCATCTCAATACTTAGAAATAAATGGGACATTAGGACGTATTTATATCGAAGATTTTATAAAAAAATATTCATTTCAAAATATGGGAAGCGAACTTTCAGAAGAATGGCAGTCCAGCTTGTTGAATGATGATAATAAAACGATTATATCAAGCTTTGATAAACATATTCATGCAGTCGTGCATGCACTTACTGAGAAGGAAGGCCCGCCAATTGGTGCTCAGGCAGGGCTTAGAACACTGTTATTGGCTAATAAGATTATAGAGTCATTTGAAACTGGAAAAAGAATAAATGTTTTATAGACAGGCAAAAGATAAGAAGAATTTTAAATAATCAATAACGCAATAGTACAAGTATGGAAACTTAGAGGAAATCACATCCAATGAAGGGGTGATTTACTCTTTTTATTTTGCACAAAAATAATAAAGTTAAATAAGAAAGGAATGTGTATATGAACAGTAAAAAGAAGTTACCTGTAAGCGAACCGTTAACCAGTACCTGGCTCTATGATGCATATCCATTGTCTATTTTGGCTGCAAATGGTAATAAGTACTTAGAGTGGTTTCTAAGTAATTTTATTCAGTTGAATGCGAATAAGGATATTACAATTGCAGAACGACACAATGTTTTTTTAAAATTTGATGGTGCCGTAACCAATCATGCTGCCTACTTAAATAAACAGCTAATATCATGGACTACCTTTATGAATCTTGGTATTAACATACATGATTATATAAGAGGGCATATTGATCAGGATTACTATATTCAGTTTCAAGTGGATGAATACTATATACCAAGTTCATGGCGTTATGGAAAACAACACAATATCCACGATATATTTATCTATGGATATGATAATGAGAAAAAGTTATATAATACATTGGGATATAACCGTCAAATTATATTTGAAGAGAGTACTTGCTCATATGAACAATTTGAAGCAGGATTTAAAAATAATTATTTAGATAAAAAAGAAAATTTTTGGGCAGATCGTATTTATTTCTATCAATACAATGATAGCGATAATTACAAATTTAACATAAAGCTTGTAAAAAACTCCCTGATAGAATATTTAAGCGGTATAAATTCATTTGAAACATTAAATCGTTTTTATGAACAGGATCCGGGTGTTGTGTATGGAATCGATGTTTTTGACAAAATATTAGAGCATATTTTACTTGTAAAAGCAAACGAAAATTCCCAGATAAAAGGCAGGGAAGCTGTTTTGGATAATAGAATTTTCCGATTTTTGAAAGAGCATAAGAAGATAATGATGATGAGAATAAAATATATCCATGAACATATTACAGATGCAAAGGAACTGCTGATGGAATATAAGGAGGCAGAAATACTGGCGGAAAAAGCTCATAATCTGGCAATTAAGTATAGCATTTCTCAAAATACCAATTTATTAGATATGCTATATGATTATATGGAACAATTAAAAGATATTGATCAAACGGTATTAAAAAAATTAATACTGAAAATTTAGGTAAATTATTATAATGAAACTTTACGGTTTGTAAGGAGGGCATATGAAGAATATTTATTTATATCCAATAGAAAATGAAATTACAAAAGAAGCATTTCAGATTGCTGGCCTAATAGAATATAATATTTTAGGCGCAATAGAAAAAGTAAATGACAAATATATGATATTAGAAAATGAAAAAGATAAAAATTATGACAAGTTGGATGATGAAAAAATTGAAAATGCGGATGCTCTTGTTGTTATAGAAAATGATAAAAATATTTTGGAAATTGCAAGTAATTTTTTATCCCTGAATAAGAGTATTATAAGTATAAAGAAAGAAAATAAAATCAAATATCAGGAAAGTAATATATTTACGGTTTTTCTTAATAATACTCATTTTGCATATAGTGTTGCCAATCGGCTTGTGAGGCTTGGATATAAAGTGAATGTCTTATCTGAGTCAAAAATGAATCAGTTAGTCAAAATTTATGATACTCCTAATATAATAATTGTTGATGCAGAGATTAGTGCATTGAGTTCGCCGATAAGTGCTCCCGGCATGGTGATTGAATGTGAGGATAATATTGTAAAAAGGATAGAAAACCATCGAATAAATAATAATGTTAAGGAATTGACAGAGACTCCAATAAAGACGAGGTGTTGTGAGGACGATATTGCTTATCACATAAAAAGCGAATTTTTAATGTATTCAGATTTACTTGAGCTTATTAAAGCAGATATTTCTGCTTTTAGAAAAGATGAAATTAATCAATATAACTTATTTAACTTTTCAGAAGCATACTTTTTATTTGAAGCAAATACAAGGGTATCCTATAGGCTTAATAAGAAAGTATATGATTTCATAAATATTTATTGGAATCATGATGAGGTTATTTCAGAACTATATCTTAATCCGGAAAATAGTAATATGCAAAACAGAGACTTCTTAATAAGTTCATATGAAAACTTTTCTAAAATAAGATATAATTCAAAATTGTATGCTAAGAGACTGGAATATAAAATACAGAATCAAAAGGAGTGGCATTCTGGAGAAAGTATAATTTCCTTTATCGGGAAAAAAGCATGTAATTTATCATGTAAGTATTGTTTCATGGAGGAGAAACAGAAAGACGAGCTTAACAGAGAAGAATTATCTGAAGAGTTAATTAGAGCTGGACTGGATTTTATACTTCAAAGGAAAGAGAATGCCTATAGAGTCAGAGTTGACTATTCATTAGGCGGTGAGCCATTGCTGTCCTTCGATACTTATAAAAAATTATGGTCAATTGTTAAGGAGTATGATAAGAGAGAAGAGGGAGAGGTGGCGCTTGGATTCATTACAAATGCAACTCTTTTAAATGATGAGGTCATAGATTGGTTTAACCAGAATCATCACTGGATTGGATTTAGTTTAGACGGTGGAAAAAAAGTAAATGATAGTATGAGAATATATTCAAATGGTAAGGGGAGTTTTGAAAAAGCATATTCCAATATAACCAAGGTTCTGAATTTGAATTGGGAGCACTTTCCGGGAGTAAATGCAGTTCTGACAGCTGAAAATCCGGATATACTTAATGTGTTTTTAGAGTTATGGGATTTAGGATTTAGAATCATCACAATAAAATTAGTCAGGGCTGATAGTAGTAAGCCATTTGCAATTACACTAAAAAATATTGATATAATAAAAGAAAACTATTTAAAATTTGCTGAATTTTTGATATATCACTGCAAACAGGGAAATTTTGAATATTTAAAGGCTATTCTTGTGCCGTTTGATTTCTTTGGAAGATTTTTAATGCGGGTATTTATGAGAGACCGGGTTATAATAAAAAGATGTCCTGGCGGGGAAAGAATATTTAGTGTCAGAAATAATGGAGATATTTATCCCTGTGACAGTTTTAACGGCATGGATGCATTTAAAATGGGAAATTTAAAAGATAAAACGTTTGATCAAACAGTATTTGTACCGGAGAAGGTTACAGAAGCGAAAAGGTGTAGGAATTGTTGGGCAAGATATTTGTGTGGGGGAGTTTGCTCCTATACTTCTTACATCAATAGCCGTTTTGAAGAATCGTCCTCTGATGCAGAGTGTGAATTAGAAAAACACTTGATTATGCTTTCATGTTATTTATGGTCAGAACTTAAAAGCAGTGTTTCAAAGGAAGAGATTGACGGTATAAGGGATTACATAAAATTAATGACTGGAGGGGCAACTTGGTAGGACAGAATAAATTTCAGGTTTGGATTGGAGGTGTAAAAATGAATAATATATTTGTATGGACTGATGAAATTGTTGAGATTTATGATGAGATTGTTACAGAAAATATTGAGGTTAGTCTCTCGCTGTCTTAAAGAGGACTGCTTTGCAAAAATTGGTCGTGAATAAAGGGTGGAATATGATATATCAGAAATCTTTTCTGATTTCTGGAATGATACCGAGACCCAGAATCAAATATGTGGTTTCCCGGATATATATAAAATAGTATTGGAACTTGAGGAAAGCAGCCGGGAGACAGGAGAAGAATGTTTATCGGACAAAGAAGTTTCAAAATGCTATAGAATATTGATGGAAATGGGCGATGATTATGAAATAGAAGAACAATGGACGGCAAATGATGCGGGTGAATGGAGCTGGTATGAAGTAATCGATGATGGGGAAAATGAACCGAAATTTATTTTACTGTCAGGCAAGGGGGATTTTGAAAGAATCAATTCCAATAAAAATGCACAAAAGATTTTGGATATATTAACAAAGACGGAATGATAACTTTTGAAAAAATCCGGAATGCTGTCGGAACTGTTACAAAATTGAAAATCGAAAACCGAAAATAAAAAAACAGTTGACAATTCTCCCCATCTGTAATAGTGTTATAACATAAAATAAAAACTGGTTACGAACAAAGGCGTTCTGCAAAAGCTGCAGGACGCCTTTTCTTTGTCAGCCCGCCATGGGCGGCGCTGATGGCAGACTCGTAAACAAAAGGCAGGAGGGATGGCTATGAAGAAGCTGGAGCTATTGCAGCATACGAATAAGGTAAATGAACTGTTGGCGCGCTATGGCGTGAAATTTGGAATTTACAAAAATAACACCTTTAAAGAACAGCTGTTTCCATTTGATTCGATTCCGAGAATCATAGAACATGAAGAATATGTTTATTTGGAAAGAGGGCTGAAGCAGCGTGTGAAAGCCCTTAATTTATTTTTAAAGGATATCTATGGCAAAAAGCAGATTATAAAGGATGGAGTCATACCGGAAGAGTTTATCTTTGTTTCAAGCGGGTACATGGCGGAATGTGAAGGTGTCATGCCGATAAAAGGGATTTATTCCCATATTTCCGGAATAGACCTGGTAAAAGGGAAAAACGGGGAATGGTATATTCTGGAGGATAATTTAAGGGTGCCCTCCGGCGCCTCCTATCCCATGATTGCAAGAGAGCTCTGCAGGCGAAGCTCGCCGGAGACCTTCCACAACACCAGACTTGAAGACAATCGGAATTATGTAGAGCTTTTAAGGCATACCATGGATTATGTGAATGCAGGCGGACATACGGTCATCCTTACTCCCGGGAGATATAATGCGGCATATTTCGAGCATTCCTATCTGGCTGAAAAAACCGGTGCACATCTTGTCAACGGTGCAGAACTGATGGTGGAGGATGATAAGCTGTTCTACATAACGGCAAATGGAAAAAAGGAGCGGGTGGGTGCAGTGTACAGGCGGATTTCGGATGAATATTTAGACCCGATGAATTTTAATCCCGAGTCCCTGATCGGCATTCCCCACATATATGATGTGTTTCGGAAAGGAAACGTGGCTCTTTTGAATGCGCCCGGAAACGGGGTGGCGGATGACAAGGGAATCTATTACTTTGTTTTAAAGATGATAAAATATTATCTGGATGAAGAGCCCATACTTCAAAACGCCCCCACGTACCTGCCCTTTTATGAAAATGATATGAAATATGTACTGGAACATTTTGATAGTCTGGTGCTGAAGGATGTGGCGGAGGCAGGCGGATATGGAGTCGTATTTGGCGCTTCCATGACAAAAGAGCAAAAGAGGGATTTTATAAAACTGTTAAAAAAGGAACCGAGGAGATTCATTGCACAGGAAGTTATTGACTTTCAGGATCTGGATATTATAGAGCAGGGAGAAATTGTTCAGAGAAAAGCGGACCTTAGGGCGTTCGTCCTGATGGCAGAAGAACCGCTTGTATGGAAAAGCGGGCTTACCAGATTTTCCAGAAATCCGGATTCCTTTATAGTGAATTCATCTCAGGGAGGAGGGTTTAAAGACACATGGGTATTATCTCAGTAGAACAGGCAGACCATTTATATTGGCTTGGAAGATATACGGAAAGGGTGTACACCACGTTGCGTATTTACTTCAGGAGCTATGACACGATGATTGATGAAATGGCAGACAGCTATGAAGGATTTTGTAATTCCATAGATATTCCCAATATCTATACATCAAATGAGGATTTTAAAAGAAGGTATCCCTTTGATACGGAAAATCCGGACTCTATCATCAGTAACCTGAACAGAGCTTACGATAATGCGGTGGTCCTTCGGGACAGCATTTCTTCGGAAGCATTGTCCTATATACAGCTTGCCGTTTATGAGATGAATAAGGCGGCTGTGAGCAGCGCTCCTTTAATTGAAATGCAGCAGATTATGGATCATATGCTGTCCTTTTGGGGGATTATTGATGACAGAATCGACTCAGAGCAGGTGCGCAATATTATCAAGGCAGGAAAAAGGATTGAGCGGATTGATTTATATGCAAGGCTTGGGGCACTAAAGGAGGAGCTTGTCAGGGAAGTGCACCGTATGATTCCCAGAGTGGAAAGAAGCGGGCTTTCCTATGATGAAAAAAAGCTTCAGCTGGTAAAAGAGCTTGTAGAGAGCTCCCAATTGGATTACTATAGGATTGTATCAATTGTTGAAACAATTTTATAGTCAAAGGACTGGTTAGGAGTGATTCGGTGGAGCGATTACACTTTGCATATTGTATGGAAATAGGTTATTCCATTCCTGTTAGCAGGTGTTATTTTACCATAAAGTGTATACCCAAAAATGATGAGAGACAGAAACTGCTTGGAATGAATATTTCCCTGTTTCCCCAAACAGGCTATTCCTTCGGGGAGGATTCTTATAAAAACAGACAAATCTATGGCTGTGTGGAAAAGCCCCATGATAAATTTGTGTTTCAAATAACAGGTGATGTGGAAATTCTTCAGACAGATTTTGCGGAAACCGCCGTTGCCGAAAGGATAGGGATGTACCGCTTTCCCCATGGGAAATGCCAGCCGGGCCCCGGACTTTTGGAATATTACAAAACGTTGGATGTTTTCCGGCATAAAAGCGATTATGAAACATGTATTGCTTTAATGCATAAGCTTCATGAGGATTTCCAATATGTCTCTTCTGCCACGGAAGTATATACGGCGGCAGAAGAGGCATGGGAAATCGGAAAAGGAGTGTGTCAGGACTATGCCCATATTTATATTACCCTGCTTCGGCTGATGGGGATTCCGGCACGGTATGTATGCGGGCTGATTATAGGGGAAGGAGCCAGCCATGCATGGGTGGAAGCCCTTTGCAAAGAGAAGTGGATAGGATTCGACCCCACAAATGATTGTATCGTTTTAGACAGCTATATAAAATTAGGCGATGGCAGGGATGCGTCGGAATGCGCTATTAACCGGGGGATTATGTGGGGAGGCGGCGCCCAGTCCCAGAAGATTTCCGTATCGGTAGAAAGAAAGTCGGGAGCATGAGCAGGATCTCTGTCGAAAGCCATAAAAAGCATAATTAGCATAATAAGCATGAAAAGGATTGAGATAGTTATGGTAAAGACAATAGCTTCTGTAGGACTTCCGGTAGATGAGATTCTGGAAATCAAAAAAAACCGCCTTATGCCAAAAGAAGCGGCGGGGGAAATGAAGCGTATCAGCATTGTTACCGGCATACATGGCGATGAATTGGAAGGACAATATGTCTGTTTCGAGCTGCAGCGCCGTATAGAAAGGGACAGGGAGAAGCTTGCGGGAATCGTGGATATTTATCCGGCAATGAACCCTTTGGGAATTGATTCTGTTACAAGAGGAATTCCTGCGTTTGATTTGGATATGAACCGGTTGTTTCCGGGCAACATAGAGGGAAATATGACAGAATATCTGGCAGCAGGCATGATAGAGGATGTTGCGGGTTCGGATTTAGTCATTGATATCCATGCAAGCAATATTTATCTTACAGAAATTCCTCAAATCAGGATTAACGAATTGCATGAAGAAATGCTGGTTCCGCTGGCAAAGGAGACAAATATCGATTTTATATGGGTGCACGGAGCCAGTACGGTGCTGGAATCCACATTTGCCCATAGTTTAAACAGCACGGGCACCCCCACCCTTGTTGTGGAAATGGGTGTGGGAATGCGTATCACGAAAGAGTATGGCAACCAGCTTGTGGATGGAATCTTACATGTGATGCACAAACTGGGAATCTGGAATGGAGAGGTGAAAGAGCCAAAAAAGCCTATTATTTCCAGAAATCCGGAGGACGTGAGCTATTTAAATGCAGGTGTGGGCGGATTGTTCATACCGGCAGTAAAGCATGGAAAGGAATTGAAAAAGGGGGAAGTAATCGGACAGATTGTGGACCCTTTATTAGGATGCGTATTGGATGAGGTGAAAGCCCCGGTGGATGGAATCCTGTTTACCATCCGTGATTATCCCATTGTGGATGAAGGCTCCTTGATGGGACGTCTGCTTAAGAAGGAGGCATGCCGTTATGAATAAAAGAATCATCTATGAAATGAAAGGGATGTATCGGGACAGCTTCCGGATTACCGGCTATGAATTTGGTGAAGGGGAAAAGTCCGTATGTATTGTGGGAAGCTCAAGAGGGAATGAGGTACAGCAGATTTACTGCTGTTCCCAATTAGTGAAGAAATGCAGGCAGCTTGAAGAAGAAGGCCGCATAAAAGAAGGAAAAAGGATTCTCGTCATTCCATCCATCAATCCGTATTCCATGAATATACAAAAAAGATTCTGGCCTACGGATAATACCGATATCAACAGGATGTTTCCGGGGTATCATCTGGGAGAAACCACCCAGAGAATCGCAGACGGTGTTTTCCGGGAAATCATGGATTTTCAATATGGGATTCAGTTTACTTCCTTCTATATGCCGGGAGATTTCGTACCCCATATCCGTCTGATGGATGAAGGGTACAGCAGCACAGAGCTTGCCAGAAGCTTTGGACTTCCCTATGTGGTGGTAAGGAAGGTAAGGCCTTATGATACCACTACGCTGAACTATAACTGGCAGGTATGGAATACCCAGGCATTTTCGCTTTATACAACGAAAACCTCCAATATAGACAGAAACGGAGCGGGACAGGCAGTGCTTTCGGTTATGAGCTTCCTTTCCTCTCTGGGAATCGTAAAGTACAGCGGGCCTGAACCTGCTATATCAAGGGTGGTAAAGGACGTGGATATGATTTCGGTGCAGACTGCCAGATCCGGTATATTCGAGCCCTTGGTAAAGGCCGGGGAAAGGGTTGCTGTCGGACAGCCTCTTGCAAATATTGTGAATCCCTATGATGGGGAAATTATGGAAACGCTTTTTGCCCCCACGGATGCGCTTGTGTTTTTTATTCATAACATGCCGTTGACCTATGCGGATACTGCCGTGATTAAGCTGGTGAGAATATGAGAAAACGTGAATCCTTATATTTATGGAGAAGAAAGGAATCCGGAATGCAGTGGGGACTCTGCTGTCCGGGATTTTTACTTTCCTTTATAATCCTGGCATTGTAAAACTCCTTTCAATATTCAACTGCCAACCCTTCAGTTGAATGTCCTCAATTTTATCTCCCTGCTTACTTATACGAAATCGTTGATTTGGGGATTCTATTATTATTAAAGATTACGTGCAAAAAATGCAGTGAAAAAACTTGCTATAGGTGCAAATAACTTTTGTGATTACTTGAGAATTGGTACGGATTATGCTATGATACACTTATCATGTGCCTGGAGGTTTATCTATGGAACGAATTGCATTGCAAAAATTGATAGATTGGAATAATGACAAACGCAGGAAACCTTTGATTGTCTGGGGTGCAAGGCAGGTTGGTAAAACTTATCTTGTGCAAGAGATTTTCGCCAAAACATATTATAAAAATAATTATATATATGTGGACTGCAAAAAAGAAGACGAAATCCGTGAGTTCTGTTCCAAAACCGCCAATGCAGAGAAAATCATTGAGTATATCTCATTGCGTAAAGGAAAACAAATAAATGAAAAGACGCTGCTGATTTATGACGAAGTACAGGAATGTCCTAATATCATTTCTTCGCTTAAATATTTTTGTCAGGACTTTAGGGAGATTCCCGTTATTGCCACCGGGTCAATGGTACGTATTAAGCTTCAAAGAGAAACCCATAAAAGAGGCGCAAAAGATAATGATAAATTTCTTTTCCCCGTAGGCAAAATCAATCAAATGACAATTTATCCCATGACCTTTGACGAATTCCTGATGAACAGCAACGAAATGCTCTATAATGCCATTAAAAAAGCATACAAAAACAAGCAGACACTGGATAGCCAAATTCACGAATTGGCAATGGAGCAAGTATATAAATATCTGCTTGTGGGTGGTATGCCTGAAGCGGTGGAAGCCTATATTGATGGGAATAATCTTCTTGAAGCAAGAGAAATTCTCAAGGTTTTGTACGACAACTATCTTGCGGACATGGAGCTTTATCAGGCAAGCCAGGAAGCAGTATTGCGTTCACGTGTTCTGTTCCAAAACATTTACAGAGAACTGAACAAAGAGTCTAAAAACTTTTCGCCCGGACTTATCGAGGAAAAGAGGAAAACAAGAGATTTTGCAACCTCTATTCAGTGGCTTACAATGGCGCACGTTATTAATCAATCTTTTCAGTTGAAGGAGCATATTACAATGCCGCTTATGCCGGACAATGAGAGTAATTTCCGTTTGTTCCTTGGCGATATTGGCATGTTCTCATACCAAAGCGGAATTAATGCTGCTTCATTTATATCCAGTGAAAGAGAAAATACCTTGTCGGGTATTTTCTTTGAAAACTTTGTTGCTAACGAATTGATTGCAAAAGAGCATAAGTTGTTTTATTGGCGTGGTAAGGTATCTTCTGAGCTTGAGTTTATTATTGAGTCAGATAACAAGCTGTATCCCATTGATGTCAAGAAAGGCAGAGGAACACTCAACTCCCTTGAAAAATTCTCAAACCACAACAAGTTTGAATATGCCATAAAGGTTTCTAAAAATAATTATGGTTACAATCCCGAGAAAAAACTGCTCACAATACCGTTTTACTTCATTCCGTTTGTCGCAAAAGATCTGGCGGACGGAACAATGGCAGTATAGCCCTTTATTCACCGTAACAGTTCAGTCTGCGGGGTTTGGATTTGAGCACGCAGGAGGGGCAAGGCAGATAGAAGTCTTAGGGGCACGCTTTCGCTCTGATAAAAACGCAGCAGTGCTAAGCTCGAAAATACCTCGCTAAGCGCTGGCGTTTTTAAAAGGCCTCTAAGACTTCTATCTACCTTGCCCCTCCTGCTGTATACCGAAATGCCCTATATAGAGAGAAACTGTACATATGAGCACAGCTTTAGAAATATTTGCCGGAATTTTGGTATCAAACAATTTGTACCCCAAATAAGCATTATGGCATTATGATACACAGTAGGAACTGGCAGAACATAGAATAGTCTTCGAGGCCTTATAAAAACGCCAGCGCTTAGCGAGGTATTTTCGAGCTTAGCACTGTTGCGTTTTTATCAGAGCGGGAGCGTGCCACGAAGACTATTCTATGTTCTGCCAGTTCCCACGTCCTCAAATCCAAACCCCGCAGGCTGAACTGTTACTATTCACCTGCGGGGGTCGCCATAAGCTTATTGCTTTTGGGGGCGGCTTCCTTTATAATGTGCATAAAAGGCTGCCGGTAATATATGGTTGTGCAATGGCAGCAGGGAAGTGAGCAATCATATAGAAAGAAAAAGGATGATTCAGAAAGGACAGGATTATGAAAACTGCGATTATTATGGGTTCTACCAGTGATTTATCCAAAGTGGAGCCGGCTGTAGGGATTTTGAAAAAATATGGTGTGGAGGTAAATGTAAGATGTCTGTCTGCCCACAGGGCGCATTTAGGGCTGTCAGAGTTTGTTAAGGAGTGCAATGAGAATGGAACGGAAGTGATTATTACCGCTGCAGGCATGGCGGCAGCGTTGCCCGGCGTGGTGGCTTCCCAGACGGTGCTGCCGGTTATCGGCGTGCCTCTTTCCGGTTCCGTGCTGGATGGTATGGATGCGTTAATGTCTATTGTACAAATGCCTTCGGGAATTCCGGTTGCCACAGTTGCTATCAATGGCAGTAAAAATGCGGCTTATCTGGCGCTTCAGATTATGGGGGTAAAGCATGAGGAGATTCGCAGGCAGCTGTTGGAGGAGCGAAAGGGGATGGAAGAGGCTGCAATGAAAGCGAATGAAGAGGTTGTGGCGAAGTTTGAGTAAAAGTGTGAGGTGATTAGAAGAGGGGAGGGAGTGGTTGGGGGGACGCAAAAGAGGGATGTGGGCGGATTCCATGCTGTGTTTTGGATGGTGATTTTCCTAAACAGCCTGAGGGAGATTGCGGAGGCAGGACGGGGCGTCATATAGCGCCGTCCGTGGCGCAATATGACTAAAATTGCCATCCGTGGCAATTTTACCCTGGGTTTTGAGCAGGCTGTTAAGGAAAAGCACCATCCAAAACACAGCATGGAATCCGCCCACATCCCTCTTTTGCTGTTTTTTCTCAGCCGGTATTCTTTGAGTGGGTTTTAGCCCTTGCCTTGACAGTGGCGGGGGCTTTTCGATATCCAGCAGAAGCAGGCAGAGCCTGTAAAAGTCCTTTGGGCTTTGATGAAGACTTTTACAGGCTCTGCCTGTTTCTGCGTCCTCTTATCCAATCCCCCCTTCCCTTCCAACAATTATCCATTGTTTTTTAAAAAATTTTTTGGCATTATTTGTACAGGCAGTGCGTGTTATAAGTGTAGGAGGTGATGAGATGGATGACAGCGGAAGAAATCGTTGAGGGTTATGGTGATATGCTTTATCGAATCTGCGTAGTGAGTCTGTGCAATGAGCAGGACGCTCAGGACGCAGTGCAGGAGACGTTTTGCCGGTATATGGAGCATTCGGTGAAATTTGAAAGCAAGGAGCATGAAAAGGCATGGCTTATCAGAGTGGCTACGAATATTTGCCGGGATATGCACAGAAGCAGGCTTAGGCATCCCACATCGAACATAGATGACATTTCAGAGTATTGCGAAATGCCGGAACAGAGCGAAGTGTTGTCAGAGCTTATGAAGCTGCCGGACAAATTAAAGACCGTGATTTATCTGCACTATATTGAAGGGTACAAGACTACGGAAATAGCAAAGCTGATGGGGGTAACCGTCAATACCATAAGGAAGAGGCTGCAAAGGGGAAGAGCCTGTTTAAAGCTTTCTTTATCAGAGGAGTCGGAGGATGAGCGGGGGTGTAGAGTAGTGGAACGGAAAATAGTGGGACGAAAAGTTGTGGGACGTGAAGCCTGACTGCGGAAAGGAGTGACACAATGAAGAAAAGTGAGTTAAGGGATGCTGTGAGGGGCATTCATTTAAGTGAGGAGGTAAAAAGGGATATGATTAGGAACATAAAAGAAGAGACAGGAAAAGAACGAAAAAGCATAAAGAGCCGCAAATGGCAGAAGACAGCAGCGGCGGCAGCTATTGTGGTGGTAGCAGGAGGAGTCATTGCTTTCCCGGTACGGGCATTTATCAACGATTATTTCATAAGTCCGGATGTTCAGCTTTATATGGAAGATATGGCGGATGAAGAAAGTAAAAAGATTTTGGAGGATATAGACAATCCGGAAAATAGTGCCACTTCAGATGCGGACAGCTATTCCAGAGAATATACAGAAGATGAAAAAGCAAGGATGCGAAGTCTGTATGAGCAATATAAGCAGGGAGTTTTTCCGGAGAAGGGAATCCAAAAGGCATACAGTGAAGAGGAAGCTGCACAGTATGAATTCTGTTATCTGGTAAAAGGGTTTAAGTTCTGTCTGCCGGAAAGGGAACTGACTGATGAAGAGTTGCTGGAAATCATAGACTTTGATTTGAAAAGAGACTATGCATTGAAGGAACGTGCTGAGGTTATTGTTGCAGATGAGCTTGCGGAGATAAGGGAGAAAGAAAAGTCCGGAATAGAAGCGGCTATAGCAAATGGTGGTATTACAGAGGAGCAGGCGATAGAGATTTCAAAGGGGTATTTAAAAGATATTCATGACACTACGGAAGAAGGTCTGTAACTGCTTAGTCATTATGATTATGTTGATAATCTGGAAGAAAAAGGCTGGTATTTAGTAGAGTGGCGTGATGCACCTTTGTATGAAAGAAACTATTATTTGTATATTAGTGCAGAAGATGGGCAGTTGATTGGTACAGAGTATATTGGTGATGGCTATTTGGAACAGGAAGGAATCAAGGCAGAGGAAGCAGAAGGTAAAATTCCTGAATTGCATGAAAAAGCGGTAGCTTTTATGAAGGAAAAAATAGGAATATCCTTTGAAAAGGAATATGTCTATTATGAAACAGGCGAGGATGATGGGATAACAACCAGAAGAGTAAGATTTATTTTTTCAAATGAAGATGACGGTATTTATGAAGTAGAATATTTATGGAATGGCAGCCTTTGGAGCTATTGGAAAGGCGGTATTAATAGCTGTTATGAGGCTTGTGATACTGATTTATCGGAATATGAGGATGGGAAAGTAAATTATGATGAGTTTAGAGGTAAGTTCTTCATAACAACATTCAGACAGTTGGATTCCAACTAAAAAACAGAAGTTTTTCCTAAGGTCATTCATTTCATAAAAAGAAACGTAGAATTTTTGAAAGAGAGACTGTCGCTTTCACGATGAAAACATCATGGAGCGGCAGTTTTTTATTTTCAGGCAAGCAGATGCTTACAGAAGAGAAAATGCAGTATGGCATCCGGCAGGGGGTGCTGTTTCCGACAGTGAAAATGTCCCATAAGGAAGTGATTGGAGAGGTAAGGAAGCTGGCAGATGAGATTTTATTAGAGAATACGGTCCGGGCGAGAGCAAGATGACATTTGAAACCTATTACGACATTCTGCACATGGACGGAGAAGATAAATTTCAATTAAACTATCATTCCCTACCAAAATCCCCATTTTACGCAATCTATCAAACCCAT
>CAJUEX010000068.1 GCA_910585715.1 uncultured Lachnospiraceae bacterium
TTCATATGCCGGATATAGTCGAAGCCATGAAAGGAAATGGCTTCGTTATTTACTTCCACTTGAAGGGCTGCCCCTGTATGAATGGCAATTCGGCAGATAAAGCCGTTTAAGGCGTCGGAAAGATGCTGGGTCAGTATTAGGGAGTAATTTTTCAAGATATTTACAATAATATAACCGACATTCTTTGTAGCCACCATAATATTCCCGCTGGCAGTATCAGGCATAATCGTACCTGCAGACAAAAGATTTCTGATTATAGTCTCACTGATGACAGCAGCTATAGAGACACCCGCAAAGCATGCCGACTGTATGAGGGAAAGAAGCTTATCCTTTTTTTGCAGGCGAACAATAAGGAGCCATGGAAGAAAGAAAATCATGGAAGCGCAAATACTGGTTTTGGTAAGAAAAGCAAATGCCACTGTAAGCGCTGTGAAAAAAAGCAGCTTTAAGGTCTCTTTCTTAAAAACCAGATGTTCCATATGGATAAACCGGAGCAGATAATAAAGAAACAGGGCAAACCACATGGCGCCAAACAAGTCGTTTTGCGTGGTCACGCTCTGGGAAATGGTCAAAGGCATGGTAACAAAAAGAAAAGCGCTGAGAATGGAAAAGCTGCGGTCTGTTCCAAGCATCCTTGCACACTTGTAGATATAAAGGGAAGTGACCGGCATGGCGGCATATTGAAGCATATTCAAAAAACTGTCGCTGCCGGTAAGAAGATACATATGAAGCAGGTTGTACTCCGCTAACACAGGGGAGTAGTTCTGCCTGTCAATATTGGTAATAAAATGGTTTACGCTCTGATTGTCAATCCAATGGGCAATTCTGCCTAAATGGTAGGTCATGGAATCAAAATTATATGGTACTGTAAAGAGAGCAGCCACAAATAAAAGGGCAAAAAGAAAGAGCATCAGGGAAGTCATAAACTTTTCGGCGGGAGAAAAACTGTGCCATAAACGGCATAAGCAGGATTTTATATATGCGCCGGGAGTCTCTTCTGTTTCAAAAGAATATTTTGTTTTTGCAGGAACGTGCCTGAATATAAGTACAAGCAGAATGGCAGACAGTAAAAGCCAGCACACAAAAAGGCTGATGCCGTTTAACCGGTGGAAAATGCTTAAAAGATTGGTAATGATTAACAGCGCCAGCTGCCATAAGAGCAGGGAACGTGCAGTGGTTTCAAAAAAATCAGTTTCTTCCTTCATTTTTATGAAAATAAAAAATAATAAAAATGTAATGGGCAATAATAAAATCATAGAACTCTCCTTTGACAAAAAATGGTAGATTTTATACTATAAAAGAGGTATACTGTTAAAAGAATACAGAGGTCTGTAAAATACTTTAATGATTGTCACATTATATCATATTCCGAAAGATTTTAATATGAAAAAAAAGCAAATATATTTACTGATTAGTGCGCTGGTTTTCTGGCTCCTTACCTTTTTTACAGATACGAAGCTGTTTACCAGAGAGCCGTTGAATATGAATTGCCTGCCCGTAGATGAAGCGGCGGCTGATTTTTTCTATATTGCAACAAAAATACTGGTATTTGGATTTATCTATGGATTCCTTTCATTTCTGATGTACGCATGGAAAAGTAAAACGGTATGGATTCCCTTCGTTTTGTTTTTCCTTGTGTATATGGCAGGACTATTTATCGCTTATCCCGGCTATTATATGAATGATGACCCTATTATTTTTGCCTATGCCACAAGGTATTATCCGGTTTACTGGCATCAATACTTAACCTCCCTGTTCTATATGACGGGGATGTCATTGTTTCCCGCTTCCTGCGGTCCGGTGCTTTTAAGCGATATATTATATGCAATGGTCTACAGCTATATTTTCCATGAAGGATATAATCTGTTTTCGGGTAAGAGCAAATGGCTTCTGGGGCTTTTGGGGATATTTCCTTTTGTATTGTTAGGCGCGCTGATGTGTTTTCGCCCTGCTGTCTATTCCAGTTTTTTCCTGTTTTATACAATGCTGCTTGTTTTTGACAGGAAAAGAGGCAGGCTTTTAGACAATAAAAAAATGCTTCTGCTTGCCTTTCTGACCGGGCTGTTATCCTTATGGAGAAGTGAAGGAATACTGCTTCTTTTGTTTGCACCCGTATTATTAGCGTTTGCTTACCGGAAGGCTTCTGTTAAGAGGCTGTTGGTATTTTTTGTTGTTTCCATAGCGTGCTTTCTGGTTTTAAAAATTCCTCAGTCCATTGGCGAGGAAAAGTATTACGGAAGCGATTATCTGATTATTTCCACCACAAGACCCTTATCCGTTATTGTTCACAGGGAACAGAAGTATGAGGGCGCAAAGGAGGATTTGGAAAATATAAGCAGAATTACGGAATACGGATATCTTCACAATGATTCCTTATCCTGCAGCGCCTATAACCGCTATAATTCCGACCATAATAAAGGACGTTACACCCAGACGGGCGCAGATAAGGCGGCACAAAAAGCATATTTAAAAAGCGCTGTTAGAATGATACTCCATAATCTGGATTTATATTTAGGGGAAAGGCTCCAGCTTTTCCTTGTCACCAATGGATTTTATCAGTATGATACAAGTATGGTTCTGGATTTAAAGCCGGTGGTTGCCACGGATTTTCACCTGTACGACCATGATAAGGCATATGGCTTTGAAATGCTGGAGGCTTATAAGAGAATCAACAGGGACGGCAGTGACAGCTATGCCATGCTTTTATTCCGGTTTGGAGGAGAAGCTTATGTTCCCATGCTTCTTCTGGCAATGGGGATTCTGGCAGCAGCCCTTATCAGAAAAAAGTGGTTTTATGTTATATTGTTTTTGTCTTTATTTGCCAGAGAAGCCATTATTTTTTTAACGGCTCCGGCATCCTTTATTCAATACAGCTATCCATTTATGTACGTTACGGCAGCAGTTGGAATGGTATTGTTCATAGAGGCAGCGGAGAAAAGAAAAACGGGAAAGGGAAATGAAAGGGTAGACAGATGAACTTGGAAAATTATACGCTTTCCATTGTAATACCATGTTACAATGAACGGGAAAATATTATCGCGATTGTGGAAAAGATTCTGGAGACTCCTGTTTTAAAGAAGGAAATTATCGTAGTGGACGATATGTCTACGGATGGCACAAGGGATATTTTAGAGCAGAAGGTAAAGCCTCTTGTAAGCAAAATCGTATACCATAAACAAAACGGGGGAAAAGGCGCCGCCTTAAAAACCGGATTTGCCCATGCTACAGGTGATATTGTCATTATTCAGGATGCGGATTTGGAATATGACCCTATGGAATATGAATTGGTGACAGCGCCGATACTAAAAGGAGAAGCAGATGTTGTATATGGCTCCAGGTTCCTTGCCTCCAAGGCAAAAGGATATGTAACAAACCGGATGGCTAACAAGTTTCTTACAAGGCTGTCCAATCTGTTTACGCATCTGAGGCTGACTGATATGGAGACATGCTATAAGGCATTTAAAAGAGAGATTATTCAGTCTGTGGATATTGAAGAAAAAAGGTTTGGCTTTGAACCGGAAATTACGGCTAAGATAGCAAGAATGAATATCCGGATAAAAGAAGTGCCCATTTCCTATTTTCCCAGAACTATGGAAGAGGGAAAGAAAATAGGCTTCAAGGATGGTCTGAGAGCTATTTACTGTATTTGGAAATACCGAAAGTGACAGATGGAGTGAAAAATATGAATCGTATATTAGTAACGGGAGGAGCCGGATTTTTAGGCTCACATTTATGTGACAGATTATTAAAAGAAGGAAACGACGTGCTTTGTCTGGACAATTTGTTTACCGGAAGCAAAGATAATATAAGGCACTTGATTGACAATCCCTGTTTTGAGTTTATCCGTCATGATATTTCGCAGCCTGTTTATCTGGAGGTGGACCGGATTTATAATCTTGCCTGCCCTGCAAGCCCTGTCCATTATCAGCATGACCCTATTCAGACTGCAAAGACAAATGTATATGGAGCAATCAACATGTTGGGTCTGGCGAAAAGAACAGGAGCAAGGATTCTGCAGGCAAGCACCAGTGAAGTGTATGGAGACCCTCAGGTGCATCCCCAGCCGGAATCCTATAGAGGCTGTGTCAATCCCATTGGTATCAGGTCATGCTATGATGAAGGAAAGCGAATGGCAGAAACCTTGTTTTTTGACTATCACAGGGAGCATCAGATAGAAATAAAGGTAATGCGTATCTTTAATACCTATGGGCCCAGAATGAATCCTGATGACGGAAGAGTGGTGAGCAATTTTATTGTTCAGGCGCTGAAAAATGAAGATATTACCATATATGGGGATGGGAAACAGACAAGAAGCTTTTGCTATGTGGATGATTTGATTGACGGCATGATAAGGCTCATGAATTCCCCCGAAGAGTTTACCGGCCCGGTAAATATCGGCAATCCGGGAGAATTTACCATGCTTGAGCTGGCAGAAAAGGTAATTGCCCTTACCGGCTCTGATTCGAGAATTGTTTATGAGCCTCTTCCAAGCGACGACCCCAAACAGAGAAAACCGGTAATCGAGCTTGCTAAGAAGCAGCTGGACTGGGAGCCCCGAATACCTTTGGAGGAGGGGCTGAAAAGAACGATAGCTTATTTTCGGGAAATTGTATAACAAATTTTCTATAAAATTTTCCAACATTTTGTGACAGAATAAAAAAACTATGTTATAATAACCCATGTCCCTAAAGGATGAGCAATTGGCGAAAGCCGTTTATGGAGGTAGTTATGACAAAATCACAAATATTAAAAAAATCAATTTTATCACAGTATAAAAGTGTCAGACAATTTTCTCTTGAAATGAATATTCCATACAGCACTTTAGTAACTGCATTGGACAGAGGCATTGAAGGAATGGCATATGGTACAGTAGTGCGTATCTGTGATAAGTTGAATTTGAATCCGGTTACCTTTGCATCTTTGGAAGATGCTACTGTTTCGGAAAAGCTTTTGGAAAACCGGGTTATGAAATATTATGTAAAGCTGAATAACGAAGGAAAAGAGAAAGTATTGGGATTGATGGAAGATTTTGCCCAATTAAAGAAATATAAAAAATAGATGATGATAGAAAGATGATTGCCCTTTGCTTTTTGCAGAGGGTTTCTTCATATATGGGAAATGTATGGAAAGGAATTTGAAAAGGCGTTTTGCAACAGAAAGGAGTCGGAGAGAAGGAAGATGAAGTATGACTATTTAATTGTAGGGGCAGGGCTTTTCGGCAGTGTATTTGCTTATGAAATGAAAAAGAAAGGGAAAAGCTGTCTTGTTATAGAAAAAAGAAACCACATTGCCGGAAATATTTATACACAAAAACAGGAAGATATCTGGGTGCATAAATATGGCGCCCATATTTTCCATACTTCTGATAAGAAGATATGGGATTATGTAAACCAATTTGCGGATTTTAACCAATATATCAACAGCCCTGTTGCAGTTTATAAGGGTAAGATTTATAATATGCCCTTTAATATGAACACCTTTAGTAAAATGTGGGGGATTATCACTCCGGGGCAGGCGAAAGAGATAATCAAAAAACAGATTGAACAGGCGGGAATCAAAGAGCCGGCAAATCTGGAGGAACAGGCTGTTTCCCTGGTGGGAACGGATGTGTATGAGAAGCTTATAAAGGGCTATACGGAAAAACAGTGGGGAAGGGACTGCAGGGATTTGCCGGCATTTATTATTAAAAGGCTTCCGCTTCGTTTTACTTATGATAATAATTATTTTAATGACAGGTATCAGGGGAACCCCATTGGGGGATATACTCAAATCGTGGAAAAGCTCCTTTCCGGAATAGAAGTGAGATGCGCGGTTGAATATAAGGAATTTATGGCAAACACAGAGGATTTATTTGAAAAGATTGTATATACAGGGATGATTGATGAATTTTTTGATTATAAGCTGGGGGCGCTGGAATACCGCTCCCTGCGGTTTGAGGAAGAAACATTGCCTGAAGTGGATAATTATCAGGGGAATGCAGTAGTGAATTATACGGAAAGAGAAGTGCCCTATACAAGAATCATCGAGCATAAGCATTTTGAATTCGGCACTCAGCCCTCTACTGTTATTACAAGGGAATATCCGGCTGCATGGAATAAAGGAGACGAACCTTATTATCCTGTCAATGATGAGAAAAATTCTGCCCTTTATGAAAAATACAGTGAGCTTGCCGCAAAAGAAAGAAATGTTTTGTTCGGCGGACGGCTCGGGCAGTATAAATACTATGATATGGACAAGGTGATTCGGGAAGCGTTGCTTATGGCAGAAGCCCAGCTATAAAAAGTAAAAGTTCAGCCTGCGTCCTCAAATCCAAAACTTGCAGGCTGAACTGTTACGAAAAAACACCGGATAAAAAAATTTCTCTTGCACTTTTTTTATCCGGTGTTATAATATAGAAAGATATTTTGAATATCAAAGTATTTAAAGTTCAAAGTATTGGAGTTTCAAAACAAAAAATGACAAATCACAGGATATGAAGGAAAGAGGATAGTGTTATGAATTGGGATGAGGCAATTAAGGATTTGGACAAACGCAGAGAAAAGGCTTTGCTTGGCGGGGGACAGGCGAGAATTGACAAGCAGCATAAGATAGGGAAACTGACAGCAAGAGAAAGAATTGATATATTATTGGATAAAGGAACCTTTGTTGAGGTGGATGGATTTATTGAATCCAGAATTGACGATTTTGATCTGGATAAAAAGCGGGTGCCCGGTGATGGTGTGGTAACAGGCTACGGTAAAATTGACGGCAGGCTTGTTTTTGTGGCAAGTGAGGATTTTACGGTAATCGGAGGAACTCTTGGGGAATATCATTCCTTTAAAATATGCAGGATTCAGGATATGGCAATGGAGATGAAGGCTCCTCTTATTTGTATCAATGACAGCGGCGGCGCCAGAATTGAAGAAGGCATTTCTTCCTTAAGCGGATATAGCGGAATGTTTTTAAGGCACACAAAAGCTTCAGGGGTGATTCCGCAGATTGCGGTGATTTTAGGGCCGTGTTCCGGCGGCGCCTGCTATGCGCCGGCAATTTGCGACTTTATTTTCATGGTAAAGGACATTTCCAAAATGTTCATTACCGGACCTAATGTTGTAAAGACCGTTATTAACGAAGAGGTATCCGTGGAAGAACTGGGTGGAGCTGATGTTCATGCAAAGAAATCGGGAGTTTCCCATTTTACATATGATACAGAAAATGAATGCCTTATGGGAGTGAGAAAGCTTCTGACTTATCTGCCAAGCAGTAATCTGGATACGCCTCCGGTGGTAAAAACCATTGATGAAAAGCAGTCCCTTCTTTTTAGTGTCAATAAAGTGTTAAATAAGATGGGAAACCTTGGAAAGACCTTTGTGAAGAATAATGAGGACCGCAGTTACAAATTAAAGGATATTGTACCTGATAACTCCCGCCATGCTTATGATGTACATGAAGTAGTGGAATGTGTGGCGGATAACGGAAGCTTTTTTGAGGTTCAAAAGGAATTTGCACAAAATGTAGTAGTGGGCTTTGGACGTATGGAAGGCAAGGTTACAGGCTTTGTATGCAATCAGCCGGCAGTTATGGGAGGTTCCCTGGATTATCATGCTTCAGATAAAATGGCACGATTTATCCGTTTCTGTGATTGTTTCAACATTCCTCTTGTAACTCTTATTGACGTGCCTGCTTTTCTTCCGGGAACGGCTCAGGAGCATAATGGAATTATCCGCCATGGCGCAAAGGTGCTTTACGCTTATTCGGAAGCCACTGTTCCGAAGATTTCCCTGATTATGAGAAAAGCCTACGGCGGAGCTTATATTGCCATGAACTCCAAAGAAATGGGCGCAGATATCGTATATGCATGGCCAATTGCAGAAATTGCGGTAATGGGGGCGGATGGCGCCGTAAATATAGCATTCAAGAGAAAAATAAAAGAAGCATCAGATCCTTATGCTGCAAGGGAAGAATACAAGAGAGAGTATGAAGAACGTTTTCTAAATCCTTATGTGGCAGCAGCAAGAGGCTATGTTAACGAGGTCATTAAACCGGAGGAGACCAGAAAGGCAATCTTAAAGGCGCTTTCCGCACTGGAAAGCAAGAAGGCGGAAGTGCCTTATAAGAAGCATGGGAATATTCCGCTTTAGAACATATTAGTTCAGCCCACAGCTTTCCCCGCAAAAACAGGAACCGGCTGCAGGCAGAAAGTGTTTCTACGTCGCCACGCTCCCGCTCTGATAAAAACGCAGCAGTGCTAAGCTCGAAAGAACCTCGCTAAGCGCTGGCGTTTTTATAAGGGCGACTTTAGAAATCACTTTCTGCCTGCAGCCGGTTCCGGTTTCTGCGGGGAAAGCTGTGGGCTAACTGCTATTTGGGCAAAAACCGCAAAACAATTTTATTGGAAACAGACAATGGGTATGCTATAATAAACTTGATTATCATTCATATGGGAAAGGAAACAGATATGAAAAAGATATTAGCAGTCATACCCGCCAGAAGCGGTTCAAAAAGCGTGGTCAATAAGAATATCCGCCTAATTAATGGAAAGCCCATGATGGCTTATTCCATTGAACATGCAAAGGAATCAAAATATATCAATCGGATTATCGTAACGACGGACAGCGAGGAGTATGCTGCAATTGCAAGGGAATATGGTGCGGAAACACCATTTTTAAGACCGGCAGAGTTAGCAGCTGATAATTCGCTGGATATTGAGGTTTTTGAACATGCCTTATCATGGCTTAAAAGAGAAGAGGATTATGAGCCGGATATTATCGTACAGCTTCGTCCCACGGATCCTATCCGTAATCCGGAAGACATAGATAAAATGATAGAGCTGATGTTGGAAGATGAAACGGTAGATGCGGTGCGCAGCGTGTCATTAACAGATACAGTTCCCCATAAAATGTGGTATGTGGGAGAGGACAATGTAATGGAGCCTATTATGAAGGACATTCCGGAAGCTTATAACATGCCCAGGCAAAATCTTCCGAAAATTTATCATCAAAATGGAAATACAGATGTGCTCCGTCCCGGAAACATTACAAAATATCATTCCATGACAGGGAAAAAGATTAAGGGCTATATCATGAGTGAAATGTATGATGTGGATACAGAAGCGGATTTTGCAAGAATTTCAGAATGTCTGAAAATCAGACAGGGCGGGAAAATATTTGTTTTTGATATAGACGGGGTAATTGCCCAATTGCGAAAGGACTTATCCTATGGAGAAACCGGGCCCAATGAAAGGATGGTAAAAATCGTAAATGAGCTTTATGATCTGGGCAACCGCATCGTGCTGTTTACGGCAAGGGGATATGTGACCGGAATAGACTGGAAGGAAACAACGGAGAGGCAGATGAAGGAATGGGGGGTAAAATACCATGAGCTTCACATGGGAAAGCCCAATGCGGATTATTATGTGGATGACAAGATGTTAAGTCTGGATTTTCTTTACAAGGAATTCGGAGAATAAAAATGCGGAAAAAAGTAAGAAAAGTCCGGGAATAGCATGAAAGCTCCGGCAGTCATGGAATGATTTCTGAAAAGCTGAAACATACTAATGACTGCCGGAGCTTTTTGTTATGCTGCTATATTCCGGAGTATGGGAAATCCTTAACAATATCCGTTAAACAGCATTCCGCTGTAGGAACTGGTAACATAGGGATTTGCATAATTTTTCCCGGGATTTTTATAGGCCACAATTTTTTTGTCCGCATATTCCATAGGATTCAGGGAGATAAAGCTGGTCTTTTTCAGAATAGAGTGGGTAAAATCCTTGATGGAATGGAAGGTTTCATTTACGTCTTCTGTAAGAGCGGCCTGGGATAATTGGGTTTCGTCCAGCTCTAAAGCGCCGCTGTCTGATATACGAACTCCCAGATGGTCGAAATCACTGGAGTGGACAAGTGCAATGTGGGACATTTCGTTAACTAAACGGTTGCTTCCGGGCTGGCTTTCCATATATTCAGAGGTAGCCTTCAAAAAATGATTGTAACTGCCGATTAAAGTATGGATATTTTCCTTTAGGCTTTCTATGTCATTTTTGGTGCCGATAATCGCTACGTTGTCTTTGGATTCACTTAAGCCCATTAAAGAAATCTCATACATTTTTTCAATGGTAAAGTGATTGGAATAAGAAGTATGAGTGACGCCGTTAATGGTAAATTCCGCATTGGAAGCGCTTCTCGTTATCTCATCGATTCCAAAGTATTCCACCGCACCGGAAGTCATGCTTGTATGTTCGTCAGAAATCCGGAATAAAAATCTCCTGTTTTCCGGAAGCCCGGCTTTGTTGGAACTTAACTTGAGGGAAGAATTCCCTGTTTCATCCTCTATGACTTCGGCAGTTACACCGATTTCGGCATTATTAATCAGCCGGCTTAAGCGGTTTTGAATATCCCTGTTTGTATCGCCGTCGCTAATGTCAAATTGAAATTCATAGTTCAAGTCGTTTATACTTAAATCGAAAGAGTAAGCAGCGGCATCCAAAGCAGCCGGTTCATTGGCGGGAAGAAAGTTTCCCATATTTACCTGAGGGGCAGCAAGGCTGCGCACCTGAATTTCCAATGTGTTGTTTTCATCAGCGGAAGACGCATCGCCGATATATTCGGCAGTTACCAGAGACTCATTGCTGGAATAAGCCGCTTTCTTATTTAAAAGTTCATTTTCATTGAGCCCGCCAAGAGAAGCAATGGTATTGCGAAAAAATCTTGCATTTTCCTTTAAACCGATTGCAAAGGACTTGTAATCGGTCTTCTCGTTCAGGAGATAAAGAGGGGATTCTTTATCCAGTTTTACAATAGAATTGTATACACGGCGAAGCTCGCTTTTCTTATGCGTGTCAAAGGACGTACTTGTCTTGGGTGCATATGAAGTCAGATAATAATTATATGCTGTATTGAGCGCTGAAAAATTAACAGCCATGTTGCCCCTCCTTTCTTCCGTGAATGTGATATTACAGCATCAGTGCTGTCATCAGGGCAAAACTATTGATAATTTTATTCTAACACCTTCCTATTATACATACAATATAAAAAAAGATAGATTTTTACAAAATTTTCACATTCCGGGAAGAAATTGTTTATAAAGGTTATATAAAATTTATCGGTATTTCTTATAAAAAAGTTTACCAAAAGCCTTGCTGTTTCCGTAACAGTTCAGCCCTCAGCCTTCCCACACAGAAATCAGAACCGGCTGCAGGCAGAAAATGTTTCTACGTCGCCACGCTCTTGCTCTGATAAAAACGCAGCAGTGCTAAGTTCGAAAGAACCTCACTAAGCACTGGCGTTTTTATAAGGGCTCCTTTAGAAATCATTTTCCGCCTGCAGCCGGTTCTGATTTCTGTGTGGGAAGGCTGAGGGCTGAACTGGTGAAAAATGCAAAAAATCATTGACGGTAAAGCAATACTATGATATAGTAGTCAAGCGAGATGAGATTCAGGTCTTTTTTTTATGCTCAAAAAATGGGCTGAAAAAGAACTCAAACGGAATGAAATATAGAAGAAATGGGCGCGGAGGTGGAAAAATGCGTACAAAAATCACATTAGCCTGCACAGAGTGCAAGAATCGTAACTACAACATGACAAAGGACAAGAAGACACATCCTGACAGAATGGAAACAAAAAAATATTGCAGATTCTGCAAGACCCACACATTGCACAAAGAAACAAAATAAGACAATCAAGGGAACTGTAAATGTTTAGTCGAAAAGGAAAGTGAAAATCATGGGAGAAAACGCAACTCAGGATAAGCAGCCAAAGGTTAGCTTCAGCGAAGGCGTGAAAGCCGAATTCAAGAAAATTACCTGGCCGGATAAAAAGACCCTGGGCAAGCAGGCAGTAGCGGTAACAGCAGTGTCTGTCGTGCTTGGCTGTATTATTGCGGTGATTGATATGGTGATTCAGTATGGTATCAATTTCTTAACAATGTAAGGGTGAGGGTGAAAATATGGCAGAAGCAAATTGGTATGTGGTTCATACTTATTCAGGGTATGAAAATAAAGTAAAAGCCAATATTGAAAAAACCATTGAGAACAGACATCTGGAGGAGGAAATCTTGGAAGTGAGAGTTCCCATGCAGGATGTTGTAGAGTTGAAAAACGGCGCAAAGAAAACCGTTCAGAAAAAAATGTTCCCGGGTTATGTATTAATCAATATGGTTATGAATGACGATACATGGTACGTTGTTCGGAATACAAGAGGCGTAACCGGGTTTGTAGGACCGGGAAGCAAACCGGTACCGCTTACAGATGCGGAAATGAAACCCCTTGGAATTAAGGTTGAGAATATTTCGGTTGATTTTGGCGAAGGAGATGCCATTGCAGTTGTTGCCGGGGTCTGGAAAGATACAGTGGGAGTTGTCCAGAAAATGGATTATGGTAAGCAGACAGCAACCATTAACGTAGAAATGTTTGGACGAGAGACACCGGTAGAAATCAGTTTTGCCGAAGTACGAAAAATGTAACAGTTGATGTTCATAGGATTCATTCCTACTTATATATAACATGAAGTAAAAAGAATGATGTATGAGCTGTGGGAGGATTTCTTCGATCCGCCACTACCACAATTTATTAGGAGGTGCCAAAATGGCAAAGAAAGTAGAAGGATATATTAAGTTACAAATCCCTGCTGGTAAAGCTACACCAGCGCCACCAGTCGGACCAGCACTTGGTCAGCATGGTGTGAACATTGTTGAATTTACAAAACAGTTCAACGCAAGAACAGCAGATCAGGGAGATTTGATTATCCCTGTTGTTATCACAGTATATGCAGACAGAAGTTTTAGTTTTGTTACAAAGACTCCGCCGGCTGCAGTACTTCTGAAAAAGGCTTGTAAGATTCAGTCCGGTTCCGCTACACCGAACAAGACGAAGGTTGCAAAGATTTCAAAAGAAGAGATTCAAAAAATCGCAGAGCTGAAAATGCCTGATTTAAATGCAGCAAGTCTGGATGCAGCTATCAGCATGATTGCAGGTACTGCAAGAAGTATGGGTATCACAGTAGAAGAATAGTTGTGAAGGTTTCCCAAACAGCAAAAATAACATGTGGGAGGAGATAAGCTCCGCCACTACCACAAGGAGGTAAAACAAAATGAAACATGGTAAAAAATATAATGAAGCTGCCAAACTGATTGACCGTGCAGTTCAATATGAAGCAGCAGAAGCAATTTCTCTTGCTAAGAAATCGGCTACAGCAAAATTTGACGAAACAATCGAAGTCCATATCAGGACAGGCTGCGACGGACGTCATGCAGAACAGCAGGTTCGTGGCGCAGTTGTGCTGCCGAACGGAACAGGTAAGACTGTAAAGGTTCTGGTGTTTGCTAAAGGTGATAAAATAAATGAAGCAGAAGCAGCAGGCGCAGATTTTGTAGGCGGCGATGAACTGATTCCAAAGATTCAGAATGATGGCTGGCTGGATTTTGACGTAGTAGTTGCCACACCTGACATGATGGGTGTTGTAGGACGTCTTGGTAAGGTACTTGGACCCAAAGGTTTAATGCCAAATCCAAAGGCCGGAACCGTTACAATGGATGTTACAAAGGCTGTTAATGATATTAAAGCAGGTAAGATTGAATACAGACTTGATAAGTCTAACATCATTCATGTTCCTGTTGGTAAGGCTTCCTTTTCAGAGGAGCAGTTACAGCAGAACTTTGATGCTTTAATGGAAGCAATCGTAAAAGCAAAACCAAGTTCATTGAAGGGTCAGTATTTAAGAAGCATTACCCTTACTTCTACAATGGGACCCGGAGTGAAGGTAAGCACAGCAAAATATTAATCAAAAAAAATCTGTTTTTGAAGAAAGCGGATTTATGTGAGAATTACAAAAGAGCATGGCTTTTGCCATGCTCTTTTGTAATTGTAATATTGTGGTTGGTCAAACTGTTGTATGCTGCTTTGCATATGGATCACGGAAATCAATTTTAAGACGGCAGCTTTCAAAGCAGGCTCCGGGACGGGCTCCCCGCAAAGAATGATTTCTGAAGGAGCCCTTATAAAATCGCCGGTTCTTAGCGAGGTATTTTC
>CAJUEX010000069.1 GCA_910585715.1 uncultured Lachnospiraceae bacterium
AAGGTGTTGCTTTTCGGCATTTCAAGAGGTGTTGCAGTTACCCTGAAAATCTTGCTATCATTTCCATTTTATATGTTTATTTTGCATAAATCACTTCCCGTTTTTCGAGCTCCTTTTGTTCATATCGCCCGTTTCTTCAATTCTTTCATATGACTTTGGTACTATTTTATAGATATTTTTGCTAAATAGTGGACCATCTCTTTTGGATTTCTGCCTTTTTTTGGTTCTTTGAAAATATAATTGGATTTTTTTACCTGCGTAGGATATACTTATATAAGATAAAAAACGCTTATTATATATAAAGGAAGGATAATCATGTACAATATTGATTTTTCAAAACCTATTTCCATTCATTTCATAGGCATCGGCGGCATCAGCATGAGTGGCTTGGCCGAAATTCTGGCTGACAGAAGCTTTACCGTCAGCGGCTCTGATGCCAAACAGTCCCCTTTGACAGAATCCCTTGAGAAAAAAGGAGTTACTGTATATTATGGACAAAATGCTTCAAATATTACTGATTCCGTACAACTAGTTGTCTACACCGCTGCCATAAGAGAAGACAACCCGGAGCTTTTAGCCGCAAAGGCAAGAAAAATCCCCTGTATGACCAGAGCAGAACTTCTGGGGCAGATTATGAAAAATTATAAGCTCCCCATTGCCATCAGCGGAACACACGGGAAAACCACCACAACTTCCATGGTCTCCGAAATCCTGCTGGCAGCAGACATGGACCCGACCCTCTCCATCGGCGGGATTTTAAAATCCATAGACGGCAATATCCGTATTGGCAGTTCCCCTTATTTCGTAACTGAGGCTTGTGAATATACTAACAGCTTTTTAAGCTTTTTTCCAAAAATAGGGCTGATTCTCAATGTGGAAGAGGATCATATGGATTTTTTCAGGGACATAGAGCAAATCCGCGATTCTTTTCATCGTTTTGCAAAGCTTCTCCCAAAAGACGGCACCTTAATCATAAACGGAGATATAAAAGGCATCGACACTATTATTTCCGATCTGGATTGCAATATTATTACTTATGGCACCGGTCCGGAATTTGATTATTTTCCAAAGGACATTACTTATGATACACTGGCAAGGCCCAGCTACACCCTTTGCCGCTCCCTGAAGGCTTCCGACACAAAAAACAGCCCTGCCGAAAGGATTACACTGGGGGTTACCGGCCAGCACAATGTGCAAAACTCCCTTGCCGCCATCGCTCTTGCAGACTTGCTGGATATTTCTTCTGAAACAGTAAAGAGCGCCCTTTTTTCCTTCTGCGGAACGGACAGACGTTTTGAATTAAAAGGAAAACTGGGAGAAATCACCGTTTTGGATGATTATGCCCACCATCCCACTGAAATCAAGGCAACCCTGCAGGCAGCAGAAAAGTATCCCCATAAGGATATCTGGTGCGTGTTCCAGCCCCATACCTATACACGCACAAAAGCATTTCTTTCCGATTTTGCCGGCGCTCTTTCACTGGCTGACCATGTAGTGCTCACAGACATTTTTGCGGCCAGAGAGAAAAATACCATCGGCATTAGTTCCCGGGACCTGTTAAGGGAACTGGAAAAGCTGGGAGCGGACTGCCACTATTTTCCATCCTTTGATGAAATAGAAAATTTTTTATTAGAAAATTGCTCCCAGGGAGACCTGTTGATAACTATGGGCGCAGGAGATGTGGTAAAAATCGGGGAAAAACTTCTGGGCATCTAATCTTGTCCACAATATCCACATTTTTTACAAAAAAAGATTCATTTTTAATGTGGATAATCAGGTTTACATAATCTTTTCTCTTTTTTGCTAAATACTCCTTCGTTTTGCCCGCTTTTTGCAGATTTCTTTCTTTGGGAAAAGACATTATGTGCACCTCCTATCCACATTTTCCACAAAAGCCCGAATTGCCGGAAAGCCCGTGTTTTCAAGGGTTTAAGCCAAATTTGCTGTTTGCATTTTGAAAAATATGTGCTATAATTTTTCTTGCTTTCAAATGCTGAGAGCCGAAAAAACAAAGGACAGGTGAACGGAAATGAGCCCCCTCACAATTTACAAAGACAATTATTCGGATGCAACGGTAATATCCAACTGTTTCATTGATGAATATATGAAGGACGCCAACGATGCCCAGCTTAAGATATATCTGTATCTGATACGTATGATGAGTGCAAATCTGCCTACCAGCATATCGGATATAGCAGACAAATTCAATCTTACTGAGCGGGATGTGGTTCGTGCGCTTAAATATTGGGAGGAAAAAAAGCTTCTTATTTTAGATTATAACGACAATAACCATATTGCCGGAATCCATATTCAGGATATGGATAAAATGCCCCGGGGGGAAATCGTCCCCCTTGCCAAAAAAGCAATGCCGGTTCCTGCCAAGAATGAAAAGCCGGCATTTGAAAAACCGAAATACACCCCAAGCCAGCTTCGTGCACTGAAGGATGATGATGTTTTTTCGGAAATTATTTTTGTTTCAGAGCAGTATCTGGAAAAAACCCTTTCCACTTCAGAAATAAGCAGCATTGTATTTTTCTATGATACTTTGGGATTTTCCCAGGAGCTGATTGATTATCTGATTGAATATTGCGTAGGCCACGGCCATAAAAGCATGCATTACATAGAAAAGGTAGCCATGAACTGGGCTGAAGAGCATGTGACTACCGTAAGGCAGGCCAAGCTTCGTTCAAACAAATATGACAAGCTGGTATATGCAGTCATGAAGGCCCTCGGAAAGAATTCTGTGCCTACACAGACAGAAGCTGATTATATTACAAGATGGAGCAGGGAATATGGATTTGACAAGGAAATGATTCTGACAGCCTGCGAAAAAGCAGTTTTGGCAGTGGACAAAAACCGTTTCCAGTATACCGACGGCATTTTAAACAAATGGCTGAAAGCAGGGGTTCGCACCAAAGCCCAGGCGTCTGCCTTTGACCAGAGCTTTAAGCAGTCCAAAGCAGCCCCCCAAAAATCAGGCGGGCAATTTCAGGACTTCAAACAAAATACCTATGATTATGCCAGTCTTGAACAGGAAATTTTAAGCAACTAAAAGGAGACCGCCATGGCCCTTACCAATGCCCAGTATGATTTTATCATGCGGAATTATGAAAAAAAGCAAAGTAAAAACGCTTACCTGTTAAATAAACGTTATAAGGAAATACTTGAAAAAATACCGGAATATCAGGAGATTGACCATTCCATCTCCTCTCTTTGCATGGAAAAAGGCAGGCGGCTCTTAAATGGCGACAGTCAGGCTACTGCTTCTCTCCATGAGCAGGTTGCTTCTCTCTCCGCCCAAAAGAAACGTCTTTTAAAGGATGCCGGCTATCCGGACAATTATCTGGAGCCTTTTTATGACTGTCCGCTCTGTAAGGATACCGGTTTTATAGAGGGAGAAAAATGCAGTTGCTTTAAACAGGCTATTATCAATCTGCTTTATGAGCAGTCTAACATTAAGGAAATGCTCAAGGAAGAAAACTTTTCCAGACTATCCATGGAATATTATATAGGAGAGGATTTGGAAAGATTTTCCCAGGCAGTGGATGGCAGCAGAAAATTTATAGCAGATTTTAACTTAGACTATCATAATTTATTTTTTTATGGTACAGTAGGGACGGGAAAGTCATTTTTATCAAGCTGTATTGCCAAAGAGCTTATAGATAAAGGGCATTCTGTAATATATTTCAGCTCTTTAAAGCTTTTTGACACTTTATCCAAAATGACCTTTGAACACCGGAATAAGGAGGAATTGAACCGCATTTATGATGATTTGTACAATTGCGATCTTCTTATTATAGATGATTTGGGTACGGAGCTTACAAATTCCTTTGTGACCTCCAGTTTATTTTCCTGCCTGAATGAGCGGCATCTCAGGAAAAACCCTACGATTATTTCTACAAATCTTTCATTAGAGGAACTGAGCATGCGTTATTCAGAGCGGATTTTTTCCCGTATAACAAGCTATTTTGATTTATATAAATTAACCGGACAGGATATTCGAATGCACAAAAAAAGAATTGCAAACAGAAAGTAAGGAGGCTTTTCATGTCAAGACGTGAGGAAACACAAAATTTAGAAACAATACCCGTAGGCTCACTGGGTATCATTCCTTTAAAGGGATGTCAGGAACTTGGAGCAAAGGTAAATCAATACCTTGTAAACTGGAGGACAGAAAGAGAAAGCGCCCACAAGGACAGCCTTGCTTTTTCAGGCTATCAAAGAGATTCCTACATTCTGAAAACAAAAGTGCCCCGCTTTGGCTCCGGCGAAGCAAAGGGCGTTATACTGGAATCTGTCCGGGGAAATGATTTGTACATAATGGTAGATGTTGCCAATTACAGCCTGACCTATTCTTTATGCGGACACGAAAACCGCATGTCCCCTGATGACCATTATCAGGATTTAAAGCGTATTATTGCTGCAGTAGGCGGAAAGGCAAGGCGGATAACCGTTATCATGCCCTTCCTCTATGAAAGCAGACAGCATAAAAGAAGCACAAGAGAATCTTTAGACTGTGCCATTGCTCTGCAGGAGCTGGTGCGTATGGGCGTGGACAACATTATTACTTTTGACGCCCATGACCCCCGGGTACAAAATGCAATTCCTCTCCATGGATTTGAAACAGTACAGCCTGCTTACCAGTTCATCAAGGGATTGTTAAAGCATATTAAGGATTTATCCATAGATTCTTCCCATATGATGGTAATCAGTCCCGATGAGGGAGGCATGAACCGTGCTATATATATCGCAAACGTCCTTGGCCTTGATATGGGCATGTTTTATAAGCGCCGGGACTATACACAGATTGTAGACGGCAGAAATCCAATTGTTGCCCATGAATTTCTGGGCACCAGCGTGGAAGGAAAGGATATGATCATTATTGATGATATGATTTCCTCCGGCGAAAGTATTCTGGAAACCGCTTCAGAACTGAAGAAGAGAAAAGCCGGCAGGGTGTTTGTGTTTGTCACCTTCGGTCTTTTTACAAATGGTCTGGACAAGTTTGACAAGGCTTATGAAGCCGGACTGATTGACCGGATTCTTACTACTAATCTGATATACCAGACGCCGGAGCTTTTGGAAAAGCCCTGGTATATCAATTGTGATATGAGTAAGTATATTGCTTATATTATCGATACTTTGAACCATGATACTTCCATCAGTGATTTGTTGAATCCAAGTGACAGGATTCAGAGGCTGGTGAATAAGTATCGGAAGGGGAAAGTTTAAGTATAGGTTGTGATATAGGTTGTGATAAAATTCAGGCAGTGTGCAGTTTGTTTTTGGAACCTGATATGCCAGACATTCCAATGAGCCTTTAAGCAAAAATTGTGTCAGCAATGGCTTCCACAATTTTAAAGTCTCATTTCCATGGCATATAAGGTTCCAAAAACAAACTGCACACTGCCTGAATTTTTGCGGAACGTTATTGGTTTTTTCGGAACGTTATTGAGTGGATATACTTGCTAAAAGATGGATTTATTTTTGATTATAAAGGTTTTTTAATCATTCTTACCTTTTAATCGGTTGATTTCCTGGTCTTTTTAATCTGCTTTTTTTATTTGGCATATAAATCTACTTTAAATTTTCCGGATTCAGGGGGGACAGTTCGGGGAGCTGGAAAATTCCGTCTTTTCTTATGAGGGTGTCGTCAAAGTAGATTTCGCCTCCGCCGTATTCTTTGCGCTGGATAAGTACCAGATCCCAGTGGATGACGGACTTGTTGCCGTTTGGGGCTTCTTCGTAGCAGTTGCCGGGGGTGAAATGGATGGAGCCGCATATTTTTTCGTCAAACAGGATGTCTTTCATGGGCTTTAGGATGTAGGGGTTTACTCCAATGGCAAATTCGCCGATGTATCTGGCTCCTTCATCAGAATCTAACAGCTTGTTTATTCTTTCTGTATCGTTAGCTGTTGCTTCTATGATTTTGCCGTCCTGAAAGGTAAGCTTTACGTTTTCGTAGGTAAAGCCCTGATACAGGGATGGGGCATTGTAAGAAATAGTGCCGTTTACTGAATTTCTCACGGGAGCAGTAAATACTTCCCCGTCGGGAATATTCATGGAGCCGCTGCAGGGAATGGCGGGAATTCCTTTTATGGAGAAAGTCAAATCCGTGCCGGGACCCAGAATCCTTACTTTGTCTGTCCGGTTCAAGCAGGATACCAGCGCTTCCATTGCTTTATCCATTTTACTGTAATCCAGATTGCAGACATTGAAATAGAAATCCTCAAAGCTTTCCATGCTTGTGCCTGCCAACTGAGCCATTGCGGCATTTGGATAACGCAGTACCACCCATCTTGTTTTGGGAACCCGGATTTTATGGTGAACCGGTTCCATGTAAAGCTTATCGTAAAGTTCCATTTTTTCTGCCGGAACATCAGAGAGCTCTGCCACATTATCAGCGCCCCGGATACCGATATAGCAGTCCATCTTTCCCATTTCTTCTGCATCCAGCTTTGCCATCAGCTTTAACTGCTCCTCTTTGCAGGACAAAAGCATTTCCCGCTGTACCCTTTGGTTTGTATAATGGGGAAAAGGATTTCCTTTTGCATTATATACCTCTTTGATAACCTGCATAGCCAACTGTTCCGTGGCCGCTCCGGTATAGTGGATATATACGTTATCCCCTTCTTTTACCTTACAGGAATAATGCACCAGATTCTTTGCCAACAGCTTTATTCTTTCATCCATTTTCTTGACCTCCAAATATTTTCTCCTGCTATTTTTCCCGTTTTTTTATTTTATATAAGTGATGAAACGGTTTCCGTTTCGTTCAAACCATTCTTTTGAATCGTTCATACCCTTTTTATAGATGGTTCCTGTTACCGGGTCCATGATTACAGTATTCAATTCATTAAAGCCTACTATCAGAACTGCATTTCCGTCATTTAAAAGAGCAAGTACCGGAATATCCTGATTTACGTAATAGAGGACGGAATCCATGCTGCAGCCGGATAAGTCCAGTATATGCGCTTCCGGAAGATTATCTCCTAAAATAGAAAGTATCGTTTCTCCCTGACTCAATAAATATTCTGTATTTTTCATAATGCCTTCAAATTTCAGCATAGTATCCAGACAGACGGCAAGACTTGCCTTTTCTTCTGTTACCGAAGCGCTTTCTATCTTCATTATTTGATTTTTAACGCTGCGGTTTCCTTTTCGCCAGACGTACTCGCCCTTATCATTTACGACTACTCCGGAAATCTGGTCTGCAAGACCGATTGCTTTTGAAAGCTCATCAAAAATCGCCTCAATGTCTGTATTTCCATATACATAATAGCCTTCTACAGGGTTTTCATTAGCAATCGCTAACTCCCTGCCTCCTTCATAAATAACCTCTTTTGGGGTAAGGAATTTCATGGATTTGGGTTCAATAGTACCTTTTAATGCAATCTGCACGATTTTCTCATATTCGGCAGTCGCCACAATTTCCACTATATTTTCTCCTGCTTCTTCTATTTCCGCATTCATAATCTGGTCATCGTCAATATCCTGAAATCCGGTTCTGCCTTCGCTTTTCCCCACTCTTTTCAAATTAATCTGATTATCGGAAATTTCTGCATCCACAATATAAATACCGGCTTTCTGGTAAGTATCGGCAATGGTTTCCGTGCCATTTAAAATATTTACCATATACATAGGAAACAAAATGCTTCCGGAGCTGTCCTTTACCACATCTGACTTATAGGCAATTCCATAAATCAGGTCTTCTCCCATGAAGCCAAGGGGTTTTATATAGCACCTGCTTCCACCTCCCACTGTAGTCTGCCTGCCTGTATGGAAATCCATTAGAACCAGCTCTTCTGTTCCAAGAGAATCCCCTTTGGCTTCCCATGCCGCCATTCTGCCGGAAGCAGATACCTGATAGCTGCCCACAGACAAATTCTCTTCCACCACGTCATAGTTTTTTTCCAACAGATTCACATCATATAAAGTGCCGCCCATAATGAAATAGAAATGGTTTGTCTGATTGATATAGGCAAGATTTTTTAAATCCTGCCTTAACAGGGCATAGGACCTTGTGTAAGGAATAAAGATTTCCTCCTCAATGGTATTCATCATACTATTAAAATAATATATCTGTATTCCAACCTTGCCTTCATGGCTTCCCCGGTTCATATAGCCCGATACCATAAAGTAAATATTCCCGGTTTCATCCATTGTGAGAATACGGATATCATGGGCATCATAAAGAGTTCTTACATCCCAGTTGTCTTTGTCATAAAAACTGAAAAGAAGAGCCAGTTTATTTTCGGTTATATTATAACTGTATAGCATTCCTTCCTGAATAAATGCCAGTATATTTCCTCCTTCACTTTCTATCAGCTTTATATCGCCGTCAGTGATGCCAAGGCTGATTTTGTTGGAAGAAAAGAGCTTGTTGTCCTTATCAAAAATCTGTTCCATGGTGCGTTCAAAATCCAAAAGGTAAATCCTTTCCGTACCATACCTTAACCGATAATATTCTTTTACCTGAAAAAATGTTTTGCTTTTTCCGCTTCCGATGGACACCTGATAGGAAAGCTGTATTCTGGCCGTCTGTGCCTCCATTTCCTTAATTGAAATCTGAGGGCTTCCTTCTCTTTCCACATTCAAATCCCCCCAGGTAATCTGGGCAAAGCTGCTATGGATATTTACCCTGCTGTAAGTAGTATTGTCCCCTTCTTCATTGGACTCCAGATATTTGGTAATTTCCCTGGCCGCTTCTTTATTAAAAGTCCTCTCATGAAAATCCTTGGCAAAAGCAATTTTCTCCGCCTGATGGTAATCCGGCGCCTGAATAACCCTTGTATAATATCTCAATGTTTTTCCGTTTTCCATGCCCAGCAGTATCACCAGTTTATATTCCGTATGGTCATCAATCAAATCCTTCAACTGCAGGGACGCCATGATTTTTCCGTCTTCTTCTGTATAATTATAAATATCCGTGCTCTCTACGAGACGTTCCCCGTCCAGGGAACGGACTTCAAAGGACAGCCCCTGTATATCCGAGCCAAACTTATCCACAATCAGGGAAAGTCTTCTTTCCTCGCCGAGACAGATAATCGTATCTCTTAAATAATTGACTTCCATTTCATCACTGTAACCATGAAGCAGGTTCACCTCCGTCCCCTCTGCGTCAAAAGTAACAACCGGAAAGGTGGCTTTTTCCATTTCGGCAGTCATATCACTGTTTCCCTGATTCATAATTGCACCGATTACAATTATGGAAATAAAAAATACCGCCGCACACACAATTATTTTTATAAACTCTTTTCTCATCTATGTTAAAATCCTTCTTTATCTTTTAATAGCTTTTCCAAAGTAAGCTCTCCCTGAAGCTCCCTTATAAGCTCTTTCAATTCTTCTTTCTTCCGTTTCTGAAATCCGTTTTTCCGAATTGCCCTGATTAAAATATTTTTAGGCGTATGCTCCATATCAATAAATTCCAGAATCTGAGTCTCATAACCTGCCTGTTCCAACATGTTCGCCCTGATTCCATCTGTGAAAAGAGCCGACAGGCGCTCCTTTAAAAGCCCATACTTTAATACAGGCTGCAAAAGTCTGCTGTTTATCTGCTTGTTCAATTCATGCTGGCAGCATGGAACGGATAAAATCACCTTTGCATTCCATGTGATTGCCTTATACAGGGCATAATCCGTTGCGGTATCACAGGCATGAAGGGTAACTACCATGTCTACCTGCTCCTTTTCGTCATATTCCCGTATATCTCCCTTTAAAAAAGTCAGGTTATGATAACCGTATTTTTCTTTTAATTGATTGCAGGAAGCTATCACATCTTCCTTTAAATCCAGTCCCACCACATCAATGTCGTAATGGTTCAGTATTTTTAAATAGTAATATAAGGCAAAGGTCAGATAGGATTTTCCGCAGCCGAAATCCAGAATAGAAACCGTCCTGTCCTTTGGCAGCGCCGGCAGCACATCCCGGACAAATTCCAGAAAACGGTTAATCTGCCTGAATTTATCATATCTGGCATGAATAATTTTTCCGTCTTTCGCCTGAACGCCCAAATCAATCAGGAAAGGAACGGGAATCCCTTCCGGCAGAATATAATCCTTCCGGCGGTTATGCTCCGGTATCCTTTTATTGTCATCAGGAGCATTCTTTTTCTTTATCTTCAAAGAAACCGTTCCCCTTTTTCCAATCAGCACCGTTCCCCTGCAGTTAGCACTATCTAACTCAAGCTGTTTGAAATCCCTGTTCAGCGCCTCCAGTATTGCCTGAACTGCCGCCTCTTTCCCTACATTTTCATGAAGTACCTTTGTGCCGATATATCGTTCTATCTGAAACCCTTCTTCTCCCTTTATAATCACCGGATGAAGCTTCATTTTACTGATATTCTCCTTGTTCCGGGAGTTGCTCAGAACAACCTGTATTAAGCTTTCATTTATCTGCTCTTCCAAAAAAGAAATTACTTTTTCCATATCCGGCTCCTTACAGGGAATCTTTCCACACAAAAAATATAGCCATGTATGCCATGACTATATTTTAATTCCTTTAGGGGAAAACCACAACTAAAATTTTCCTTAACGGCTTAAAACTTTAAGTATCCGCCTTTATTCTGATGTCTTCTTTTCAGTACTTCAAAGAATAGGATAACCAGAATCAGTTCATCTATGCCATCCCATGCCAGCAATTTGGCTAACTGCTCATCTTCCTTTTCTTTAGCCGGATTTTTCCGGAGGCTTTCCAATATATCTTTTCCCATCTTATAAAGCATGAAACGGTCCGGATACTGGTCATAAATCATGCTTCCCTCATAATCCAGAATAGAAAGAGCCTTGTTCACTTCTGCTAACAGTCTTTTGGAACCAATCGGATACATTTGCTGTAAATATTCTAAATCCTTTACCATATCCCGGTCATCTTCAAATGCAATGGGTAAAGGATAGGACATATAAAAAGGTAAAATCTTTTGATCTTTCATAGTATATTTCCTGTTTTATTTTATACTATGCCGTCTAAAATTCAGATGTTACATTCCTATTTCCTTATCTTAAGCTTTTGGACCTTACTGTATGAACCGTATACTTTTTTATTTTGGTTATTAAGCTTATATGCCCTTACCTTAAAATAGTAGGTCTTTCCTTTTTTCAATTTTTTGATTGTGTAAGAATTACTTTTTGTCCTGATTTTTCCGGTTGTCTTTTTTGTAAATTTTCTGCTGGTGGAATAAACGATTTCATATCCCTTTGCACCAGTCACCTTTTTGTAGGAAATTCTTGCTTTTCTTCCTGACTGGTTTTTCAGTGTTTTCAGGCTGGTCTTTCCTACTTTTATTTCTTCATTTACAGGAGGATTGCCGGGGTTTGTGCAGTTTCCGTTTCCGGATGTATCGCCTGCTCCTGAATTATTTCCGCCGCCGGATGTACCTCCGGTTCCCGAAGTATTTCCGTCTCCGGTTGTGCCTTCGGTTCCTGAAGTATTTCCGTCTCCGGTTGTGCCTCCGGTTCCTGAAGAGCCATCTTCTTTTCCATCCTCTGTAATAAGGCGATACTTGGGATATAATTCATCACTTTCATTACATCTTCCGTTTTTCGTGTGATTCTGCACATACAGCTCACTTAGTCCTCCCGGAATATAGTAAATTGTCATCTGTCCGGTATTATAAAAGGTAAAGCCCATCCAGTAGGTATCTTTTCCGTCCAGATACAGTTTCTTTAAGTATTTTGCTGAAGCAAATGCGGTACAGCAAATATGATCTACAGTGGCCGGAACACGATAGGAAACCGTGTTTTTTGCACAGGGGAAATTGTATAGCACGCTTTTATCCTTTGTATACAATACTCCGTCCTGAGAACAGAATTCCGGGTTAGCCTCATCTACTTTAATGGCTGCGAGGCTATAGCAATAGGAAAACGCATAATCCCATTCTCCAATGGAAGTTACCGTTGCCGGTATGGAAATAGTATAGATTCCGGACTTTGCATAAAATACTCTTGCGCCTATTTCCGTAACCGTATGCCCGTCTATTTCCGAAGGTATTGTTACATTGCCCGTTGCTGTGCTTGCTGTTATTTTTGCCGTGTTGTCTTCCTTCAGTTCGTAGGTAAACTGAGAGTCCTGGGCATGGGCTGTCTGGGGAATGATGCATATTAGTGTGAAGAGCAGGGGGATTAAGAGAAATAATTTCGTTTTCATAAAATGACCTCCTTTTTTGTCTTTTATTTTTTCTTTTCAGTTATCTTATGCTTGTTATACTGATTATGGAATTTTCTTTTTCAGGCTGGTTGCAACTTCAAAGCTTTCCGGGGTTCCATCATATTTTTTCTTCTGCATTGCCATGGACAACTGAGCTGTCATAAAACCTTTTCCTCCATATTCCAAAGGTGATTCCAAGGTTTCAGCAATCTGTATGCTTTCCCCCAGCAAATCCTGATAATCGCGAATCAGGCTGTCAAATAACTTGTCAAATATTTTAATTCGATTGTCCAAATGCAAGTATAGGCTTTCCATATACGCAGCGTTTACTAATTTCGGGGTGCTGATTACAATTGGATTTGCTCTAAAGCTGATATATTCTTTCAGTTCTTCAGATATCCCATGATAAGCTACCTCTTTTATTGCCACAAAATCTGATTGCGCAAAATGAAAAGTCCAGTTTCTCACATCCCTTAATTCTTTTAAGTGTTTTTCAAGCTCTTCATCCAACGGTTTTATAAGTTTCCCGTATTCTGACCTGCTTAAATATTTCCTAAGCATTACATATGAAAAACCTGTGCTTGTCTCATCTACAAAACAAGTCAGCAGATTATGTGAGACATTTTTTTGCTTATCCTCCCATTCCTCATACTCATCCATATCTATATAAGAAGTATTGCTTTCAATTATTCTTTCCAATACCTTTCCTAATTCGTCCCTGTATCTTTTATATCTTTTTAGATTCGTATATGTCCTGACTATCAGTATGTTTGCCGCATATAAATAATCTTCCTTACAGTTAAAATTCAGGTTTTTATAATTTTTTCCTTTTGCCATGGATTCCTCTTTCATTTTTTCATGGTTAAGAGCTATTCTCTTTGATGTTTTAGTTGTGTTTATATTTGTGTTTATGGGTATCGTATCATATGTGGTGTTATTATTCAACTTTGTTTTGGATTATTGCGCTTTATCGCGTATATTACAGCTAAATACTGTTAATAGGAGTTTTTATGAAGCACAGGATTTCTCTGACAGGGATGGTTTCTGTCGTCAGCTGGTTCAGGCTGTTGTATTCATGCTGGTAAATGCATCCGTCCTGTAACTTCTTTATGATGTTACCTACTGCGTCATCACGTCCCCGAATGCTCATGTACGGTACGGTAAAAAAGCAAGCAGCCGAAAACAAGAGATAGACCGCCAGCACCACACCATTCCGAAATCAAAGAAGTCAAAGACCATAAGACAAGCATATCAATGACAAACAAAATACTATTCCTATGAGACAAAATTTTGTTTATAATTATCAGAAAATAAAACACTAAGTTTTTTTATTTTTAGTATTGA
>CAJUEX010000070.1 GCA_910585715.1 uncultured Lachnospiraceae bacterium
AGGAAGAAAGCTGTAAGCCAAGCGAGGTTCAGGAAAAGTCAGCAAATATAGAAAAGACCATAAGATTCCTGTGGGATGGGGCAGGAAATCATTAGCCGAAATCATTAGAGAACATGCAATTGATATACTTGTTATTTAATGATATACTGTTAGCATAGAATATTCCAAGAGGGAATAGTCAAAAGTGAAATATGAGTGGGACGAACATAAGAATGCTATAAACATAGAGAAATATAAGATTTCTTTTGAAACAGTAGCATATGTGTTTGCGGATCCTTATTATATTGAGATGTTTGATTTTTAGCATAGCGTTGATGAGGATAGATATATTGGGATATGGAAAGTTGAAGATGCTCAAAAAAGTCCCATTAATTTTGATGAGGATTGTGAGGAATGTCACCAGCCATGATGAAGGCATTTAAGAGTGTAGTTGTGCAGAGAAAGCGTATGAAAAAGGCTTAGGAATTGCAAGTTCGCAAAACAGATGTATGTATAAGTGAACTTTGCGGCGATTTTTAAGTATTAGAACCCTTGAAAGTGGTATGAGTGTGCCATTTGCAGGGGCTTTTATTATATAATATGTATATAAGCCATAATGTATTTTGTCTATAGAATTATCTTTTATTATATGGCTAAATCTTACAAAATATTTAAAACAAGGAAAACTATCATGAACAAAATAAAACCCACCTCCAAAATAAAAGAAAACTTCAAATTGAAATTCCCCCTCACATACAAAATCACACATAAAATCACATACAAAACCACATACCGAATCCTGCTGGCAGCAGTTCTCCTAAGCTTTATCCCCCTTCTCTTTATAAGCAAATACAACCACATGAGCGCCGATGATTATTCCTACGGCTTAAAAACCCATAAGGCATGGCAGGAAAGCCAAAGCATTGTGGAGACGGTAAAAGCCGCAGGGGAACAGGTGGCGGATTCTTATGAAAGCTGGCAGGGGACCTTTGTCTCCATTTTTCTCATGGCATTGCAGCCGGGCGTGTTTGGAGAGCAGTATTACGGGCTGGGAGCGGTTTTCCTGATTTTATTATATGCTGTAAGCTTTTATATTTTTGGACATGTTATGTTAACAAAACTGCTCCATGCAGAGAAATATCAGGCAGGCATTGTCACCCTGATTATGCTTTTATTATGCACCCAATGGCTTCAGGCGCCGGTACAGGCATTTTACTTTTACAATGCAGGAGTGCATTATATCTTTATGTTTTCCATGCTTCTTTTAGCACTTTGCCTGCAAATTCTTTTGGCAGCAGGCACAAAGAAAAAAATATGGTGTACAACAGGCGGGGCGGCGCTTGGCTTTCTGATTGGCGGAGGAAATTACGTAACTGCTTTTTTATACCTGCTTTTGTTTCTTTCCATTCTGTTTGTTTCCCTGCTGCTGCAATATAAAGACAGGGAAAAAAGAAGAAATACAGGCTGGCAGATATTTTCACTTATTCCATTTCTGTGCAGCTTTCTTATTTCCGTCATTGCCCCCGGCAACTTTAACAGGGGAGATAAATTTGAAGATGTGAGCCCTGTAAAAGCAATCGGATTATCCTTTCGATATTCCATGGAAGGCTGCAATATATGGATGACACTGAGCATTGTCTGTATCTTTCTTTTATTGCTTCCTCTCGTGGCAGGAATGGTAAAAAAGACATCCTTTTCCTTCCCCATGCCCGGCCTTGCGGTAGTTTATGCCTATTGCCTGTTTGCGGCAATGTATGCGCCCACCTGCTATGCACTGGGCTTTCCAGGAGCAGGAAGATGCAGGAACATTTACAGAATCGTTTATTACATCATGCTTTTGTTTGACCTGATTTATGTGTCCGGATATATCAGACATAAAATAGTAAAGGGAGGTCTTTTGGAAGCTGTAAGAAAAGCAGAAGCTTTTTTCAAAAACCGTATATGGCTGCCCTTTACCCTTATAACAGCCGGCTTTTTGCTTTTTATAGTGTTATCCGATGACTGGAACAGCTATACTACCTTATCCGCAGTGAAATCCGTTTGGGAAAAGGAAGCACAGCTCTATCATGTCCAAAGTCTGGAGAGGGAAACACTTTTAAAAACAACTGAGGAAAAGAAGGTGGAAATAATGGCAACTACTGCCAATCCCAGGCTGCTGTTTTTTGACGATATCACCACCGACCCTAAAGACTGGAGAAACCGTTACATGGCAAAATGGTACGAAAAGAAAAAAGTCACATTAATAGAAAGATAAAACAAACATAAAGGAGCCGCCCGTTTCCGGCAGGAAACAGGGCGGCTTTAGCGTTTTTTTATGCCAGTCATTCCCCTTTTTCATCCTCTTCATTTTGTCAAACTTTGTTGAAATCAACTCTATAATATGTTAAATTTATAACAGTATAGCTGGAAAAAAATGGAAAAATTAAAACGGAGTGATTTTAATGAAGCGGGAATATCTGAAACAGAATGTATACGAAGTAGTGCAGGAGCGGCTTAAATTTATCTTTCAGGAATTTGACAATATTTACGTTTCCTTTTCAGGCGGAAAGGACAGCGGACTTTTGCTGGAGCTGGTTTTGGATTTTCAAAAAAAATACTATACGGACAAAAAAGTAGGGGTGTTCCATCAGGACTTTGAGGCTCAGTATACGGTGACTACCGAATATATTGAAAGGACTTTTGAACGGATTAAAAATGATGTGGAGCCTTATTGGGTATGTCTTCCCATGGCTACCAGAACAGCTTTAAGCAGCTATGAAATGTACTGGTATCCATGGGATGATACAAAAGAGGAATGCTGGGTCAGGCCCATGCCCCAAAAAGAATATGTCATTAATATGAAAAACAATCCGGTTACTACATATCGTTACCGAATGCATCAGGAAGATCTGGCAAAACAGTTTGGAAGATGGTATCGGATTTCCCATGGCGGGAAGAGCACCGTATGCCTGTTAGGAATGCGTGCAGATGAATCATTGCAGAGATACAGCGGTTTTCTGAATAAAAAATATGGTTATAAAGGGAAATGCTGGATAAGCAATCAGTTTAAGGATGTATGGTGTGCTTCGCCCTTATATGACTGGACTTTAAATGATGTATGGCATGCCCATTATCTGTTCCAATATGATTACAACCGATTATATGACCTTTATTATAAGGCGGGACTGAAAGTAACACAGATGCGGGTTGCTTCCCCGTTTAATGATTATTCCAAGGATTCCTTAAATCTTTACCGCGTCATTGACCCGGAAATATGGGTCAGGCTGGTGGGAAGGGTGCGGGGAGCCAATTTTGCAAGTATTTATGCAAAAACAAAGGCAATGGGTTACCGTAACATCACACTGCCGGAAGGTCATACCTGGGAGTCATATACAAGGTTTCTGTTAGATACCCTTCCGGCAAGGCTTCGGAATAATTATGTAAAGAAATTCAATACTTCCATTGAATTCTGGCACAAAACGGGAGGCGGACTGGATGAAGAAACCATAAAAGAACTGCAGGAAAATGGTTATGAGATTCAAAGAAACGGTGTTTCCAACTATACGTTGAACAAAAAATCCAGAATCGTGTTTAAAGGAAAGATTCCGGATGATACAGATAATATCAAGTCAACAAAAGATGTTCCCAGTTGGAAGCGCATGTGCTACTGCATATTGAAAAATGACCATATCTGCCGGTTTATGGGATTCGGTATGAATAAGGAGCAGAAAAAGCGAATTGACTTAATCAGAGAAAAATACAAAAGCATTGAGGAGATGGATTATGGAGTATAAAAGCCCGGTATATAACGTAATAGCAGTACCCATTGAAAAAGTAAAGGCAAATGCATACAATCCCAATGTAGTGGCGCCGCCGGAAATGAAGCTGCTTTATGAAAGCATTAAGGCAGACGGCTATACTATGCCGGTTGTGTGTTATTATTCCAAGGCTCAGGATATGTATGTGATTGTTGACGGATTTCACCGATACCGGATTATGCTGGAGCATCCGGACATTTATAAAAGAGAAAACGGAATGTTGCCGGTTTCTGTAATTGACAAGCCTATTGACCAGCGGATGGCAAGCACTATACGCCATAACCGGGCAAGAGGAACCCATGATGTAGACCTTATGAGCAACATCGTAAAAGAACTGCATGAGCTGGGGCGTTCGGATGCATGGATTTCCAAGCATTTAGGCATGGATAAGGATGAGATTCTGCGATTAAAGCAGATTACCGGCCTAGTGGCTTTATTTAAGGATACCGGATTTGGAAAAGCATGGAGGCCTGTGGAGGGAAAAGAAGAATAAGCGCCGGTTTCTGCGTCGTCCCGTTCCGTAACAGTTCAGCCCTCAGCCTTCCCACACAGGAATCAGAACCGGCTGCAGGCAGAAAATGTTTCTACGTCGCCACGCTCTCGCTCTGATAAAAACGCAGCAGTGCTAAGTTCGAAAGAACCTCACTAAGCACTGGCGTTTTTATAAGGGCTCCTTTAGAAATCATTTTCTGCCTGCAGCCGGTTCTGATTCCTGTGTGGGAAGGCTGAGGACTGAACTGTTATCCCGTTCCCGTAGAAAAATAGTTTCAGGGATTGCGATAAAAAATTTTCTTTGTTATAATTATTGTCAATATAAGAAAATAGAAAGAAGCTATTTTAAACGGCAGGAGGCAGAAGATGAAAGGAAAAGGAAGAAGAAAGAAGCGGATATCGCTTATACTTGCAGCGGTATTATTGCTTCAAAGTACGGTTGTGCATGCAACCATGGAAGGAAATGGAGAACCGGATGGACAGCCCGCTGTAGTGGAAGCTGCAACCATATCCGAAAATCAGGTGGAAGAGGATTTGAACGGGAGCTTTGCAGAGGATAACCGGGAAATTCCGGAGCAGGAGGAAGCTTTGGAAGAGGACGGCGGTCCGGAGGATGCAGAAGAGTCTGTAGAAGGCGAAGCAGTTTCCGGGAACAGGACAGGTACATCTTTAGATGAGCTTGTGGAGGAAAAGTCTCCTTTTGAAGCAGACAGATATAATCCGGAATATTACAATGCAGTAGTTGACAGGTATCCGTCAGCAAAGCAGGCGGAAAGCCTGTATCTTACCGAGAGAAATCCCAGTTTTGAAAATTACATATTAAATGCTGTTGCAAATTTTCAGTATCAGGTGGATGTATCAGCTTATGAGATACCTGTAAAAGATATGTGGACTGAAATCTATCATGTCCTGAACAATCATCCGGAATTGTTTTATGTAACGGTGACCTCGGCATATACGAACCCATATAAGGGAATGGTAGACAGTTATGTACTTACTTATATAGGCACTCAGAGCACTATAGAGGCAGAAAAGGCAAAATTTATAGGAGAAGCCAAAAAAGCACTGGCATATGTGAGCGATGATATGACAGAGTATGAAAAAGCATTGGCTGTGCATGATTATATTATTTTAAACTGTGAATATGATGAAGAAAGCCTTGAGGGGGGAACGATGTCAGGGGAGGCGCATACCGCATATGGGGCGTTAGTAAAAAAGCTGGCAGTCTGTGACGGCTATGCAAAGGCATATCAATACATCATGAAGGAATTGCTTGGTATTCCATGTCAGGTGGTGAGCAGTTCTGAAATGTCTCATGCCTGGAGCCTGATAAAAATTGACGGTAAATGGTATCATGCGGATTTGACATGGGATGACCCGCTTTATGACTGTATCGGAAGGGTATGCCACCAGTTTTTCCTGTTAAGTGACAGTACAATGAGTGATATGGAGCATGAGCATCATGACTGGCAGGTAAAAGATGAAAATAAACAGGATATCAGAGCCACTGATGAAAAATATGCAGATTACAAATGGATTGATGTTTACAGCGGTATGTTCTATGAAGCAGGCAACTGGTATTATGTGAATGCTTATGACAGCAGCATCGTGAAGGATGATGATTTGTCTACAGCTAGTGAGAGTCTGGTTTTTTCTATTGATAATGAAGGAAATCAGGCATGGCGAAACAGGGGCAGCGCAAGGATTACGCTTCTTCAGGACAGAATCTATTTTAATACTCCGTCCCTGATAAAGTCTGTTGATTTAGACGGCGGAAATGAACGTACAGAAAAAACAGTGAAAAAAGCCGAGGATGAATCTATTTATGGCTTTATCATCCAAAACAATAATTTTAAGTATACCCTTTTGAAAAATTCAGCACAAAAGGTGGATATGCTGGAAGTGAGAACCGACGGAGTGCCGGAGGTTTCTGTTTTAAGCGTGGGGGCAAAAGATTATAACAGCCTTGATATTACCCTGAGCAGGGTGGAAAAAGCAGAAAATGCCACAGAATCCGGTTATATAATTTACCGGAAGGCAGCATGGGAAACAAAGTGGAAAAAAGCGGCGTTTTTGGAAGGAGCCGGAAACACTTATTTCAGGGACAGCGGACTTGGAGATGAGATAGAATATATTTATGCTGCCCGCAACTATCAGGTAATAAACGGGGATATCTGTTATGGGCCGTTCAGTAATCAGGTATCAGCAGTCACCATGAAGGCTAAGGTAATACAGCCGAATCCCGGTCCGTCACCGGCACCTTCTCCTGCACCAAAGGACACAGCAGAAAAAGGGAAAGTGTATTTATGCGGCAATTATAAATATCAGGTGACCGCAGTGGCAAATGGAAAGACAGGCAAAGTAACCCTGAAGGCGCCCAAAAAGAAAACTTATACAAAAGTAACAGTTCCTGCAACTGTAAAGATTAAAGGTGAGAATTATCAGGTAACAGCTATTGATAAGAATGCATTTAAAAATAACAAACAGCTCAAGAGCGTTACGATAGGAAAATATGTGACAAAGATAGGAGCCAATGCATTTTACGGATGCAAGAAGCTGAAAACGGTTTCCATTAAATCCACAAAGTTAAAATCTGTGGGAAAAAGCGCTTTTAAAGGCATTGTAAAAAATGCCACTGTAAAAGTGCCCAAGTCCAAGCTGGCTGCCTACAAAAAGTTATTGAAAAAGAAAACTACAGGGCTTCCTTCAAAAGCAAAGATTAAGAAGGGTTAAAGGATTATTTTTGTATAAAATTTGCTTATTTTGCATAAAAAGCTGTATATTTTTTTAAATAATTATGTTATAATGCCAATATGATATATGGGAAGAAAAGTTTCTTATAGAGAATTTGAGAGGTGGATGAAATGGATACAAACATTCTTTTGGAAAACGGTACGAATGAGCTTGAAGTATTAGAATTTAGTTTGGCTGGAAATTCATATGGTATTAATGTGGCAAAGATTCGGGAGATTATTACTTATCAGGAGGTTACTCCGGTGCCGAATTCACATCCGAGCATTGAAGGTATTTTTATGCCGCGTGACACTATGATTACGGTAATTGACTTGAAAAACTGTCTCCAAAGAGGTCAGTCTGAGGCAGGAGGATTGTTTATTGTTACCAATTTCAATAAGCTGGATATTGCTTTCCATGTAGAACAGGTGTTGGGCATACATAGAGTTTCGTGGACAGAGATTATTAAGCCGGATGTGACTATATCCGGTTCGGAAGACGGGGTTTCTACCGGCATTATCAAGATGAACGGAAAACTGATCATCATTCTGGATTTTGAAAAAATCGTTGCGGATATTTGTCCGGAAACCGGTTTGAAGGTTACAGAAATAGACGCATTGGGAGAAAGAACGAGAAATGATGTGCCGATTTTAATAGCGGAGGATTCCCCCTTATTAAATAAGCTGATTGTAGAATCTCTGAAGAAGGCAGGTTATCACAATCTGATTCATACGGAAAACGGGCAGGAAGCCTGGGATATTATTTGTGACTGCAAAGCAAAGGGAACCCTTGAGGAGCATGTGCAATGTGTGATTACGGATATTGAAATGCCGCTGATGGACGGGCATCGTCTTACCAGGCTGATTAAAGAGGATGATAAGATGAAGGATATACCGGTAATTATCTTTTCCTCTCTGGTAAATGATGATATGAAAAGGAAAGGCGAATCCCTGGGGGCGGATGCACAGTTATCAAAGCCGGAAATTGGAAATCTGGTAAGAGTCATTGATAAGCTGGTATTATAAGAAGCATAAAAGAAAAGCAGATAAAGCCGAAAACTATGTTTTCGGCTTTCTTTTGGAAAGTGAATGAAAGCATGATAACGGAAAAAAAGCAGCAGCTTTTAAACAGTATAAAGGAATCCGGGCTTGTTCTGGTAGGGCTTGGAAAGGAATTTCATATAGCCAAAGAGCCGTTTACCCGGTGGGAGCTTTATAGAAAATGGAAGGCAGCAGACATAAATCAGGATTATTTGTGGATGGAACCCTTTTTGCAGAAGATATGGCTGAAACAGGAGAAGCATTTGGAAACAGAAAAAGCATATGCTTCTTTGGCGAAGCTGTTAGAGGGAACAAATTATTTTATTGTTACTTTATGCACCGATGGAATAATTTATGAAAGCGGACTGGCAGAAGACAGGATTGTGGCGCCTTGCGGAAATATGGAACTGTTGCAATGCAGGGAAGGATGTACAAAGGAATTGTATTTATGGAAAAATGAAATGGAGCAGGAGCTGACAGAAGCAGTCCTCACCGGTTCCTTAGAAACATGCCGCCCGTTTTTGTGCCCTCATTGCCAAAAGCCGCTGGAATGGAATACAATAGAGGGGCAGAAATATAATGAGGAAGCTTATCTGCCCATGTGGCAGCGATATACGAAATGGCTGCAGGGCATGTTGAACCGTAAGGTTTGCATTGTGGAAGCCGGTGTGGATTTTTCTTATCCGTCGGTTATCAGATGGCCTTTTGAAAAAATGGCATATTTTAATGAAAAGGCGGATTTTTACCGTATACACGAAAACTGGTATCAGCTTCCGGAGGAATTGAAAGAAAAAGGAAATTCGATTTCCTATAACAGTCGTGATTTTTTTGTGAATTTATTTGTCTAATTCTGTAGGTTGTGTTAGACTAGCGATAGAACAGGAGGTTTTTATGCAATCAAACGAGGAGTATTTAGATAGTCTGCTGAAAGCAGCAATGGGAAATGAAGAGGAACAACAGCCGGAAGGCTCAGGCTCGCAAGAGCAGCCGGAAGAATCTTTTGACGATTTAGGAGATTTAGAAGAACTTCTGGCAGGGTTTGACCTTCCGGAAGAAATACCGGAGGATGCAGGAGCAGAAAATGAAGAACAGCCCCTGACGGATTTTTTTGCGGGGGAACCGGAAGAGAATCGGGAAGAATCCTGGGACGGACTGGCGGGAGAAGATGATGAAATGGCTGAAATCAATGAATTGCTCAGCCAGTCAGATGGCGGAAGCATGTTGGATGATGATATGCTTGCGTTATTGGAAAACACGTCAGAGTCTGAAGAGCCGGTGCAATCTGCCCGGACAGAAAATGCAGTTGGCGGGGCAACGGATGAAATTGATATTTTCGCAATGGATGGAATGGATGATGAAGAGGGGGGGAATCAAGACGCCTCCCCGGCAGAAAGTTCTGAAGAACCTCCGGTGGAAGAAAAGCCGGTGAAAAAGAAAGAAAAAAAGGGCTGGTTTGGAAGAGGAAAAAAGAAAAAAGCACGGGATACCCAGGAGCCGGAAAAGGCAGAGGGGGAGGATGAACTGTCAGGCATTGAACTGACGGAAGACGGCCTTCTTGATATAGCTGCAATAAATGAAGCGGGAGAAACCAGGGAAAAAGACAAAATCAGGGATAAGGAATCTAAAAAAGGCGGCTTTTTCAGCGGTCTTCTGGAATTTTTGACCGAAGAGGAGGAAGAGGAGGAAGAACCCAAAAAAGAAAAGAAAAAGAAAGCAAAGTCCGGAAATGGTCCTGTAAGTGAGGAAAACGAAGCTCTTTTAGACGAAATGGAAGAGGAAGACAAAAAGAAAAAGAAAAAGCCGAAAAAGGCTAAAAAACAGCCAAAAGAGAAAAAGCCGGAAGAGATTTCTAAGGAGGATGGGAAAAAGCTTCCGAGAAAGATGGTCATTCGGATTTTTGTAATGTGTTTCTCGGTAATGATACTGCTTATTATACCGGCTTTGCTGCTTCCGGAGGTATTTTCCTTAAAGGATGCAAGAAAGGCTTATTATAGTGAAGACTATAAAACCGCATATGAGAATCTGTTGGGCAAAAAGTTAAATGCCAGCGACAGTCTGCTGTTAGAAAAGGCAACGATTCTTATGAGGCTACAAAGGAAATACGATTCCTTTGTAAATTATCACAAAATTGGGAAAGATACAGAAGCCCTGAATGCACTGTTAGAAGGTCACGGCTTATACATCCGGCTTCAGCAGGAAGCAGAAACACAAGACATTTCACAGGAGTTTGAGGCAATCCATCAGGATATTTTAGATAATCTGGAATATATGTACGGAGTAACGTCAGACCAGGCAGGGGCGTTGATTTCCATTGCAGATGATGCTGTTTACACGGAAGAGGTGGAAAGGATTGCAGGCAATGGTGAGGAAATAACAGGAGGAACCGTTCCGGCATATCGTTCTGACGCAGATGAGCAGCCTGCAGAATAAAAACTATCAGCCTGTTTTTTGTATGACAGGGCTGTCCGTTTTATTTCCGCAAGCAATGAGCCAAGTGATTGCGTGCAAGCATTTGGCGGCTGCCGGTAGAAGAAAAGCAGCAAATAAATGTCCATAATGTAAGGATGCAGGAGAGACAGAATATGATAGCAATCATTGATTATGATGCAGGAAACATAAAAAGCGTGGAAAAAGCGCTGCAGGCATTAGGGGAAAAAGCAGTGACCACCAGAGACAGGGACGTGATTTTAAATGCCCAAAAGGTTATATTGCCGGGAGTAGGCGCCTTTGGAGATGCCATGGAAAAGATTCATAAATACGGGCTTTATGATGTTATTCATCAGGTTGTAGAGAAAAAGACCCCTTTTCTCGGCATTTGTCTTGGTTTACAGCTTTTATTTGAAAGAAGTGAAGAAAGCAGAGGCATAGAAGGGCTTTCCATATTAAAAGGAGCGATTTTAAGGATTCCGGAAAAACAGGATTTAAAAATACCTCATATAGGATGGAATTCCCTGAAATACCCCCATGCCGGAAGCCTGTTTCAGGGAATACCGGAGGAATCCTATGTATATTTTGTCCACTCCTATTATTTAAAAGCAGAGGAAGAGGGAATTGTAACTGCTACAACAGAATACGGCACCCTGATTCATGCTTCCGTGGAAAAGGGAAATGTGTTTGCCTGTCAGTTCCATCCCGAAAAAAGTTCGGCTGTAGGAATGCACATACTGAAAAATTTTATTGACATGGGCAGGGAGGGTTAGACATGCATACAAAGAGGATTATCCCATGCTTAGACGTACATGGAGGCCGTGTGGTAAAGGGTGTGAATTTTGTGAATTTACAGGATGCCGGGGACCCGGTGGAAATTGCGGCAGCCTATGATAAGGCAGGCGCTGATGAACTGGTGTTTTTGGACATTACCGCCTCAAGCGATGCAAGAAATACCGTAGTGGATATGGTAAGGAAGGTGGCGGAGAAGGTATTTATTCCCTTTACCGTTGGCGGCGGTATCCGTTCGGTAGATGATTTTAAAGCGCTGCTTCGGGAAGGCGCAGATAAAATTTCCATCAATTCTTCCGCCATCAACAATCCGGATTTAATCAGCCAGGCGGCGGACAAGTTTGGAAGCCAGTGCGTGGTTGTTGCTATTGATGCCAAAAAACGGGCGGATGGAACCGGCTGGAACATTTATAAAAACGGCGGCAGGGTGGATGTGGGAATCGATGCTGTAGAATGGGCGATGAAGGCAAATGAGCTGGGAGCAGGAGAAATTCTCTTAACCAGCATGGATTGTGACGGCACCAAGGCGGGCTATGACATTGAGCTTACAAGGACCATTTCCGAAAACGTATCCATTCCGGTCATTGCTTCGGGAGGAGCAGGGGAATTGTCCCATTTTTACGATGCCCTGACGGAAGGAAAGGCGGATGCAGCATTGGCAGCTTCCTTATTCCATTTTAATGAACTGTCTGTGGAGCAGGTGAAAAGATACCTAAGACAAAGGGATGTTTCCGTAAGATTATAAAGCAATTCACTTTGGCAGAACCGGAAGGAGAAAAGACAGATGGCAGCAATAAGCAATGACTGGCTGGAACCGCTGACACCGGAATTCCACAAGGATTATTATAAAAAGTTATTTACGAAAATTAAGGAGGAATACAGCGCACATGTGATTTTTCCTCCGGCAGACGACATATTCAATGCCTTTCATTTTACGCCCCTTCATGAGGTAAAGGCGGTGATTATCGGACAGGACCCTTACCACAATGTGGGACAGGCACACGGGCTTTGCTTTTCTGTAAAGCCGGAGGTGGAAATTCCTCCTTCTTTAGTGAATATTTATAAAGAGCTTCAGGATGACCTGGGCTGCTATATACCTAATAACGGCTATCTGGTAAAATGGGCGAAGCAGGGAGTGCTTATGCTAAATACGGTGCTTACCGTCCGTGCCCATCAGGCCAATTCCCACAGGGGGCTTGGCTGGGAGCAGTTTACCGATGCAGCCATTGAAGTGCTCAATAAAGAGGACAGGCCCATTGTGTTCATCCTGTGGGGAAGCCCTGCCCAGAAGAAAAAAGCAATGCTGAACAATCCCAATCACCTGATATTAGAGGCGCCCCATCCAAGTCCTTTATCCGCTTACCGGGGATTTTTTGGAAGCAGGCCCTTTAGTAAGACAAATGCATTTTTAAAGGAGCACGGGCTCAAAGAGATTGACTGGCAGATTGAGAATATTTAATGGCAGAGGACTGCCTGAAAAAATAGAAATACATGAGGAGAGAAAGGTTGAAAAAGAATAGTAGAGGGTATCCATTCCCTTAATTGCATTACAA
>CAJUEX010000071.1 GCA_910585715.1 uncultured Lachnospiraceae bacterium
TTAAGACCGCCGAAAAAAATCAAATTAATTTACACACTTTACTTGACAAACCCCTTTCGGGCACGTTCGCACTCTATGAAGACGCAGCGGCACTTACGCACCGTATTTTGGTGCGTTAGTACCGCTGCGTCTTTGCAGAGCGAGAGCGTGCCCCTAAGACTATTCTATATTCTGCCAGCTCCCGCGTCCTTCTGCTCAAAATGCCCTGTGCAGGAAATCTGCTGTCTGAACTGTTATCATTTTATATTTTTTACCAAAACCATATAGAAACCCATCTAAATTTCCGCTATAATAAAAAACATAATGTCAGGCGATACAAAACAGACAAATATTCCGATTATAATTTTTCAAAGAAATTTTTATAATATTAAAAAATAGAAGAGCAACAGAAAACAGGGAGCAAAAGAATATGGCTGCATTTGTAGAATTTAGCAATGTTAAAAAAACATATCAGACCGGAGAGGTTAAGATTGAGGCGTTAAGGAATGTGAACTTTCAAATAGAAAAAGGAGAGTTCTGTGTTATTGTAGGAGCTTCCGGAGCGGGAAAGACCACTATTTTAAATATACTCGGGGGCATGGATACTTTAACGGAGGGGAGCGTCACGCTGGACGGACAGGATATTTCAAAGCTGAATAAAAAGCAGCTGACGGCTTACCGGAGATATGATGTGGGCTTTGTGTTTCAGTTCTATAACCTTGTGCAGAATTTAACGGCTCTTGAAAATGTGGAGCTGGCGGCACAGATTTGCAAGGAGCCATTGGATGCGGCGGTTGTATTGGAAGAGGTGGGATTAAAGGAACGAATGGGAAATTTTCCGGCACAGTTATCAGGAGGGGAGCAGCAGCGGGTTGCCATTGCAAGGGCCCTTGCCAAAAATCCCAAGCTTTTATTATGTGACGAGCCTACCGGAGCGCTGGATTATAATACAGGAAAGGCCGTGTTAAAGCTGCTGCAGGACACCTGTCGGAATACGGGGATGACTGTTGTGGTCATCACCCACAATCAGGCATTGACAGCAATGGCGGACCGGATTATTACCGTAAAGAGCGGAACTGTTCAAAACATTCGGTTAAATGAGAATATAACCGATATAGAAAAAATCGAGTGGTAAGAATTGAGAGCCCGTTTTGATGCCTGTAGGGAAAGCGGCTGCCTGAACATGAATTTCCGTAGCCAGCCATGGTGAAAAAAGCCGAAAGGATGAAGAAATAAAAAATGAAATCCATGATGAAAAGGACAACCATAAGAGAAATTAAACAGAGTCTTGGAAGGTATCTTGCCATATTTGCCATTGTTGCCTTGGGAGTGGGCTTTTTTGCAGGCTTAAAGGTCACAAAGGAAGCAATGGTATATGCTGTGGACCAGTATTTAAAGGAGACGGATTTTTATGACTTGCGCCTTTTGTCCACTTTGGGCTTTGAAAGGGAGGATGTGGAGGCATTTAGCGGCAGGGACCATGTAAAAGCTGCAGAGGGTGCCATTTCTGCTGATGTTTTATATATCAATCAGGACGGAAATGAGGCGGCTGGAAAGGTACATTCCATTACGGAAGGAATCAATAAACTGGTATTAAAGGCGGGAAGGATGCCGGAAAATGCCGGGGAATGTGTTGTGGATTCCAATTTGTATACAGAGGAAGCAATCGGGACAATAGTTACTTTTTCCGATAACAATCCGGAAGACACAAAGGATTTATTTCATCAGATGGAATATACCATTGTCGGAATCGTACAGTCTCCTTATTATATGAATTTTGAAAGGGGCAATACCTCCATTGGAAACGGAAAAATAACGGGATTTTTCTATTTACAGGAGGCGGCATTTGACTGCGACTACTATACGGAGATTTTTGTAAAGCTGGATCAGGATTTTCAAATTTACTCCACGGAATATGACGACTTTATGGAAAAAGCAGAGGATGAATGGGAGCCGGTCTGCAAAGAGCAGGTGGACGGACGATATGAGGAAATTCTTGAGGATGCCAATGAGGAAGTCAGGAAGGCGGAACAGGAGCTTGCGGATAAGGAAAAGGATGGGAAACAGGAGTTAGAAGATGCTTATAAGGAAATAGAGGACGGACAACAGGAAATAGATGATGGCAGACAGGAAATCTCAAAGAATCAGAAAAGCATAGACAGCAAGAGGAGCAGTTTAAACGCTCAGGAAAAAGAATTAAACAGGCAAAAAGAGGAAATTGCCATGCAGATACAGCAGATTGGCATGGAACCACCGCAATTAGCTGTGGCTAATCAACAGATTGAGGAAGGGCTTTCTCAGATTGTGACTGGAAAAGCACAGCTTAACCGGGCACAGAAGACTTTAGATGAAAAAAGTGAAGAGCTGGAAAAGGCGGAAGAGGAATTAGAGGAGGGAAAAGCTGATTATAAAGAAGCACAGGCAGAATTTGATGGAAAAATAGCGGAAGCCAGGGAAAAGATAGAAGATGCCAGAAAAGAGCTTGAGGATATAGAAGAACCGGATTCCTATGTGCTTACAAGAGATGCTAATATCGGATATGTGTGCTTTGAAAGCGATTCCGGCATTGTGGAAGGCATTGCAAATGTTTTCCCGCTGTTTTTCTTTCTTGTAGCCGCCCTTGTGTGCATTACTACCATGAACCGCATGGTGGAGGAACAGAGAACCCAGATTGGTGTGCTAAAGGCTCTTGGCTATGGAGAAGGCGCCATTATGGGAAAATATATGTTTTATGCAGGAAGCGGAGCTGTTTCGGGCTGTATTCTTGGCTTTTTTGCAGGAACCTGGCTGTTTCCGGCAGTTATCTGGACATCCTATCAGATTATGTATAATACATGCAGGATTTCTTATGTATTTAACGGGGGGATTCTCATAGTATCGCTTGTGGTATCACTGCTTTGTTCCATGGGGACAACCTGGCTTTCCTGCCGATACGAGCTGTTTTCCGTGGCGGCTGAACTTATGCGCCCTAAGGCGCCAAGGGCAGGAAAAAGAATTTTCTTAGAAAAAGTTCCCTTTTTATGGTCAAGGCTTAAATTCCTTCACAAAGTATCCCTTCGGAATCTGTTCCGCTATAAAAAGCGGTTTTTTATGATGATAATCGGCATAAGCGGATGTACAGCCCTTTTGGTAACCGGATTTGGAATTAAAGATTCCATAGCGGACGTGGCAGTCCAGCAGTTTGAGGAAATACAGATTTTTCATATGAGCGCGTCCTTGAAGGAGGAAATGGATACAGATAAAGTTAAAGATATAAAAAAGGAAGGCTCTTTGGAGAAGACTTTAGATACATGGAGCAGAGGCTATTGCCAGATACATGAATCCTCCATGGATTTGGTCGGAGCAGATAAAATGAAAGCTGTCAATCTGGTAATTGCCGGGGAAGAAGAGCAGATTGGGGATTATGTAAACCTTCATACCGCTCAAAATGAACCGGTTTCCTATCCAAAGAAAGGAGAAATCATAATTTCCAATAATCTGGCGGAGTTATTTCGTTTGAAAAAGGGAGATGTTGTGACGCTTCGTGACGAGGAATATAAAGAAATCAATGTAAAGGTATGCGGTATTTTTGAAAATTATGTATACAATTATGTGTATTTGAATAAAGAAACCTATAAAGAATGCTATGGAAAAGAGCCGGAATATAAAACCCTTTATATAAATATAAAAGAAGGAAAGGACACTCATGAAGCTGCGGCTGCCTTTATGGATTTGAATCAGGTTTCGGCAGCAACCATCAATGAGGACACCATGGAAAGGTTCAGCACTATGATGAAAAGCCTGAATTATATTGTGCTTTTAATTATTGTGTGCGCCGGTTCCCTTGCCTTTATCGTGCTGTATAATCTGACCAATATCAATATTACAGAGCGCATTCGTGAAATTGCTACCATAAAAGTGCTGGGGTTTTTTAAAAACGAGACGGCTTCTTATGTATTTCGGGAAAATATGGTGCTGACTGCAATAGGGGCTTTGCTTGGACTGGCTCTGGGAAAGCTTCTTCATGCTTTTGTCATGCACCAGATTCAGATAGATATGGTTTCCTTTGATGTGCATATAAAGCCCCTAAGCTATGGATACAGCCTGCTTTTTACTTTTGGATTCACGGCTGTTGTTAATCTGTTCATGTCCTTTAAGCTGGAAAGAATCAATATGGCAGAGTCGTTGAAAAGTGTGGACTAGCCTAAGCTGCATGTCAGCAGTAGGCCCTGTCAATTTCAATGACGGAATAGTATTTGGGGTCCAGTGCGGTTATTTTATCGGATAAATATTGTTTTACCTCCACATCGGTTTTCTTAAATTCCATGGGAAGAAGCACATCGAAAATAATATTTGTATGAGTAGGGCCTTTTACAAGGCGGAAATCGTGAAGATTCAAATCAGTATTGTATTCCTTTAAGAAGGCGGTAATCTGTTCCTTTAACTGATTGGTCTCTTCGTCATCCTCCACGATAGGGTCCATATGGATGACGGCATCGCATTTCAAGCCTTTCTTTAACGTCCGCTCAATGTTATCGATAATATCATGGAGACTTACCAGGTCTCCATGGGCGGAAACTTCTGCATGAAGGGAAATCATAATCCGCCCGGGCCCGTAGTCATGGACGATTAAATCATGGATTCCCAGAATCTCGTCGTAAGAAGTAACGATTTCTTCAATCTGCTTAACAAATTCCTTGGAAGGGGGCTGGCCCAGCAGAGGATTGATGGTATCTTTTGCAGCCCGGATGCCTGCAATAAAAATGAAAATACCAACCAGCGCCCCGCAGTAGCCGTCTATGAGAAGTCCGGTATGTTTTCCTATGATAATTGCAAACAGAACAAAGGATGTGGCAATCATGTCGCTGAAGGAGTCGGAAGCGGTGGCGCACATAGCCGAGGAATTTAATTTCTTTCCAAGGGTATGGTTGTAAAAATACATATAAAGCTTTATCAGAATGGAAAGCAGTAAGATAGCAATCACTAACAAATTGCCGGTAACCGCTTCAGGATGCAGAATCTTTTTAACGGAAGAGCTGATTAACTCATAAGCCATTAAAATAATGGCAATGGAAACTAAAAGCCCGGAGATATATTCAAACCTGCCGTGTCCGAAAGGATGGCCGGGGTCCGGCTTCTGCCCCGCAAGCTTAAACCCAATCAGCGTAATCAGGGAGGAGCCCGCATCGGATAAATTGTTAAAGGCATCTGCAGTGATGGCAATGGAATGGCTCAAAATTCCTGCCAGAAATTTTACTCCAAATAAAAATATATTTAAGAAAATGCCTACCCCTCCGCATAATACCCCGTATTTCCGGCGCACGTCGGGAGAGGTGATATCGTCTTTGTTTTTAATGAACAGATTTGCCAATAAAGAAACCATAATTACTACCTCGTTTCAGCTAATTAATAAAATTTATCATATCATCCTATTTTAAAGGTGTTTTTCTAAAAATACAACAGTTTTTCCGGATTTCTGTACTTGAAATATAAAAATAAAACGTGTATAATTCATAAAGGTGTCCGGATTATGTTTTTTGGCAGGAAATATGCGGGAGAATCATAAAAACGGCAGTTCCCATACAGAATGATGCAATGGATAAAGAGTAATCGAAAAGTGATACGATAGTATATGAGCAGAATACAGGAAAAGTGCATATGGAAGCAGAAAATAAAAATCAGATAAATAGAAAAAAGCAATAGGCTATATAATAGAAAAGAGGAGAATGAAAATGAGCAAAAAACCAACAGTATTGATGATTCTTGACGGATATGGGCTGAATGAAACCAAAAAGGGAAATGCAGTAGCGCAGGCAGACACTCCTGTAATGGACAGGCTGATGAAGGAATGTCCTTTTGTAAAAGGAAATGCCTCCGGCATGGCAGTGGGCCTTCCGGACGGACAGATGGGAAATTCCGAAGTGGGACATCTGAATATGGGCGCAGGACGTATCGTATATCAGGAGCTAACCAGAATTACAAAGGAAATCAACGACGGCACATTTTTTGAAAATGAAGCATTATTAAAAGCTGTGGAAAACTGTAAGAAAAACGATTCCGCATTTCATGCCTTCGGTCTGTTGTCAGACGGCGGCGTGCATAGCCACAATACACATCTCTACGGCTTATTGGAGTTAGCAAAAAGGGAAGGTCTTTCCAAAGTATACGTGCATTGCTTTTTAGACGGACGTGACACCCCGCCCGCATCCGGAAAAGAATTTGTGGAAGCTCTGGAAGCAGAAATGAAAAAAATCGGTGTAGGACAGGTAGCCTCCGTTGCAGGACGTTATTATGCAATGGACAGGGATAACAATTATGACAGAGTGAAGTTAGCATATGATGCGCTCACAAAGGGAGAAGGACTGACGGCAGCAAGCGCTACGGCAGCTATACAGGAGTCTTATGACAGAAAAGAAACCGATGAATTTGTAAAGCCTACCGTAGTAGTAAAGGACGGCGCTCCGGTTGCTGTCATTAAAGAAACCGACAGTGTGGTATTCTTTAACTTCAGACCTGACAGGGCAAGGGAGATTACAAGGGCATTTTGCGACGATGAATTTACAGGCTTTGACAGAGGAGCAAGGATTCCTTTAGTTTATGTGTGCTTTTCCGATTATGACCCAACCATTCCCAATAAGGAAATTGCCTTTAAGAAGATTGCAGTTACCAATACATTTGGCGAGTGGTTAGCAGCCAATAACATGACTCAGGCAAGAATTGCGGAAACAGAAAAATATGCCCATGTTACCTTTTTCTTTAACGGCGGCGTGGAAGAGCCAAACAAGGGCGAAGACAGGATTTTAGTAAACTCCCCCAAGGTTGCAACTTATGACTTAAAGCCTGAAATGAGCGCTTATGAGGTTTGCGACAAATTATGCGGGGCAATTACTTCCGGAAAGTATGACGTCATCATCATCAACTTTGCAAATCCGGATATGGTCGGACATACCGGCGTGGAGGAAGCAGCCATTAAAGCGGTGGAAGCAGTGGACGAGTGCGTAGGAAAAGCAGTGGAAGCGCTGAAAAGCGTGGACGGCACCATGTTCATCTGTGCAGACCATGGCAATGCGGAACAACTGATTGATTATGAGACAGGTGCTCCCTTTACAGCACATACCACCAATGAGGTGCCATTTATTTTAGTGAATTACAAAGAAGGCTATTCATTAAGAGAAGGGGGATGCCTTGCAGATATCATTCCAACCCTGATTGAAATCATGGGAATGGAACAGCCTGCTGAAATGACAGGAAAATCCCTTCTTATTAAAAAATAATTTCTAAAACAGAGAACAATTGCTGATACGTTTATCACCGGATAAACGTATCATGAAGGCATTTAAAAAGGAAGCGCAGGTACGGCACGATTGTGCTATAAGGTTCCTTTTTGAGTGCCTTTCACTTTTTGCAATAAGGAGTTTTTATAATGCATGGGAAGATTTACAATAAATTACCAAAAGAAGCGCAGGAAATTCGGGACATGGTTTTTATAAAAGAGCAGGGCTTTTGCGATGAATTTGATGAAATTGATGCTTATGCAAAGCATTTTGTTTTGTTTGACGGGGAAATACCAATAGCAACCTGCCGCTTTTTTAACCGTGAGTCATGTGAAGAGTATTACATAGGACGTATTGCAGTGATAAAGGAATATCGGGGTCAGGGTATAGGCGCATATTTGTTAAGGCTGGCAGAAGACGAAGTGAAAAGGACTGGAGGAAAAAGGACATTTTTACATGCACAGCAGAGGGCAAAAGGATTTTATGAAAAACAGGGTTATATAAGCTATGGAGAAGCAGACATGGAAGAAAACTGTCCGCATATATGGATGTGCAAAGAACTTGGATAGAAAAGATATAACAGTTCAGACATGAGTTCTTGTGCAGAAATCGGAATACGTATCGGACAGATTCTGTTCAATCCGTTTTCCGATTTCTGTACAAGAACTGCTGTCTGAACTGTTAAAAAAATTTTGTATAAGCAAAACTCTTAACGGACATACTAAGCGAAAAAGATACTGAATTTTAAACAGGTAAAGGAGCTTAGTATGAACTTATATTTAGAAATAACAGATGTTAGAGGAAGGGAAATTTTAGACTCCAGGGGAAACCCAACGGTAGAAGCCGAGGTTACCATAGAGCATGTGATAACAGGACGGGCGGCGGTTCCTTCAGGAGCCAGCACCGGAAGGTTTGAGGCTGTGGAGTTGAGAGACGGAGAAACCAGATATTTTGGACTTGGCGTACAAAATGCGGTAAAAAATATTAATACAAAGTTAAAAGAAGCGTTAATTGGGAAAAATGCCCTGGAGCAGGGACTGATTGACAGAATCATCATGGATACGGACGGAACGGAAAATAAAGGGAATCTGGGAGCCAATGCCACTCTTGGCGTATCCATGGCATGTGCAAAAGCGGCTGCCCTTGCTCTTGATCTGCCTTTATACCGATATCTTGGAGGCGTGGACACCTGCATCCTTCCTGTTCCCATGATGAATATTTTAAATGGCGGGAAGCATGCGGATAATACGGTGGATTTACAGGAATTTATGATTATGCCCATGAAGGCGGACAGCTTCCATGAAGCGCTTCGTATTTGCGCAGAAATCTATCACAATTTAAAGAAGCTTTGCAAGCATAAGGGATTGTCCACAGCAGTAGGAGATGAAGGGGGATTTGCTCCGGACCTTCCCGGCTCAAGGGAAGTGCTTTCTTTAATCGTGGAGGCAATCGAAGCGGCAGGCTATGAACCGGGAGGGGAAATTAAGATAGCAATTGATGCAGCAGCCAGTGAATTATATTCCGAGGAAACAGGAATGTACCATTTTCCGGGAGAAAGTGAAATGACCGGAACGGATGTACAAAGAGATTCCAATGAAATGATTTCCTATTACGAAGAGTTGATTGAAGAATTTCCCATTGTTTCCATTGAAGACGGTTTGTTTGAAGATGACTGGGACGGCTGGAAGGCAATGACCAAGCGACTTGGAGATAAAGTGCAGTTAGTGGGAGACGACTTATTTGTAACCAATACAAAAAGGCTGGATGCAGGAATTAAGTTAGGTGCTGCAAATGCAATTCTGGTGAAGGTAAATCAGATAGGAACACTGACAGAAGCAATGGACGCCATAAAAATGGCACAGAAAAACGGCTATAAAGCCATTGTTTCCCATCGTTCCGGGGAAACAGAGGATACCACCATTGCAGACCTGGCAGTGGCAATGAGCACCGGACAGATTAAGACGGGAGCGCCCTGCCGGACGGACCGTGTGGCAAAGTATAACCAGCTTCTTAGAATCGAAGAAAATTTGAAGGAATTTGCAAAATATATGGATCCGTTTATGAAAATATAGAAAAATATGGTTTTACAGTTAGCACCATCCTGGCAGAAATATGGCAGGATGGTGTTTTTCTGTGTAAAGTTATTATTGAAGATACGGTGGCCGTATGGTGGAGGTATGGGGAATTACATGGCGGGGAATGGACGAACTGTTGAAAAACGAAGATTGACAATATCAATGAAAGGAGATAAAAAGTAAAAAAAGACACAAAAAAATCGGGGTAACAGGACTTGAACCTGCGACCTCTCGGCCCCCAGCCGAGCGCTCTACCAAACTGAGCCATACCCCGAGGTGACGACTGCCACGAAGAATATATTACCAAATTATTGGGGAAATTACAAGAGAAAAGTGAAAAAAATGTGGGAGAAAATTGTGAGGGGATTTGTGGGGGGTGGTGAGGGGGACGCAGCAGAGGGAGGAGGGCGGATTCCATGCGGTGTTTTTGACGGCGTTTTTCCTAAACAGCCTGATTTATGTGGCTGGTACCGAACGGGTCGTCATATAGCGCCCTCCATGGCGCAATATGACTAAAATTGCCATCCGTGGCAATTTTCCCCTGGGGTGTGGGCAGGCTGTCAAGGAAAACCGCCGCCAAAAACAATGCATGGAATCCGCCCTCCTCCCTCTGCTGCTGTTCTGTCTCAGCCGTTACTAGTGTACTGACCTATTGATAATTAGCATAATCCCTTGTCTATTTTTTCATTGGTCTGCGTTGTCGTCAGTTGACAATGGGTTCACATTGCCGCCTTCCTCCGCCTTGCCAATGAAAAAATATCCTGCGGCATTATGCTAAATATCAATAGGTCAGCACACTAGTATATTTTGGCAGGTTTTTGTGCTTTTTTGGCATATATATAATATATAAGCTTAGTGTTTTTCGAAATTTAAAAACAGACAACATTCTTCAATACAGCATATTAGCAGCCTGAACTGTTACTATCAGCTCTTTTTATAGCATTTCGATACACTGCGGGAGATGGCAGCCCATAGAATAGTCTTGGGGGCCTTGGCAAAGTCGCCGGTCCTTACGCACCGTATTTTGGTGCGTTAGTACCGCTGCGTCTTTGCAGAGCGAGAGCGTGCCCCAAAGACTATTCTATGGGCTGCCATCTCCCGCGTCCTCATCTCCAAAACCCCCTCAACCCTCTAAAACAGCCCTTCCCACTCCTCCAATAACTCCCCAAGCTGTATCTGGATTTCTTCCTGCTCCTTTGAAATTTCCTGAAGCCTTGCCACATTAGTGCTGTTTTCAGGCTTTATAAGCTCAGCCTCCAGTTCCGCCTGTCTGGTTTCAGCAGCTTCTATTTCCTTTTCGATTTTTTCAATGCGGTTTTCCCTTTTTCTCTTTTCCGCCTGCAGTTTTTTTTGTTCCTGCCAGTCTGCCTTTGTTTCGCTGACGGTTTCCGGTGCTGTGTCAGATTTCGCAGCAGATGGAGAAAGGGATGGGAGAGAAGCAATCTCCTGGTGTTTTTCCAGATAATAGTCGTAATTGCCGATATAATTTATAAAATTTCCATCTTCTAAATCCAAAATGCGGCTGGCAGTTTTGTTGATGAAATAGCGGTCATGGGATACATATAATAGGGTGCCCTCGTAATGATTCAGGGCATTTTCCAGAATTTCCTTGGAGGTAATATCCAAATGGTTTGTGGGCTCGTCCAAAATCAGGAAATTTGCATTGGACAGCATAAGCTTTGCAAGGCTCACACGTCCCTTTTCGCCGCCGCTTAAATCTTTGATTCGTTTAAACACATCGTCGTTCGTAAATAGAAATGCCGCCAAAGTATTTCTGATTTCAGTATTTGTCATGGCAGGATAAGTGTCGGAGATTTCATCAAAAAGAGTTTTATCCTCATGCAGCACGTGATGCTCCTGGTCGTAATATCCGATCTCCACGTTGGAACCAAGCCGGATAGTGCCACAATCCTGAGTTTCCAGCCCGTTCAGTATTTTTAAAAGGGTGGTTTTTCCGGTTCCGTTTTTTCCGATAATGGCAACATGTTCTCCCCGCTTGATTTCAAAGGAAACATTGGCAAACAGGGAAAGAGAGCCGTAAGCTTTGGCTAATTCGTTGATTTGCAGAACATCGTTTCCGCTTATGATTCCCGGCTTTAGGACAAAGTTCATATCATCTTTTACGGCAACCGGCTTGTCAAGTACCTCTATTTTGTTTAACATTTTTTCACGGCTTTCAGCCCGTTTAATGGATTTTTCCCGGTTAAAGGACCTTAATTTTTCAATAACCTCTTCCTGATGTTTGATTTCCCGCTGCTGGTTTAAGTAGGCATTCATTTGGGAAATACGGAGAGCTTCCTTTTTCTTTGCATAATCCGTATAATTTCCGGAAAAGGAAGTAACGTTTCCCATTTCCACTTCAATGATTTTTTCGGCTATCTTATCCAGAAAATAGCGGTCATGAGATACAAGGATAACAGCGCCCTTGTAGCTTTTTAAGTAGGTTTCCAGCCATGCAATGGATGCCATGTCAAGGTGGTTGGTAGGCTCGTCCAGAATAATCAGGTCAGGCTGTTTTAGAAGCAGTTTGCCAAGGGCGACTCTTGTTTTCTGCCCGCCGGAGAGGGTGGAAATGGATTTTGAAAAATCCTCCTCAAAAAAACCCAGTCCCTTTAAGACTCCGGTTATCTCGCTTTTATAGGCATATCCGTTTTCCTGTTCATACTGATGGGTAAAACGGGCGTATTGTTCCATAAGCTCATCCAAAGCCTGTCCCTTTGCCTGCTTCATGGACAGTTCCGTAGTGCGAATCCTTTCCTCCAAATCAAGCAGATACTGTTTTACTGATAAAAGCTCCTCGTAAATGGTTCTGTCTGTGTCAAGATCCTGATGCTGGGCAAGATATCCCAGAGTCTTATCCTTTGCAAAGGTAACAATCCCCTCATCGGCGCCGAGTTTTCCCACGATAATTTTAATCAGGGTGGATTTACCGGCTCCATTGATTCCCACAATAGCGGCCTTTTCATAATCTTCTATATGAAAGGAAGCATTTTTTAATATTTCATTTTCTCCAAATGCCTTCCAAATATTTTGACAAGATAATATCATATTACTTCACCAATCACTTTCTTACTTTCTAAAAAATTTATCCCATGGGATTTTCCCGTTTAAAGTTTGCGGATTACACACAAATACAAAATAAGCAGTTCAACTGATTATACTAAATTTCAGAAAAAAAGGAAAGTATAACAGTTCAGCCTCACGGAAATCAATTTTCAGCGAAAATTTTCAAGGTAACAGCAACGCCCTGTTGCATTTACTCTGAAAAACCC
>CAJUEX010000072.1 GCA_910585715.1 uncultured Lachnospiraceae bacterium
TTCGAGCTTAGCACTGCTGCGTTTTTATCAGAGCGGGAGCGTGACGACGCAGAAACATGTTCTGTCAAATTTCCATCACGATTCCTGTGGGAGAGCTGCCGGCTGGACTGCTGCTTATTTTTATTTGCCGTATATGCTTTCTTGTAAAATCTTTTTGTTTGCCTCAAAATCCACTTGAAGCACTGACATCTTCCGAATGGTAGCATTAGAATAGGTCCCTTCCGCCGGAATTGCCTGCTGCACCAGTTCATAGGTCAGAAATTTGCTTCCATTCAGACTTAGGCGAAAGCACTCATTTTTCGTTAAATTAGTAGTAAGATTGGGAAATAAGCCGTCAATCAATTCACTTGAATTCACAGCAAGCGTTCCCGGCATTTTTTTCATGACCGCCGCAAGAACCTTTCTCTGGCGCTCCGTCCTGCCGAAATCGGTTCCAATATAACGATTCCTTGTATAAGCAAGTGCCTGCGGACCGTTCAGGTGAATCATGCCGCTTAAGGAAGTATCCAGATAATCGGTTCCTTCGGGCTTTCCTTCCAGCATATTATATTCCACCAGATAGCCATTTACATAATTTACCTCTTCATTAGTCAGTTCCAAATCCACGCCGCCCACTGCATCTACCAGATTGGCAAATGCCTGAAAATTCACAAGGGCATAGCGATGGACTTTAATGTCAAAATTCTGCTCGATGGTCTGCATCAACAGCTCTGGTCCCCCATAGGAATATGCAGCGTTCAGCCTGTTCCCGTCATGTCCCGGAATTTCCACATACATATCGCGAAGCAGGGATGTCATGGTAATGGTCTTGGTCTTATCGCTGATGGATACTAAAATCATGGCATCAGAACGTCCGTCCTCGCCATTTTCCCTGGAATCGTTACCAATCAGCAGAATATTGATTACCCCGCTTTCCTTCATTGGCTCTTTGGAATAGCTCTGCACTTCTTCATAGCCCATCTTGTTATATACGCTGCCTACAATTGCATAAAGGCCTCCCATGCCCACAAAAAGCAATATGGCCAGAACCACAAGCGCCTTTTTCCATCCTGCGCCCTTCCTTTTTTTCTTTCTTCCCTTTTGGTTCATTTCCTTTGCCTGTTGGTTTTTCTCTTTCCCTTTCCTGCTGCTTTCCTGCTGTTTGCCCATTTTATTATTGCTTATTTTCCTATTTGTCCGGTCAGTGTTCTTTTTCTTTGTTTTGTTCTCTGTATGGAAGTAATCAGATTGTACCCTGTTTCCTGCCTTTGTATTTTTCCTGTTATTGATGTTTTTTGGCACATTTCTATTTATGACAGGAGCCTGCTCTTCAAAATCCAAATCCAGTCCGTTCCGGTCCTCTCTGGCAAATCCCTGCTGCCTTTTACGGCTTTCTGACCGCCTGTCTAAATCAATCATCTGAATGGTATCTTTGTCCGGATTCCTATTTATATCCTGTGAATTAGATGGAACAGGCTTCCCTTGTTCCTCTTTTGCGGAAATTTCTTTCAATTCCTGTTCTAAAAAACGTTCCAACCCCTCCTGAATCAATTCATTCTCGCTTTTTGGTCTTTTTTCCATAAACAGCTCCTATATTCCTTCCTGATAAGTTCTCAAGTTTCCGGTACAAACGATTCTAACACTTTTATGAAAAGAACGCAACGAAAGAAAAACCTCTCTAAACAAAATGTCTTGAGAGGTTTCACAATCTTATATTAAGTTAAATCCGGAAGAACTCTATGGATTCTGATAAGGATTCCGCAACTTTTTTCAGTTCGCCTGCCGATTCTGCCAACAGGCTGATGGTAGCATTCAGTTCCTCCATGGATGCAGTTGTCTCTTGTGATGAGGCTGCATTTTCCTGAGAAATAGCTGACAGATTCTGAATAATATCTACCACTTTCTCCCTTGAAGCATTACAAGCCTTAGCCGAACCATTGATTTCCAGGGTTTCTTCTCTGGAAGACACGATTCCGGTATTGACATTTTCAAACTGGTTCCTGGTAGCATCTAATTTTTCCTGCTGTTCCTTAAGCTTAATCTTCACCTCTTCCATCATTGTCATGGAATTGCGTGAATCTTCTCCCAGGCCTCTAATAATTTCGTTAATGCATTGTGCTGATTTATTGGATTCTTCTGAAAGCTTCTGGATTTCGGAAGCTACAACAGCAAAGCCTCTTCCTGTCTCCCCTGCCCTTGCTGCTTCTATAGACGCATTTAAAGAAAGCAGACTGGTCTGACTTGCTATGCTTGTAATTGCCTCCACGGCCTCTGAAATACTTTTTACTGATTCATCGGTAGCTGACACATTCCTTGATACTGACCGTATAGCATCTACGGTTTTATCATTACTGTCGTTCAATTCCTTAATAATCTCATTTACTCTTGCACTGGCAGTTTCCATCTTTTCGGATGTATCATTTAAATTAGTAATTTCTGACACAATATTTTCAATGGTCTGTCCCATATCGCTGACCTGAACAGTAGCAGCCTCCACCTCTTCTGCCTGGGATACCGCCCCTTTTGAAACATCCTCTACTGCCAGAGAAATTTCATCTGCATTCTGGCTGGTATGAGCTGCCATTGATTCTAATTCATCGCCTGCTTTCCGGACGTTTTCGGCAAACCCTTGAATATCAGCTACAATCGCATGCAGTTCCTCCAGACATTTTTCTGCGCTGCGCCCCATGTCTCCGATTTCATCTTTCCTTCTCAAAATCCTTGAGGTAACCTTAAATGTGAGATTTCCATCAGCAAGATTGTCTATAGCCTCTTTTGCAGCATCCACCGCTTTTGCAATTCTAAAGGATATATATACTGCAAATCCCACAGCACATAACAATACAATTCCTGTAATAAGCAATATATTATTCCGCTTGGCAGCAATATAAGAATCTATCTTTTTACTGGGCTGCCCTGCAAACACCATTCCTACTACTGTTCCATCCTGATTTTTCAATGGAATATAATATGTATAATAATTTTCATCATTAATAATAAGGCTGGTAGAGGAATACTCCTGCCCGTTTAAAACTTCATCCGCTACTTCTTCGGACGCCTGCGTTCCTATAATTCTCTCTCCCGTAGAAGCATCCTTAAGGGAAGTTGCCTTTCTTGTGTCCCCGTAAAATAAAGTGACATCCGCCTCCATGCCTTCCGTATATGCATCAATTCTTTCAACATTCTGAGAAATGTTATAATCGCCTTTTAACATGTCACCTTCATCATTGAGCATATATGGCTCATCATTCAGATTATCATATGATGCCCTGACAGCAACACATATTGCCTTTAACTGTTTTAAAGATTCTTCCTGCAATCCATTGGACAGGTTCATTTCCGCCGTCAAAATACTGATAACCCCTAAGATAACCAATGGAATCAAAGTTATTGCCAGCAATTGCATTTTTATGCTGTGAAAGAAATTTTTTCTGCTTCCCTCTTTTTTCATACTTATACCTCCATATAATTAAATCGTCTTTGTACAAAATGAGAAGGAAAAAAGTGAATGCTTTTACCGGTAAAACATAGACTACAGCATTTTAGAAAGAGACGCAGAATCATAAAGACAAAAAACATATTATGAATGTCCCGCAACAAACATAACATACATTTAATAATACGCATAAGCGGCAGACAGCTCCGTTGACTTGTAAGCTTAAGATAATTCAGTAATTTATTTTGCCTGATAACAGTATACTTCTTTACTTTATTTACAGCAAAGACATGTTTTAATTATTCTACCACAAAACATGAGAGGATTCAATATTTCTGCCAAATCTTATGCTATTTTAAAAATTTTATAAAATTAAGAAAACTTTAAAAATTGTCACAAATTATATAGACATATATCATTACATATATTATACTAAAAGTCAATATATGTTATATTTTTTTTTATGCCCTGTAACCGTTTTACTTTTCGTCTAAACGGTTATGGCAATATGGCTGTCAGCCCAGAATTTGCAAAGGAGTGATTTTATAATGAACAGAAACGGAAAGAAGATATTATGTCTGTTAGCAGTCTTTATGCTCTTTTTTACTAACAGTTCCATAATGTCTGTTTTTGCTGTGGAAGAAGGTGCTTCATCAACGGATACTGTACAATTAGAATCTTCTGTAGAGCCCCTTTCCTCTCCAAAAACAATCCCAGCCGGAAACACGGACTCAAATGGCAAAACAAATAATGCAGGGAACTTCGGCCCTTTAGCAGAAACGAATTTTAATAGTGAATTAAATTCCGTTTCAGAAAATGATATTCCCGCCCCGCAGGAAATGGATATTCCCCATAATGCCGTTTCTCAGGAACTTAAAGTGGGCGCCGGACAACGGACCATTTATTATGATGCTACTCTTTCCAAGGTGACCTATTCAGGAAATGACAACAATCCACCTGGTAAGGTAATACGGAAGCCCAACAGCATCCCTTCCACAGCATCCGGCTCCAAGGTCTATTATTATGCATGGAAATCAACTGATATCAGCGACTCAGTAAACGGTGAAATGACAAAGGAATCTTCCTATTCTCAAGGAGCCAATACATGGGCAGATGTCTGGTCTGTAAATCTTGATGAAGACTATGACCGTATCGTGTTTGCAAGCTATCCTGTGACAGGATCCGCCGATTATCAGACAGGTGGCACATGTACAACAGAATTAACGGTTCCATCCGGGCTGACCAGTCCCTGCTTTTATGCCGACAACGGGGATCAATGCGTATATGAACAGCAATGGATGAACGGCTCCCAGCTCAGCGACCCTGTCGACATGCGCCGGAAAGGACACTGGAATGAAGTTCACAAAATCACCACTCTCGGGAATGATATTACTTCCTATGTGGCCTCAGGCACAGAGACCCGGGACAGTCGTAAATTATATGTAAACACTACTTTTTTTGACTACTATTCCGACAAGGAAATTAATGGTATTGACAGGGGAACTATTGCAGCCGGCACATCCAATCCGCCTGTATTGGGCTATACCAACAGAACCTATATGCCGAATAAGCTGTTCAATACCGCCCTTAGTGATTATTACATAGACAACAGTGTAGCTAATCCCTTGTATTTCGGACATTTTCAATGGAAAGGAAATACTGAAGGCACTTACTTCCAAGGTATCGGAGCAGATTTGAATCTGTCCGGTTATTCAGACGTTAAAAGATTTTATCATATTAACAACTCGGAATTCCGGCAGGGCTGCGGCACATGTCAGGAGGTAGGAAGCAGCACCCATTCCCACGCTACTGATGTTGCCACGCAGGGATTGGTAGACTCTTCCCTGTCAGCCGGCGGCGAGCTTCAGATGAGCGGTGCGAAGGCTCCATTTTTTGACAAAAACTTTCTGGAGGGAGCAAACTCCTACAACACCGCACTTGGCAAGGTGTATCCTTCCGTATATTTTCCTTTTACAAAGGAAAATGATTATTGGACATTTAACAGTAAGGAAACAACCCTGCGCATGACCCAGAGCACAAGGGATGATCATTATTTTCTTCAGGAGAAAACCAGTGCTGACGCTGTCATGGGATATACAAACGGTTATCCGACAACTAACTCCAATTTCTTTCCTTTTGATGACAAAGATTCAAGCGGCTGTGTAAACGAATTGAACTATGGATTCGGAATGAAGATGGATATTAATTTCCGCCTGACACAGGACGGTACTATCAAGGATTCTTCCGGCGCCTCCAAACCAATTACTTTTAATTTCTCCGGTGATGACGATATCTGGATTTTCATTGACGGAGAATTAGCTCTGGACATTGGCGGCGGTCATGGAGAGGTAAGCGGTGAACTGGACTTTAGTACAAAGACAGCCACCGTAAGCAAAGTTAAAACAAATACCGGCGAAACGGCAGATGCTACAAACAGCTTCACATTAAAGGGAGCCAATACAGAACAGCATACTCTGACCATGTATTATATGGAACGGGGACTTTGGGAATCCAATATGTATGTTACCTTTAACTTCCCGGACAACAATGTATTTTCAGCTGAAAAAGAAGTAGTTACTACCGGTATTGATGCTTTATTTGCGGATAACGCTGATTTTAAAACCAATGTGAAAAACCTTGTATTTGATTTGGATATCAAAAATCTTGCTACCCATTACGGCTCTCGTACAGTAGCAGAAATGGACGCCCAGGCTTCCGCAGCCGGCTTTATTATGCGGCAGGAGCACATTGCGGATTACGGTTCGGTGGCATCCAAAACAGCTGAACCTGCCACCGGGGCAAAATACAGCCTTTTCAATAAAGGCGCCGATGACAGTGAAACTTTAGTGGGCACTTCCAACGGCAATACAGTAGCAAATGGCGTAGTAAGCTTAAAGGATAAACAAATTGCAAGATTTACCAATAAATTCAGACGGGGCAGCTACATAGTGGTAACGGAGAAAACGAGCTCCATGATGGAAACGCTTTCCGGCTTATCCGGCAGCGCTGCTGAAAAATTATTAACCGATGTTTTTGATACAAACTACAGTATTTACAGCAAGAATGCTGAAATATCCCAGGCTGACCTGCAGGCTGATTCCTATTGGGTGACGGGAAGTTCCTTAAGCTCTGTAAAGAACCAGTCCGGTGTAGCGGCAAACGACGGAAGAACTGAAAATCTTGTAGCAGGCGCTACAGATATGAACGGCACCACCATTCCCCACACCAGCGGTCTTACGAAGCCGGCAAATGCTGTTTTGTTCAGAAATTACATTAATCCCGACAGCGAAACGGTGGATATGGATTTAAATGTAAAATATACTAACAGCTTTAAAACAGGCGCAATTGCCATTACCAAAAAACAGGCAGCCGGTTCAGCAGCTTTGGATGCAAATACGGAATACAGCTTTACGGTAACCTTTGACAACGTAGCAGGCCTGAAGTTGGAGGATACATGGGATGCCTCTTATCAGCCTACAACTGACAATAAAATTCAGCAGACCTTTACATTAAAGGTAGGGGAAACAAAGACCTTCACAGGCATTCCTGCCGGTACGAAATACACCATCAGCGAGGCTGCTCCTACTGACGGCAGCACACTGAAATCAGTAACGGATTCTCTGGCAAGCGGTACTGTACCTGCCGGTGTAGGCAAGGATACGGTTATGATTTCCGCAGCCAATGTAGTAAGCGGTACAGTTACAGCAGACACAACCACTGCCTCCGTGCAGACCTTTACTTTCAACAACCACAAAGACGGAGCGCCTTTCATACCCGGAGACAGTGTATTTTCTGCTGAAAAGGAAGTTGACACTACCGGCATTAATCCTTTATTTGCCAATGATACGGTTTTTAAAGACAATCTAAAGGAGCTGATTTTTGATTTTGAAATTCATAATCTGGCTACACATTACGGCTCCCGCACTGTGGAAGAAATGGAACAAAAAGCCAATACTCCCGGTGCAGTTATGTATCAGGAGGATATTGCAGACTACGGTTCTGTAACCTCCGGAAAAGCAGAGCCTGCTAACGGCGCCAAGTTCAGCAGGTATGCCAATGGTTCTGACGGCAGCCAGATTCTAGTAGGAACTGCCAACGGCAATGCAGTAACAAACGATTCCTTCAGTTTAAGAGATAATCAGATTGCACGTTTTAATAATAAATTCAGACGGGGCAGCTATATCGTATTAAAAGAAAAAACAAGCTCCATGATGAAAGCCCTGTCCGGTTTATCCGGAGACACCGCTGAACAGTTATTAACAGATGTTTTTGATACAAGTTATACTGTTTATAACAAGGATGCCGCAATTTCCCAGGCTGATTTACAAAAGAGTACCACATGGGTAACCGGAAGTTCCTTAAGCTCCCTTTCCAACGTGAAGGGCACGGCAATAAATGACGGCAGAAGGGAAAAATCCAGTGCAGGCGCATCAGACAGCAACGGAACCCTGATAGGCGACACTACGATTACGTCCCAGCCGGCAAGCGCCATTCTGTTTAGGGATTACGAGGATCCTGACAGTGAAACTGCAGATATAGACTTAAAGGTAAAATATACGAACCGCCTTAAAACCGGCGCAATTGCCATTACCAAAGCACCGGCAGCCGGTTCAGATGTTCTGACCGGTACTTATAGCTTTACCATAACCTTTGACAACGTGGCGGGCATAAGATTTGAAGACACCTTTGACTCCCAATACCACATATTGTCAGACAGGCAGATTCAACAGACATTTACTTTAAAGGCCGGAGAAACAAAAACCTTTACAGGCATTCCTGCCGGTACAGAATACACCATTAAGGAAACGGCTCCTACAGACGGCAGCACTCTGCAGTCAGTGACAGACTCTTTAGCAGGCGGCACAGCTCCTGCAGGCGTAGGCAAGGATAATGCTGCCATTTCCACTGACAAGGCAGTTACCGGTAAGATTACAGCAGATGATACTACTGCTTCTGTCCAGACATTTACTTTCTATAATATGAAGGAAAAAACACCTACTCCGGATCCGACACCCGATCCGACTCCGGAACCGGAGCCAAAACCAACATCCATAAAGCTTACCAAGGTGGACTCAGCTGATTCTGATAAAACCTTAAAGGGCGCTGCTTTCCGGTTGGAAAAGCTGGCTGCAGACGGCTCTGTGGATAGAGGATTTACCACACAGGAAATGACTACTCCTGAAAATGGTGTTATAATCTTTGACAATTTATCTGATGGTACTTACCGCCTGACAGAAACAAAGGCGCCGTCCGGATATGTGCAGTTAAAAAATCCTGCCATTATCGTGATTAAAAACGGAAAGTACACATTAGAAAACAATGAGGAAAAAGCCATTAAAAATAATACGATTTCCTTTATTATAAAAAATAACAAACAGGCTGCTCCTCCAAAGAATCCGCCAAAAAACCCTCCAAAGGAAACTCCCAAGAAGAGCCCCAATCCGCCGGCAAAGATTTTCAGCCTGCCAAAAACAGGCGGCATCGGAACCATTCTCTACACATTGATTGGTGTTGCATGCATGGGCGGCGTAATAGTATTCTTTTACATCAGAAAAAAGAAAAAAGCATAGCAGAAAAAAAGAGGTCTGGCATAAAACCAGCCTCTTTTTTTCTGTTTTGTATTGTGTTTTCTGCTCAAAATGAAATATAATGGAGTAGAAAAAAGGATAAGATAAAGGAGCCTTTCTTATGAAAGATAAATTGATTACGATAGCTGCCTGTATGGTTTTTCTGGCGGGAGCAGCTATTTTTTGTTATCCGCTGGCTAAGAACTGGTACTATGACTACAATACAAGCCATGTGCTGGACAGCTATAAAAATGAAATAAAGGAGCTTTCAAAGCCGGAAACTGAAAAGTCAGAAACTGAAAACGCAGAATCTGAAAAAACAGAAGCTTTCCCCGCGTCTGCTGAGCAAGCTTCAGAAGCAGAAAAAATATTTCCCGAGTTACATGAAGAGATGGTTACATATAACCAGAGCATTTATGAAAACATGCAAAAAGATCTGACCGATCCCTTTTCCTATGAGTCCGCCAGCTTTGACCTGACGGAATACGGATTATCCGACAATATTATCGGATATCTGTCCATTCCTGCCATGGATGTGGAGCTTCCCGTTTATCTGGGCGCCAATGATGAAAATCTGGCAAAAGGCGCCGTTCACTTAGGACAGACATCCATGCCCATCGGCGGAAACAATACAAATGCGGTTCTGGCTGCCCACAGGGGCTATCAGGGCATTCCCATGTTCCGGGATATTGAAAAGCTAAAAACCGGAGATTTGGTTACCATAACCACTCCCTGGGATACTCTAACCTATCAGGTCTTTCAAACAGAAATCATTTTTCCCGATGAAATCAATAAAATCCTGATTCAGCCGGGAAAAGACATGCTTACCTTATTTACCTGCCATCCTTACAGGCAGAACAGCCACCGGTATGTGGTATATTGTGAACGCACTTTTATCAAAGAAGCTGAAGTATCTTCAAGTACGGAAAATACACCTTCCACTTCTGAAACGGTTCAGCCTGAGGCTGAAAAAAAGGAAACTCCTTCTGTTTCCCATACAGAGGACAGCCTTTCTTCCTCAAGACAACAGATTTTTATCGACAAATATGTCCCTATCGCCGGAATCCTTTTTTTAGCAGTCTTATTTATATTATGTATGATGGGATTAAAGAAAAAGTAAAAGCAGGCTAACACAAGCCTGCTTTTTTTAATCTCTTCACAATTTCAGGTCCTATAAACATGGCGATGAGCATCTTGGCAACATCTCCCGGAATAAAAGGGATAACTCCGGCAGCAAGGGCTGCCTCAAAGGATAATCCCGCCTGATGTGCCAGCCAAACAGTGCCAAATAAATAACACACCAACGTCCCCATTACCATTCCCAAAAATCCCATATATCTTTTCTCCGGCCATTTATCAATGAACAGTCCGCATATAACCGCCATAAACAAAAATCCGATTAAATATCCCCCCGTAGGTCCTAAAAGCTTTCCCGGCCCTCCCGTAAAGGATGAAAAAACCGGAATGCCAACCAGACCAATCAGCAGATAAATCACATAACTGATACTGCCCTTTTTCATGCCTAACACATAAATGGAAAAATAAACAGCCAGATTCGTCAAAGAAATCGGCACCGGACTAAACGGAAGAGGAATGGACAGAGGACCCAAAATACAGGTAACCGCCGCCATAACCCCTATTAAGGCAAGTGTTCTTGTATTTCCCTGCGGCATATTGATAACAGAATCAGATTGTAGGTTTGTGTTCATAGTTTCTTATCGTCCTTTCTCAATTTAAGCATTTTCTTTTTCGTATTTAACAGTTTTCTGTCTTGCCAGTTAAAACTGTTAACCATTTCTATGCATTAGTTTACATTCTTACGCCTTGATTGTCAACCTGTTTTATTTTTAGGTTTACATCTTGTAAGGTTTAAAGTCTGCGGAATTATTTGATAAATGTGGAAAAAATATTGAAACCATTGTTTCATACATTGTGAAGTATTGTTGTACTAATGTTGACAGAATAGACGAACTTCCCAACTTGTTTCTTGAAAATGCTAATTACGCCAAAGAAGCATATCGGTTAATTCAAAGCACAAAATAAATCCCGATTTACAGAACTGTTAAGTTATTGCAAATTATAAAAAGCATATAAAAGTACACAAAAGCCTGCCGCCCTGAGTCCCAGCCTGTAAAGAAGCATCTGGGTAACCGGGTGAAAGGTTACCGGAAGGCAATAAGCCGCTGAATAGGACCGGGACAAAAGTATTTCCTTTCTGTGAGATTTCATATTTTTATCAACTTAAGAATAATTCCCTCTCTTCCTTTCTCCGTCTTTCCAGTCCCGGCAATACCCTGCCGGATACCAGCTTTTGCAGGCTGCCGTTTCCGCAGTTGTATGTAAAGGAAGTGAGGGCATCAAACTGGTTCTGGTTTAGTGGGAAAGATATGATGCCCTTTTGCCGGCAATGGTTTACATAGTCCCCGTATTTTTTTAAGTCTTCCTTTAGCAATGCTTTTGCTGCCTCATTGGATGGCAGGGTATCTCCCGGCTTCACTCCCATGGTATGACCGTAGCCGATGGTCCATACGCCGGCAGGACACTTATATGCCGCCAGTTTGCAGCCCTCGTATTTGGCAACAAGCTCCACGCCCTTTTGGGAAACATTCATTTTTATATCCATTCCTTTCGCGCTGCTCAAGGCACAAAACGTCATGAAA
>CAJUEX010000073.1 GCA_910585715.1 uncultured Lachnospiraceae bacterium
TGAATTTCTCTTTTAGAATTTCAGGGTTGCATTGCTGTTTGTTTGTCAAGGTACTTTGTCCTAATCTATAATGTTATGGACATTTGTTTGCGTCTCTCTTTGAACACGCAACTATGACATCATATCATAGCGCTTATTCTTTGTCAAGACATTTTTTAAATATTTTTTCCACCCTTGTTTGCGGTGGAATTTTATTATATCATTTCCTGCCATATCATGTCAACCATTTTTATGACGAAAAAAAAGAAATCTAAATTGCAGATTGCTTTTTTAGCAGAAATGAAACGGAGAAAGAGGGATTTGAACCCTCGCGCCGCGTGAACGACCTACACCCTTAGCAGGGGCGCCTCTTCAGCCTCTTGAGTATTTCTCCATGATTCTGAACCTTATCCTCTACCAATTGTCCGGCATCTTTTTTATAAGAACATTTACATTTGCCTCTTATCTTCCAGACAGGACACATCTTATAAAGTTTTCACGTCCCATGTGACGCAAATGTTATTATACTAAAAGGAAATTTGTTTGTCAATTACTTTTTCCAACTTTACAATAATTTTTGTGACAACTCGGACAGCAATCTTCCCCACAGGTAACCGGAATGGGTTTTTTGCAGAAAATGATTTCTTAAAGAGTCCTTAAGATTTGTACTCATCTATAGCCTTCTCAATCCTGCTCTTTACTTCTGCCGCAATTTCCACAGTTTTCATCCCTTTATACTCTTCATAAGAAATAGGCGGCAGATAAATCACTTTAACTGTAACCGGCTTAATGGAGTTTTCATCAAAGGGCTTAAAGGAATCAATTAACGCAACCGGAACAATAGGACACTGGGCTTTTACAGCGCTTTTAAAGCTGCCTCCTTTAAATTCAAGGAGGTTATTTCCGTTTTTGCTTCTGGTGCCTTCGGGAAAAATAAGAAAGTTTCTTCCATTTTTCACCTCTTCGGCTACTTTCTTTATAATCAGCATGGACTGCTTGATATCCTCCCTGTCAATCACAAGTGAGCCGAGGGCGCCGATTACCTGTTTTAACAAAATAACCTGACTGGCTTCTTTCTTTATTACAAAAGCAAAAGGGGTAGTACAGGAATGGAGAATTGCCAGCACATCGTAAAGTCCCTGATGGTTTGGAAAGAAAATAAATCCGTTTTCTTTCGGAATATTTTCCTGCCCGTGGGCTTCAATTGTGACTCTTCCTGCCCAATTGGCGCAAAGCGTTATCTGTCTGGATACTTTAAATCCTGTTAAATAAGAAATTTTATCACAAACACTGCAAATCCAAAGCTTCAGCATCAAATACGGAACAATGGGCAGTAATCTGATTACCATCATTGCAATACGCATATTTTCACTCTTCCTTAATTACTTGTAATTTTGATTTTGTATCATATTTAATATGATATGTATATCCAAAAGCCTGTTAAATGGTTCTGTACTCTTTTACAGCCATTTCATAAAGATTATTTCCTTCTTTATCTATGACTACAATTGCTGGAAAGTCTTTTACTTCCAGCCTGCGGATGGCTTCTGTTCCTAAATCATCATATGCGATTACTTCTGATGATTGAATGGATTTGGATAATAAGGCTCCTGCTCCGCCTACAGCCGCAAGATAGACTCCCTTGTTGCGTACAATGCTGTCCCTTACTTCTTGGCTGCGCTTTCCTTTGCCAATCATACCTTTTAAGCCCATATCCATAAGCTTTGGGGCATATTTGTCCATACGGCTTGCCGTGGTAGGCCCTGCTGAGCCAATAGGCCTTCCTTCCCTTGCCGGGGAAGGACCCATATAATAAATCACATTATTTTTAATATCAAACGGCAGGTTTTCTCCTTTTTCCAGCCCTTCATACATTCTTTTGTGGGCGGCATCTCTTGCGGTGTAGATTGTACCCGATATATATACGTAATCCCCTGCTTCTAATGTATTTATTTCCTCCTGAACAAATGGAGCTTTTATATATTTATTCATAAATTCCTTTCCTATATAGAAGTTTTCCCGTCTTTTTTCCGGCCATACAAATTGTGTTTCTTCTATATAACATATTTATTTTTAACAGTTCCGGTATTTGACTGTTTACAATTCTCTTGTGGCATGACGGTTCACATGACAGCAAATGTTAACTGCCACAGGAAGACCGGCAATATGAGTCGGGTATGTGTTAATATTGACTGCTAACGCGGTAGTGGTTCCTCCAAGTCCGCCGGGACCGATTCCTGTTTTGTTAATAGTGGAAAGAAGCTCTTCCTCCATTTCTTTTACATAAGAAATAGAAGAATGGGTTCCGAGGTCTCTGGTAAGAGCCTCTTTTGCCATTAAGGCACATTTTTCAAAGGTGCCGCCAATTCCCACACCGATTACCATTGGGGGACATGCATTGGGACCTGCGTCTTCTACTGCAGTTAAAATAGCATTTTTTACCCCTTCTATTCCATCCGCCGGCTTTAGCATAAACACCCGGCTCATATTTTCACTGCCAAAGCCCTTTGGGGCCACTGTGATTTTCACTTTATCTCCGGCTGTCATCCGATAATGAATGATTGCAGGCGTATTGTCTTTTGTATTTTCCCGGATAAGCGGGTCTTTTACTACTGACTTTCTTAAAAATCCTTCCACATAGCCTTTGCGCACGCCTTCATGAATGGCATCCTCCAGCAGGCCCCCTTCAAAATGAACCTCCTGGCCAATTTCCATAAATATAACTGCCATGCCTGTATCCTGACAGATTGGAATCATATCTTCTCCTGCAATAGCAAGGTTTTCCTGAAGCTGAGTCAATACTTGTTTTCCTAAAGGAGACTTTTCTGTATCACAGGCAGCTTTTAATGCCTTATCCACATCTTTTGTAAGAAAATGATTTGCTTCTATACACATTTCTTTGATATTTTCAGTAATTTCTGAAACTTGAATCGTTCTCATGGATTATCCTCTTTCTTTTTAAAAATAGACACTTGTATATTATATAATTATTTTTATGCAATTTCAACGCAAAAAAGCCATATTATCCTGCAAATTACGATAATATGGCCTTTCAGTCAATCATATTCTGCTTTTTTATACTTTTTCAATGGGAAGGCGGAAGATATATTTAGGCTTGCTGATTTTTTCTGAAACAATATCCGTATTCCGGTAAACGCTTAAAAGCAGACCCACTAAAACTCCATTTACAACAGCATTTCCTAATCCATAGGATAAAAACGGCATACTCATTTGTCCGAATATAGATACACCGCCCACATTGGAAATTACATAAACAACAATTTTTCCCAACAGAACCATCACGCATCCGATGCTCACCATGGAGCCCAACTGGTTTTTTTGCCGGATGCTTAAATGAAACGCCTTACATATAAAAAACAAAATCATGCTCATTACAAATAATGTAAAGATTATCCCAAAATAGGTAAACATGCTTGTAACAATATAATCATTTTGAATGGAAGGCAATGTAGTCAAAGGCAGTCTCCTGGTACCAAGTAATGTTGCTTTTTCCATTTCAGCTCTGGCTGCCAGAACCTGATAATTCGCCCAGCTATCCATGTGAAAAAGCGCCTGTATTCTTGCTGCCTGATAATCCGCCATAATCCGAATCTTATCATTAAAAAATACCGCAACTGTTCCTATCAGTGCCGGAGCTCCTAATGCCGGAATCCAGATTAGAGCAAGCTTACCGGCTTTTTTCTCTCCAAACCACCCGCGTATGACTGCAACTGTCAAAACAACCAGTACAGATATGGTTAATTCCAGCATACCGCTTATATACGATAACTGAGTAAACATCTTTATAAGTACTAATGCCAAATAAAGCCCTATACATTTCAAAAAACCTGCCATCCCTTTATTCTTATATCGAAAAACAACTGCCGCAAAAATCGGCACCATTAATGTAAACCCATAATAATTTAGCTGAAATCCCCGGATAAACGGGCCCTCCATGTAGAAAATGCTTCCTACAACCTGCAAAAAACAAAACAGCCACCAAAGAGCAACCGGGTGCTTTGCCAGATAAGTATAATCCAATATACAGGCAGCCCCTATCACGCAAAAACTAATAATGGTATTCAATATACTGTTATAGATGAATCCGTTCTGAATAGTAGTGACATTCTCCTCATTGCTAAGGCACCCTGTCTTAAAAATAACAATCTGCATAATCATGCCTATTATGCTCAGCAATACTACCAGAGCCACCAGGGTCCACTGCATTTTAGGACGATGCACCCTGTCAAGCTCCATACCGGCTTCAACCGGGTCTCCCATTTCCAGAATAGCCTTTGCCATTGCCTTTTCTTCACCCATGCCCTCTTTCCTGTATGCCTGGGCCTGGTCTTCAATATGGTTTTTTATTTCCTCCTGAATCATGGGACGTGCTTTCTTACAGCGAATCTGCTCCGCCAAAGTGTCCAGATACTCATGCAATTCCATAAACAACACCTCCTAACACATTGGATACTGCCAGAGAATATTCCTTCCATTCTGCCTCTTTTGCCTTTAGAAATTTTTTCCCTTCTTTTGTAATACCGTAGTATTTTCGCACCTTTCCCATAACGGTAGCTTCGTATACCGTCAGCAGTCCTCTTTCCTCTAAGGAATGCAATAACGGATATAAGGTGCCTGCCTTTAAGGCAAATACATTGTTGGATTTTTTTTGTAAGGTTTCAATCATCTCATAACCATACATATCTTTTTCGGATAGTAGCTTTAAAAGCAACATAGTGGTACTTCCTGAAATCAAACTTTTATCAACTGCCATTTTTTGTCCTCCTGTTCTATTTGTTAATTAATTTTACTATATCAGCAGCATGTATTTACCAGTCTGGTAAAAAACACTGCCTCCTGTTTTGCGCTTATATGTAGACAATCTATATATCGGCTATCTATATAATATTTGCTGCAAAATGATTTGTCAAGAGGAAAATGCAGGGCAGCCCACGGAAACCAATTTTAAGACGGCAGCTTTCAAAGCAGGTTCCGGGACGAGCTCCCCGCAAAAAATGATTTCTGAAGGAGCCCTTATAAAATCGCCGGTTCTTAGCGAGGTATTTTCGAGCTTAGAACTGCTGCGTTTTTATCAGAGCGAAAGCGTGGCGACGCAGAAACATTCTTTGCGGGGAGCCCGTCCCGGAGCCTGCTTTGAAAGCTGCCGTCTTAAAATTGATTTCCGTGACAAACAGCCTGTTAAGCTGCCTCTTCCATGTACTCCATATAGTCGCTCTCACTTGCAAATAGTAAATAGCTGCCATTTACATATCCCATATATCCTTCTGTTACAAAAAATCCTTTCATAAAAACTTCCTCCTTGCTGTATGGTACAGTGATTTGCTTTCCGGCTTTCTGCCAGCCTTGAACTGTACTTATTGTAGCAAAGAATCAGTCCTATAAAATGTACTTTATATGAGCTGCATAAATCAATAATTGTAAAGTTTAACGCCAGAAATATCTTACTTTTACTCTTACAATCATGCGTTTACTTTTACAAATCTCTAACTTTATATGATAGAACTATACAAAATAAAATGTTATTCTTATAGATAGTTTTTCCTGCACCTTTTTTATTGATTGTGAATTGTTTACGAATTGTATTCCGACTGCAGCGGCCGCAGACCGCAGCAATAGAATGCTGATATTACATTTAGATTATTGTATTAGCTTTTGTTTTAATTGATAAGAAAGTTCTTACATTTCCTTCTCAAACTGCTCCATGGAGCCGGCTCTTGCAGCAAGCTTCAACCATCTTTTCAACACTGTCAAATCCCGTTGTGCCGAAACAGCTTCCCTGATATGCTCCGGAACAGCTCCGTATTCCTCTAAAAGCTCAAAGACAGCCTCCTGCTTTGCTTCTTGCTTTGCTATAACTTCTCTGTCTTTTGACCTGTCTTTTACCCACTCCTCAAGAGTCATATATCTCGCCTCCAGTCTCCGCCATGTTTTCAGCTCCGTCACTTTTTCATGCAGCCTTATGATAGACTTATCCGTGAGCCCCGTCACGTATTCATCAGTGCTCTGTTCCATATACTTTAAGAAGTGCACCAGCTCTTTTGGGACATCTTTATCATTTTTTCCTTTGGTGTTTAAGAATATCTTCCTTGTGCCATCCCCAAGCTCCATATCACATTCCAAGCACCTTTCTTCAAAGGTGTAGCGGTACAGTCCTTTTCCGAATGGGTCGAAGGTACAGATAAAAATAACATAGCCAGGCTTCAAATCATTGAAATCGTCTCCCGGTTTCAGGAAAGCTACATCCATCTCCGCCTGATGGTAACGGCTCCTTTTGGCAAGATTCTTCCTGTCGTCATTTTGTGCCTCTACGTTGTAGCTTACCTGCGTTTCATCGCTGGCATAAATATCAAGCCTGATACTCCGAAAATCCGAACTTACTAAAATACTCTGTTCTGCGTGTACTTTTACCTTTGGAAGCCTGGCACCAAGAATGATTTCAAGTACCAGCCTGCAAATCTCTGAATCCTCCAGAGCGGTTGCAAATAAAAATGCGTTGCTTAAATTTAATTGCTGAAAAGTTTTCTTCATAGGTTCCTCCTGTATGAAGCGCAGGAAAAACTTATCTATGGAATTATATTAACTTATTTTCCATAAATCCGCAAGAATATATTTGTTTTTTTATAATATTTTTATAATAATATGGTATTCTAAATTTTACTATTAAAGTATATTTTTGTAACTTCTCGTAACTTTTTATTGTTTCCTTAAAACTTCTTCCTTTATTCCTTTTGCAGAAGAGAATCTAATGGAGCGCCTTTTATATGAGCTCTATAAATACCTGCATACCTGTTTTCATAAGGTCTTTCTCCAGAAAAAGAATCTTTTGTTTCAGGAAAGGACTTAATGCCTGTTTTACCGCTTCTTTGTCTGAAATTTTGTATTGACCTTGTGTAAGGATAAGGATAAGCTTGCTTCTTGCATGAAACAGCTTCAGGTTTTCCAGCAATACATCCAGGCTTTTAGCCGAAACGGAATCCGAAGTCTCTCCATTATTATTTTCATCATCTTCAAAGAATTTTCCCATCTGCACAAATACCATAGGGACTACCTGACTGGTTATATTACCGTCTCCCTTCCACTTCACTCCGTTAAACCGCACGTTCTGGAACACCTGGCTGTGGGCTCTTAAGGAAGCTATTATCTGCCCTGCTTCCTCTTTTAAAAGACTTATATTCATAGCATAGTCAAAAACCATGGTCATTTCCAGATTACCGCCCCGAAAATTCCCCGGCGTGTGAAGAATCCGGTCCACCTGATTATTCAATTGAAGCTTCTGTATCTGGGTAAATGCCATAGGGCTATCGCTTCCTTTTTTTCATTTTTTAAATTTTCTGTAACCGTTCAGGCAGCAGTTCTCATTCAGATTCCTGTGTGAGAATTGCTGTCTGAACGGCTGCAATTTTCCGGCTCTATTTTATCAGTACCTTGCGGAAATTCTTCTTTCCCCGCTTTAATACAATACCTTCTCCTGCAAGGGCATCTTTTGCAAAAAGAGCTTTTATATCCGTTACCTTTTCTCCATCTACGGAAACACCGCCCTGTTCTACTGCCCGTCTTGCTTCTGATTTGGATGGAACCAGACCGGATTTTAAAAGCATCGTCAAAATATCGATATTTCCGTCTACCAAGTCAGCTTCCGCTAACTCTGCAGTAGGCATATCTGCTGCATTTCCACTGGAAAATAATGCTCTTGCGCTTTCTTTTGCCTTTACAGCCTCTTCTTCCCCGTGAACCATTTTGGTAAGCTCAAAGGCAAGTATCTCTTTTGCCTCGTTTAACTGGCTGCCCTCCCAGCTGTCCATTTTCCTGATTTCTTCCAGCGGAAGGAATGTCAGCATGCGAATGCATTTTAACACGTCTGCATCCGCCACGTTTCTCCAATACTGGAAAAATTCAAAGGGCGAGGTTTTCTTCGGGTCAAGCCATACAGCGCCCTTTTGGGTTTTTCCCATTTTCTTTCCCTCTGAATTCAGTAAAAGTGTAATGGTCATGGCATAGGCATCTTTTCCAAGCTTACGGCGAATCAGCTCCGTGCCTCCTAACATATTGCTCCACTGGTCATCCCCGCCAAACTGCATATTACAGCCGTATTTTCTGTATAATTCATAAAAATCATAGCTTTGCATAATCATATAATTAAATTCTAAAAAGCTAAGTCCCTTTTCCATCCTCTGCTTGTAGCATTCCGCTGTAAGCATGCGGTTAACGCTGAAGTGGGCGCCAACTTCTCTTAAAAGCTCTACATAATTTAAATCCAAAAGCCAGTCCGCATTATTTACCATCATTGCTTTTCCATCAGAAAAATCAATAAACTTGCTCATCTGCTCCTTAAAGCAGTCGCAATTATGCTGAATCTGTTCCTTTGTCATCATGGTGCGCATGTCGCTTCTGCCGGAAGGGTCCCCAATCATAGCCGTTCCCCCGCCAATAAGGGCAATGGGCTTATTTCCTGCCATCTGCATTCTCTTCATAAGGCAAAGCGCCATGAAATGTCCTACATGAAGGCTGTCAGCCGTAGGGTCAAAGCCAATATAAAAGGTAGCCTTTCCGTTATTGATAAGCTCTTTGATTTCCTCTTCGTCTGTTAGCTGGGCCAGCAGCCCTCTTTCTTTTAATTCCTCAAATACTGTCATAATGTTTGTTTCTCCTTTTCTGTTATTTTTTATTGGGCAATTACATAATTGTGGCGGCAGGGTGTTTCGCAATTATCTATATTTTTTAGCAGGCGCTCAGGGAACACCTAATTTTTTCCATAAAAAAACCCCGCCTTAATTAAATAAGGACGAGGATGTATGCCCGTGTTACCACCTTAATTCACAATCCGCTTGCACGAACTGCCTCAGTAAGTACAGCAAAATTCATAAATTACCGGCATCATATATACTTATTACATGTGTTGTCCATTCAATCAGCTTGCAATACTCCGGCACGGTAACGGGTGCTCCCGTTGCAGCCTACTTATATGGGATAACATATTTATCATTTCTCCCTGTCTGTTAAAAAGTAAGAAGATTCTGCACAAATGTAGTACAATTATCCAGGGCATTATCTCACATGTTCAGTGCAAAGCTCAGAGAGGTATTCGGTATAAGCTTCCCATGCGCCTCTCATCTCCCGGCTGCTTTCTGTTTGTTTCACTTATCCTAATTGTTCTCTTCGTTGCTGTTTATTTGTAAATGAAATTATTTATATTTTAGGAAAGAAGCTTTTATTTGTCAAGAGCAGTTCTGGTATAAAATTTTTTACCTTACTTATTGACAAAAATTTATTATTTAGTATAATAACAGTAATCATTACTGATTTCTATTTAAGGATATATTAATAATATGATTTTATTAATGGCGCAAGTATATTTTAATTTTTGATTTGTTGGAGATTGTAATGGCAGCACTAAAATATAGCAGGCAGAGAGAGGCAATTAAAAAGTTTTTAATGGAGAGAAAGGACCATCCCACTGCCGATATGATTTACCTTGGGCTTTTGGATAAATTTCCCAACTTAAGTCTTGGTACTGTTTACAGGAATCTTACTTTATTATCCGATACCGGAGAAATCAACCGGCTGCGGCTTGGAGACGGTACAGATCACTTTGACGGCAATACAGCGCCCCATTATCATTTTATATGTGAAAAATGCGGCAGAGTAATGGATATAGCCGTTGACGGTCTGGATTCTTTTATTGTCTCGGCAGATTCCTGTTTTTACGGAAAGATAAAAGGACATGTTGCCTATTTTTATGGAGAATGCCCGAACTGTCTGGAGACTTCCTGATTTGGAAGAATTCTTATATCATTTATATGAATGCAACAGGCCGATATATGGACTGTTGAAATAGAAAATTTTATAAAAGAAAAGGAGAAAAAATTATGAAATTTGTATGTCAAGTATGTGGTTATGTTCATGAAGGAGACGCAGCACCTGAAAAATGTCCGGTTTGTAATGCACCGGCAGAGAAATTTACAGCTCAGGGCGGAGAAATGACATGGGCTGCTGAACACGTGGTAGGCGTAGCTCAGGGAGCTTCCGAAGACATCATGGCTGACCTTAGGGCAAACTTCAATGGTGAATGTACAGAGGTTGGTATGTATCTTGCAATGGCAAGAGTTGCTCATAGAGAAGGATATCCTGAAATCGGTTTATACTGGGAAAAGGCTGCTTATGAAGAAGCTGAACATGCTGCTAAATTTGCAGAATTACTTGGCGAAGTAGTAACCGATTCCACAAAGAAGAATCTGGAAATGAGAGTAGAAGCTGAAAATGGCGCTACAGCAGGTAAGTTTGACCTTGCAAAGCGTGCTAAAGCTGCTAATTTAGATGCAATCCATGATACTGTTCATGAGATGGCAAGGGATGAGGCTAGACACGGAAAAGCATTCGAAGGACTTCTTAAGAGATACTTCGGTTAAGCAGAAATACTTTATTGAAAAATAGAAAAGGAGATTATTAATTATGCAGAAATATTTTTGTAATCCCTGTGGATATACGTATGATCCTGAAAAAGGAGACCCCGAGCACGGAATCGCTCCCGGCACTAAATTTGAAGATCTTCCTGACGATTGGTGCTGTCCTCTTTGCGGTGTAAGCAAGGATATGTTCCAGGCTTGCATTGAGAACTTTAATTAAATAATATATTACAGGGAATGAATCAGAAATGACTCATTCCCTTTTTAATTGTTCTTTATTACACTCCTATTCAAGATTCGTTACAAATTATTTAAAACAATATTTAGTCTTTTTACTAATTTTTTTGTGTTTACCTAACTCCCAAAAAATTTGTTTGTAATATAAATGGCTGATTTTGCTGGATATTCATCAATTCTTTTGTTTACAGCATTAATCAATTTTTCTCTTTTCTGTGCCATTTTTTCTCCTATAATTTATAAAAATACCTCTGGGTAAAAATATTACTAATACTAAAGCCAATTTTTACAGAGAATAAAGCTCAATCCCGGCAATCCAATTATAATCCGTCAGGTTAAAAATTCATAATCCGAGTAATCCACTATTCCTTTTATATTCTTTAAAGTACCCGCCGCTAATTCCTTTACCATTAAGCATTCTGGAGCCGGCAGCTTCACATTTGGCCCTGCAACAATGCCGTGATTACAAGACGTCACAAATCCTCTTGGATTATAATTTTGGGGATTGCCCTCTACGATTACTGCTTCATAACCCATTTCTTCCGCTCTTTTAAAACCAAATTCAATCAATTCCTTTGAAATATGCTGTCTTTGTAATTCTGTTTTCACTGCTACCGGAGAAAGCAATAACAATTGATTTTCATATTTCCCTTCCAGATGAAACCTTGAAAACATGGCATATCCGACTACCTTATCCTCTTCATCTACCATAATCAGGTCCAGCTGCGGCAGGTAAAATCTCTTGCTTCTTATTTCCTCTACAACATTCCTAACTATCTTTCCTGATTCTGCTCCTTCCGATTCCGTAAATACTTCCTCCACCAAATTCAGTGATTCTTCCAAATATTTTTGCTCTATATTTTTAATTTTTCTGTTCATTTTTATATCCATTCCTTTCGCGCTGCTCAAGGCACAAAACGTCATGA
>CAJUEX010000074.1 GCA_910585715.1 uncultured Lachnospiraceae bacterium
CTGGCAAATCCAACTTGTTGTCCGTTTTTTGTAAATGCACCGTAGCAGATTGAATTATTTAATGATTTGATGATAGTCTCTTTTTTTCGCTCTTTCGCCCATACAGTTTGCCTTAAAAGATTTACTACTTCTTTTTGGGACATATTTTCAACCCCCGTTTTAATTGTAATAGATGTATCTTCCTTGTACATTTTTATTTACCTCCAACTATATCTTTATTATTATTTTGAAATCTCAATCTCATAAATAGAATGACTGCTGCAACAAACGTCAATAATTCAGTAACTGGAAATGCAATCCAAATACCATTGATTAGTAATGCTTTTTCTAAAATCCACATAATAGGTATCAAAAAAAACATCTGTCTAAATATTTGTATCATAATGCTTGACAACACTCTTTCAATCGCTTGCATATAAGTCGAAATCATTGTCGAAAGCCCACAAAACAAATAACCTGCTGCCATAATCCGCATTGCAATAATCCCATAAGAACGCATTTTTTCCGAAGCCATAAACAAACTCAAAATCTGTGTCGGAAACAGCATGATAATTAACTGCTGGCTCCTTTAATACCCATTGCCGGGAAAAAACCTATTCCAAAAAATAAGAAGTGGGTCAAAAATGAAATCGGTTATAACACCTGTCAGTTGAAACAACAGGGGTTCAATTTAGACATTTATACCAACCCCAATCCAAATAGATACCGCATTCATTAACGTTGTGATTGGAAAAGACAGAGAAACAGCCGTTAATGCGTTCTCGCTTAATCGGGCGACAAAAGCACTGTCTAACAAATTGTATGAATACTAAAGAAACATGGAAAATAGTGGCGGTAATGACATTTCAAAAATCAGCTTTCCAACTGGCATAACTGCCATTTTATTTTCAGCCATCATATATCCTCCAAAATTTGATAAACATTTTCCGAATTATAACAACAAAAAGCCACACAGTTATCAAACTGATAACTGTGTGGCAAAAAGATGACATATCAATCCGGAAAAGTCCACTCAAAATTTTACAGAAAAATTATAAGGAATTTTTTTTTGCCTGTCAAGGTTTTTTAGAAATGTTAAGTTTTGAGGGGCGTGTGGGTATGCGTCTTAGTGATTGAATTTTTTGTGGTTTCATTTACTGCAATCTTCCCGATTTGCTTCGGCAGATAAGGTGCTTGCCTATGCCGGAATGTCGCCCTCCACTTATCAGTCAGGGCAACCGGATAACTGTTATGCCCACATGGAAGAGCGGGGTTCGAGGTATCTTCAGTATGCCCTCTATAACGCCACGAAATACGTCTGCCTTTGGGATGAATCCTTTGCCACATACCTCGCTAAGAAACGGGCGGAAGGAAAGCATTATAATGTTGCTTTATCCCATGCCGCGAAGAAACTTGTGCGCCTGATCTACGCAATGGAAAAATCAGGGAAACCATACAGTAAGGCTTCTTGATTCTTCTTGTAAATATCTCCTTTTAGAGTGCCAACAATGACACTCTGTTTGTCATGCAGTTTTCAAAGTGCAGTTATATCTGAAATGCCATCCGGCAATTCATTCAAAAAAAAATTCATTTTAGGTCTTGACTTTTAATAGTTAGTCTTTTTATTCTCATTCCATAATTTCGTCCGAAAACTTCATTTAAACCGTAATGCCTGATGCCTAATGATTGATTCCTATATCCATGCTTCCTGAACGGAACCCTTCCAAATCCAATGTGATATAGGAATATCCCAGCTTCTTCAAACAGGCTGCCACTTCTTTTTTATGTTCCATAAGCGCTGCCATGTCCTCTTCATCCACTTCAATGCGGGCTATATCACCATGTACCCGCAGTCTGATGTTATAAAAGCCCAATGATTTCAAAAATGCTTCTCCCTTTTCCACATGTGCAAGCTTACGAGGCGTCAATGTCTCTCCATAAGGGAAACGGGTTGCAAGACATGGCGCTGACGGCCTGGCAGCTACGGATATCCCGTATTGAAAAGCCAGCTTTCGTACCTCCGCCTTTGTCAGACCTGCTTCTTTTAAGGGGCTTTTCACGCCAAGCTCCTCAATCGCCCTGATTCCGGGACGATATGCCAGAATATCTTCTGCATTTGTCCCTTCCAATAAGACTGCGGCGCCTGACTGCCCTGCTTTTTCCTTTATTTTGCCAAAGAGATATTTTTTGCAACGATAACAGCGGTCAACAGGATTATGAAGAATATCCGCCTGCTTCAGTTCCTTTATCTGTAACAGAATGTATTCTGCCCCTGCCTCTTTTGCAACCTTCTCTGCAATTTTTACATCACCCACAGGGTGCAGCTCTGTATGGGCTGTAATCCCATACACCACACTACCCTGTTCTTTTGCATATATTACAGCCAATTTTAACAGAAGGCTGCTGTCCACTCCTCCGGAAAAGGCAACTGCCGCGTTTTGTTTTGTATATGCTTTCATTATGGCATATAGCCTGTTGCATTTTTCTTCATATGTCTCCATGTCTATTTTCACCTTTTACAGCCAGCCTGTTAATCTGGGTAGCCATATAACCTGCACCGTACCCGTTGTCGATATTGACTACTGCAATCCCGTTGGCACAGGAATTAATCATAGTCAGTAAAGCCGACAGTCCGTTTAAGCTGGCGCCGTATCCAACGGAAGTAGGAACTGCAATGACAGGGTTTCTTACAAGTCCTCCCAAAACACTGGCAAGAGCTCCTTCCATGCCTGCAGCCGCCACAATGCAATTGGCATCCTGTATGGCATCCAGACGATGGAACAGCCTGTGAATGCCGCTGACTCCCACATCATAAATCCGTTCCACATTTCCTCCAAAAAATTCCGCTGTCTGGGCAGCCTCCTCCGCCACCGATATATCCGCTGTCCCTGCCGTACAAACGGCAATTTTCCCCCTTCTTTCCTTGTCCTTTTTTTCTATCTTAAGGATATGAGATATTTCATCATAGGTTACCTGAGGCAGCACTGCCTTTACTGCTTCAAACTGGTGAATATCCGCTCTTGTTCCAAACACTTCCCCGTTTGTTTCGTACATTTTCCGGTAAATGGAAATCAAATATTCCTCCGGTTTGCCGCTGCAGAAAATCACCTCCGGAAAACCGGAGCGGACTTCTCTATGGGAATCCAGCTTTGCATAGCCCAGTTCCTCAAAGGGCTGCTTTTTGAAATGCCGTTCCGCCTCTTCTATGCTAAGCTTTCCGCTTCTTACCTTCTCTAAGATTTCCCTGGTTTCCATTTTGAGCCCCTTTCCTTTGATTGTATATGTTAAGTTTCTATCATTTCAAAAAGGAATATTTTTATTATACTATACAAAAGAGTTTTTCGGCAATTCTTCTTTTGTCCGCTTCACGGAAATCAATTTTCAGACGGCAGCTTTCATGCTGCTTGCATCATTCCCCCTCTTCCTCACAGTAATATTCAAAATATTTTTCCCTTAAAGGCCGGTAAGAGCCTCTTGGCAGATAGATTTTCTTTCCGTTGTCCATCAGCAGTTCTCTGGCATTAAGGCTTTCTACATGCTCCAGATTCACTATATAGGCAACCCCCACTCTTACAAACTCCTGATATTTGGAAAGCATCTCATAGGTTTCTGTCATAGTCAGCCGCAGCAGGCACTGGGTGCCGTCTGCAAGATGCAAACATTGGATTTTTCCCTGGGCTTCACAGTAAACCATATCCTTTAATGCCACACGGGAAATCCTGCCTTCAATCCGCAAAAGAAGATATTTCCTCCGTTCTCCATCTACGTCTTTCAAAAACTTGTCCAATATGGGAAACAACCGCTTTTCTGATATAGGCTTTACCAGATATTGTGCCGCATCCACGTCAAAAGCCTCAAGTGCATGTTCCTTAGAGGTAGTAAGAAAAACAATCCTGCCCTCATTTCCCATGTGACGCAGCTCTCTTGCAGCTTCAATTCCCATTTTTCCCGGCATATATATATCCATAAAAATCAAATCCGGCATGTAGTTTTTTTCTTTAATCATATGAAGCAATTCATCTGCATTTTCAAAGCATTCCACCATGAAATCTGCTTCCGGATGTTTTTCTCCATAGGCACTCAGCATTTGTTCTGTTTTTCTTAAATCTGCCGCCTCATCATCACAAAGGGCTATTATATACATAAACTGCCCGCCTTTCCTTCTCTTTTCATTATATAGTTCATCCTTCGCTTTCAATCAAATTGCGGACACTATAGGAATATTCATAATCAGCCGAAAAATGAATACCCCGTTATCATTTTTGAAATCATATTCTCCCTCATATTTCTCTGCTGTTTTTATAATGCTGAACACGCCAATGCCTCCCGTAGCTTCTGGTTTTGGCTGTCCGTTTTTCATCTCTGTTTCCAGCCGGCAGGTATTGCTGCAGTATATGACCAGTTTATTTTTCTTTTTCTTAAGCATCAAATGAATAAAGCATTCCCTTTCCTTTGACTGCTTTTTCACCTCCATGCAGCCATAAATAGCGTTTTCATAAGCATTTGCCAGTATTGTTACCAAGTCAATATTTGGTATAGCCAGATTCCTGCCAAGCTTCACATTCAAAGTAACCTTTATCTGCTCCTTTCTCGCCTTTCTTGTATATGCTGAAAGAATGTTGTTAACTGCGCTATTGGCACATATGGCTTCCGGTATGCTTCCGTCCGTTTCTTTTTCATATTCTTTTAAGTACTGCATCAATTCTTCATTCTGATTCCTTCGTGCATACTCTGCTATGACTGCGGTATGGTGCCTTACATCATGCCGTATCTTCCTGCCCGCCTCTACAGACTCCTCCAGAATCTCCATCTGCCTCTCCAACAGTCTCTGGTTCATCTTCATCAACTGATTCTCTTTCTGATATTCCTTTTCCCTGCCAATATGCATATACAGCCGGAACACTAAAAGCTGCAGGGCACCCGTCAGAAAAAAGTTTATGATGACCTGAAAAAGACGGTAGGGAGTCTGTATCTTTATACTGGGATTTAAAATAAATCCAATTCCAAAAAGAATACTGATTATCATAACGGCAGCGCTGAACCGGTCCATCTCATGTTCCACATAATCACCAAATTTTCGGATGGAATCTTTAATTTTTTTGTCAATAAAGACTGCCATAAACAGAATCAGCAGAATCCGAATAATAATATCCACCCAAACATTCCTGTGGAAAAAAATAACAGCAACCTCAATCCCTCCAATAAGAAATACTGCAAGCAGATAAAACGTAAGTGCCAGCTTATAAATGGAGAGAAAGACCGGGTCGCTGCTCATGAAAACAGAAAAAGCAGCAAAACACAAATACATTGCGATGGCTACTATTCTAACACAGTTCTCATAATCAACTATATACCATACACCTGCCATCGCAATCAAACCCACACTAAAGCACCCGTAACAGACTGCTGTTTTTTGTGGGCTGAACTTAAAGTCGCTCATCATGGAAAATAAAAGAATTGTCCCTGCAAGGCTTATGACAAATCGAATTATTGCTATATACAAAGGTCCCCCTAACATAGTTTACATACCTTTCCTTTCATTCTATCTATTTCTGCTTATTTCTGTTTGTTTTTTTGATTTTCTGAAAAAGGCAGGTTAAGCAGGCCGGGTTGTTGGTTGTTAGTTGCATTTTTATCTGCCCTGTACTTTATCATATCACATATACCTTTGAGCCAAACAGCACATCTGGTATAATTCGCACTTTTTGAGGTATGTTTTGTGTTTTCTTCTTTTCGGTCATTAGGAACGGTTATTTTAAAAATTGTTATTGTTCTCCATATTTTTTTATCACCCAATGCCCGTTCCTGTTAGAACCTTCTCTTTCATTCACCCCATTTTCCTGCAGTTTTTTTATAGCTTTCTGTATTTGTTTCCTGGTTAAATCCATTTCTTTCATGAGTTGAATTTGAGTCATCTTATGATTTTCTGTCAAAAATTCTAAAATTGCCTGTTTTCTTTCGGCTCCTTTTTGACTCCTCACTTGGTACATCAATAGATCCCTCATATGTAAACAATCTGGATAATAATATCCACAAAGTTTGTATCTAACTTATATGCTATATATAATTTCTTATGCCTCCGCTTCACATCTGAAAAAAGATTCATGATTCGTTTATCAATCACCTCAAATAATATTTTAGTAAATACATTAATATCATATGTATCCAAAGAATATTTCTGCGCCGACTTTTCTTCTACTCGATATGGTACAAGCTCGGCTTCCAAAAGATTCGGATATTTCCACACTTCCTTTGCTTTATCTGACAACAATTTTGCTCTTTCTTTTATGTGTTTTTCATTCCATTCCGTCATTTTAACAAGATAAGCATTCAATCGCAATGCACTTTCTTTAAATCCACCTGTCATCTCCATCTTTTCCACAAATGGTTTATCACTCACTTCTGAGTTGTATGCTGTAAGTGTAAGATTTCCAATCGTATGAGTATATGTTTTCTAGATATCTTTCCAGTTTGGTCCTAATTCCCTTTTCCATTCATCATTAGAATTAGCATTTTGTGGCATTATATGCTCAATGGTATAATTTTCAATAACAATTGGAGCCTTATTATTATAATTTTCCAAATGACTTAATATATAATTTCTCGAACGCATGTTATAAATATCTTTGGAAACAAACGCCGCCACGAATTTATCATCATTTGGAAACTGTTTGTAATCATCTCCCAAAATAAAGAATATCCCAACTATAATAGCGCTGATATACCGGAATCAGAAATTGTTTGTTTCCGTTTAAAATTGAATATATATTTCCCTTTGTTGCATCCAAAGCTAATGTCCTCCTGCTATTTTTCTCCGTATTTTATTGATGATTCTGCTACCATCATAGGCTTGCTAATCTGATTGTCATATAAAACAGAGCTTTTAGTAAAATTTACGCTACTACTGTCCTCTCTGTCCATATCATTATTATCCGTCCAAAGCTCACACTGAGTCATGACAGTCTGTACAGCATCTTCCATCCCTTCCGGTGGATATCTGTGTTTCTTAAGAAGTTTCTTTATCATCATACGCATCTTGGCGCGAGCCGAATCACGCTTTTGCCAATCTATGGTACGGTTTTTACGAAGTGTTTCTGCAAGTTCCTTTGTTATGGCAATCAGCTCTTTATTCTGATAAAAGTCCTTTATTGCTTGAGGCTTTGTAAGCGCATCATAAAATGCAAGCTCATCTGCTGTAAGGCCCAGCTTATCTCCTTCCTTTTGTGCTGCTGCAATCTGCTTTGCCAAATTAAGAAGTTCCTCTATTACCTGTTCATTGGTAAGCATCCCATTCAGATACCTGTTCATTGCCTTCTGAATGATTTCACTGAACTTTTCTGACTTTACCACATTGGTCCTTCTGTATACTTGTACCTGCTCAGCTATTAGTTTTTTCAATAATTCTACTGCCAGATTTTTCTCTTTCATCTTCGATATTTCCTCAAGAAACTTAGGATCAAAAAGAGAAAAATTCTGTGATACATCAGAGAAAAGATTGATTACCCCGTCACTCTTAATACTCGCCTTTAATAATTCGTTTATCCTTGCATTCATCTCTGGAAGAGAGATTTTCTTTCCCTGTCCTTGATTCACAAAACGCATTACAAGCACTCGCACCGATTCAAAAAATGCAGCTTCAACCCGAAGGTCTTCTTCTACCAGTGAAGAACATAAGGACAATGCCTGCCTTAAAAGTAACGCTTCCTTCAAAAACTCTATCTTCTCTTTTCCCTTACCAATATCTACAATAAAGTTTACACCACCGCTAATTGTCTTTGCCCTTTCTAAATCACTGCCCGTTATAAATTTTGAATAATCATAGCCATGAAAGAAATCTTGGCATATGGACAATTTCTCCAGGAATTTAGGAAACGCCACTTTCGCCACATCCGTATCCCCATAATTTTTCTTGTCACGGGATGTAAAGTCATTCATTGCTTCCTTAAGAGCTGACGCAATACCCACATAATCAACAATAAGTCCACCTTCTTTGTCCTTAAACACACGATTCACTCTGGCTATGGCCTGCATAAGATTATACCCCCTCATGGGCTTATACACATACATTGTGGCAAGTGAGGGGACATCAAAACCTGTCAGCCACATATCAACGACAATAGCTATTTTGAACAGACTGTTATCATCCTTAAATTTCTTCGCCATTTCTTCCCTATGACGTTTATTCCCAATAATCTTTTTCCAATCTTCCGGATCTTTGTTCCAGTCTGTCATAACAACTCCAACTTTTTCCGTCCACGTTGGTCGTAATTCAAGAATTCTCTTATATATTTTCATGGCAATAGTCCGTGAATATGCGACTATCATAGCTTTTCCCGTAAGCAGAGCAGCCCTGTTATTTTCGTAATGATCTAAAATATCACAAACAAGGGAATCAATTGTCTTATCATTCCCAAGGATTGCCTCCACCTGCCCCAGTTGCTTTTTACTTTTCTCTACCACCTCAGCATCTGCATTCAAAGCCATCAAATCATATTCTGCATCAATCAGCTTTAAAGTAGTTTCGTCCAGCTTCAGCTTTATCACTCGGCTCTCATAATAAACAGGACGAGTAGCTCCATCTTCCACTGCCTGTGTCATATCATATATATCTATATAATCACCAAAGACTTCTATTGTACTTCTATCTTTCATGGAAATAGGAGTTCCTGTAAATCCAACATATGTAGCATTCGGCAAACAATTTCGGATAATTCTGGCTGTTCCCATGACAATTTTTGCCTCTTTATTCCCATCTGCGTTTTCTAACATTTTTACTTTTTCTTTTAATCCATATTGTCCACGATGAGCCTCATCCGCCATTACAATTATATTTCGTCTTTCAGATAATGGCTCATCCGACTCCTCAAACTTCTGCATCGTTGTAAAAATAATTCCATTTGCCTGCCTGCCATCCAGCCAGTCCTTTAATCCTATATCGCCCTTTGCAGAACTTGGTCCCAATTTTCTACATGTAGCATGAACTGGCACCTGCCTTAAAAATGCACTGCATTTTGCAAACTGTCCAAAAAGCTGGTCATCCAAGTCATTCCTGTCAGTAACCACAACAACTGTTGGGTTATTTAATGTTTCTTGTAATAAATGTGCATAGAATACCATTGATAAAGATTTGCCTGACCCCTGAGTATGCCAGAAAACACCACCTTTACCATCTGTAACCGTTGCTTTGGCTGCTATCTGAACTGCTTTATTTACTGCAAAATATTGATGATATCCGGCAAGCATCTTATGTTTCTTTAATCCTTCATCAGAAAAACAGATAAAATTCTTGATTATATCAAGAAGCCTCTCCTTGTTAAACATTCCCTCAAAAAATGTATCAAACTGCGCATGCTGCGTATTTTCATAATTGCCATCTTTCGTTTTCCACTCCATAAAACGATCTTCGCCAGATGTAATGGTTCCTGCTTTTGAAGTATTCAAATCACTCATGACACAGATACAGTTATAAATAAACATTGTCGGAATTTCGTGGGTGTAATTTCTTATCTGTGCATATCCTTCCGAAGCATCTGTTTCTTCTCTGGAAGGTGATTTTAATTCTATCAGTACCACCGGAAGCCCATTTATAAACAGAATCATATCCGGTCTCTTATTGCTATTTTCAATAAATGTCCACTGATTTGCCACAATAAACGAGTTATTATCTACATTTTTATAATCCACAATATATACTATAGAGGAACATTCCTCCCCATTAGCATTGTACCTAACCGGTATACCATTCTGTATGTAATCCATAAACACTTCGTTTTTCTGCACAAGGTCGCCATTTTCGTAATTTTTCAGCTTGTACAAAGCATCTGATATAGCATCTTCCGGAAGGGATGGATTTAATCTGTATATGCGTTCCAAAAGAACATCATTATATAATGGGCTGTAAAAATCACGTTCAATTTCCGGACCGTAGATGTGCTGATAGCCCATATTTTGAAATAATTCTATTATGGAATTTTCGTAATTTGCTTCAGTAAATGTTGTGGACACATGTATCACCTCGCTGTATGCTTTTCAATAACCATTTTAATAATACTGCTGGATATTTTTTCTGCTTCTTCTTTGGAATAATGATTTTTAACCAACTTTTTACATATCAAAATCTTAATTCTACTTGTAACGCTATCTCTCTTTATCCAATCTACTTCTTGATTGACATTAAATATCGTCACTATCTCATGTGTGATTGAACTATCTAATTGCAATGCTTCTAAAACTTCTTTTACTATATCTTTATTATACTCCACATCCCCTTGTATACCTTCTTTTTGCTCCCGAATCACCTTTTGGAACCTTTCAAAATATGATACGCTTCTTCTTTGATGTTCATTATGTTTACGTATATATTTAAGTTGATACTCTAACTCAGGGAATAAGTTTGCCTCACTAATATTGCAATGCTCCAGTTCTATTCTTATATTCTGCTTATTATCATCATTGATATAAAAGAAAGTTTTATCAAATTCTTCCCTTAGATTTGACTCAGCTTTTGTAACTATTGCCTCCTGTAACTTTTCCCCTTCATTAGTCACATTGAATTTTCCGGGTAATAAAAAAGCTCCACTTTGCCTAATTAATCTATCATTGTTCATGACTGGAAGTACTGTGCAAACCCCCTGGCAAATATGAATAAATTCTAACACTCCTTTTTCATCAGACCATCTCTTTGCCTGCTCACTACTTATTATTCCATCCTCTCTTAATTGTTGGACAATCTGCTTTAATGTGCAATTATCATTTAAGTCATAGCTCGCCAGTCTGGAAATAATTTTTACGTCCAAATCATTATATTTTAATGGCATATTTTCTTCTTTAAAATACACAATCCCTTGCGGGCACATTTTTTCCCTATCTTTAGACTCTGGATTTATGTATTCTTCCTCTCCATAATGTTTGCAAGCAAAATAAAGAGCTACCAATGGATTAGTTGTCACATCAAGTAGTCTTGTACACATACCATAATGCTGATATTTCTCCATGATTTCAAAACTATCTCCAAGATTAACAAATTCATTTGGAATTTGCCGCAATGGTTCTGACATTAAATGATGTTCCACACTAAGCATATTATCCCTGAAAATGCTAGGTTTAATATCCCAATAATCCACAGCCTGTCCCCTAAAGAATAGTTGGGCATTAGGATCCTTTTTTTGCTCGTTTAATTTGCTTATTTCTCTCATGTATGCATCAACAGAAGATATTTCTATTCCATCATCTGTATTTAAGGCAATAGGCATAAGAATCCCCCTTTCTATTCGTTGGTTTTAGCTGTATAAACAATAATTTA
>CAJUEX010000075.1 GCA_910585715.1 uncultured Lachnospiraceae bacterium
AACACCAGCATTTAATCTGACCAGAGGAGCATCATCTAATGTGCAAAACAACACCTATAATCAATACCGCCAGGCAGTTTCCACCACGGATGCCAAAGGGAACATCATCCGGTATGAATACGATGGGATGGGTAACTGTGTCCGTATGACAGATGCTTTGGGACATGTAACGGAATATGAATACAATGGCAGCAATGAGATTGTAAAGGTTACCCGGAAAGGTGAAAATGGACATGACGACATTATCCTTACCTATGCCTATGACCATCTTGGAAACGTGACATCTGTCACAGACGGAGAAGGAAATACTTACCGGATGGACTATGACAAGGTGGGGAACCTGAAAGCTGTTTATGATGCCTATGGCACGGCAGTGGAAAGCTACAGCTATGACAAGGTCTACAACCAGACCTCTGTAAAGGATGCCAAAGGAAATGAGACCGAAATGTCCTACGACTCCCTTGGCAACATGGTAAGCATGCTGAACAAGGCAACAGGCAGCGCCACTACCTATGCCTATGTGGGTGGGCAGCTCCTAAGCTCCTCAACGGATGCCCTGGGCGGAAAGGTTACTGCAGAATATGACACCATGGGGAATGTAAAGAGCTTTACCAATCCAAACGGCGGCGTGACGGAATACACCTATGACCTGAACAACCGGGTAACAGGAGAGAGCATAGGAAGCGAATATAAGCATACCTATGAATACAATGCCAATGGACAGGTCATAAAGAAGACCAACTCCAGGGGACAGGTGACGGAATATACTTATGACAAAGCAGGAAGGCTCACAAGCCTTACAGACCAGCTTGGAACCATCCGCTATGCTTATGATAAAAACGGAAATGTGCTGACTGTAGCGGATTCTCGGGGAACCATCACAAGGGAGTACGATGCCCTGAACAGGGTGACTTCTTATACGGATACAAAAGGAAATACTATCCGGTATGGTTATGATGAGTTTGGAAACCTGACAGAGCTTACCTATCCAAACGGGGAAAAGGTAATTTATACACATGATAAAAACGGAAATATAAAGAACGCAACAGACTGGGAGGGCAGGATTACAGCCTATGAATATGACAGGAATTCCCGGCTGGTAAAAACCATCCGTCCGGACGGCACGGTGGAGACAAGGACATATGATAAGGCAGGACAGCTTTTAACCATTCTTGACAAGAAGGGAAGCCAGACAGTCAACAGTCAGGAATATGCCTATGATGTAAGCGGGAATATTACTGCGGTGAAGGCTTCACAGAAAGGTGAAATGCAGGCAAGTGGTGATATTGCCAATACCAGTATGGAGTATGATAAGACAAACCGCCTGATTAAGTACAACGGGAAGGAAGTGAAGTACGATAAGGATGGAAACATGGTATATGGTCCTCTTAACGGAGAGATGGCAGGCTTTGTCTATGACTGCCGTAACCGATTAGTGCAGGCAGGGACTACGAAGTATGAGTATGATGCAGAGGACAACCGGACAGCGGTTATAAAGAATGCAGGGACAAAAGAAGAGATAAGGATAGAATATGTAGTGGATTCCGTGGAAGAGCTTAGCAGGGTGTTGATGGCGGTTGAAAAGAAGTCCGGGAGTAAAACTTCTGGAAACAGCATGGAAAGCACAACTGACAACGGAATTACTGGAAGCATAACAGCAGGCACGACAGCAGGTACGACAGCAGGTACGACAGGCAATGAAGCATTCCAGACTACTTATTTCTACTATGGAAACGGACTGCTTGCACAGGAAAATGAAAAAGAAGGTTACCTGACCTATCATTTCAATAACGTGGGAAGCACTAATGCAGTAACGGATGAAAATGGAGCGGTGAGGTATACATATGCTTATAATCCATACGGAGAGTTGACGAAAGGAAGCTATGGGCAGGTTATGTTCCTGTTTAATGGGCAGTATGGGGTTGCTTCAGATGATAACGGACTGTATTACATGCGTGCAAGGTATTATAATGTGTCCATTAAGCGGTTCATCAATCAGGATGTAGTGACTGGAAGCATAGCAGAAAGCCAGAGCCTGAACCGGTATGCGTATGTGGAAGGAAATCCGGTTAACTATTTTGATCCGTTTGGGTTGGAACCGTTGTTGACGGATGAATTGCATGAGTTTGCAAGTGGTTTGTCAGCAGCAGGTGCAGTGGCTGGTTTTCTTAATCCATCGGTCGGATTTTTTATAGGAGAAATTGCATTCTTTTTTGATACAGGAGTTTATATTAATGATATTTTTACTTCTAAGTTTGATGGTGATGTTATTAAGAAAGCGTTATCAAATACTGTATTTAATGGACAACTTTTTACTGTAGGTACTATGGCATATTTGGGTAAGCTTGGAGACGTGAGTAAAATTATAGGGGATATATCTTCAATAATAACTATAGGCACGACAAAAATGAATCTAGAGCAAAAAATAGTTAAAAAGATAATAGAAAAAGTTAAAGAATATTTAGATGAAAAAAAATCAAAGGAAAAAGGAGACATAAATGACTAAAGTATTATGGTTAATATTATTAGTAATCATGCATTTTGCTGTATTAAGTTTTTTTGATGAGTATTTAGTTGCTAGGCATCTGCTGTTTCGTTGTAAAATAAAAGTTGCAAAAATTATAGGTTTTGGAAAATCTAAACTATTTGATACAATGTACTTTTATACAATTATTAGTTATTGCGAGCAAAAACAAGGGAGTGTGGTAAAAATATCACGGAGCAAGGATGACGAAATAGGTAAGGAGATAATGGTAGCAGTTAAAGCGGATGGGAAATTAGCTGTAAGATATGAAAAAAATAATTGGTATGGCAAGTTATTTTATAACTTGGAGGGAACTAGCCTTGGGAGTGGATTGGGTTTGAAAGGATATATATGTGCGTATGTATTTTTAAATAGTATAATGGCTTGTTCATGTATATTAGAACCTGAAGGGGCAATGAGATTATATCAAATATATCTATTAATTGTTATAATACATTATTTGCTAATGCCGCAAATAGTTGAAATTAGAAATTATTTATACGAGAAGAATAAAGTTGAGGATATGTAGTAATAAAAAAAGTATGTATTGTATATCGCCATTTCGAGTGATGGAAGGTTAAAAATACATAGACTAACAAAAAAAGAAAGTAAGGAGAACTGGTATGATGTGAAATATTGAGCAAAGTAATATTTCAAAAACAGGAAACGATGTAGTGTCCGTTATAAATATAACGAAAACAGGCAGGTTACAAAAGAAAACGTGGAAGGCCTTGGGGAGACGGTTTACCCCATTTCAATGGGCTGCTTACACAGGTGACAGATTTCGATGGAAATGTAAGCAAATATGTTTATGGCTCAATAGAAAATATAGTATATTATATTGATAGGAAGGGCACCATCACCGACTATGAAATCGCACTAAATGGAAAAGTGTTGAAGGAGACCGTTACCCTTGCGAATGGAAGCAGGGCAGCGCCATTACCCATGAGCGGGATGTGGACGGCAACATCACAAAGATTACCTATCCCGACGGAATGACCACCATAGAGGCAGCCTATGACACAGCAGGGAACCTGCTGACATTAAAGGATGCTTTGAAATCCACCATGGTACAGAATTTTAACAGCGGAAGCCAGCTTGTGGGCACGGCATTGGCAAACGGCGGACAGATTACTTACAGCTATTATGACAACGGGCTTTTGAAAAGCGAGACGGATGCCATGGGCAATACCACTGCCTATACCTATGACGGTGCGGGAAGAGTAACCGGAATTACCGATAAAATGGGCAATACCACATCTTATGGCTATGACAGCGCAGGGAATGCGACTACTGTTATAAAACCGGAGGGGGAAACGGTTACTATTGCCTATAATCAATACCGTCAGGCAGTTTCCACCACGGATGCTAAAGGGAACACCACCCGGTATGAATATGATGGGATGGGTAACTGTGTCCGTATGACAGATGCTTTGGGACATGTAACGGAATATGAATACAATGGCAGCAATGAGATTGTAAAGGTTACCCGGAAAGGTGAAAATGGACATGACGACATTATCCTTACCTATGCCTATGACCATCTTGGAAACGTGACATCTGTCACAGACGGAGAAGGAAATACTTACCGGATGGACTATGACAAGGTGGGGAACCTGAAAGCTGTTTATGATGCCTATGGCACGGCAGTGGAAAGCTACAGCTATGACAAGGTCTACAACCAGACCTCTGTAAAGGATGCCAAAGGAAATGAGACCGAAATGTCCTACGACTCCCTTGGCAACATGGTAAGCATGCTGAACAAGGCAACAGGCAGCGCCACTACCTATGCCTATGTGGGTGGGCAGCTCCTAAGCTCCTCAACGGATGCCCTGGGCGGAAAGGTTACTGCAGAATATGACACCATGGGGAATGTAAAGAGCTTTACCAATCCAAACGGCGGCGTGACGGAATACACCTATGACCTGAACAACCGGGTAACAGGAGAGAGCATAGGAAGCGAATATAAGCATATCTATGAATACAATGCCAATGGACAGGTCATAAAGAAGACCAACTCCAGGGGGCAGGTGACGGAATATACTTATGACAAAGCAGGAAGGCTCACAAGCCTTACAAACCAGCTTGGAACCATCCGCTATGCTTATGATGAGTTTGGAAACCTGACAGAGCTTACCTATCCAAACGGGGAAAAGGTAATTTATACACATGATAAAAACGGAAATATAAAGAACGCAACAGACTGGGAGGGCAGGATTACAGCCTATGAATATGACAGGAATTCCCGGCTGGTAAAAACCATCCGTCCGGACGGCACGGTGGAGACAAGGACATATGATAAGGCAGGACAGCTTTTAACCATTCTTGACAAGAAGGGAAGCCAGACAGTCAACAGTCAGGAATATGCCTATGATGTAAGCGGGAATATTACTGCGGTGAAGGCTTCACAGAAAGGTGAAATGCAGGCAAGTGGTGATATTGCCAATACCAGTATGGAGTATGATAAGACAAACCGCCTGATTAAGTACAACGGGAAGGAAGTGAAGTACGATAAGGATGGAAACATGGTATATGGTCCTCTTAACGGAGAGATGGCAGGCTTTGTCTATGACTGCCGTAACCGATTAGTGCAGGCAGGGACTACGAAGTATGAGTATGATGCAGAGGACAACCGGACAGCGGTTATAAAGAATGCAGGGACAAAAGAAGAGATAAGGATAGAATATGTAGTGGATTCCGTGGAAGAGCTTAGCAGGGTGTTGATGGCGGTTGAAAAGAAGTCCGGGAGTAAAACTTCTGGAAACAGCATGGAAAGCACAACTGACAACGGAATTACTGGAAGCATAACAGCAGGCTCGACAGCAAGTACGATAGGCAATGAAGCATTCCAGACTACTTGTTTCTACTATGGGAACGGACTGCTTGCACAGGAAAATGAAAAGGAAGGCTATCTGACCTATCATTTTAATAATGTAGGAAGCACCAATGCAGTAACGGATGAAAAGGGTGTAGTGAAATATACATATGCTTACAATCCATATGGAGAGTTGACGAAAGGAAGCTATGGGCAAGTTATGTTCCTGTTCAATGGGCGGTATGGGGTTGCTTCAGATGATAACGGGTTGTATTATATGCGGGCAAGGTACTATAACGTGTCCATTAAACGGTTTGTTAATCAGGATGTAGTGACTGGAAGCATAGCAGAAAGCCAGAGCTTGAACCGGTATGCGTATGTGGAAGGGAATCCGGTTAGTTATTTTGATCCGTTTGGGTTGGAGAAGAAAGCGGCAGAAGAACGACATGAGGTACTTGATAAGATATCTATGGGAAGTGCAGGTATGGTTATAGCAGGAGTTGGGGTTACAGCAGCTTCGGTAATGACCGGTACGGCTGCACCTGTGGTCGCAGCAGTTGGTGAAGGGATGATTGTTGTTGGGACAATGGCTGGAACGATAGCTACGGTTGAAGATATAGGATTTTGGATATATGATGGAATGAAAGGATATGTAAGCGGAGATGAAGCTTTTTATAATGTAGTGAAGAATTCCGGATTTCTTATACTAGGAAAAATGACACCGCCAGGTGTTGGAGAAATAATATATATAATTGTGCATCAGATAGAGAAAAAAATAAAGGAGTTAAATGAAAAATGAAAATTGAAAAATATATTTCTTTGCGAAAAAAAGTTCCTGCTTTACTCTTTGGTTGCTATCTTATGTTTTTTTGCTGGGGTTGCTACGATTGTATAGAATATATATCTTATAAAGAAGACTACATATTAGTGGAGGGAGTTATAGAAGAATTTGTTCATGTAGATGGTGGAAGAATGGGAGATGACTATAGTATACTAAAGGTAAAAACGAATGATTTATCATATAATGTAAGAGCTAGAAGAAGATTTAAAGATAAAGTGGGAAAAGTGGTTCGAATTGCAATTAGTCCTTCAGAAGACAGTGGTGAATATATAAAAGGAATTTGGACAGAGCCTTTTTTGGCATATCAGACCGTATTGCTTTTAGTAAGCATTGTAATAGGAGTAGTATTATATTTAGGAATTGTAAGGGGACCAAAAATGTTAAATGAAATGAAATTGAGATAGGATATGGGGGTGAGAAAAATGTCAGTACTGTTTTTTATATTGGGAACTTTAAGCATTATATTTGCCATAAGATTTTGTGCTGATTTTTCAACAAGTAGAAATCTATTGTTTCATGGAACAAGAAGGGAGGGGAAAATAGTTGGATTTCATACAGATTGTACATGGAGAGCAGTAGGAGAATTTGCGGTAATTGAGTATTTGGAAGAGGGACAAATACTGAGAAATAAAGTAGAAAGAGCAAAATACGATAAAATAGGAGACAGAGTCGCTGTTTTATCAACGATGAACAATTTTACGGTTAGAGATGGATTTTATATTCCGTTTGATATGCAATACAAAGTACTTTGTTTCATAACAAGCTCTTTATTATTTATATTGCATTGTATATTAATGAAAAGAATAAATGAAAGTATGTGGATTTTGTTGAGTTTTCTGGGAGTATGTTATTTTTTCTATCATCCTTTTTGGCTTTATCATACTTTTTATGAGAAGTGAATTGTCTCTTATTTTTAAATAGGCTGATAACACTATTGCTATTTGAGAAGGTATACAAGCAAATCAGAACCAGGGATGAAAAAACAAGCCTGAACAACGAATATGCCTATGATGTAAGTGGGAATATCATTGCAGTGAAGGTTTCACAGAAAGCAGGGAAGTATGTATTGATAAATAAAGGATGGGTACAAAAATGAATAGCTGGATTTGGGCAAGGGACAAAGTAAGTAAGAGGACATTATTTGATTTTAGAAACGCATTTGATGTAGGGGTAATATTGCTTTTAATCAATACTGTGGTTTTGATTTCTATGACTAGAGGATATATTTTTAATTTCATTTTGTTATTTTACATATATCCAATTATTAGTTATTGCTTTCTTATAAATAAGACTGTTAAGTTTAATGAATTGGTGGAATGTGGGAGACTTATTATATGTCAGATAGAAAAACAGTATACTTGTTATAAGGCAATGTACAGGTCAAAAAGGCGAACAATGTATTGTAGCTGGTTTGATGCGGAAAAAAATAAAACATTATTATTTCGGGCGGACAACATGATTTACTATTTAAACGGCAAAAACAGAAGCGGAGAAAATATTGATGAAATTTTGCATGTATATGTAATGTTTGACTCGAACAATCCCAAAAAGTATTATGTCTTTCATGATGAATTGATAATGGAATCAAGCACTTTCCTGGAAGGTGCTTCATCTTCAAGTTTATTAAAGTTATTGTTTGGTGCAGATATCATTCTGCTAATTATTGTATGTGGGGTGATATGGATAGGTAGAAAGAATATTATTTTTTCTATATTTTAACCGGGATATATCTGGTGTATATACATACTATAATAGTCCTAATATGTATAAAATCATAGAGGCAAACATCTATGATTTTGGATTTAGTGACGAACGAAACAGGCCAATTTTGCATGATGAAATTGTGTATATCCGTTATGAGATAGAAGGTAAAGAAAATATAGGCATTGTTGAAGAAACTTTTTGGACAACATAAATAATAAAATAAGAATAGCAATTAATATTGAAAATGATGAAATTATACGTCCGTCTTTACAAATCGGATGGATGGAGTTGGTTCTTTATTTTGTCTGTTTGTTTGTAGCTTTTAGCATTATTACAGATAGAAGAGCAGCAGGAAAAATACAACTGGACGGCAATGCAAAAAATGAATTAAAGATTCATAAAAATTATTCTGAGAAGTTGCACAATTCAATATTGGAGAATGAATGTTTCTTTTGTGGATTATTATTTTTAGGAGTATATTTTGGTATACAGCTATACGCAAAACTTGGAGAAAAAATAAATGGAGTGCCGGTTTATATGACTTTTACAATGGAAATAGTTTTAATTGCAGCAGGAGTAGGGCAAATAAGAAGAAAAGATAAAATCAAGGAGAAAGAAAGGAAGATTCTGGGAAAAGTTAAAAAAGAAAAATGTAAGGTATTTTTTAGCATAAAAGAAGTAGTCATTTATAGGTTGGTATGTTTTTATGAAGAAGAGAAAACAGCATATTGGTTTTATAAGCTGCTAAAAATTTCTTTATCGGATTATATACATATGGAAAATGTTGGATTGGAAGGCAAAGAGATTGAAATATACGTGCAAAATAACAATTATAAAAATTATTTCATGCCAAAAGAAGGGATTGCAGAAGTGCTGGGAGTTGAATCAATTCTTGTCAAAGGTATTCCACTTATCTTAATGGCTGCTATGTTGGTGCTTGTAGGAGCGCTTGCAATATTGCAATATTGTATATATTGAACATCAGGTAAAAAGATACCTTAAATTTAATTTGGAAACCAACTATACAAGCGGGCTCAAAATGGTTCTTCAAGAAATATTAAAATAATAAAGAACCCTCAAAGCAATTAACCGTTTGGAAAAGGAAAAATGTATGAAAATTGAAACAACTCTAACCTATGAGCAATTTAAAGAAAGATTTGAACAGCATGTGATGCCTGAGAACAGCTATCAGTATAAATATCGAAAGCAAATATATTTTTTGGGAACTCTTTCAAATGAATATATGTCAATTAGATGCTTTATGCCACACCAAAGTTGTACTGGCAATGGAATAACAGGCAAAGTTGTGGAAGAAATGGGAAAGTGTACGATTACATATAAGATGAATCGACCTGACTGGTTACATCAGTTCGGTATGGTAATGATGTGGATTCCGGTTGTTTCTACCGTTCTTTTGCTTGCTGTACTTGGAGTTACAATGGGATTTTTCCCAAGTATATATAAGAATGACATTTTCATAAATACATTAGCAATACTTTTCTTAATTTTAGTTATAGGCGGAATATTCTTTTTGTGTTGTGGCTATTCCCTTGGAATACTGAGCAAAAAAGAGGGAGAATGTTGCAGAGCAGAATTGGAAGATATTATTAACAATAACCCGGTAAAAAATGATTTTAAGCGCCCGGATAAAAAAGATATGTTTCGAGATAGAATATTAGAAGTTACATTTAGTATAATGGTTTTTGTTATAATTATACTGTCTGAAATATTTTTTTAGCAGTATTGTGCAGAACTAAAAGTAACCGTCCGTAGATTCTTATAAAAAAGTATTTGGAATATAAAGAGCAGAGGAAAACATGGATTATATTATTATGAAAACAGAAATATTGTATGGACAATTTAAAAAAAATTTTAGAAAAACTCTAAAGACGGAAAAAAAGATAATAGGGCGATTTCTTATTATGGTTCTTTAAAAGATAAAAGTTTTTCTTTATATTGCTCATTACCTAATTGGAAATGTTGTGGAAATGGTGCATATGGAAAAATAATTGAAGAGGAAGACGGATGTATAGTTGCTTATAAAATGAATTTGCCACAAAATTACTATTTAATAGGTGTTTCTTTATTATATGGGTTGGTTGCTTTTCAGTTCTTATCTCAAGTTTGCAATATATTTTTGGGACTGGTTATAGGAATAGGAGAAAATGATTTTAATATGAATAAAATTTATTTTGCGACAATTTTATCGACTCAAATTATTGAGGGGATTTTTACAATTTTTTCAGCAATAATAATAAATACAAAAAGGAAGGAGAAATCTGCATAAAAAAGTTAGAAGAGATTGCGGAAAATCAACATATTTAAAAATAGTACTAAATGTGCTGTGAGGAGCGTGAACTATGAATTATTCAATTATTGAAACGGATTTATCATATGAACAATTCAGAGCAAGATATGAAAAGCATGTACAAGTGAATCTGGTTGGTGGCAGGAAAAGAGAATTGGATAAAGAGTCATACTTGGGAAATATAAATAAAAATAGCTTTGTGCTGGGCTGTGAATTGCCATTATTGCGCGGTGCAGCAAATTGGATGACCGGAACAATAGTGGAAGAGGATGGAAAGTGCATTTTAATGTATAAGATGACATTTCAAGATGATTTCTATAAATGGGGCAAAAAAGTTTTTTTAGCAGTATTTTTACTTAATGCTATTGTTTTGCTGATTTCTTTATATTGGAAGGGAATTCCGGCAGGTTTTTATATGTGCTGCTTTATGTTATCCCTATTTGCTGTAATGGCTGGAATCATGATTTGCAATACTAAAAAAGAGAGTGAATATTGTAAAAAAAATTAAAAGAAATTATTGCTGATGAATTGAACTGGTGTGAAGAAAACTCTTTTAAAGAAACCAGAAAGATTCAGGCAAAAGTAATTATGTTGGATAATTTTCATAATCCGAAGTTATTAGTCTGTCAGGAAACACGGGAGGATGGGGTGCAGGTTCAATATTATAAAGATAAAGAAAATGAATGCTTTATAGAAAAGCCTGGCGATTCTGTCATTGTAGAAATAGATATGAGGGATGAAAGTAAATATAGAATTTTGGAGGAAAAATAAGATGCGGAAAATGAATATTGCTATTTTATAGTAAACGACGTTAATTCTTTCTGTTTGACTCTAGGAAAAAGAGCATAG
>CAJUEX010000076.1 GCA_910585715.1 uncultured Lachnospiraceae bacterium
CCGATGAAGCAGCAACTATTTAAACTATCAACAATTTAATATTCGCTATACTAGATTGTTTCCGCCGTCCTGCTTGGACTGGCGACCGGGGCGCAGCCTATCTTTGGATACAATTATGGAAGCGGGAAGAAGGACAGGGTAAAGCAGGCATATCGCATTATCCTGACAGTATCTACAATCGTTTTAATCCTGGCATTTTTAGTATTCCAGTTTGCACCTATGAGCATTGTCCGGCTGTTTGGTTCAGAATCGGAATTGTACAATGAGTTTGCGGTGAAATGTTTCCGTATTTTCCTTCTGGCGTGTCCAATCAATGGGTTGCAGATGGCGACAGGCGTGTTCTTTCAGGCAATCGGGAAACCAAAACAGGCAACAGTCCTATCCCTGTCCAGGCAGATTATCTATCTGCTTCCGGCAACAATATTATTGCCGCTGGTATTAGGAGTAGAAGGCGCATTATGGGCAGGTCCTCTGGCATATGTGCTGGCATTTATTACAACTTTGATTATGTTGAAATTATACTGGAAAAAAATTTAGGAGGGATTTAATCTATGCAGGGAAGAGTCATCACAATCAGCAGGCAGTGCGGAAGCGGAGGACACAGTATCGGGAGCAAACTGGCGAAGAGGCTTGATGTGCCGCTCTACGATAAAGAGATTATTGAAATGACGGCTAAGGAAAGCGGTTTTCATCCGCAGTTTGTGGAAGAAAAGGGAGAACATATGGAGAGCGGCATGCTCTCCAACCTGGCAAGGCATTTTGCTTATGCAGGCAGGGGGAGCTATGAAGAATATCAACCTCTGCAGGATCAGCTCTATTTTTCGCAGGCAAAGATCATTAAAGAGCTTGCGGAAAAAGGCCCGTGTGTTATTGTTGGCAGATGTGCAGACTATATCCTGCGGGACAGGAAAGATGTTTTGAATGTCTTTATCCATGCGGATATGAAATTTAAAAAGAAACACTGTATGGAGAGAGGGCAGTTTCCAGAGGTAAATACAGAAGATTTGATTACCAGGAGGGACAAACTGCGCGCGGACCATTACCGATATTATACAGACCGGAAATGGGGGGAATCATTCAATTACGATTTATGTCTGGATAGCAGCGTGTTTGGTATTGAAAAATGTGTTTCCATGATTGAAGATGCTTTGAAAAATATGCATCAGGATTCGTAAGGCAGGAAATGTGTTTTAGGGATTATTGAAAACAGGAGGCATTTATGGGTATTCTTTACTGGAAAAACGGAAGGAACGGATAAGCCCCGGGTGGCTTAAGACTGTAGCGCGGGTCATATATAACAGCGGCGGGAGGATAGAACCAAAACCGGAGCCGGCCTTTTGATGCACGAGACTGCCGAAAAAACGGCATATCAAAAAGGACGCTGTACCGTTACGAAAAGGGATACCGGGAAGAAGGGGTTGAAGGGCTGCGGCCGGCCCGGGGCTCAGGACAACGGACGGGGAGAGGTGCACGGCGGGCCACCTTGGGAAGGCCTGCGCAAAGCTGGGGATAGGGCTTGTCCATGCGTCAATCTCGTAATAGTCAAACAGTAAATGTTTTGTGTAGAATATCTTCGGGCAAGCGGCATACAAGAACCTGCCGAAGAAGATATCCGAAATATGGAAAATCGTTTATCTCAAATAAAACAAGGTGCAAAAGCAATTCAGATTTGTGCTTTACAATTTTTTCAGAGTTGCTTGATGTTTCCTTTAAACGAATATTAAGTGCTGGAAAATGCGGTGAACCTAAAAACAATAGAATGACAAATTATACTATTGCTCAGTCACATAGCAAGGCAGAATGGATTGCTTACATTGAAGAGAAGAGCAAACCGATTTTCAATTCTGATGAATATGAAAAAAGTGTATTGGATTATGCAAATATGTACGGCAATTATGATTTCTTAAAATTTCTGGTAAATGAAAACTACATATGGTTTGACAGCGGAAAAGACAAGGATTATATCATGACATTCGGAGCAGGAACTAAGATTCAGCGTATTAAATATGAAGAGCGCGATAATGACTGTTATTATGGAGGTTGTTGGAAAAGAGAAGTTGATTTTCAAGAAAATAGAAATATAATACAATTTTGAGAGCCGCTTGCAGTAGCCGGAATCATTACCAATATAGCCAAAGCAACAAAAAAATCTGGGGATAGTCAAATCAACGTGCTCATCAAAAAATGGAATAGCTCCTACAATAGCGTTAAACATATTAAGGAGGAAATGGTATGAAAAAAGCTTTCTTTGGATTATTGATCCTATTGTTTTCCTCGTGCGAAGATGCTTATTTCCAGCTTTTATTTCATATGCAAACAATTAGGAAAGCATTTTGGGGATTCATTTTCGGCTTTAAACTCTTGGAGACCAGTATTTTGGGCGCTGATTATGTGCATGAACACTTTGTAAAAAGGAGGATACCGAGTGAAAGAGAATATAAAAGAATTATTCAAGGACTGGAATGAATCACTCATATGGTCCTGTATACAAGGCATTATGGGAGAGCTCCATACCAATTCCAAAGAAGATGCCGCAATGGCAATATTAGGAGATTTTGTATTTTATGCAGGAACCCCAAGTGAAGAACTGGTCAGATTGAAACCGGAAAGCTGCAGACAGGAATTTCTTATTATGGTTCCGCAGAACGATGCATGGGCTGAGTTGATTGAAAAGTACTATGGAAATAGAGCAAAGAAAGTCACAAGGTATGCAATCAAAAAAGAAAAAGACATTTTTGATGTATCTCATTTGGAGCAGGCAGTTTCGGAAGTGCCGGAAGGATATGAATTGAAGCTGTTAGAAGAACAGGAATATGACTTGTGCCGAAGCAACCCGTGGGCAAATGACTTAGTGTCCCAATTTAAGGATTATGATACTTATAAAAAGCTGGGGCTGGGAGTTGTTGCTTTAAAGGACGGAGAACTGGCGGCAGGCGCTTCTTCCTATAGCAGATATAATGATGGCATTGAAATAGAGATTGATACAAGAGAAGACCACAGGAGAAAAGGCCTGGCATATGGGTGCGGGGCAAAGCTTATTCTGGAGTGCCTGAAAAGGGGCTTATATCCAAGCTGGGACGCACAGAATAAATGGTCGGTAAATTTAGCTGAAAAGCTGGGATATCATTTTAGTCAAGAATATGTTGCATATGAAATTATAGGGTATTAGGGAGTGGGGAATGGAGCAATTTTCCATGCCTCCTGTCCCGTTGCTTCTACGTCCTCATATCCATCCCCCTCCTCTTTTTTTCATATTCCCACCCCATAAATTGTTCCAAAACCCTCGCTTTTCGCCAAAAACAACCCAATTACCGGCAAAATATTCAGAAAAATAAAACAAAATAAATAAATTCACAAATAATCAGACAATTATGGAAAAATTTTATATTTACAAAAAGAAACAATGGGTGTATAGTGTTAACAGAAATCAATCAGAAACCTTTGGAAAGGAGATTACAAATGTTTGACGCAAAACTGAATATGCCCAAATCGCCTCTTTACAGAGAAGAATTTGAGCATGATAACTGCGGTATCGGTGCCTGCGTGAATATCAAGGGAAAAAAGAGCAGGGAAACCGTGGAAAACGCATTGAAAATCGTAGAAAACTTAGAACATAGAGCCGGCAAAGACGCCGAGGGGAAAACTGGTGATGGTGTAGGTATCCTAACGCAGATATCGCACAAATTCTTCACGAAAGTTACAAAGCCCCTCGGTATTTTTTTGGGCAGCGAAAGAGAATATGGAGTGGGAATGTTCTTCTTTCCACAGGATGAGCTGAAACGCAATCAGTCAAAGAAAATGTTTGAAATCATTGTGGAAAAAGAAGGACTGGAGTTTTTAGGCTGGAGAGAAGTGCCTACCATCCCTTCCGTATTGGGACATAAGGCCGTAGAATGTATGCCTTATATCATGCAGGCATTTGTAAAAAAACCGGCAGAAGTGGAAAAAGGTCTGGAATTTGACCGGATGCTTTACATTGTGCGCCGGGTATTTGAACAGTCTACGGAAACAACCTATGTGGTGTCTTTAAGCAGCAGGACCATAGTGTATAAAGGTATGTTTCTGGTAGGGCAGCTTAGAACCTTCTTTCAGGATTTGCAGGATGAGGATTATGAATCGGCAATTGCTATGGTTCACTCCAGATTTTCCACCAATACAAATCCAAGCTGGGAAAGAGCACATCCAAACCGTTTCATCGTCCACAACGGTGAAATCAATACTATCCGGGGCAATGCGGACAAAATGCTTGCCAGAGAGGAAAACATGGAATCCGAGCATCTGCACGGGCTGCTTCATAAAATACTTCCCGCTGTAAATTCACAGGGCTCTGACTCCGCTATGCTGGATAACACGCTGGAATTTTTGGTGATGAGCGGCATGGAGCTTCCTCTTGCAGTGATGATTGCCATTCCCGAGCCATGGGATAACAACCGGACCATGTCCCAGAGCAAAAAGGATTTCTACCAATATTATGCTACCATGATGGAGCCGTGGGATGGTCCAGCTTCCATTTTGTTTTCTGACGGAGATATTATGGGTGCAGTGCTGGACAGAAACGGCCTTCGTCCGTCCCGTTACTATATTACCGATGACGACCAGCTCATTCTTTCCTCCGAAGTGGGTGTACTGGACATAGACCCCACAAAGATTGTAGTAAAGGAAAGACTGCGTCCCGGCAAAATGCTTTTGGTAGATACAGTAAAGGGTGTTGTGGTGGATGATGAGCATTTGAAGGAGTCCTATGCCAAAAGACAGCCTTACGGCGAATGGCTGGACAGCAATCTGGTGGCGTTAAAGGACTTAAAGATTCCAAATGAAAGAGTTCCCGAATTCAATCAGGAAGAAAGACAGAGAATGCAGAAGGCATTTGGATATACGTATGACGAATTAAAGACCAGCATTCTTCCAATGGCAAAAAATGGAGGCGAGGCAATAGCGGCAATGGGCGTAGATACTCCGCTTCCTGTGCTTAGCAATGCAAGACACCCGTTATTTAATTATTTCAAACAATTGTTTGCCCAGGTTACTAATCCGCCAATTGATGCTATTCGTGAGGAAATCGTTACTTCTACAACAGTATATATAGGAACAGATGGCAACTTGCTGGAAGAAACTCCAAAAAACTGCAACGTTTTAAAGATTAACAATCCGATTCTTACCAATACGGATATTATGAAAATTAAAAGTATGAAAGCGGATGGCTTCAAAACAGAAGTGGTGCCTATTACCTATTATAAAAATACAAGTCTGGAAAGAGCTATTGAAAGATTGTTCGTGGAAGCTGACAGAGCTTATCGGGACGGTGTGAATATCCTGATTCTTTCCGACAGGGGAGTGGACGAAAATCATGTTGCCATTCCATCCCTGTTAGCAGTGTCTGCTTTGAACCAGTATCTGGTAGATACAAAGAAACGTACAAGGGTAGCTCTGATTTTAGAGTCCGGCGAGCCAAGGGAGGTACATCATTTTGCCACCCTGTTGGGCTATGGCGCCTGTGCTATCAATCCCTATCTGGCACAGGAATCCATTAAGGAGCTGATTGACAGCCGGATGCTGGATAAGGATTATTATGCGGCAGTGGATGATTATAATAATGCTGTGCTTCATGGCATTGTAAAGATTGCTTCCAAAATGGGCATTTCCACCATCCAGTCTTATCAGGGCTCCAAAATCTTTGAAGCTATCGGTATTGACAAGGAAGTAATTAATAAATATTTTTCCAATACAGTATGCCGTGTAGGAGGAATTACTATTAAGGATATGGAACAACAGGTGGATGAACTGCATTCCATGGCATTTGACCCGCTGGGGCTTTCTACAGATTTGACCCTGGACAGTCCGGGACACCACAAGATGAGAAGCGGTGCGGAAGAGCATTTATACAATCCGGTTACCATCCATCTGCTTCAGGAATCTACCAAACGGGGAGATTATGAGCTGTTCAAGCAATATACAAAAGCGGTAAATGATGAAAACGCCATTAAGAACCTTCGTGGTCTTATGGAATTTAAATATCCCAAAAAAGGCATTCCTTTAGAACAGGTGGAAAGCGTGGATTCCATTGTGACCCGCTTTAAGACAGGCGCCATGTCCTATGGCTCCATCTCCAGAGAGGCTCATGAAACCCTTGCCATTGCCATGAACAAACTTCACGGCAAATCCAATTCCGGCGAAGGCGGGGAGGATTTGGAAAGGCTTACGGTAGGAGCAGACGGTCTGAACAAATGCTCTGCAATCAAGCAGGTGGCATCCGGAAGATTTGGCGTTACAAGCAGATACTTAGTCAGTGCAAAGGAAATTCAGATAAAAATGGCGCAGGGAGCAAAGCCGGGAGAAGGCGGACATCTTCCGGCAGGAAAGGTATATCCCTGGATTGCCAAGACAAGACATTCAACGCCGGGTGTAGGCTTGATTTCTCCCCCGCCTCATCATGACATCTATTCTATAGAAGATTTGGCGCAGCTTATTTATGACTTGAAGAATTCCAATAAGGATGCCAGAATTTCCGTAAAACTGGTATCAGAAGCAGGTGTTGGAACTGTAGCGGCAGGCGTGGCAAAAGCAGGAGCCCAGGTAGTGCTTGTATCCGGCTATGACGGAGGAACAGGAGCAGCTCCAAGAAGCTCCATTCACAATGCTGGTCTTCCATGGGAGTTAGGGCTTGCAGAAACTCATCAGACACTGATTATGAACGGTCTTAGAAATAAAGTGCGCATTGAAACGGACGGAAAGCTTATGAGCGGCAGGGACGTAGCGATTGCGGCAATGCTTGGTGCAGAAGAATTTGGATTTGCAACTGCTCCCCTTGTGACAATGGGCTGTGTCATGATGAGAGTCTGCAATCTGGATACCTGTCCGGTAGGCGTGGCAACGCAAAATCCGGAGCTAAGGAAGAACTTCAAGGGAAAACCGGAATATGTAATGAACTTCATGCGCTTTATTGCAGAAGAGCTTCGGGAGTATATGGCAAAGCTGGGAGTCCGCACTATTGACGAGCTGGTAGGAAGAACGGATTTATTAAAATTAAAGGATCATGTGGATTCACGGTATGAAAAGGTGGATTTAAGCAATATTTTATCCAATCCATATGTGAATACAAAGCAGAAGGTAACCTTTGACCCCAAACAGGTTTATGATTTCGGGCTGGAAAAGACACTGGATGAAAAGGTGCTGTTGAAACAGCTTTCCAAAGCAATGGATACAAAGACAAAGAGAAGCATAGAGGTGGATGTAAAAAATACGGACCGTGCATTCGGAACAATACTCGGCTCTGAAATTACGAAACGTTTTTATGATACCTTAGAGGAAGATACCTACCGGGTACTTTGTCATGGGGCAGGCGGCCAGAGCTTTGGAGCCTTTATTCCCAAGGGGCTTACATTGGAGCTTGTGGGAGATTCCAATGACTATTTCGGAAAGGGCTTATCCGGAGGCAAGCTGGTGGTGTACCCGCCTGCAGGCAGCAGATTTAAGCAGGATGAAAATATTATTATCGGTAATGTGGCATTGTATGGAGCCACAAGCGGAAAGGCATTTATAAACGGCGTGGCAGGTGAGCGTTTCTGCGTAAGAAATTCCGGTGCCCTTGCAGTTGTGGAAGGAGTTGGAGACCACGGCTGCGAATATATGACGGGAGGCCGGGTAGTAGTGCTGGGACGTACCGGAAAGAATTTTGCAGCAGGCATGAGCGGCGGCATTGCTTATGTGTTAGATGAGGATAACGATATTTATACAAAGGTAAATAAGGAAATGGTTTCCTTTACTGAAATTACTTCAAAATATGATGTGCTGGAATTAAAAGAAATGATTAAAGAACACGTAGCTTATACTAACTCCGAAAAAGGAAAGAAAATATTAAAGAATTTTGGTAAGTATCTGCCCAAATTCAAGAAAATCATTCCTCATGACTATGAAAGAATGCTTAAGGCAATCGTTCAGATGGAAGAAAAAGGCTTAAGCGCAGAACAGGCACAAATCGAAGCATTTTATGCAAATGTAAGAAAGTAGGAAGGAGAGCGAACATGGGAAAACCAACTGGATTTATGGATTATGATAGAGAAACTAGTAAAGCGGAAGAGCCAAAAAGCAGAATTTCGCATTTCAATGAATTCCATACTCATCTTCCACAGGAAAAACAGCAATTGCAGGGCGCAAGATGTATGGAATGTGGCGTTCCTTTCTGTCAGTCAGGAATGAACATTATGGGGATGGCCTCCGGCTGTCCTCTCCACAACCTGATTCCGGAATGGAACGACTTAGTTTACAGCGGCAATTGGGAACAGGCATATGAACGTTTAAAGAAGACCAATAACTTCCCGGAATTTACTTCAAGGGTATGTCCGGCGTTATGCGAGGCAGCATGTACCTGTGGATTAAACGGAAGTCCGGTAGCTACAAAGGAAAATGAATATGCCATTATTGAAAATGCCTATGCGGAGGGCTATGCGGTTCCAAAGCCACCCAAGGTAAGGACCGGAAAAAAGGTAGCGGTAGTGGGAAGCGGCCCATCCGGGTTAGCATGTGCGGACCAGTTAAATAAAAGAGGGCATTCCGTAACGGTATTTGAACGTTCCGACCGTATCGGAGGACTTTTGATGTATGGAATCCCCAATATGAAGCTGGAGAAACATATTATAGACAGAAAAGTGGAAATCATGAAGGAAGAAGGAGTCGTCTTCCTTACAGGAATCGATGTGGGAAAGGAGAAAAAGGCGGCACAGCTCCTTTCGGAATTTGACAAGGTAGTGCTTTGTTGCGGCGCTTCCAATCCAAGGGATATCAAGGCTCCCGGCAGGGATGCTAAAGGCATTTATTTTGCAGTAGACTTTTTGTCAAGGACAACCAAATCCCTGTTGGACTCCAATTTAGAGGACGGAAATTATGTAAGCGCCAAAGGTAAGGACGTAATCATTATCGGCGGCGGCGATACGGGAAATGACTGCGTGGGCACCTCCATCCGCCAGGGAGCAAAAAGTGTCACCCAGATTGAGATGATGCCAAAGGCGCCGGACACAAGGGCGGAAAACAATCCATGGCCGGAATGGCCCAAAATTTGCAAAACCGATTACGGTCAGGAGGAAGCCATTGCCATGTTCGGGCACGACCCCCGGATTTATGAATCCACCGTAAAGGAATTTATAAAGGATAAAAAAGGCGATTTAAAGGCAGTGAAAATCGTAAAGCTTTCCTGGGAGAAAAACCCGGAAACCGGTAGAATGGAAATGAAGGAAGTGCCGGGAAGCGAGCAGACATTAAATGCCCAGCTTGTGCTGATTGCGGCGGGATTTTTAGGCAGCCAGAAGTATGTAACCGATGCCTTTAAGGTGGAAGTCAATGAAAGAACCAATGTAAAGACAGCGCCGGGAGAGTATCAGACCAGCGCAGAGCACGTATTTACCGCTGGCGACATGCACAGAGGCCAGTCGTTGGTAGTATGGGCCATAAGAGAGGGCAGGGAAGTGGCAAAGGCGGTGGATTTGAGCCTGATGGGCTACAGCAACCTGTATATACAATAATGGAAAAGGAACCTGATATCATATCAGGAACAGAAAAATAAACAGAAAAAATATTGTTGGTAAAATATAGCATAACAGTTCAGCCCCCGGCTTTTCCGCACAGGAATCAGAACCGGGGGCTGAACTGTTACAATATCCCCCGATTTGATAAAATGAATTGCGGATATATTTTGCCGTATGCGTTATAATAATTCCCATAGCTTATATTGAAGCTTCATTTTTTTAGATGTGAATGTAACACAGAGACATCAGCAGAAAGTGGTGTAACAGCGGCAGGCTGTTTTCTATATAAAATTGAATATCGTATATGGCAAAAGACATTATATTTTCTATTTAGGTGAATGATCTTTTATAGTATTTTTTAAAAATAAATTTATTGACAATGCGCATAATGCGCATTATAATATAATCAAATAAACGGAAAGGAGAGATGCCATGAATGAATAAGGAGGTTTTGGATGAAATTTAGAGAAATTGAGAGAATGATATTAAAAGACGGGTGGTATCAAGTAAAGCAAAAAGGCTCACACCACCAATATAAACACCCTGCTAAGCCTGGAAAAGTTACAATCCCGGAACATGGAGGAGATTTGAATCCCGATACAGTAAAATCAATTATGAAACAAGCGGGGCTTTAAGCCCCATTTGCTTAATCTATATAAATGGAGGTGAATGTATTGAAATTAATTTATCCGGCTGTATTTAAGCCTTTTACAGATCAAAGTGGAGGATATGTAGTAGAATTTCCGGACTTACCTGGTTGTGTAACAGAGGGAAAAGACTTAGAACAGGCTATTGAAATGGGAATTGACGCAGCCAGTGGTTGGATATTAGGAGAACTTGAAGATGGGGAGAAAATCCCACACGCTTCCGACTATTCTGAAATAATTGCTGAAAATGGATGTATGGTAAATATGTTATTATTAGACATTGATGCCTATGAAGAAAAATATGGTGAAAAAGCTGTAAGAAAAAACCTTACGATTCCCGCATGGCTGAATACTTTTGCTGAAAAAAATAATATCAATTTCTCTAAACTTTTACAAGACACATTATTCTCAATGGCACAAGCAAAATAAATATAGGAAGCTGCCCATAGGGCAGCTTTTTTTGAACTTCCTGTCGTACCACTACTAGTATAGCGAATATTAAATTGTTGATAGTTTAAATAGTTGCTGCTTCATCG
>CAJUEX010000077.1 GCA_910585715.1 uncultured Lachnospiraceae bacterium
GAGCCCGTCCCGGAGCCTGCTTTGAAAGCTGCCGTCTTAAAATTGATTTCCGTGTTGAGAGGACTTTTTTACCTCATCCGTTAACCATCCGCAAAATATCATACTCCTCCGCCCTTTCATCAAGCGTAACGTATATGGTTTGTTTAGGATGGGGACAACTTTCTATTTCCATCCCTTCCACATCCCGCATGGAAAGCACCCTAACCGGCACATTCCTTCCATCCGGTTTCATGATTTCTATATCCTGGCCCACAGAAAACTTATTGCGCTGGCTGATTCTCACCGTATTTTCCGGCAGTTCAAAAGAAACCTGCCCCTTATCCGCATTTTCCGCAATGCCCAGATAAATATATTCATTCACATAAGTATTATTGTCATAAATCTGGGTATTTTCATCGGGCTTTCCAAAGTAAAAACCGGTTGTGAACTGGCGGTAGGTGCATTTGGAAATTTCTTCTTTATACCAGTCCATATGGCTCTCATAAACTTCTCTGCTTTGAAAAAAGTCATCAATTGCCTTCCGGTATGTCCTTGCCACCGTTGCCACATACAAAGCAGTTTTCATGCGCCCTTCTATTTTCAGGCTGTCAATTCCCGCATCAACCATTTCCGGTATATGCTCGATCATGCATAAATCTTTCGAGTTGAAAATATAGGTGCCTCTTTCATTTTCATAAACCGGCAGATATTCGCCGGGCCGCTGTTCTTCCACAATGGAATATTTCCAGCGGCAGGGATGGGTGCACGCTCCCTGATTGGCATCCCTTCCGGTAAAATAACTGCTCAGCAGGCATCTTCCCGAATAAGAAATGCACATGGCGCCATGGACAAAGCTTTCGATTTCCATATCCTCCGGAATGTGCTGCCTGATTTCCTTTATTTCGGCAAGGGACAGCTCTCTGGCGGATACTACCCGTTTTATGCCCTGTTGATACCAGAAAAGATAGGTCAGGTAATTGGTATTATTTGCCTGAGTGCTGATATGAATATCTATTTCCCCGCATTCTTCCTTTGCAAGAGTTACCATTCCCGGGTCTGCAATAATAAGTCCGTCCGGCTTTAAAATTTTTAATTCCTTAAAATATTCCCTTGCCCCTTCCAAATCACGGTTGTGAGCCAATATATTTGCAGTTACATAAACCTTTACGCCATGCCTGTGGGCAAAGGCAATGCCTTCCGCCATTTCTTCTTTGGAAAAGTTCTTTGCCTTTGCCCGGAGGCCAAAGGCTTCTCCCCCGATATATACTGCATCCGCTCCATAAATAACAGCTGTTTTCAATACCTCCAGGCTGCTTGCCGGAATAAGTAGTTCTGGTTTTTTCATATTTTTATTCTGCTCCTTCCTTTCGGGCGGTTTCTTTCTTTACGGATATTGCCACTCCATCTCCCAAAGGGAGAATGGCAGTTTCTAACAGCTCATGATGCTTCAGGGTATAGAGATACTCCCGCATTTTCGCATGAATGGTACGGTTTCTTTTGGTTACGGCAAATCTTGACTGGATAATATCCCCGTCCTGCAGAATATTATCTGACAGCAATATGCCTCCGGGATTTAAAAGCCTTAATACCTCCGGCAGAAAGTGAATGTATTGTCCCTTTGCCGCATCCATAAAAATAAAATCATATGGACCCGTAAGCTCTTTTAGAATCCCGGCGGCATCTCCTTCTAACAGGGTAATCTGTCCGTCCTTACCAGACCTTTTAAAATTTTCTTTTGCTAACGGAATTCTTTTTTCATATTTTTCTATTGTGGTAATGTGTGCCTCCGGCACTGCTTCTGCCATTAGTAACGCAGAAAAACCGATAGCAGTTCCCACCTCCAGAATCTGCTTCGGTTTATTCATAACCAATAATGTTTTCAGAAGGCTCTGCATTTCCTTGCGGATAATCGGCACATCCGTTTTCCATGCATAAGCCTCCAGTTCATCTAAATATTTTTTATTGCCGTTCTCCAGAGAATTGATATAAGCGGCAAAACGTTCATCAACTATCACTTTTCTTCTTCCTCTGCCTCCTCAGGGTCTTCTGCCATAAGCTTTATCATCTCTTCTGCTGTCATGGTGGTGCTGAAATCATAAATTCCGGGCCTTATTTTATCTTTATAATCTGAAAGCAAAAGCTGCACATAAAAAACATTGGCATCCTTTATCAGCCCTTTTTCTTTTAGCAGACAGGCAATTTCCATATTGGACTTCCCTTCAACAATGGGAACATTCACTGTGACTCCTGTTGCGGCAGTTGCCACCGGACGGTCAGAAAATACCTGAAAGCCAAAGGAATAGCCGTAAATAGCATACTTATACACTATCATAATGATAATTATCCATATGACCACCTTAAATATTACTCCTAAAAAGGCACCCGCCACCTGCTTTGCATTCATTTTCCCACCTCTTTCAAAACATTTCAGACACTATTCAAAATCAACGGCAAAAGCTTCCAGCAACCGGCTGTGAATCTGCTGAATCATCCTGCAGTATGCCAGTTCCTTTTCCAGAAAATCATGAACCATCGGAATCTCCCGAAATGCTTCGTACTCTATCGTAAACTTGTCTATCTCTTCAAACAGCTCCGCTGTATTTTCCGAAGTCTGCAGCCGGTAATTGCGTTCCCTGAATTCATTTAGTCTTACCTGCAGATCAGGATAATCCTTTATCCGTTCCTTTTGCTTTTCATATTCTGTAAATGCTTCTGTATTTTTTACCGCTTCTATCAAAGCTTCCAGCTCTTCATCAAATTGCGCCATAGGCTATACCTCAATAATAATCGGCAGAATCATGGGCCTTCTTTTTGTTTTTCTCCAAAGGAATTCCCCTGCCTCGTCCTTAATCATGGACTTAATCTTACCCCAGTCCGTAATCTTTTTGTCCATGCATTCATCCAAAGCTTCTGATATGATGCTTCTTGCTTCTTCTAAAAGTTCATCTGCTTCCCTTACATAAACAAAGCCTCTTGAAACGATTTCCGGGCCGGAAACAATAATGCTGTTGTAAGAATCCAAAGCAATCACTACTATCAGAATACCATCTTCTGCCAGGTGTTGTCTATCTCTGATTACTACATTTCCAACATCTCCTACCCCAAGACCATCCACATAGATGTCTCCTACCGGCACGCTTCCCGTTACCTCCGCACCATTTCCGTCCAGTTCCAGCACATCGCCGGAGGAAAGAATGAAGATATTTTCCTTATCCATTCCAAGCTCTCTTGCCAGTGCCGCCTGCGCCTTTAAATGACGGTACTCGCCATGGACCGGAATTGCATATTTGGGCTGAACCAGCGTATAAATCAGCTTTATCTCTTCCCTGCAGGCATGTCCCGACACATGTGCATCCTGAAAAATGACATCCGCACCCTTGGCATAAAGCTCATTGATGACCTTTGACACCGCCTTTTCATTTCCGGGAATGGGATTGGACGAGAAAATAACAGTATCAAGGGGACCGATAGATACCTTTTTATGCATGCCGCTTGCCATCCGGCTAAGGGCTGCCATACTTTCTCCCTGACTTCCTGTTGTAATCAGCACTGTCTTTTCATCAGGGTAATTCTTTAACTGCTCTATATCAATCAGTGTGTTTTCCGGAATTTTCAAATATCCCAGACTGGAAGCAGTATCAATGATGTTTACCATGCTCCTGCCTTCCACCACTACCTTTCTGCCGTACTTGTATGCGGAATTGATAATCTGCTGCACCCTGTCCACATTGGAAGCAAAGGTGGCAATGATAATCCTTGTATTTTTATGATCCATAAAAATATGGTCGAAGGTGACGCCTACGGTTTTTTCCGACTGGGTAAAGCCGGGACGCTCTGCATTGGTACTGTCGCACATCAGTGCAAGCACGCCTTTTTTTCCTAATTCGCCAAATCTCTGCAGGTCAATGGCATCCCCGAACACAGGGGTATAATCCACCTTGAAATCACCTGTATGGACTACGATTCCTGCCGGAGAATAAATAGCAAGGGCAGCTGCATCCACAATGCTGTGGTTGGTCTTAATGAATTCAATCCGGAATTTTCCAAGATTGATATGCTGTCCGAATTTCACTACTTTTCTTTTTGTGGCACGTTCCAGACCATGCTCTTTTAATTTGTTTTCTATAATGCCCATAGTCAGTTTAGTAGCATAAATAGGTACGGAAAGCTCCTTCAGCACATAAGGAAGCGCTCCGATGTGGTCTTCATGTCCGTGGGTAATCATAAATCCTTTTACCTTTTCCGAATTTTCTTTCAGATAGGTAATATCAGGAATTACCAGATCGATTCCCAGCATGTCATCTGCCGGAAAAGACAGACCGCAGTCCACCACAATAATACAGTCCTCGTATTCAAAGGCTGTAATGTTCATTCCGATTTGCTCCAAACCTCCTAATGGTATGATTTTCAGCTTGGAACTATTTTGTTGTACTACATTTTTCAAGTAAATTTCCTCCACATTCTTTACAGCAGCCGTAGAGCTTCACTTCATGATCGGACACAACAAAACCAGTGCTTTCCTGTATCTTCCGTTCCAGACCTTCTAGCAGGTCGTCCTCAAAAGAAGCCACCTTTCCGCACTTTAAACATATTAAATGATGATGATGATGTCTGGCTTCCCCCTTGTTAAATGTGCCGATTTCATAACGGGCAAACCCATCATCCAGATTAATCCGATCAATAAGGTTCAGTTCTAACAAAAGCTGTATTGTTCTATAAACAGTAGCAAGCCCGATTTCCGGGTATTCTACTTTTACAAGCTCGTAAATTTCTTCTGCAGTCAGATGCCGGTCCTCGCAGGCAGAAAGTGTTTTCAGTACCAGCACCCTCTGTATGGTTACCTTTAATCCTTTTTCTTTTAAAATTGCTGCAACCTCTTCTTTGCTAAGGCCATTTCCATTCATTTTTACACCTGTCTGAAAGCTACTCGTCTTTTTCAAATTTTATATCATCCAGCATATTTTCAAACACTCCTGCCACTGCTTCAAGCTCCTTTTCATCTGAAACAATCACATACGTGCTCTTTTCATCTCTGTTCCCGGATATGTCCTTTAAAATAAGGGCCTGGGCATCGCCCTCTTCCTGATCCGTCACAAGCAGATAAGTGGTGCCTGCAATCATTGTCTGCTCCACCACAAAAAACTCTGCCGGCTCTTCATTCAGCTCCGGTATAAATTCAATTTTCTCCAATTTCTTTCTCCTGATCCTTCTTTAAGTAGTCTAAATATCCCTGCAGAATAAAAGAAGCCGCCACCGCATCCACATGCTCCTTTCTGTGCTCCCTGCGTATGCCGCTTTCCATCATAATCCGGTCTGCCGCCACGGTAGTAAGCCTTTCATCCCACAATTCAACCGAAAGGCCTGTCCTCCGAAAAAGCATATCCTGAAACTCTTTTGTTTTCTCTACACGTTCCCCTTCAGTTCCATTCATGTTTTTGGGAAGCCCCAGAACAATTTTATCCACCTGATATTCCTGAATCAACTCTTCGATTCGAGCCAATGTTTGTCTTAATTTATTTTCCGACTTTCTCGTAATCGTTTCTAAGCTTTGAGCCGTAACAAGCAAAGGATCGCTCACTGCCACCCCTACTGTTTTCGCACCAAAGTCCAAACCCATAATGCGCATATAGCTTACCTTCCTGCCGCCTTAAGACTGTACTACTCCCATTTATTGGTCTTAATGTATATCTTGAGCATTTCTTCTACCAGCTCGTCCCGCTCCACCTTCATAATCAGGCTCCTGGCATTTTTATGGCTGGTAATGTAAGTGGGGTCGCCGGACATAATATATCCTACGATCTGATTTACAGGATTGTAGCCTTTTTCCGTTAGTGCCTCGTAAACAGTGGACAATACTACCTTCACCCCTGTTTCGGGTTCTGCTTCCACTTTAAAGTATTGTGTATTTCCTAAATCTGTCATCTTGTCACGTCCTTACTCGTAGATATTTACTATTTTAACCTATTCGGGAAGAAAATTCAAGGTTTCGAGAAAAAATTGTGATAAGGCGTAACAGTTCAGCCCTCAGCCTTCCCACACAGGAATCAGAAGCGGCTGCAGGCAGAACATGATTTCTAAAGGAGCCCTTATAAAAACGCCAGCGCTTAGCGAGGTTCTTTCGAGCTTAGCACTGCTGCGTTTTTATCAGAGCGAGAGCGTGGCGACGTAGAAACATTTTCTGCCTGCAGCCGGTTCTGATTCCTGTGTGGGAAGGCTGAGGGCTGAACTGTTACGATAAGGCAGATAACAGAAAACGTTCATTTTCCTAAAAGCCCATTGACAGCAATTATCTTTAATCCTTGTGAATTAAACTGCTCGTCCAAAACCTCTCCAATCCAGACCTGCCCTGTTTCTCCCAGCATGATACCTTCCCAATTGCAAAACATATCCACACAGTCTTCTTCTTCGAGAGCCGAAAAAAAAGCTTCATCCAAATTGCCGTCAAAGCTTTGGGATGCCTCAAGAAAGTCTGTGCTGTTATTACAGGTAATATCAGATATTGTAACAGGATAAGAAATTTCTGCTGAAATGGCTGACCAATCGCATTCCAGAAACTGTTGCCTGACTTGAGCAGCATAGCTTTCCACATCATTACGAGAAATATTTGTTGCGACGCTATAGTAACCGTCATCTGCTGTCGTTGCGGATTCTTCCGGTTGAGAAACCTCATTTTGAACAGGGGCATCCATAGTTTCTGCTTCCGTGTTTTGAATGGCTGCCGAATCCCCTCCTTCAGTTGATGGAATTTCAAGTTCCGGCGAATCCGGTTCCGATATAGTTGAAACAGTTTCATTTATTTCCGGTGTCCGATTGGAACATCCATAAAGTTGTGCACTTAATAAAATGAATAGTAAAACAGATAGTTTTTTCATAACATCCTCCAGGTCAGCTTTGCTTCAGCAAAGCGTTTAACAGCTTTATTATACCACAAGCACATATATGATTCCATTAAATTTATCAGAAATCACGGCCGAAATCACGGAAATCAATTTTCAGACGGCAGTTTTCAAGGCAGGCGCCGGGATAGACTTCCTGCCAAGAATGATTTCTGAAGGAGCCCTTATAAAAGCGCCAGCGCTTAGCGAGGTTCTTTCGAGCTTAGCACTGCTGCGTTTTTATCAGAGCGAGAGCGTGGCGACGCAGAAACATTCTTTGCAGAAAGCCTATCCCGGCGCCTGCCTTGAAAACTGCCGTCTGGAAATTGATTTCCGTGATGTAAACTGGCACATTCTATTAATTTATGATAAACTATCTCATAATCAGTTAAAGCTTTGACAATACTAAAATGAAATTCATACAAGGCGGTTATCTTATGAAAACAACTCCCAAAATAATATCCCTTTTTCATATATGCTTTTTCTTATTATTTTCCTTCCTCTGGCTGGAAATGCTGTTTTTCAACAACAGCAACAATTTGTTTCATCCTTTAAAGCAGATATGCTTTGGTTTCTTATGGGCTGTATTTCTGGCTTTGGGTGCCGTATTGTTTTGTCTGGTAAAAAGGAAATATTCCGCTTTTTTTATAAAACATTATACGGCAGTGGTATATGGCATTCTGGCAGTGCTGTTTTTATTTCAGCTTGTGTTTGTAAGCTCTGTGAGCACCCGGATTGGATGGGATTGCAATAACCTGATTACGCCTGCCCTTTCTGATGAAATAGGCTCTTATAATACTTATTTTTCCCAGTATCCCCACAATTTGTTTTTGCTGCTTGTGTTCAGGGGGCTTGGCAGGCTTTTTGGTTTTCTTGGGATTCACAATATGTGGCTTGCCTTTTCTGTCTTTAATACGATTATGGTGGATCTTGCCATTCTTTTTCTTGTGAAGGCTGCTCTTCTTATAGGTTCTAAGAAGTTTTCCTTTATTACCCTGTGGGCTGGTATCTTATTTTTAGGCTTTACGCCTTATTTAATCGTGCCTTATACAGACACTCTTTCCATGCCGTTTATTATAGGAGCATTTTATTTTTATTGCAGGATTTTTCAAGGATGGAGGCAGGAAAAAAAGGCTTTGCTTCCATTTCTTTGCTTTCCGCTCTGCCTGTTGTGCGGCTTTCTGATTAAGCCCACTGCTGCTATTTTATTGATTGCCGTTATCATCATTTTTCTTTGCTTCCATCTGAAACAGTTTTTAACAGAAAAGGCTTTGAAAAAGCTATTGTTAAGGAAATTCGGATATTTTCTCGGCTGCGGGCTTTTTCTGTTTGCAGGCTATAAGGGGTTTCACTGTTATGCAGATACTTTGGATATGCTTGATTTGAACCATGATTTATCCGTCCCCATGACTCATTATCTTATGATGGGAACAAATATACAAAAGACCGAAACCGGATTTTACTATGGAGGCTTTAACATGGATGATATAGGTATAACCATGTCCTGTGCCAATCCGGAGGATGCTAAAAAAGCCAATCTGGAAGAATATAAAAAGCGCATGAAGCGCTTTGGTTTCTTGGGATATGTGGACTTTCTCAATAAAAAAGCAAGACAGGTTACCTCAGAAGGGGATTTTTACTGGGGAGATGAGGGCGACTTTGCGGACTGGTCCAGAGTGGGGGATAATTTACTGACTGAACTGATTTATCCCAATGGGACCTATTACCGTATTTATACGTATTTGCTTCAGGGGATTTGGATTCTTGTATTTGCAGGGGCGGCACTTTCTCCGGTTCTGCTAAAAAAAGATTCTGAGAACGAGTTGTATACAGTGGTTCAGTGCGCTGTTTTTGGAAGCCTTTTGTTTATTTTGATTTTTGAAGGGCGAAGCCGGTATCTCATTAATTATCTGCCTTTTTATGTGCTTTTGGCGGCTTATGGGTATGAGCGGGGGATTAAGTTCCTGCAAAGTAAAATACTTTGTAAGCTGCGTTTTTATAGATAGTTTTCCTGTACCTTTTTTGATTATTCATTGTAAATCGTTTACGAATTGTATTCCGACCGGTGCGGCTTTATACCGCACCAATAGAATGTTGATATTACATTTCCTTCTCAAACTGCTCCATGGATCCGTCTCTTGCTTTATAACAGGTCATTCTCCTAAAATAATTTCATCCGTAAGCATGTCTTTGGCGGACACTATCCTGATTTCATTAGAAAAATCCCCCTTTTCCTTTCCTGCCAAAACAGCAACCTTTACATATTCTCTGGTATGTCCTATTTCATATTCTTTTCCATCTATCTCTTTTCTCTCTTCAAACAAAACTGAAAGCTCTTTTCCCACATATTCTCTCCGAAAGGCCTCCGATTGTTTCTTTTCCAGTTCTAAAAGCACATGGCTTCTTTCCTTTTTTACTACTTCCGACACCTGATGTTCCATAAGTGCGGCCTTTGTTCCTTTTCTTTTGGAATAAGGAAAGATATGCATTTCAAAAAAATGAATATCTTCCAGAAATGCCTTTGTTTCCAGAAATTCTTCTTCTGTTTCACCGGGAAAGCCGGTTATTACATCTGTTGTAATTGCAGGATGCAAAAAAGCTTTCCGCAAAATCCGGACCTTTTCCTTAAATTCTTTTGTATCATAACGGCGGTTCATTCTTTTTAAAGTAGCGTCACAGCCGCTTTGCAGGGACAGATGAAAATGGGGGCATACTTTTTTCATTGCAGCCATTTCTATGGCAAATTCTTCTGTAATAATTCTCGGTTCCAAAGAACCTAAGCGAATTCTTTCTATTCCTTCTATTTCATGAATTTTCCGGATTAAGGGAAGAAGCAGCGGCTCTTTTGTTTTAGGAAAATCCACACCATAGGAGCTTAAATGTATACCAGTCAGCACCACTTCCTTATAGCCCTTTTTCTGCAGGTCTCTAATTTCCTTTAAAATATCTTCCTCGCTTCTGGAACGTACCCGCCCTCTTGCAAAAGGAATGATGCAGTAGGTACAAAATTGATTACAGCCGTCCTGAATCTTAATATAAGCTCTTGTATGCTCTGCTGTTTCCCTTAAAAACATTCTTTCATACTCATTTGTATGGTTGATATCAATAATGGTGGTGTCATTTAATGTTTTCTGCTTTGCTGCCTGTTCCCTGCTTTGTAAAAGCACGTCCGTTTCTCCGGCAAGGGTCTCCCGCTGCAAAAAGAATTTATCCAGTATAGAAGCAATCTCCTTTTTCCGGTTATTCCCGATGGCAAGGTCAATGGCTTCATCCAGACAGACTGCTTCTTCTCCGGTCTGAACATAGCAGCCGGTTGCCACCACGATTCCATCCGGATTCTGCTTTTTGGCACGATGAAGCATCTGCCTGCTTTTTCTGTCCGCCATATTGGTAACGGTACATGTATTTATCACGTAAATATCTGCAAATTCATCAAATGGTACAATTTTATATCCATTTTCCTGTAATATTTGTTGCATAACGTCCATTTCGTAAGAGTTGACTTTGCAGCCTAAGTTATGTAGTGCCACACTTTTCATATGAAACCTCTCTTTTTTTTGTACTGTTTTCGTATTGACTTTTTCCCCTTGAACCATTAGTATAAGGAATGAAGGTATTTAAATTATGAAGGAGGTAATTCCAATGAAAACAGTTAAAATTTCATTAAATTCAATCGACAAAGTAAAATCATTCGTAAATGATATTACCAAATTTGATTATGATTTCGACTTAGTTTCAGGCAGATACGTTATCGATGCTAAATCCATCATGGGTATTTTCA
>CAJUEX010000078.1 GCA_910585715.1 uncultured Lachnospiraceae bacterium
GGGACATCGTGCGATTGGCGGAATGAGAGCAAGTTTATATAATGCTATGCCGATAGAGGGTGTACAGCATTTGGTTGACTTTATGCGTGAGTTTGAAAATAGTGGTGATTATTATGCAAAATAGTGATGTTTTTGAGAAAGACCGGAAGTATATTGCACATACCTATCATCGCTTTCCGGCAGCGATAAAGAACGGGCATGGAGCGTAGGCAGAAGATTATGAGGAGAAAAAGTATATAGATTTTGACAGTGGGATCGAAACTTCCACCGCTTGGATTATTATTAATGCGGGAGACGGATTTTTGATATCGGCATAATACGTTTCAGAATCATAATAGAACTGAAATGACCGCACTGCGGCGAAGTGGTACGGGTGTACTGGAAACCAAAGGAGAACAATAAATATATGATGTATCTGGAGCTGGGGCTGAAAAAAACGGAAGGGCAGCTTTGGGTATATCCACTGTATTACAAGTTTTCGGAGGGGGATATCCCGGAGAACATACGCAGGTGCGAGGAGATCAGCCGCCACGAGTAATTGACATAGAAAAACAGAGTTAAATTAGGAAGGGGAAACAGATGTGGTATTCTTATCTGTTTTTGCGATATTCTCTTGGCAGGACATTAAAATACGCTTTAAATGCCGCAGTAAATCTGCTTTGGCTGTCGTAGCCAACAGCCTGCGCGATTTCTGCAATAGTTTTATCGGTTTCTTTTAACATATTTGCGGCCTGCTCCAGACGGTGTTCTTTGATGTGTGCTGCAAGGGAGGTTCCATAAACGGATTTAAATGCATTTTTCAGGGTCGTCGGATTGATGAGATATCGTCTGGCAAGCTCCTCTATAGTAATCCGCTGTTCCATGTGCTGCAAAAGCTGGTCATGAATTTTTCGGATGGATGCAATCAACTCAGGCTGATATTCCATTAGTTGTTTTTGAGGAGTAAAATTCATTTTAGAAAGATAAAGCAGCAGTTCTGAAACTTTAATTTTCTGATAAGGCAGCCTGAGTGCTTCCGGCTGGTTATAAAATGCAGAAAAGATACTTTCTGTCTGTTCATTTCCGGCAAGAAAAACGGGGCTGTCATCCTGGCAGAATTTTTCCGGCAGTACAGTGTCAAAAATATGGTTGTCTTTCAGCAATTCCGGTGGATTGCCGGAGGCTTCCTGCAGATTGATACAGATGATGAGTCCCTGATACATGCTGCCCGGAAAGGTAAGCACGGAATCCGTGCAGGCTTTCATGGTATGCAGGGAGAAATCCCCCGGATTCAGATAAATACGGTTACCGTTTTTCATCTCCCAAATAACCTGCCCGGCTTTGCAGTAGTTGATCTGAATGATATGTGGCATAGCCTTATGCTGCACAGAAAAAGAATTGGTTGAAAATGTAAGATAGCATAACTCTATACCGGGATAAAGCGGAATAACAGTGCCTGCCGGCTTCTGTTGAAACTTCTCTACAGCTTTTTGTATTTTTATTAGTTCCTCATTCATACTGAAAACCTCATAATTCGGATTCGGGGCAGGTAATTTCCATAACCTGTTCAATCATCTGATGCAGCAGGCGGCTTTGCTTTGTATCTGCAGCACGGTAATAAACTTCTTTTCCCTCACGGCGGCAGACAATCAGGCCGCTGTTTTTCAAGGGACGGAGATGGTGGGATACAGCCGGGCTTGACATTTCCAGCATGGCGGAAATGTTGAGGACACATTCTTCCTGATGGCAAAGGAGCCAGAAAATGCGGACTCTGGTAGTATCGCCAAGCTGCTTGAATACTTCCGCAACGGTCTGAAAATAGTCCACATGGCTTAGCTGTTTTTGTATGATTTCGGTCTGATGACTTTCTCCATGCTGGTGTGGTAATTTCATATTGTTCATATTGTTTTTCCTTCCTTTTTCAATAAACTGACTCGCAAAGCGTGACAGCGTCTGAAGTGCATTTCGCCCAAATGGAAATACTTTTCGCCCATTTGGAAGGGAATGCTCTGAAAATATTGACGTGTGTTTTTATTCATATTATACTACACCTATGATGATTAAACAAGTACTTAATCGCTGAATTTAAGAACGGTAAGGAGGACTTTACAATGAAAAAAACTTATAAAATCGAGGTAGACTGCGCTAACTGTGCAAATCTGATGGAAGATGCGGCACGCAAGACCGCCGGTGTGCAGAGCGCAACGGTCAATTTCATGACACAGAAGATGATAGTGGAATTTGACGAAGGCCAGGAACCGAAGAATGTTATGAAGAATGTTCTGAATGCCTGCAGGAAAGTGGAGCCGGACTGCGAGATTTTCCTTTAAGCAACAGTTATTTATGGCGGAATGACACCCTTAAAATGCGTCGCCGTAATTTAGGGGTGTCAATTTTATCGGGAACAGTTAAATGATTAAGTATATTTTGAAAGGAGTTTTAACCATGCAGGAATTAGTGATTAGCATTTTGCTGACAGTTGTTATCATAATGGCTGCCCTGCTTCTTATTTTTGCAGGCAGACGTAAGGATGGCATGACAAGAAAGCAGAGGATCATGATGATCCGGATTTTGATTGCTGCAGTCATATTACTGGTTCTCCAGTTTGTTTCTGCAGAGATGTTTGACGCAGTTAATGAATATTTATTCCCGCCTGCGGGAAGATGGATACGTTTTGCGTGCTATCTGATTGACTATTTTATAATTGGATATGATATTTTAAGGAAAGCAGTAAGAGGCATCAAAAATCGTCAGGTGTTTGATGAGAGTTTTCTGATGGCAGTGGCTACCATCGGAGCGATGGCACTGGCTATTTATGAGAACGGCGAGTATCTGGAAGCCATTGCCGTAATGCTGTTTTATCAGATTGGCGAGTGGTTCCAGGGTTATGCAGTGGGTAAGAGCCGCCGGAATATCAGCAATCTGATGGATATCCGTCCCGATTATGCCAATGTTGAGAGAAATGGGAAGTTAGAGCAGGTAGACCCGGATGAGGTAGAAATAGGCAGCGTGATTGTGGTACAACCGGGAGAGAAGGTGCCCATTGATGGGATGATTGCAGAGGGCGCATCCAGCTTAAATGCCAGTGCCCTGACCGGAGAAAGTCTGCCCAGAGAGGTAAAAGCCGGGGATGAAGTAATCAGTGGATGTATCAGTATGACAGGTGTACTGAAGATACAGACAACAAAGGAATTTGGGGAATCAACGGTTTCCAAAATTTTGGATTTGGTGGAAAACGCAAGCTCCCGCAAATCAAAATCAGAGGATTTTATTTCCAAGTTTGCAAAAATCTATACTCCGACTGTTTGTTATGCGGCATTGGCGCTGGCATTCCTGCCTCCGGTTGTCAGGATGCTTTTTATGGGGCTGGCTGCAGACTGGGGCATTTGGATATACAGGGCATTGACCTTTTTAGTAATCAGTTGTCCCTGTGCGCTTGTAATCAGTATTCCATTAAGTTTCTTTGCAGGCATTGGAGGTGCAAGCAAAGAGGGCGTGCTGGTAAAAGGGTCTAACTATCTGGAAAGCCTTTCCAAGACTAAGTGTGTTGTCTTTGATAAAACCGGGACCATGACAAAGGGTGTCTTTGAAGTAAACGGGATTCATCACTCTACCATGGAAAATGCGAAACTGTTAGAGTATGCGGCATTGGCAGAGAGCGCTTCTTCCCACCCTATCAGCAAGAGTTTACAGCGGGCATACGGAAAAGAAATTGACCGGACCCGTGTGGCGGATATACAGGAAATCAGCGGTAATGGTGTGACGGCAAAGGTGGACGGTATGGAGGTTGCTGCCGGAAATGATAAACTGATGAAACACCTGAACATACCTTATCAGGACTGCCATCAAACGGGCACAATTATCCACATGGCCATCAGCGGGAAATATGCGGGACATATCGTGATTTCTGATATTATAAAACCTCATTCCAAGGCGGCGATTGCAGAATTAAAGAAAGCAGGGATAGATAAGACCGTCATGTTGACCGGGGATTCAAAGAAAGTGGCAGAACAGGTTGCCGCCTCCCTTGGCATTGATGAAGTTTACAGCGAACTTCTTCCGGCTGACAAGGTGGAAAAGGTGGAAGAACTTCTGCGGATAAAGCCGGACAAGGAAAAGCTTGCATTTGTGGGGGACGGCATCAATGATGCGCCGGTGCTTTCCAGAGCAGACATCGGTATTGCCATGGGAGCCATGGGTTCCGATGCGGCAATCGAAGCGGCGGATGTTGTATTGATGGATGATGATCCGCTTAAGATTGCAAAGGCAATTAAAATTTCAAGGAAATGTCTGGGGATTGTCTATCAGAATATTGTATTTGCACTGGCAGTTAAATTTGCCTGCCTTGCTCTTGGGGCCGTGGGAATCGCAAATATGTATCTGGCAATTTTTGCAGACGTGGGCGTTATGATTCTTGCGGTAGTGAATGCAATCCGCTGTCTGTTTGTGAAAAAACTATGATGAATGAGAGACTACTATTCTTGGAGAAGGTTCATACAATAAAATTGCTTTTGCCCTGGCAGGAAATCAAACAGGGTCATTCATTTCTGAATGACCCTGTTGTGTGTCAGCATTATTTTTTCAACTGTAAACCATCTTTAAAAGCTTCGCCTACTCTTTCGGTTACTTTATAATAACCATGTGTATAAGGGTCAAAAGCGATTGCATTTACCAGGGACATATCAATCCTGTCACCGACCATAACGTTTTCATCTGCTGTGACATTCACTACTTTACCAATAACACCGCACCCGTATTGACTGTCCTGATATTCAATGAACTCACACTCCAGACAGAGCGGAAATTCATTGATAACGGGAGCGTCCACCATTTCAGATTTGCTGGCAGTAAGGCCGCTGTTCTCGAATTTGTTTGAAACCCTGTTGCCTGACTCAACACCAAAATAGTCCGCTTCAACTACATGGGCGGCATCGGCAATGCTTACCGTAAAAGCACCCCTTGCTTTGATATTTTTTACGGTTTTGTGTGTTTCTGTTAAATTGAGGGCTACATTGCCTCTTTCCTGCATGGTGCCCCAGGCAGCATTCATAACGTTAACACTGCCGTCTTCATTATAGGCTGCTACCATTAAAACCGGCATCGGAAAAATACCTTCTGTTAGATTGAGTTTTTTTCTCATTGCTATTACCTCGCTTTTTGTATAGAATTGACAGAATTTATGTCGTTATATATAATTTTAACAGGTAATCAAAAAAGAGCAAGTACTATCTTAAGGAAAGTGTAAAATGATAAAGAATTATATCAGGGAAGCATAAGATGGTTATTTTTTACTGCCCGATGAATAAATCAGCCCCATTCATGGAAAAATAACCATTATTTTTTCATGGAGATAAGCATATGTATAATTCCTTTTATGGCTGGTATTTGAAATGTCAGTCTGATACACAGACTTTAGCGGTAATACCTGCCGTTCACAACGCAGGGAACAAACGTACCTGTTCAATTCAGGTTATTACGGATAATGATGCATGGACAGTTGCATTTACGGCAGATTCATTCAGGCGGACAAGGAGGAATATTTTCATTGGAGAGAACCGATTCGGTGAAAAAGGCATTCATCTGGCAATACACACACCGCAGTTAACCGTTACAGGGAATTTAAAATTCGGACAGCTTTTCCCGTTGAAATATGATATTATGGGACCGTTTGCATTAGTGCCATTTATGGAATGCCGTCACAGCGTCTGGAGCATGCGGCATTCGGTCAGGGGAAATGTGTGTATTAATGGACAAAAATATTCTTTTCAGAATGCCTGTGGATATTGGGAGGGAGACCGGGGCCGATCATTTCCGAAAGAGTATATATGGACACAATGCTGTTTTAAGGGCGGGTCTCTCATGCTGTCAGTGGCAGATATTCCCATGGCAGGCATTCATTTCACCGGTATTATAGGCGCTATATTATGGAGGGGGAAAGAGTACAGAATAGCTACTTATCTGGGAGCCAGAGTTGTTCAGATTGAAAACAAAATGGTTCGGGTTATACAGGGCAGTCTGGAATTGGATGTCCGGCTGCTGGAAGCGGCTGGACGGTCTCTTAAGGCTCCGGAAAAGGGAAACATGGTAAGGACAATTCATGAAAGTGCATCCTGCCGGGCTTTTTATCGGTTTCGCAAAAAGGGATATACATTGTTTGAATTTGAAACAGACAGGGCTTCTTTTGAATTTGAATATTTTTCCTGATTGTTTGGTATAGAATTGCAGGGGAGCTAAAAACAATAAGAAAGCAGTTTTTTTATTGTCAAGAATCAAGTTATTTAGTCAGAATGAGGGTTCATCACAGTGGTTTGGTGAACCCTTCTTTTCATGCGGGGAATGAGACAGGTAAGGATGCCTGCACACTTATCCGGCGAATGTGGCGGCAGCAGGACAATAATCGGGCAGAAATCAGCTTTTGGTCATTAGCAATTTGTTTGGTCTTGGATAAATCCCCTTAATAAGTAGTGAATGTGCAGTCGGCATTTCCTAATACCGGCTATATGCAGCCTTGCTGGTTGCTGAGTGTCGGTGGCATTTTAAGTAACAGTCAAAGCAAAGTGTAATATAGAAGTGGCATCGTGGCGCAGTGAAATAATATGTTTTGGAATATGCAGCATATGTAAATGATTGATTGTACATATATATTACCTGTCATGCAAAAACGTCAATGTTCATTAATGATTAATGATAATTAACCGATATATAAATTAACCATATAAAATTTAACGAAAGGAAGGAAGCAATATGGCAAAAGAAGAAATCACACCAAGCGAATGGCAGATTATGGAAGTACTATGGTCATGCAGGGAACCTTTGACATCTTCTCAGGTTTACAAAAGGATGCAGGGAAATGTAGATATGTCCCAAAGGATGGTACGGGTGCTGATGAATCGCCTGAACCAGAAGGGGGTTCTCGGTTACAAAGTGGATGAGCAGGATTCAAGGGTTTACCATTATTATGCACAGAAGTCAAGGGAGGAATGCGTGAAGGAGAAAAGCAGGAAGTTTGTAGACAGCTATTTTTCAGGTAATGGGACAAATGCAATGGCGGCGCTGCTGCAGAGCTTTGCCCTGACAGATGAACAGATAAAGGAACTGGAGGATATTCTGGAGAAAAGCAGAGACCAAGGCAGGGAATCTCCGGATAAAGAAGGTGGGACTCATGTCTGACTGGTCACGGGCCGGCGGCCTTTTGGATTTCTGCGCAGTGTATTACACCACCCAGCTTATGCGGTGTGCGGTTTTTTCGTTTGTTCTGACAGGGCTTGTAATGCTGTTGCGGAGGATATTTTTCCAAAAACGGATTTTTTTAAGGGGGCTGTTATGGTTATCATTCCTGCTCATCCCGTTTCTCGGAAAGCTGAAGCTGTTTTATGAAAATACGGTTTTCTTAAACATAACGTGGCGGCTTACATATGGGTCCATGAGCTGCCTGTGGGCAGACCGTATTTATATGGCAGGTATTTTTGCAGCTGCCATCTGCATATTTGGGAAACGGCTGCGTCTTTGGAGAATGGTTGCCGGGATGGAAACGGTTTCTTTGGATACTATCCGGATTAGTGTTACCGATATGAAGGTCACGCCATTTACAGCGGGACTGCTGAAACCAAAGATTGTCATTCCAAAAGTGATATTGGAGAGCTATGACAGGGATGAATTAGAAGTTGTAGTACGGCATGAGCAGACCCATATCCGGTTAGGTCATTTATGGTTTGGTTTTGCGTGGGATATCCTGCAGTGCCTTTTATGGGTGAATCCGTTCCTGACAATTATTCAAAAACAGTTCCGGGCGGATATGGAGGACATCTGTGACAGGGTGTGCATACAAAGAAGCGGGAGGGCAGCCTGCGAATACGGGCTTGTATTGCTGAAAACCCTGAGGCTGCTGCGTTCCAGCCGGGAGAACATACCGCCTGTAGCCACTTATGCAGGGGAAAGGGATTTTGCGGAGATAAAAAGGAGGATAAGGGAAATTGCCGGTTTCCGCCCATATCGAAAAAAGGTGTGTGCAGGTATGGCAGCCGCAGCCTTTCTTGGGCTTGTAGCCATGCTGTTAGTGATACATACCCATTCCTATGCCCGGTGTAATGAAAGCAAAGATATTATGGTTGGAAATTATGACGGGGAAACTGAAATTATTTCCAGTGATAGTGATAAACTGTGCCGGATGATTTCTTATGATGATAATTATGTTTATGTTGAAAGGGAAGCTTTTGAAGAGTTTTTGGAAGAAAACAATGCGGATGGGGAAATATGGATTGTTTTTGGAGGATTTTATAAGCTGCCGGGTCTGGCTGGTGCAGCGGAATCCTGTATCTATGAAAATAGTTCCAAAGATAGGATAGTGAAGTTTCCCTATGAAAGCATCATGAACGACTGGTATCTGAAACTGCTTAAATTGTTATAGGCGCAGTACAATTTTTTTCAAGGAGGATAAGATTATGGCAATGGAGATTAACGGGAATGTTTTTGATTATTCAGCGAAGAGGCACAATTACAGCAGTTATGCGGCACAGAGTATGGCAGGAAACAGCGCTGTAAACGGCACAAAAAAGAAAGAAACAGAAAAAGCGCAGGAGACAGCAGGGAGCAGTAAACCAAGGAACACGGCAGAATATGCCAATGAGCTGGCTAAGCTGGTTCCAAGTGTGGAGTTTCAGGTCGGGAATTCATTTTCCACAGCAAAAAGCGGTAAAACGTTGACTATTAATCCACAGCTTCTGGAGAAAATGCAGAACGACCCGGAGAAAGAAAAGGAAATGAAGGAGCTGATTAAGGGGGTGGAATCCATGACAAAGCTGTTTGACGGTATTTATAAAGGCAGCGGCTGGACGGTGGTGTTTCGGCATAGCTATATAGACGAAAATGGAGAATATCGTCAGTTTTCCCTTATCAGAAATGATTTTATGTTAAACATGAGCGATGAGCTTCGGGAAGAGAGAAAGAAAAATTCAGAAAAGCTGATTAAAAGGCTGAAAGAAAATGCGGCAGAGAAGACAGAGGAATTGCAGGAGACATTAGAAGAAAAGAAAGATGGAACGGCAGGGGAATTACAGGAGACTTTAGAGCAAAAGAAAGCGGAAAAGGCAGAGGAAGACACGGCTGTCAGCAAGGCAGAACAGCTTATAAAGGATAAGATTGCAAATTCCAAAGACGGAATGGTTTATGTGAATAACACGGAGATGAAGGAAATTATGGAAGCGATAAAAGAGGAGGAAAAAAGCCAAATGGCAGAAAAAGGCCAGATGGCAGCAGGTGCAAATCTGGATTTGTATGTGTAAAGCGAATGGAAAGATGCGCCGTATTATTGTAATTCTTGTTCCGACTGCTGGACAGTGAACTTGGAATGATGGATGGAAATAAAAAAAGCAGAAGGTAAGTGCCGGATTTCCAAAAGAGGTAAAGGTGGTATCGTTGCCGGGGCATTTTTTTCACATGGTTGGATTTTACATGCCGGATAAGACCATGTTCTTAGCGGACTGTATCAGCAGCAGGGAAACACTGGAAAAATATGGGGTGTCATTTATTTATGATGTGGGCGCCTATCTGGAAACGCTGGATATGGTGGAAGGGATGGAAGCGGATATGTTTGTCCCGGCTCATGCAGAGGCGGCTGCGGATATTAGGGAGCTTGTACAGTATAACCGGGATAAGGTAAAGGAAATAGCGGGAAAGATACTGGCTGTCTGCAGTGAGCCTTTGAATTTTGAAAAAATTTTGCAGAAGGTGTTTCAGGAATACGGGCTTATCATGAATTTTGCGCAATATGTGCTGGTGGGCAGTACGGTGCGCTCATATCTTTCCTGGCTGAAGGATATGGGAAAATTGACTGCGACGTTTCAGGAGAACATGTTATTGTGGCAGGTAATTTAAAGTAACTGCATGTTGTATATAAGCATGTGGGTACATTGGTACGGCGGTTATTTACAGGCTGCCGGAATAATATTTGCAGAAACGGGGATAATTTTCTTAAGCCATAAATAAAAGGAGTGGAAAACAGTCAATGATTGAAGATGATACAATAAAGCTGTTGCGGGAATGTGATGCCGGTATCAAAATGGGAGTTGCAGCGATTGATGATGTTTTGGATTATGTGCATGATGAGACGCTTCGGAAATGCCTTGCAGACTGCAAAGAGGAGCATGATAAGCTGAAAGAAGAAATTCAGGTCCTTTTAGAAAAATACCACGATGACGGAAAAGAGCCAAATCCCGTGGCAAAAGGCATGTCATGGATGAAAACAAATGTGAAGCTTGTTATGGATGAATCCGATGAAACCATTGCTGATTTAATCACAGATGGCTGTAATATGGGGGTAAAGTCCCTTCATAAATATTTGAATCAATATAAAGCCGCTGATGAGAAAACAAAGGATATTACGAAACGGCTGATAAATATGGAAGAAAAGCTTGCCGTGGATATCCGTGGTTTTTTATAAAAATAGGGGAGTGTAATATAAAGTGTGTAAGTTACCGGTGACAAAAACTTACGCACTTTATTTTTATGATAAAGTGCGGTACATTAAAAGAAAGG
>CAJUEX010000079.1 GCA_910585715.1 uncultured Lachnospiraceae bacterium
GTGAAATCCTCATGCCCGCCATCCGCCAGATCGTCACATGGGTGCAGGGCTTTGTGGATAAGCTGAACGGAATGGATGAAGGCACCAAAAACACCATTGTCACCATAGGGCTCCTTGCCGCCGCCATCGGCCCCGTATTAATCACTATCGGGAAAGTTGTGTCAGCGGTGGGCAGCATCATGACCTTCATCCCGACACTGATCGGCGGCATTTCCAGTATCGGCGGAGGGCTGAGTGCGCTGTGGGGAATTTTAGCGGCGAACCCGGTCACGCTGGTCATTGCGGCAATCGCGGCTCTGATAGCCATTTTCGTGGCCTTGTGGAATAACTGCGAGGGCTTCCGGGAGTTCTGGATAAATTTATGGAACGTGATAAAAGATGCAGCCATAGCAGTGTGGAATGGTCTGAAAGACTTTTTTCCAACATCTGGAATGCCATCACCGGGGCGGCGCAGGCTATCTGGAACGGTCTGAAAGATTTCTTTAGTGGCTTATGGGAAGGGATAAAGAACATCTTCCAGACTGTGCTTGATGTGATAAAGACGCTGATCGTGGCGCGGTTCGAGTTTTATAAGACCATTATTGTTAAATGAAGGTATTATTGAGAGAGCAGGGAACGGTAGAACGGAGCGTTTTACTTATAAAATGAGTAATTAGGTATGATTCTTCAAACATATATTAGTCGTTGTTTTCTTATGCTAAAATACCAGAGTAGTAAAAACCTCCAATTCCTACTACGTTTTTACTACGATTGACGGAATCAATATGCCCCGTTTTGTCCCGATTTGTCATTTCCATTACATTTTTAACAATCTCTACGGAAAAAGCAAACCTTGCAATTTGCGCCAAAACACGGCAAATTGAGGCATTTTAGGAGGAATTTTTATTATGATTAAGATACTTTTTGTCTGCTACGGCAACATCTTTCCCCATTCCGCAGCCATCCTCTCCCCATTTTGAGTCAGTAGCCCCCAAATTACATTCTCTCCTTCCTCAAAAGTCCAGTCAAATAGCTCAAATAGCTTTTCTTTCTCTTTTCCCTGCAAATCATACTGAAAAAACTGTAATGTATTCCCATCCCCTTATCTCTCCCTCTTCTTTTTGCTAAACTAAAGCATAATAACACAGCAAACCAAACCAAACGACACTCCAGCCCCAAAAACCCAAGTATCAAACAAAGCATCAAAAATAAAATAAAGAAGCGAGGCATAATATTATGAGAAGAACCATCAAAGGCAAACTGACCATAAGCGTAATTTTCATGGTAATCATCAGCATTTTGCTTACCACAACAGGAATCGTAATAGTGGCAGGAAAGCGCATGATGAAGGATCAGACAGAATCATTGCAGATTTACGCAGACAAATATGCGGAAGAAATCAACACATGGATAGAAAATGAAAAAATGCTTGCAGGCGGAGCGGCAAGCTGTATAGAGGCAGCTCAGAATACGGATGAGGCTTTTATCCAGTCTGTAATGGACACCTATGCGGCAGGCAGGGAGGAGCTTTTAAACCTGTACTGCGGAACAAAGGACAGCAAATTCATCCAGTCCAATCGGGAAGCGGAAATACCAGAGGGCTATGACCCGGTACAAAGAGGCTGGTATCAGCAGGCAGCAGAAGAGGGGACTACCATTGTAACGGACCCCTATTGGGATGTGATTACCAACCAGATGTGCGCCACCATTGCATCGCCGGTTTACATAAATGGAGATCTGGCAGCGGTAATCGGCCTGGATGTTACTTTGGGTACGGTGACAGACCTGACAAAAAGTATTGATTTTGCAGAAGGCGTGTACGGATTTCTGGCAGACAGCAGCGGGCAGTACGTTGCCCATAAAAATAAAGCATATGAGCCTTCTGAGGATGCGGCTGTTGCAGTTACAGACATCATGCCGGGTCTGGATGGCCTGATAAACGGACAGGATGCCCGTGTGATAAAGCTTACGGATTATGATGGAAGCGAATGTTACTTTGCGGCTTCAGGAATTGCCGGAAGCAGCTGGAAAATGGGAGTGGTAGTGCCTACGGCTAACGTGAGGAGTTCTCTCATTGCAATGATTGTAGTAGCGGTAATAATTGCGTTTGTGATAATCGGTCTGGTTACCGTGATTATGGCAGGCTTGATTGGCAGAACGTTAGAGCCTATACAAATGTTGAAGCAGTTTGCCTCCGGCGACTTTTCGGAAAATATTGTAAGTGAAAAAGCCATTCCAAAGGAATATAAAGATGAAACAGAGCAGATAAAGACGGCAACCGTAGAGGTAAAACAGCAGATAAGAGGAATTATTCTAAATACAAAGCAGGAAGCCGGAAGCATTACCACCATTGCAGAGGGAGCTTCTTCTGAAATGACGGTATTGTCACAGGATATTTCCGAAATTGCCCATGCAACGGTTCAGGTACTGGACCAGACAACAGAGGCAAAGGAACTGGCGGAAAAGATAAAATATACAGGACAAAAGCTTTGTACTGCCGTGGAAAACGTGGCAAAAAAAGCAGCAGAAGCAGCAAAGCAATCCGGCAATATTATGGAACGTGCCGGAAAGCAGCATAAAAATTCAGAAAATTCCAGCAGGGAGGCAGTCAGCCTTTACCAGAAAACAAAGGAAGAACTGGAACGGGCAATTGCAGACAGCCAGCGGGTAAGAGAGATAGACACCTTAACGGAGGAGATTCTTTCCATCAGCTCCCAGACCAATCTGTTAGCGCTGAATGCCAGCATAGAAGCTGCAAGGGCAGGAGAAGCAGGAAGAGGCTTTTCCGTTGTTGCAGATGAAATCCGCCAGTTAGCAGACCATTCCAGAATGGCAGTGGATGAAATCCGTCAGGTAACGGAAGGGGTTGTACAGAATGTATCCTTTTTATCAGAAAGCTCCCAAAAGCTTTTGGAGTTCATGAACGGAAGGGTCATGGAGGATTATAAAGGAATGACGGAGCTTGCCGGGATGTATGAGCAGGATGCGGCGTTTTATACGGATATTTCCAGTGACCTGGGTGCTGCTTCGGAAGAAATGAATTCAGGCATAGGAGGAATCAATGAGTCCATAGTGATAATTGCGCAGCTTGCGGGAGAGATTGAGGACTATATGCAGAAAATGCGGCAATCGGCGGAAAATTCCAATGAAAGCTCCAAGGCGGTTCTTACCCAGATGGAAGAGCTGTTTAGGTTAAGCGAAATCCTGAATCAGACGGTAGCCTCTTTTAAGGTATAAATTTATTTTTTCTTATGTTATAATGACTTGGGAGTGTTGTTATGAAAAAAGTAGAATTTTCGGACCGTACAGCGGCAGACATCTGGGAGCTTTATGAGGAGCTGAAGGAAATTGTATATGTGGTGGATATAGACAGCCATGAGTTGGTTTATATGAACCGTCTTGCCCGTGAACTGTACGGAATCAAATCAATGGAAGAAGTTAAGGACAAAAAGTGCTTTGAGGCGCTGATGGGCAGTTCCATGCCTTGCACCACCTGTAATAATAAAAAGCTGTGTCCGGGCTCTTTTGCGGAAGAGGTTCGTTACAATCCGGTTATCAAAAAGAAGCTGGCAATAAAAGATACTATAATAGAAGAAAACGGAAAAAGATACCGTTTTGAGCTGGCGGTGGACTTAAGCGCCTGTGAGCTGCAAAGCAGGGGATATGAAGATAATGAAGTGATGGTGAATGAGGGCTTAAGGATTTCCATGGCAGCCCCCACATCAGAAGAATCCCTTGCTGTCCTGACGGAATATCTGGGCCAGTCCTTAAACAGCGAAAGGGCATATATTTTCGAGGAAAACAAAGACGGCACTTTGGATAATACTTATGAGTGGTGTGCAAAGGGCGTGCTTCCCCAAAAGGAAAATCTGCAGTCTGTGTCCATTCAGGTAGTGGAGTTCTGGTATGAGAAATTTTTAAAGGGCAAAAATGTAATCATCAAAAATGTAGAGGGCATCAAAGACAGCGACCAGGCAGTTTATGAGTACTTAAAGCCCCAGAATATCCAATCTCTGGTAGTATATCCGTTAATAAGCGAAAAGAAAATTATCGGTTTTTACGGAGTGGATAATCCCCCGGAGGAGTTTCTGGAAAATATTATGACACTGCTTCAGATTCTGGGACATTTTATCGTTGCCCTGATTCAGAGAAGAAATTATGTCCGCCGTCTGGAAGAGCTGTGCTTTATGGACCAGTTGACGGAAATCGGAAACAGACATGCCATGAACGATTACATTGACAGGATGCAGGAGGAAAAGCCTGTTGGAATCCTTTACTGTGATGTAATGGGATTGAAAAAGATAAATGATACAAAGGGACACCGGGAAGGGGATGAACTTCTGATGCGTGCCAGCCAATGCTTGAAAGAGGCATTTGGAGATTATGAACTGTTTCGCATAGGAGGAGATGAGTTTCTTGTTTTATGTGAAGAAATCGGGGAAGAAACACTTCAGGAAAGAATACAGACCCTGAAAAACCATATGCAGGAAAAGAATGCCTGCATGGCTCTTGGCTGCGTATGGCACAGGGAAGGCAGAAAAGACATGGACCGGCTTTTAAAAGAAGCGGATGACCGCATGTATGAGGATAAAAGAACGTGGTATGCAAGGGAAGCTGAGAACTGAACTGTTACATATACTTTGTATACTTCTTATAAAACATCTTGACAAACATCCAAAAATGAACCAAGATAACAAGGTCCTGTTTTGGATGTTTTTAGTTGTTGTTAAATTTTCAATAGGAGGAATTAATTTATGAAATCATCTAACGATTTGCGGACCGCTTTGCGTTCCATTGACCGCAAAAGCTATCCTGCATATAAATCTTTGTCAGGCAGCTACCAGTTTCCGGGGTTTAGTCTGTCTATCGATCATGTACAGGGAGACCCTTTTGCGTCGCCCTCCAGCCTGCATGTGGAAGTCAGCCACAAGACAGCCGGTTTTCCAAAAGAATATTATAGCGAAAGCTGTGCAAGGTCTGCCCTTGCAGATTTTCTTACCAGACAGCTTGCCTGTGGATTTGAGGAATATAATTTTAAGGCAAAGGGCTCCGGAAAAAGCGGTCTTTTATCCATTACCCGTTGCGGGCAGCAGGTTCTGGAACGGAGTGCCTGTGAAATTTCCGATACAGGCATTGTTGCCCGTTTTCATGTGGGCTTTCCGGCCTTCGGGAGAACTATAAATGCAGGAGAGCTGGAAAAGATTTTATTTGAGTTCCTTCCCCGCTGTGTGGAAAGCAGTCTTTTTTATAAGAGGCTGGACGGAAAAAAAGTGGAGGCGGCTATTTTTCTGGCAGAGGATCAAAAGGCATTGCGCGGTTTTCTCCGGGAAGAAAAGCTGGTTGCCTTTGTTGCAAACGGTTCCATTCTTCCCAGAAAAAGCGGCGTTTCCGATACGCCAATGAAAGACAGCATCCCCTTTCTTTCTCCTGCCACCATGGAACGCACCTTTATTCTGCCCCATAAAGGGGAAATTTCCGGAATGGCAATACCCTGGGGCATAACCCTGATTGTAGGCGGCGGCTACCATGGCAAGTCCACTTTGTTAGAAGCATTGCAAAATGGCGTCTATAACCATATTCAGGGAGATGGAAGGGAATATGTGATTACAGAGGATACTGCCGTGAAGCTTCGCGCAGAGGATGGCCGTTCCATCCGGAATGTGGATATTTCCCTGTTTATCAATGACCTGCCTAACAAAAAGGATACTTCTGCCTTTTCCACATCCGATGCCAGCGGAAGCACCTCGCAGGCAGCAGGGGTAATTGAAAATATAGAAGCCGGTTCCGGATTATTTTTAATTGATGAAGATACCTCTGCCACCAATTTTATGGTGCGTGACGACTTTATGCAGCAGGTTATCAGCCGGGAAAAAGAGCCTATTACCCCGTTTTTGTGCCGGGCAGGGGAGATTTATGAAAAAGAAGGGATATCCACCATCCTTGTAGCAGGCAGCTCCGGGGCATTCTTTTACATTGCGGACCATATTATCCAGATGGACTGTTACCGTCCTGTCGATATATCCGAACATGTAAAGGAGCTTTGCAGTCAGCATACAGCTCCTGAAACAAAAGCACCGGATTTCCGGATTCCGGATTTTAACCGCATGTTGCCGGCTTACAAACCTAAAAAAAGCGGCGGCAAGGATTATTATGGAAGAGAACGGCAGGGCAGCAGCCGTCAAACCTCCATGAAAATAAAAACCTTTGGACGGGATTCCTTTTCTTTAGATAAGGAAAACGTGGATTTACGTTATGTGGAACAGCTTGCGGATGCGGAACAGACTACTGCCCTTGCGTATATGCTTCGTTATGGATTAGAGAAGCTGGCAGATGGCAGGCATACTGTACGGCAGACGGTTGAGATTCTCTTTGAGCTTTTGGATAAAAAGGGATGGGAGGCATTTTGCGGAGCTTATGTTCCCTGCGGGATTGCAAGACCGAGGAGGCAGGAGGTTTTTGCTTGTTTGAACCGCTTTAGAGGGTGAGGGATTTTTTGTAAAAAGGTGGGGGAGTGTGGCGGAGGGGACGCAAAAGAGGGATGAGGGCAAAATCAATGCAGCCAATCCCCTCCCATCCCCTGCGTCCTCTTTTCCAAAATCCCCCATCCTTCCCTGAAAATAAATCAATTTTTCCGCCCAAAATGAAGCTGTTAAAAATCCTTCCCTGAAATTAATTGCAAGAAGACGGTATAATCAGTTAACTGTTAAGTAGTTGACTGCAATTAATTTAGCCGATAAGCATTTTCATATACCTTGAATTGTGATAATATAGAAAAAAATGTAGGTAAAAGCATAAAAAGGAGTGTATTCAAATGGGTTATCTGGGTGAAGAAATTAAAAAATTGGGATTCGGGCTTATGCGTCTGCCCCAGAAGGACGGAGTTATTGATGTGGAGCAGACTAAGGAAATGGTGGATTTGTTTTTAGAGGCAGGGTTTACTTATTTTGATACTGCCTGGGCTTATGCGGGAAGCGAGGATGCCATCAGGCAGGCGCTTGTAGAGAGATATCCGAGAGAGAGCTTCCAGCTTGCGACCAAAAATGCCGCATGGATTAACTGTAAGACGAAGGAAGAGGCGTATGCTCAGTTTGATGTATCTTTAAAGCAGACAGGAGCAGGATATTTCGATTTTTATCTGTTACATAATCTGGGAGAAGTAAGGTCCCGTTATTTTGACGATTATGATATGTGGAGCTGGGTGCAGGAAAAAAAGAAAGCAGGACTGATAAAGCATGTGGGTTTTTCCTTCCATTCCACTCCGGAAGAACTGGAAGAAATTTTGACAGCCCATCCGGAAATGGAATTTGTCCAACTTCAGATTAACTATGCGGACTGGGAAAATCCTTCGGTACAGTCAAGGCGTTGTTATGAAGTGGCAAGGAAGCACGGCAAGCCGGTCATCATTATGGAGCCGGTAAAGGGCGGTATGCTTGCAACTCCGCCGGAATCTGTAGTAAAGATTTTCAAAGAGTCAGAGCCGGAATCTTCTGTTGCTTCATGGGCGGTGCGCTTTGCAGCGGATTTGGAAGGAGTTATCACGGTTCTTTCCGGAATGAGCAATGTGGAGCAGATGAAGGATAACCTGTCTTATATGAAAACCTTTACAGGACTTTCTGAAGCTCAGAAAGAAACGGTTAATAAGGCGCAGGAGGAATTAAGCCGGATTCCCCTCATTCCATGTACCACCTGCAATTATTGTGCAAAGGTATGTCCAAAGAATATCGGTATTTCCGGTTCCTTTACTGCCATGAATTATTTGACTCTTTATGGGGATAAAGAAGCGGCCAGAGGACAGGAAAACTGGCTGGTGGGAGGCCATGGCAGGGCGCAGGCAGGGGAATGTATCCAGTGTGGCAAATGTGAAGAGGCATGTCCCCAGCATATTGGTATTAGGGAAAGCCTGAAAACAGTTTGCAGGGAATTGTTGGCATAGACGGATAATGGCAGGATAATATGTCTTGCATAAATCATAAATACAACAGATAAGGTTCGTAATGGTTCAGACAGTAATTCTGCCATAGGAATAGGGATGGAACTGCTGTCTGAACTGTTACAAGTTCACAAATTCATGAACCGGCCATGTGGAGGTATTTTCGTGAGAAAAAGAGGAAAGCAGGAATGCCTTTTATTATGTACTTATGATTATTTTGGCTCTGTTTTTGCTCACGCAGACAGTTAAGATTTTTCATTTTACTGCTTTATCTTATAATACATAGAAAGTCTGCGATAAGCCGAATACAGACAAGACATCCACCGAAATAAGGTAAATGAAAGCAACTGCTAATTGCTTTTTGGCACTTTTCAAGCTCTTTATTTTTCTATATGGTCATTTTATAATAGAAAAAAGGAGAGAATTTTTATGAACACAAATATCATTTCAAAATATTTGCAATTACTGCGAAAAAAACATAACTACACGCAAGATGAATTAGCAAAAAGATTGGATATATCCAGGCAAGCTGTTTCAAAATGGGAAACGGGAGCAGCCATTCCAGATTTAGAGGTTCTGCTAAAAATATCTAAACTTTATGGAATTACAATAAATGATATTTTAGAACCAAATATACCGGCTAAAAAGATAACTGATTTTGAACAATTATTAAAAGTTCCAGAAAACGAATTAAGAGAAATATTGGAACAATATGATAGGACATCTCTTGTGATAGCTTCAATGGGGGCATCTCCAGAAATAAATAATTTGCTGGAAAAATTATTTCAAGATGTAGATTATAAAATAGAAAGAAGCTGTATTGGCAGAGTTAGAATTGATGAAGTTGAAAGAATACAACAGGAAATAGTTTCTGTCATAAATTTACGAGCTTTAGATAGTGAACTTTTATAAAATTTTAAGTCAAGAAATGAAGCATTATGCCAAAAAGTAAATGAGCAATCTTGAATTCTACATCTTCCGTGCTTCTCTCAACGGAAAACCTATTTGTGGCAATAATGTTACTCAAGGATATACTTCCTGTAGTTCCGCTTGAAATTACGCTTTTGCACGAAATGTCGGTCAGATATGCTTTGCCGGTCAATACACCTACTGTAATATCGTCTCGACAGGTCACCCCCGAAGCTGTAAAAACATCCATTTCATTCAATCAGTGGTCTCACGCCGTATCAGTATAGGAGCCATTACCTTATGAATAGGAGCTTCTAAAGGGATGGGCTTCCGTTTCTTCCGCTCATTCATCTGCATCACAAGCAGCTCCATGGCCGTAAAAGCAATTTTATCAATCTGCTGTCCAACCGTGCTGATGGGAATAATGGCTTCGGCAGAAACCGGAGAGCCGTCAAAGCCTACAATCCGAAAATCGTCCGGAAGAGTTCCATACTTTTTAATAAGCAGATTCAGAAATATGTTTGCCAATGTATCATTAGACAAAAAAATTCCTTTCCTTTTCCGGGGATAGGTCTGTTCAATTTCTTCTAATACCGGCTGAATCCTTTCTATATTTTCCTTATAAGTGCTTCCCCATTCTTTTAAAATCAGCCTATGGTCCAGCTTATGCTCCTTACAGATATCCAGAAATCCCTGGATTCGTCCATAAGCAGGAACGTCCGGGGCAATATCCGCATTCATATGAATAAATATATCACAGTCATTTTTATATAAAAGACTTGTAGCCTGAACCGCTCCCATGTAATTGTCAGAATTTACGCTGCATGTATATTGGTCCTCCCTTTCGACGGTAACTATGGGAATATTGTAGGAAGCAAGTTCTTTTGAAGAAATAGTATGACTGAGTACAATCATTCCCTCAATTTTATAGGAAAGAAGTTCCTTAAAATATCTTCGTTCCACTTCCTCCTTGTCGTTTCCGGCAAACACAAGAAACTTATATCCAAAGGTTTCATAAGTGGAAAGAATCTCATTTAAAATCTGTGAATAATAATGAAGATATAAATTGGGAATGATAATGCCCACAAATTCTGTCTTTCCGTTGGCAAGAATACGAGCCACCTTATTTTCCTTGTAATTTAAAGCTACCAGGGCATCTGCAATAATCTGCTGGTTTTCCAGAGTCAGGGAATCCGGATTATTAAAATACCTGGAAATGGTAGTTTTTGAAAAATTTGTATATTTTGCTATATCCGCAAAGGTAACATTTTTATTTGCCATAGCAGCCTCCATCTGGTAAAAACAAGCTTTTGGTAGCAGCCGTCCGGCTCGAAGCCGCTTCCGCCGTAACAGTTTAGCCGGCAGTTCTC
>CAJUEX010000080.1 GCA_910585715.1 uncultured Lachnospiraceae bacterium
TGCCTCCGCCTGTTCCCCGGTCCCCGCCACCGCTTCCGCCTCTGCCTGCTCCCACGTCCCCCACCAAAAAAACCCCTCTCCCAAGCCTGTCTTCCCAAGCTTAAGAGAGGGGATTTCCCATCAATTTTTAATCATACTCCGCAATATCATAAATCAGCTTCTCACTATCAGCCCATCCCAGACATGCATCCGTAATAGACTTACCATAAATCCCTTCGCCAATTTTCTGATTGCCTTCTTCAATATAGCTTTCTATCATAATTCCCTTTACAAACTTATGAATATCACTGTTCAGCTTCCTGGAATGCATAACCTCTTTTGCAATACGGATTTGCTGCTTGAACTGCTTGCCGGAATTGTTGTGGTTGGCGTCAATGACAGCAGCAGGATTTTTTAAATCCATGGTGCCGTACATTTCCAGAAGGCGGCTTAAATCCTCATAGTGATAGTTGGGGAAGCTGCGGCCATACTGGTTTACGGAGCCTCTTAAAACCGTATGGGCAAGCTCGTTGCCGTCTGTCTGTACTTCCCAGCCCCTGTAGATAAAAGAGTGGGGGCGTTGTGCGGCATAAACGGAATTTAACATGACCGTCAAATCGCCGGAGGTTGGATTTTTCATGCCTGCAGGCACGTCAAAGCCGCTTACCGTCAGACGGTGCTGCTGGTCCTCTACGGAACGGGCGCCAATTGCCACGTAGGAAAGGATGTCGCTTAAGTAACGCCAGTTTTCCGGATAGAGCATTTCGTCAGCGGCAGTCAGGCCGGTTTCCTCGATGGCGCGGATGTGCATTTTCCGCATGGCAATAAGGCCCTGTAAAAAGTCCGGCTTCTTTTCCGGGTCGGGCTGATGGACGATTCCCTTGTAGCCTTCGCCGGTAGTTCTCGGTTTGTTGGTGTAGATTCTGGGTATTAGAATCAGCTTGTCCTTCACCTGTTCATTTACCTTTGCAAGGCGGCGGATGTAGTCACAGACCGCTTCCTCATTGTCAGCGCTGCAGGGGCCGATGATTACTAAAAATTTGTTGCTTTCGCCGGTGATGACAGCCCGGATTTCCTTATCCCTTTTCTCTTTGATTTTTGCAAGGTGTTCCGGTACGGAAAATTCTTTTCGGATTTCCTCCGGGGTAGGAAGTTTTTTTATAAAATCGAATCCCATGGTTTCTCTCCTTTGTATCCTTATTTTTTTACAGATAATTGGGAAATGCCCTGCAATATGAGTAAAATCATAAACAGGGTCTTTCTCAATTATCTGCTCATTTTTGAAAACAGGAAATTCCTGTTTGTATTTTTATGCTTTGAAAGCCTGCAAGCGGCTCAAAACATGTTTATTATAATATATATAAGGTTTTAGTGCAATAAGATAAAGAGTACAAAGTAATAATTCGCTTACTAAAAGCCCCCACAGGTATCCTTTAATCCCGAATATGGGGATGGCATAAAAGACAAAAAGAAGCTTGATGCCGATTCCTGCTATCTGGAAGAAAAAGGAGCGGGCGGTTTTTCCAAGACCGTGCAGAATGCTGCTGAGCACAGTCCTTAAATAAAGAAAAGGACAGATAAAGCTCATAGAGGTAATAAAGGAGCCGGCAATCTGGCTGTGGAATAGAAAGCTTCCAATCCATCTGCCAAACAGGAAAAATCCTGCAGTGCATAAAAAACCAAGGGCAAGGCAGAAAAAAATACATTTGGATACGGCATTTGCAATCTTTTTGTTGTTTCCGGCAGCTTCCGCTTCAGATACATAGGGCAGGATTAAAACCGCTATGGAGCTTGTAAGGGCGCTTGGAAATAAAATAAGGGGCAGGACCATTCCGGTAAGGACGCCGTAAATACGAAGCACTTCAGAATTGGAAAGACCGAAGGCCATCAGCCTGTTTGGTATGTAAACTGCCTCCACGCTTTGTAAGCCATTGATAACTAAACGGTTTGCGGATAAAGGAACCGCCATTGATAAAATATGGCGGGCGGTGGTACGAAGTTTTCCTTTTTGGGAAGCTGCCGGTATGCACATAGGGGATAAGGAAAATCCAAGACGGCTAAAGCGCAGGAAAACAGCAATGGCGGAAACTGCCATGGAGGCAAATTCCCCGATTACGATACCCACTACGGAGATGGCAATGGAAGCCTCAATGCCTTTGGACTGGCAGTAGGAGTAAATCAGGTAAACGCTTACAACTCTTGCGCCCTGCTCTAAGAGCTGGGTAAAGGCAGGCAGCCCGGTTTTTTTGATACCATAATAATAGCCGTTAATACAGGCATGGACTGAGCCAAAGGGCAGGGAAAGGGCAAAAATCCGCACAAGGGAAGAACAGCGTTCTTCTAAAAGAAAATTCTTTGCAATGAAAAAAGAATATTCAAACAGGAAAAAGCCTAAAATAGCAGATAGGGACAGGGAAATGGTAAATCCTACTAGTAAAACACGAAGAGATGATTTATAATCATGTGAAGTAGGCTCAGGAGCTACAAATTTGGAAATTGCCGTCTGGATTCCGGCGGCTGTAATGGAAAAACTAAGAGCCATGACCGGGGCAATGAGCTGGTAAATGCCCATGCCTTCCTCACCGATAGTCTGGGACAAAAAAATCCGGTAAAAAAAACCGATGATACGGCTTAAGATTCCGGTTGCAGTCAGCAGAATAGTTCCGGCAATAAGAGGATACTTTTTAAACATGGCAACTCCTTTAATGAGAGTTATTAATCAAATATATTCCGTGGCTTTTGTTGACAGAACTAAAATGTAGTGCTATCATTTTTTTGTATTCTGATTGAGATACTAGGAAATTAACATAGAAGAGGTGATACAATGGATAAACTGATTTATCTGGATAATGCGGCTACCACCAAAACCGCGCCGGAGGTAGTGGAAGCCATGCTTCCTTATTTCACAACCTATTATGGGAATCCAAGCAGTATTTATTCCTTTGCTGCAAAGTCGAAGGAAGCGGTAACCCATGCAAGGGAAATCATAGCGGATTCCCTTGGGGCAAAGTCAAATGAAATCTATTTTACGGCAGGCGGCTCTGAGTCCGATAACTGGGCATTAAAGGCTGCGGCAGAAGCTTATGAAAGCAAGGGAAAGCATATTATCACATCCAAAATAGAGCATCATGCCATTCTTCATACCTGTAAGGCATTGGAAAAAAAGGGCTATGAAATCACATATCTGGATGTGGATGAATACGGTATGGTAAGGCCGGAACAGGTAAAGGAAGCCATCAGGGAAGATACGATTTTGATTACCATCATGTTTGCCAATAATGAAATCGGCACCATACAGCCCATACGGGAAATCGGCAGCATTGCCCATGAAAAGGGAGTTTTGTTCCATACGGATGCTGTACAGGCATACGGTCATGTTCCTATTGATGTGGACGTATGCAATATTGATATGTTAAGCGCCAGCGGCCATAAGCTGAACGGGCCAAAAGGCATTGGTTTTTTGTATATCCGAAAGGGCATTAAAATTCGTTCCTTTATCCATGGAGGGGCTCAGGAAAGAAGCAGAAGGGCGGGTACGGAAAACGTGCCGGGCATTATCGGCTTTGGAAAGGCTGCCGAGCTGGCATTTGCACAGCTTGAGGAGAGAGAAAAAAAGGAAGCGGAGTTAAGGGATTATCTGATTGGAAAAATAGAAAAGGAAATTCCATATTGCAGGTTAAATGGACACAGGACAGAAAGGCTATCCAATAATGTGAATATCAGCTTCCGGTTCATTGAAGGTGAGTCCATGCTGATTAAGCTGGATTTTGCAGGAATCTGTGCTTCCAGCGGCTCTGCCTGTACATCAGGATCCCTAGACCCGTCCCATGTGCTTTTAGCCATCGGGCTTCCTCATGAAATTGCACACGGTTCTTTAAGAATGACAGTCAGTCCGGAAAACACCATGGAAGAGATGGATTATGTGGCAGAGACATTAAAGAAGATTATTGAAGAGCTTAGAAACATGTCTCCGCTGTATGAGGATTTTATAAAGAATCAGGGCGGAAGCAAATAGTAGGCAGCACCTGTTGGTAGAGTTGGAAATAAATAGTAGGCAGCACCTGTTGGCAGAGTGGGAAATAAATAGTAGGCAGCGCTTGTTGGCAGATTAGGAAATAGAAATAGTGGATAGCATTTGTTAACAGAGTGGAAATAAGCAATGGACAGAATACGCTGACAGTGCAAAAACAGAAAAAGGTTAGCGATGGCTAACAATATAAATAACAAATAATATCAAAAAATATCAAATAATAACAGCATGTGCTGACATAGTGAAAAACAGAGTGCAGCATTGCATAGCAGGATAAAAATGAATGACGAATAGCATTTTAGAACAGGAGGAAAACCATGTATTCAGAAAAAGTAATGGACCATTTCCAAAATCCGAGAAATGTGGGAGAAATAGAAGATGCCAGCGGCGTAGGCACCGTTGGAAATGCCAAGTGCGGCGATATTATGAGAATCTTTTTGGATATTGATGAAAATCAGATTATAAGGGACGTGAAATTTAAAACCTTTGGCTGCGGCGCGGCAGTGGCCACCAGCTCCATGGCAACAGAGTTAGTAAAGGGAAAAAGCATTCAGGAAGCCATGAAGATTACCAATAAGGCGGTAATGGAAGCATTGGACGGACTTCCGCCGGTAAAGGTTCACTGCTCCCTTTTGGCGGAGGAAGCAATCCATGCGGCACTTTGGGATTATGCGGAGAAAAACGGCATTGTCATTGAAGGGCTTGAAAAGCCCAAATCCGATATCCATGAAGGCGAAGAAGAAGAGGAAGAAGAATACTAAAGGATTTTTATATGAAAAAGAAAGTTGTGGTAGGCATGTCCGGAGGAGTAGACTCCTCTGTGGCAGCCTTTTTATTAAAGGAACAGGGTTATGAGGTGATTGGGGTCACCATGCAGATATGGCAGGATGAAGGACAGGAAGCCTTAGAGGAAAACGGAGGCTGCTGCGGGCTCAGCGCAGTGGAGGACGCAAGAAGGGTGGCTCAGGCGTTAGACATCCCTTATTATGTGATGAACTTTAAAAAGGAGTTTCGGTGCAAGGTTATGGATTACTTTGTGGAGGAATACATACAGGGCAGAACGCCCAATCCGTGTATTGCCTGCAACCGTTATGTAAAATGGGAATCTCTTTTGAAAAGGAGCATGGACATTGGGGCGGATTATATTGCAACGGGACATTATGCCAGAATCCAAAGGCTGGAAAATGGCAGGTATTCTCTTTGCATGTCCAAAACAAGCGCAAAGGACCAGACATATGCTCTTTATAATCTGACTCAGTTTCAATTGTCCCATACCCTTATGCCGGTGGGAGAATATACAAAAGAAGAAATACGGAGCATGGCGGAAAGGCTTAAGCTTCCGGTGGCGGACAAGCCGGACAGTCAGGAAATCTGTTTTATACCGGATAAGGATTATGCGGGCTTTATTGAGAGGGAAGCGGCTGGGAAAAAGGAGCTTTTTGAGAAAATGCCAAAGGCCGGCAGCTTTGTTACAAAGGATGGGACGGTAATTGGTCCCCATAAGGGGATTATCCATTATACGATTGGGCAGAGGAAGGGGCTGAATCTGGCTATGGGGCACCCGGTGTTTGTAACGGAAATCCGGCCGGAAACGGGAGAAGTGGTTATTGGGGAATGTGAGGATGTGTTTGCTGACCGGTTGGTTTGTGGTAACTTGAACTTTATGTCGATAGATAAGCTGGAAGGAAGGAAGAGGGTTCTGGCTAAAATCAGATATGGGCATAAGGGGGAATGGTGCTTGATTGAACAGATTGGGGAAGACAGGGTGAGCTGCAGATTTGAGAAGCCGGTTCGTGCTATTACGCCGGGGCAGGCGGTGGTGTTTTATGAAGGGGAGTGTGTGCTGGGGGGAGGGACGATATTGAAAGAATAAGGGAGTTGTATATGTGAGGGGTTTAGGGGATTGGATGGGGGATGTAATGGATGGGGGGACGCAACAGAGGGATAAGAGCAGAAATGGCTGGGAGGACGCAACAGAGGGATAAGAGCAGATTCCATGCGGTGTTTTGGACCGGGATTTTCCTAAACAGCCTGATGGAGGTGTTGGTACCGTCCGGGGCGGAATATAGCGGCGTCCATGCCGCGATATTCCTAAAATTGCCATCCGTGGCAATTTTACCCTGGGGTTGAGCAGGCTGTTAAGGAAAATCCCGGTCCAAAACAATGCATGGAATCTGCTCTTATCCCTCTGTTGCTGTTTTTTGTCTGGCTATAGGCAACACATTATTCTTTTTTATACTATAGTTTGAAAAGAAGCTTATATATCCATACAGCAATGCTGCTAAGCACATATTCTCTTTTACACCATAGCTTGAAATAAGCCTATATGTACTCACAGTAATGCTGCTATGCACATATTTCTTTCTTACACAACAGCCTGAAATAATCTATATGTACTTACAGTAATGCTGCTATGCACGTATTTCTTTCTTACACAACAGCCTGAAATAATTTATATGTACCCACAGCAATGTTATTATGCATATATTTCTTTCTTATACAACAGCCTGAAAATAACCTATATATACCTATAGCAATGCTTTTATGCACATATTCTTTTTTACATTATCAATATTGCTATGGGTGTGTATAGGTTTTTTAGGTCGTTGTGTAAAAGAGGAACCGCTCCATGGATTTTGCATATTATGTAGAAAGAGTTTTGGATGGGGAAAGTCTCTCTGGAAAAGGGGAGATGGGTGGAAAAGACATGGATATTAATTTTAATCAGGTAAATCAAAGGCGGAGGGCGAATTATATTCCCTATGAGGGGACGGTAATTGAAATTAATACGTTTGATACTAATAACCGCAGAAGCAGCGGGTGTTCCCAGATTGTGACGGTGGAGGATTTTGATGGGAATATTGCGAATTTCATTGTGTCACCGGATACGTATGTGGTGGATATGATTACGCTGTATGAAGGGCTTGAGGTAATCTTTTTTTATGATGGAAGCCTGCCGGCTCCCTTGATTTATCCACCGAGATATCAGGCGGCTATCGTTACGCAAAAGTTAGAAGGGGTCAATGTGATTGCGGGATATTTTAATTATATTCTGTTAAATCAGGAAGCATCCCTGCGGCTGAATATTGGAGCCAATACCCGGGTGGTTACGAAAAACAATCAGACCTTTTTAGGGAATCCTGCAAATAAAAATCTCATCGTTTTTTATGGGGCTTCCACAAGGAGTATTCCCGCCCAGACCAGTCCGGACAGGATTATCGTCATGTGTGAAAGCTGAAAATTTATAAAGGGAAAAATTCCGGCTTCCTGTTATGGAACACCGTATAATACCGGAAGCCGCAGTCCCTTAAAATTTCGGCAGCTGTTTCAAAGCCATAGCACATATGCTCCGGTTTATGGGCGTCGGAGCCGATGGTGAGAATTTCGCCGCCAAGCTCCAAATAGCGCTTTAGGATTTCTCTGGAAGGGTGCACTTCACCGAGCTGGTATTTGGGATTTAAGCCTGCTGTATTGCATTCGATTCCTTTTCCGTTCTCAATCAGATAACGAAGCAGCTCATCAAAAATGTCTTTGTAATCTTCATAGTGGTAATCCCGGTTTTTGGTTCTGCCGTATCTTACCACATAATCCAGATGTCCGTATACATCAAAGTCTAAAAAGCCTCTGGCATTTTCCATCAGGGAAAGAAAGTATTCTTCGTAAGCTTCTTTATCCGTGCGGTTTTCGTAAAAGGCAGAAAAATAAGGGTCGAAGTCATGGCACATATGGGAAGAGCCGATGATGAAATCAAAGGGGTAGGCATGGGCCAGCACCTTATTTTTTTCAATTACGCTCGGATGCAGGCCAAGCTCTATGCCGAAATGCAGTGTGATTTCATGCCTGTAGGTTTCTTTTAGGCGAAACAGTTCTTTTTCATATGCTTTTATATCTAAGATAAATTCATCCGAAAGGTTTCCGGATTCGTCTTTGTAAAAGTAATCCATGTGCTCTGTCATACACATGTGCTTTAGTCCCAGTTCAATTCCTTTTTTAACCATGTCCTCCATGGGCGCAAGGCCGTCGCCGGATAAGGTGCTGTGGAGATGGCAGTCTGCTTTTATTGTGTTCATGGGGGTGCCTCCTTTGATTATATTTCCGCATTTAGCTTTCGGGGAAAGTGTTTTTTGTAGTTGTTTTTATAAGTAAAAGAGTACTTACAACTGCCAGTTGCTAAATCCATAAAAATCTGTTTTTCTAATTTTTATTGTGAAAGGTTTTGTTTTAGGATAGCATGAATGGGGGAGTTATACAATAGCAATGCCCGCTGTGCCATGCCAGGCAATATTTGAACAGATGTTTTCCCTATAGATGTAAAAAGGCTTTGCACAGGAAGAATTTGACAGATTTGGATTGAAAAGCAATATGCCATAGTGTATACTAAATATAATTTAGTTGTGCAAATGCTTTTGCTCCAACTATAATATTTTTTGGAGATGTGATAGAGATATGGAAACATTTTATTTGATAGATTTTGAAAATGTACATAATGAAGGCTTGGAGAATATCAATGCTCTTACAAAGAATGATCATGTTCATATCTTTTATACGGATAATGCTTTAAATATAAGCCTGGATATTGTATTGATGCAAGGTATTGACATGCAAGGACACAAGGTTCCGGTACGTAAGCAGTCATTAGATATGCATTTGGTTTCATACCTTGGGTATCTGCTGGGTATTAATAAGGGAAAGGAGTGTACCTATGTAATTATCAGTAAAGATACAGACTATGATAATATTATAAAGTTTTGGCAGGGGGAAGGTCATCGGAAGATTTGTCGAAAGAAAAAGATAGCAGAAAATACATCAGTCCGGAAAAAATCCGAAGCGCAGGCTAAAGCAACTATGCCAACACAAACCATAAATAACAGAATAAATGCTGGAATGGCATACGAATTTTTGGGAGAAGACAGAAGTGCTCTAAATCTTTGCATGCAACATGGACTTTTGGACAGAGGATATTCAGGAAATGCTGCAAATTCCATATGTAAGATTGTAGTCAGATACTGCAATGATGAGCGTATGCTAAGCGGAATTCATAATGCTATCAAAGCAGAATTTGATGAATATTTAGAGGTTTATGAAGATGTAAAGGAAATTCTTGAAATGTTTGTATCATCAAAGAGCAGGCTGAATAAAAGAAAGTCCCGGATACAGACCTTTGTTGGGCAGCATTTTAAGAAAAAAATATATGTGGAAAAGAAGGAAGAAATCATTCAGATTATTCTTAATGCCAAAAATCGGCAACAGATAAACAATGCGCTGCAAAAATTGTATGGTGATAACAATGTGGTTAAGCATATGTTACAGACCTTGAAGCCGTTAATAAAAGATTTGCCGCAATAAGTGAACACCGCATAACGGCAGAGCGGCTCCGGTAATCAGACCTGTATTATAAGATTGCAGACAGGATAGTCATGGCCCCACTTTTGGAAAGAAAAGCGCCTCCGAAGAGATGCTTTACCTTAATTATGGGGTTTGTCAAGTAAAGTGTGTAAATTAATTTGATTTTTTTCGGCGGTCTTAAT
>CAJUEX010000081.1 GCA_910585715.1 uncultured Lachnospiraceae bacterium
TGCCTCCGCCTGTTCCCCGGTCCCCGCCACCGCTTCCGCCTCTGCCTGCTCCCACTGTGTATCGAAAGAAATGGGGGGCTAATATAGGTTTTAATATGGTTTTGATTCTGTTCTTTATTTCTTTATTTTATTTCTGTGTTATATTTTAACTTAAATGATTTTTTTAAGTGAATAAACTACGGATTGACTTTCCATAAGAAATGATTAATTAAATGAACAAATGACTAAGGTTCAAAATATTAAGGCACATTAACAATATTTACTAACATAAAAATACTCAGCACCAGCCCGCAAAATATTTTTATCAGCAAGGCAACTATATAAACCTATTGCCAACTGCCAAGACCCCGCCGCAAGCAGCGGGGCATCAAACTTGAAACGCCCCAAGGGGCAGGGTCTTTGACCCTTGCGGCAGTCGCCAAATGCCTGCACGCAATCCCTCGGCTCATTTACTCGCAGGAATAAAACATAAATAAAGGCTTCTACATTTCCTTTCACGTACCTGTTGGCGAAACCCAGCGGCAGATGGATGTGGGCGGCTTTGCTGCTTTGTTTTAAATGGGACTTTTCCTTAACAGTCTGTTCAACACCCCAGGGAAAAATTGCCACGGATGGCAATTTTAGTCATATTGCGCCATGGAGGGCGCTATATGACGACCCGGAAGGCATCCACTACCTTCCCAGACTGTTTAGGAAAAGCCCCATTTAAAACTCAGCAGCAAAGCCGCCCACATCCATCTGCCGCGTCCCCTCCGCCACATCCCCAAAAACAAAACCTCTTTAAAAATAACAGCTCAGCCCTTAACTCTCCCGCACACAAATCCGAATCTGCTTCAGGCAGAACCGTTACTTTCAATTCATCCCCTGGGATGCGCCTTCGCATACACCTCCCGAATCCTGCTATGATTCATATTAGCATAAATCTGTGTAGTGGAAATATCCGAATGCCCCAGCATTTCCTGCACACTTCTTAAGTCCGCTCCGTTCTCCACCAGATGGGCCGCAAAAGAATGCCTTAAAGTATGAGGTGTAATATCCGAAGTAATGTTTGCCTTTTTCGCATAATACTTTATCAGCTTCCAAAATCCCTGCCGGCTCATAGGCCTGCCGGAACAGTTTACAAAAAGAATACCCGTATCTTCATCCTGCAGCATATGTGCCCTTACCGTGTCCATATACTGGGTCAGCGCTGTTTTTGCCGCATTTCCAAAAGGAATCACCCTTTCCTTATGGGCATCCCTGCAGATTATGTAGCCAACCTGCAGATTCACATCGCTGATCTTTAAGGTAATCAGCTCCGTAACCCGGATTCCGGTGGCATATAACAGCTCTAACATCGCCCTGTCCCTGATTTCCTTTGCAGTATCGCCATTTGGCTGTTCCAAAAGGCGCACCACTTCATCCGTAGATAGAATTTCCGGAATCTTTTTTTCGATTTTAGGCGCTTTTAAGCCTGCAGCAACATCTTCTTTGCAAATACCCTCTTCACATAGAAAATGAAAAAATGCCTTAATAGAGGCTATATTCCTGGAAATCGTAGCCGTTGCAAATTTACTCTTCTCTAAATACAAAACATAAGAATTCAAATACTCCCCGGTGATCATTTTTACATCAGTGATGCCGTTTTCCGCTAAAAAATGCTGTGCCTTTGCTAAGTCTCTTCTGTAAGATTGTTCTGTATTGTTAGAGGTTTTCTTAATATTATGTAAATATGAAATAAACTGTTGTATTTCCTTTTCCATAAACTTTGAAACCCTTCCCTAGCCCTAATGTTGTCAGTCCCCCAACGTACTCATTCCTTATTATAATAAGAAATTTGGAGAAAATCAAATGGATTTTTTCCAGTATTTTAGCATATTTACAGCATTTTTAAGAAAAATCGCAACATGTTGACAGATGATATTTTGTCTTCTACCATATGTAGTGAAAATTTATTTATAAAAAAATTAATATTTTTCTTAAAATAAATGGATTTACATAACTTTCGAAGAACACCCCTATTATGACAACTCCGGTAAGAAAAATATAGGTAAAGGCTCCTCTTGCAAAGAACTGCTTTTTTCCGGTGCTGATACTGCGAAACATTTTTCCCGGAAAGTAAATGACTGCACACAAATCATGAAGCAGATTCACCAGCATGAGAAAGGCAGGTATGTACAAAATATCCTGAGGGAGCAATGCGGCAAAAAAAATCAGAATTCCTTTTCCTCCATATCGGATTGTTACCACTGCCATTAAAATTCCAAGACTCATGCCAAACCACGCCACATACAAATATAAAATTACAATCCCAAATATTGTAGTGGCCGCCACCAGCAAAAACAGCAATATTCCCATTCGGTTTTGCAGCAGATATACCATATACTGCTCATTGTGGAATGAGGTATAGGACAGCCTGCTTAGCAATTCTTCTCCGAAAAACAGGTTATCCTCCAAAAAGTATCCTGTCTTCACATTTACTAACAGGACTCCTAAAAAAAAACCAAATACAAAAAAGAGAAGCCAGTTTGCGCCTTCTCTTTTTTCTCTATTTCCCATTGCTCTATAAGTCTTCCATTTTTTTATTTTCATATTCCATCCCATCCTCATTTCTATGTCTTTTCACAATATATGAGGACAGGTAGCATTTTAGAAATAAAAGCTATCTTAAAATAATATAAGCCGTATACGCCGCATAAGCAAGGACACAAACTGCACCTTCGCTTCTTGTAACCTTCTTTTCACTTTTACAGAACAAATATACCATTACTGTGAAAACAAGGAGAATAACCACGTCCACTATGGATTCCTTTGCAACCGCAATAGGGCTAATGGCCGATGACATTCCCAGAATAAACATAATATTGAAAAGATTAGAGCCTACTACATTGCCAAGGGCAAGTCCGCTTTCTCCCTTTCCTGCCGCCACAATAGAAGTAACCAGCTCGGGAAGGGATGTTCCGATAGCAACAATCGTAAGTCCAATCAAAGTCTGGCTCAGTCCAAAGGAAGCTGCAATCAGGCTTGCATTGTCTACTACCAGGTCTCCTCCGAAAACAATCGCTGCAATTCCTACAATCACTGCCAGTATGCTCTTTATAGGAGACATAGCTTTAATTTCTTCTCCATCTTTTCGGTTTTTTCTTGCAGAAATAATCATAAATCCAATATATATCACCAGCAGAACAAATAAAATAGTTCCTTCCAGCCTGGAAACGCCCATATCCATTAAAAAAATTCCAAGAAGAACTGTCAATCCGATATTGATGGGAAAATCCCGTTTTAAAATATCCAAATCCACATTAAATTCTTTAATAATGGCACAAATGCCCACTACCATAAGAAGGTTAAAAGTATTTGAACCAATAATATTACTTATGGCAAGCTCATTGCTGCCTGCAATTCCGGCAGTTATGCTTACTGCCGCTTCCGGTGCGCTTGTACCCAATGCCACAATGGTAAGCCCTATGACAACGGAAGGAACCTTTAAGAGCTTTGCTATAGACGAGCTTCCTTCCACAAATAAATCCGCTCCCTTAATCAAGAATACAAATCCCACAATCAGCCATACATACATCATAACGTTTTCCTCTTATTTCATATATTTGTTTTTATATGCCATAAGCGCAGAAATCGTTTTTCCATCTTCTATTTCTCCAGCATATATTTTCTCGCAAAGTTCTTCAATGGTATAAGGCTTTACATGGATAAATTCATCCTCATCCAGCTTTTGTGTGGAGGGCTGTAAGTTCCTTGCCACATATACCTGTATTAATTCATTGCAAAATGCAACGGTAGTCCGTATATTGATTAGAAATTCCATATTGGCTCTATCGGTCTTGTACCCGGTTTCTTCTTCCAGTTCCCTCATGCTGCATTCAATAAAAGGCTCCTCTTTATGATTCAGGCCTCCTGCAGGAATCTCTAACGTATACCGGTCCAGAGCATTTCTGTACTGACGCACCATCAAAATCCTTCCGTCATCCATGACCGGAACCACGGCGGCTGCACCCTTATGCCCGATAAAATCCCAATGCACGATATTTCCGTTTGGAACAAGCACCGTATCCTGATAAAAGTTCACGATGGAACCTTCGTATTTTAATATTCTGTCCAGTCTTTTAAATTCTTCCGGCATAAAATAACTCCTCTATCCTTTACAGACTCTTTAAAAGGCTTTCAAGCCTGTCCAGTCCTTTTTCAATCTGCTCCATGCTGATGGCATAGGATAACCGAATATGGTCCGGAAATCCAAAATCCGCACAGGGCACTACTGCTGTATTATAATCCTCTAACAAAATTTCTGCAAGCCTTGCAGCGGAATTTATTTTCTCCCCTTTATAATTTTTTTCTTCAACTTTTGAAACATCGATAAAAACATAAAAGGCTCCTTTGGGCTCTAATATATGAACAAGGGGCATTTTTTTCACTCTTTCATACATATAGACCCTTCTTTTATCAAATTCCTCTCGCATGTCTGCAACCGTATCCTGAGGACCTGTTAAAGCCGCCAGAGCCGCCTTTTGTGCTATAGAATTTGGATTGCTGGTAGCATGGGACTGTATGGAACCCATAAGCTTTGCAATTTCCACGGAAGAACCTGTATAGCCGATTCTCCACCCTGTCATGGCATAGCTTTTGGACAATCCGCTGCAGGTAATGGTTCTCTTATATATTTCTTCATTAAAAGCCGCAATACTTACATGCTTTTCATCCCCGTAAATCAAGTATTCATACATTTCATCCGCCACTGCATAAATATCATTTCTGACTACTACATCCGCAATCTGCCTTAATTCCTCTTCCTCATAAACCATGCCCGTAGGATTGCTGGGAGTATTTAAAATCAATGCCTTTGTCTTTGGCGTAATAGCCTGCTGAATCTGGGAAGCAGTTACTTTATAGCCATTTACTCTTTCGCCCGTAATTATCACAGGCACTCCATCCGACAATTTAACCATTTCCGGATAGCTTAACCAATAAGGCGCCGGAATAATCACTTCGTCACCGGGATTTAAAATAGCGTCAAATATGTTGCTTAAGGAATGCTTTCCCCCATTGCTGATTACAATCTGTTCCGGCGCATAATCAAGCCCGTTGAATTCCCTGAATTTTTTGCAGATTGCTTCTTTTAATTCATTTGTTCCGGAAGCCGGAGTATATTTTGTAAAGCCTTCCTTAATGGCAGAAATTGCAAAATCACATACATTTTCCGGCGTATTGAAATCCGGTTCACCTGCTCCAAATCCAACAACATCCATTCCCTGTGCTCTCATTTCCTTTGCCTTTGCTGTAATTGCCAAGGTAGAGGAGGGTTTTACTGCCTGTGCTTTTTTTGATAATGTTAGTGACATAATGTTCTTCCTTTCCCATTTCCGATAAATTGTTCCAAGATAGAAAGCAGTTTTGCTTTACCGCTCTCCGGGTCTTCCTGATAAATTGCCCCTAAGAAAATATAATATTACACATGGATAATTGTATACAATTATATTTTCCTTGGTTATTCTACACCAGATTATATGGGAATACAAGAAAAATTTTCAAATTGTAGAAAATATGCAACCAAAAAAGAGACTGTTTTTTTCACAGCCTCTTCTTCCATACTACTCATTTTCTATTTCGCATAATCAGTAACACGGGACTCTCGAATCAGATTTACCTTTATCTGTCCCGGATATTCCAATTCAGCTTCAATCTGTTTGGAAATATCCCGTGCCAAAAGCACCATGTCTGAATCTGATATTTGTTCTGGAACTACCATTACACGTACTTCCCTGCCTGCCTGAATAGCAAAAGATTTGTCTACACCTTTAAAATTGTTGGTTATTTCTTCTAATTGTTTAAGTCTGCTTGTATAAGTTTCTAATGTTTCCCTGCGCGCTCCCGGCCTTGCTGCTGATATAGTATCAGAAGCCTGTACAATGCACGCAATCAAAGACTGGGGCTCCACATCTCCGTGATGTGATTCTACGGAATTGATTACAATTGCTGATTCCTTGTACTTTCTGCACAAATCCACACCTAACTGAATATGGGAACCTTCCATTTCATGGTCTACAGCCTTACCGATATCATGCAGTAAGCCTGCGCGTTTTGCCATACGCACATCCAGTCCCATTTCAGCTGCCAATAAGCCTGAAAGCTGCGCTACTTCAATGGAATGCTTTAATGCGTTCTGACCATAGCTTGTTCTAAATTTCATCTTACCAAGTAATCTCACAAGTTCCGGATGAATGCCATGCACTCCTACTTCCAGAGTGGCAGCTTCACCTTCCTCACGAATCATAACTTCTACTTCTTTTTGTGCCTTTTCCACCATTTCTTCAATTCTGGCCGGATGGATACGTCCGTCCACAATCAGTTTTTCCAAGGCAATTCTCGCAACTTCTCTGCGAATCGGATCAAATCCTGATAAAATAACTGCTTCCGGCGTGTCGTCAATAATCAAATCCACCCCGGTCATAGTCTCCAGCGTTCGGATATTTCTACCCTCCCTGCCGATAATGCGACCCTTCATCTCATCATTTGGAAGCTGTACCACAGAAATAGTAGTCTCTGATACATGATCAGCCGCACATTTCTGAATGGCAGTCACCACATATTCCTTAGCTTTTTTATCCGCTTCCTCTTTTGCCCTGCTCTCCATTTCCTTAATCATGACAGCAGTTTCATGTTTTACTTCATCTTCAACAATTTTTAACAAATACTCTTTTGCCTGTTCAGAGGTTAAACCGGAAATCCGTTCTAGTTCCTGTACTCTTTGTTCATTGAGATTATCAATGTCTGCTTTCTTCTTTGCCAGTTCCTGTTCTTTGGAAATCAGGCTTGCTTCCTTTTTCTCAATTGCGTCCGCTTTTTTATCGATGTTCTCTTCCTTCTGCTGAACCCTTCTTTCAAAACGTTGAACCTCTGCCCGGCGTTCTTTGATTTCCTTGTCCAGTTCGTTCTTTGTACGAATGGACTCTTCTTTCACCTCAAGCAGTCCTTCCCGTTTTTTGGTTTCGGCAGTCTTTAAGGCTTCATCAATAATTTCCCTTGCCTTTTGATCTGCATCACCAATCTTGCTTTCCACTACTTTCTTGCGATACGTAGTAGCAAGTACGGCAGTAAGCGGTATAGCAATGATTAAGGTTACTAAAACAGCAATCCCAACAGCTAAACCCATGCTCATTGTACAGGAGCACCTCCTTATTTAGTTTTCATTGTACACGTATTTCTCCGATTTCATTCGGAGCTTTTCCGCTATCTCCATAGAATGTATGTATAAGTAACATTCTAAAACGCGAATTTACAACACTTAAATTCTAAGGCATAATTAGAGTTATGTCAAGTAAAAGTCAGATTTCATGACCTGATTTATGGAATTTATGGAAAATCCTCTGCGGTACAAGGTGGCAACAAGCTTCTGTTTTTCCTTATGGTCACATTTCTCTGCATGGTAATGCTTTTTTTCCAGATAAGCATTGATTTGCTTTAATTCTTCCACAACAGTGCCTTCTTCTTCACATTCCAGAAAGGCATTTTCTATGGTTTCTTTCTTAATACCCTTCTGCAGCAGCTTGTTTTCTATCTGCTTTTTGCTGAGGCTTTCCGCCCGATAACGGATAAAATCCATAGCGTATGCCATATCATCCACGTAGCCATAGCTTTTCACATAATCCAATGCTTCTTTAATATGGCTCTCGGTATAAAACCCAAGCCTCAGCTTTCTTCGCAGTTCTTCCTCTGTATATGTCCTTGCCTTTAATAAATTCATGACCCGCAGTTTTGCCCTTTTGGGCAGTATCTGTGCAGTCAGCTCCTGATAGACTTCCTCTGCTATCTCTTTTCCGTTTTTTATATGATAAACCGGGAGCTCACCCTTGTATAAGGCAAAGGCAAACTCTCCATCTATAAATATCTTACACTTACTTTTAGATATTTCTTCAATTCCCGTGACTATCATGCTTCTTTCTCAGAGCTCTTTTCTTTTGCTGCCTTTTCTTCTTTTTTCTCTTCTTTTTCTGCCTTTTCTTCTGATGGATTAAAATGTGCCCTTACCTTTTGTGCAATTTCTTCCAGCATGGCGGGATTTTCTTTTAGATAGGTTTTGGCATTTTCACGTCCCTGTCCTATCTTATTGCCTTCATAAGCATACCATGCGCCGCTTTTATTTACGATATTCACCGAAGCCGCCAAGTCCAGCACATCGCCTTCTCTGGAAATGCCTTCGCCAAACATAATGTCAAACTCCGCCTCTTTAAAAGGGGGAGCAATCTTATTTTTCACTACTTTTACCCTTGTACGGTTTCCGATTACTTCTCCGCTTTGCTTCAATGCCTCAATCCGGCGTACATCCAGGCGCACGGAAGAATAAAATTTCAAGGCACGTCCGCCGGTGGTAGTCTCCGGGCTTCCAAACATAACACCTACTTTTTCACGGAGCTGATTGATAAAAATAACCGTACAATTAGACTTGCTGATAACCGCAGTCAGCTTCCGGAGAGCCTGGGACATAAGCCTTGCCTGGAGCCCTACATGGCTGTCTCCCATGTCCCCGTCAATTTCCGCCTTTGGAACAAGAGCAGCAACCGAGTCCACAACCACGATATCAATAGCACCGGAACGCACCATGGTCTCCGTAATCTCCAAAGCCTGCTCCCCGTTATCCGGCTGGGAAATGTATAAATTGTCTATATCAACACCGATGTTCTTGGCATATACGGGGTCCAAGGCATGTTCTGCATCAATAAATCCCGCAATGCCTCCCATCTTCTGTACTTCTGCAATCATATGGAGGGTAACCGTTGTCTTACCGCTGGATTCCGGACCATATATCTCTATAATACGTCCCTTTGGAATACCGCCTAACCCAAGTGCCAGATCAAGGCTTAAGGAACCGGTAGGAATAGTCTCCACATTCATCTGAGCGGAAGGGTCCCCTAACTTCATAACCGCTCCCTTGCCAAACTGCCTTTCAATTTGGGACAACGCCGCGTCCAGTGCTTTTAATTTATCTTCTTTTTCCATGTTCAATCTCCTTTTCACAGAACGTTCGTTCTGATACGTACTATAATAAAACAAACGTTCGTATTTGTCAATGCTCATTCTTAAATTTTGTTGTGCCACAAGCTGAAATCAGTATAACACAACAATGGTACAATAAAATTCTCTTTTTTAAAAATCCCCATTTTTCTTCTTGGAAATCAGTTGGCGAACAGCCGGAAATAAAAGCAGACTGCTTTTACTGCTACTAATTTAACACAATAAAAAGAAAAAAGCAAGCAAATTCGGGTGCGGCTGGAAAATCTTCGTAACAGTTCAGCCTGCGGGTTTTGGATTTGAGGACGTAGAAACTGGCAGAACATATAATAGTCTTCGGGGCACGCTTTCGCTCTGATAAAAACGC
>CAJUEX010000082.1 GCA_910585715.1 uncultured Lachnospiraceae bacterium
TTAATTTAGTCAGAAATCATTTATCACCCTATTTTCTGACTAACACCATTATTTTTTTATTCTGCGCTATACTTCGTCCCTTGGCGAAGGTGCTTGAATATTTGAAAATGGTGATTTCTCAATGGAAGTTATCGCGATAATATAAGGGTTTCCGTGATTGTATGTGAGTAAAATGGTAAAAGATGAATGGAAAAATGATGATGGGAGAAAAGAACTGCTAAGTCAAGTACCTTCCCGGTCTTTTATCTGTCTTTCGGGGAAAAAATCTGTAAGTCGGGATAAAGTAAATGATATTTAGAGGGGTTATGATACAGTTGAAGAGGATGTTAATTTGAAAAGGATAGTCAGAGGAGGAGATATATGTCAGGAAAAGAGGAGGTGAAAGCAGGAAAAGTAACTGTAGATTATTATTTTCAAGGGAATATAAAAACAGATGGAACAATTTTCATGCGGAACATACTATGACAGGATCGGAGGAAATGTCAGGAGGATACGGATGGAAAAGGGACTGACGCAGGAGCGGCTTGCGGAAAAGACGGAACTGTCGCTTACGGCAATCCAGAAGGTAGAGACAGGGCATAGCGGGTCAAGGCTTGAAACACTGATCAGGATAGCGGCTGTCCTGGGGGGTTCCCTTGATGTTCTTGTGGATATCGATGTGAAGGGAGAAAAACACAGGTTTGGGCAGGAGGCAGTATGTCTGCTGTTTCATGATAAAACGGCCAGCGAGGTTAAGTATGCCATAGCAGTAATGGATTCCATATTTAAGTATAAGGATGAATTTCTGGATTAATATTGATTACGGCATGGCAGGTTACACAGGGCGGAAAGAGTTATCTGTTTTTAGAACCGGCTGGTTATTGCAGGAAAGAAAATTTAGATTAAATGAGAGACGTTCAAAGAAACGGAAAATCTTTGGGCGTCTTTTATTTTGTATTATTCTGTCACAGTATTACAGAACTTGCAGGCAGATAAAACAATACCCACAAAGATGGGTAAGGATTGGTGAAAATACCCACTTTTGTGAGTAAAAAATTTTCAATAATGCTTTATGCTAATTACAGGCTTAAAAGCCTGAGGCTTTCCGCCTGAATGAAGGAAACTTGAAAACTGAATACCAGTATGCAGCGGCTTTAAGAGGCATTCCCTTGATAAAGTTGCGCCGGACAAGGAGCTTCGCCATGACCTGCCTGCCCCGCATGGGATAAACCGAAGGACCGTAACAGGAGAAGGAAGGCAGCGAGCGGCATCCGGTGCGGGGCTTCTTGTGGCAGGAAGTTCTAAGGGGGAGCCATAATGATACTTCTGCCCGATGAGGGCAGCCGGAACAGCGCGCCGGAGGACGGGCAGGGAGAGGGAAGCGTTCCCTGCCACGGACTATGGAGAGATTTAGCCAATCCGCTCTGCATCCTGCTGTAAGGAAGCGGCGACGGAACTGGAGGAGATGTTCTCGGAAATGGAAGAGGAGGCGGAGCGGTACAGGCAGGAGTATGAGGAAGAGATGTGGGTGTTGGGATTGGAGGCCTACGATTGGGATTCCCTTTGCAGTGAAAATGTGGATACCAGAGGCTGGCTTTATATCCCTGACACGTTAATCAACTTTCCGGTAGTGGGAACGGATGACAATGCCTTTTACCTCTCCCATGATTTTTCAGGGGAGAGGGACAATGCCGGATGCCCGTTTATGGATAAGGATACGCAGGTCTGGGATTTCAACCGTGTCATCTACAGCCATAACATGGGCACGGGCTCTGATGCTATGTTCTCCACTTTGCTTAAGTATGAGCAGGAAAATTATTTTAAGGAGCATCAGACCGTCTATTATACGGATGCCTACGGGAGTGCCAGCGCCTATCAGGTGATGGCGGTGGTCAAATACAACGTAGGCGATCTGGAAGAATGGGATTTCCGTATCAGAAACCATGAAGATATGGAGAGTTACAATGCGTGGATGGAGCAACTACAGGGAAAGGCATTATTTTATGAAGAACCAGACCATGCGCCTACCAGCATCATCACCCTTGCCACCTGTGACAGGCGTGTGCATGGTAAAAGCGGGAGATTCCTTGTGATAGCAGGGAAGTAACAGGATAACAGCTACAAAAGACAGTTCCAAATAATCAGGTTTCCTGAATACACACATGAAAAAGTACATAATGGACAATCAGAAAATAATATAGTGGAATAAGGGAAACCGGGGGAATGGGAATGGTAGCTACAGAATTGGAGGAATTGAGGAAAGTAGATATCCGGACAGTGGATGCCAGTACTCTGGCGGATATAGGAGAAATCAGAATTGACAGGACGCTGCCGAAGGAGGAACGTCTCCTTGCATTTATAAGGGAAGTAAGGAATCCCTTTTGTTTTATTTGTAATGGAATGGTAGTCAAAACATCTTTTTCTGATACGGATGAAAGCCTTGAAAAAAAGCTTGTGAAGTTATGTGCCAGGATGGCGGAGGTTTAACGTAATTGTGAAAATGTTTGGCCTTTCTATGGACTATTTTTCTGCAAAATGATATAATAATCTTGGACGAAGCAGAACCCCAAATAGAACAGGTTTGACAGCAAACATGGCTATTTGAGGTGAACATATGGAGACAAATCTAAACACAAAAATTTATAATGCTGACCTTTATCTGCGCCTGTCTAAAGAGGATGGGGATAAGGAAGAAAGCGACAGCATTACAAATCAGAAAGAACTTATTTTTGACTATCTGAAATCCATGGAGGACATCAAAATCCACGAAATAAGAGTGGATGACGGTTACTCCGGGGTCAATTTCAATCGTCCGGCATTTCAGCAGATGTTAGAGGATATTAAGGCAGGGAAAGTGGACTGTGTAATCACGAAAGACCTGTCACGTTTCGGCAGGAATCATATTGAGGTGGGGAAGTATCTGGAAAAGATATTTCCTTATTTGGGTGTTCGTTTTATTGCTATTAATGATAATTATGATAGTGCCAGGAGCGATACACAGACAGACAATATCATCATTCCTTTCAAAAATCTTATCAATGACGCTTATTGTCGGGATATCAGCATTAAAATCAGGAGCAATCTTGAAGTCAAGAGGAAAAAAGGCGATTTTGTAGGCGCATTTGCCCCCTATGGCTACCGGAAATCGGAGGCGGATAAGAACAGGCTGGAAATAGACGAAGAAGCGGCAGAGACCGTCAGACGTATTTTCCGGATGTATCTGCAGGGCAGCAGCGCTTACAGGATAGCCGAAGTGCTAAATGGGGAGGATGTGCTTACCCCCATGGATTACAAGAAAGAGCAGGGGAGCGCTTTTTACACAGGATTCAAAAAGAACCTGAAAGGTAAATGGAGTCATGTGCATGTTTTACGGATATTGGGGAATCCGGTGTATATGGGAACCCTCGTTCAGGGAAAGGACACCACGCCCAATTATAAGGTGAAGAAGAAAGTAAAAAAGGAAGAGGAAAAATGGTGCAGGGCGGAAAATGCCCATGAAGCCATTATTCCGGCCTCTGACTTCCAAAACGTGCAGGAGCTTTTGCAGATGGATACCAGAACCGGAACGGCACAGGAAAAGGTATATGATTTATCCGGCGTGGTCCGGTGTGGCGATTGTGGAGGAAATATGGTCAGAAAAACCGTTCCCTCCGGGCATAAGAAATTTATTTATTATGTGTGCGGAAACCATAAGGCGGATAAAGCGGTATGCAGTCCTCACAGCATTAATGCGGAGAAGCTGGAAGAAAACGTCCTTCTGCTGTTGAATAAGCAGATAGAAACCGTTACGGATATGGATCATATTCTGGGGCAGATGGAGGAAATGCAGCGGCAGAGCGGGGAGCTTGCAAAGAGAAAACGGCAGATTGTAAAAAAGAAAGAGGAAATCCAGAAATACTGTGGTTTGCGGCTGGATTTGTATGAGGATTATAAGGACGGACTGATTACAAAGGAAGAATATAAGGAATTGAAGGGAACCTACGGAGAACGCATCCGGACTGCGGAGCAGGGTCTGGAAAAGCTGGAGGAAGGAATAGAGCTTCTTGCGGCCGGGCTTAGCCATACCTGCAACTGGATTAATGAATTTAAGCGGTTCGGGTATCTTGACAGTTTGTCAAGAGAGGTAATCGTCGCCCTGATTGACAGGATATATATTCATGAAAAGAAAAAAGGGGAGCGTTATCCGAGGATAGAAGTCCGTTTTAAATATGCAGAAGAATTTGAGACCGCCTTAAGTCTGATAGAGGATATGTCTTTGGGCGGGGAAAAAACAACGGATGCCAGGCATCCTTATGTTAACAATAGTAAACGACAGAAATAATTGTCGTTTACTATAAAAGAAAAGAAGGAGACCGGTTATGGCGAGAACAAGCAGAAAAAGTGAAAAGATTTTATCTCAAAATACAGTGCCGGTAATAAAAGCCGGATTATATTTACGTCTGTCAGATGAAGAAAATGGAGGGAGGGGAAAGGATAGTATCCATAACCAGCTTGAACTTCTGCTGGACTTTGCGAAAGGACTTGAAAAGACAGAAATTGTGGAAACCTACACTGACAACGGACGGACAGGCACGGACTTTGACAGGCCGGAGTGGGAACGAATGATGGAGGATATCAGGAAGCGGAAGATAAACTGTGTCATTGTAAAAGATTTGTCCAGATTCGGCAGGAACTATCTGGAAGCAGGGGACTATCTGGAAAAGGTATTTCCGTTTCTTGGGGTTCGGTTTATAGCAGTGAATGACCATTATGACAGTAAAGGTGAGATATTTAGGGAAAGAGAGTTAATAACGGAATTTAAAAATCTTGCAAATGATTATTATTCCAGAGATATATCAAAAAAGGTTATGTCGGCTTTCCGCACAAAAAAAGGACAGGGGCAGTTTATCGGGAATATGGCTCCTTACGGATATATTTTGGAGGATAATCATTTCATAATTGACGAGACCGCCGCCGCTGTTGTCAGAAGAATTTTTTCTATGAAAATGCAGGGGGCAAGCTTTGTGGAGATAGCAAAGACGCTGAATCAGGAGAATATCCCTTCTCCCAGCCGATATGCCGGGGAGCGCGGGGTTAAAAAATATAAAAATTGCAGCCATATCCTCTGGCAACCCCAGGCGGTCAGCCGGATTCTGTATAATCCAACCTACATGGGGGATATGGTGCAGGGGAAGAATAACCGCTCCATTTATTCAAAGGAAAAACAGGGCAAGCGTAAGGAAGAGGCATGGGAAATCAGGAAAGACAGCCATCCGGCAATTGTAGAGAGAGAAATATTTCAAAAGGTACAGGAAGTAAAAGAAAAAAACAGTAAAACATGGAAAGGCAGGCAGGGCGGGCCGGGCTATGAAAATATACTGGAAGGGATTCTGGTCTGCGGCCATTGTCAGCATGTGATGAGAAGAAACAAAGATGTGAGAAAGGGAAAGGTACAATACTATTTTTACTGCGGCTCCGCCTACAATTATTCCCAGACCGAATGCGATACATCATCTATTATTGATTACAAAATTTTTGATATGGTACTGCGGCAGATAAAGCTGCAGATTGATCTGGCAGTGGAAGCAAAATCTCTGACAGAGCAGATAAAAGAATCCAGTCATTACACGCTTTTGCTTAAGGAGAAAAAGAAAGCGAAGGAACAGGTAAAGGAAGAACTGGGAAGAACTATTTATTTAAAGACGGGTATCTACAAGGATTTGAAGCAGGGAATTTTGACAAAGGAGGAGTTTCTGACAGCAAAAGAAAAATACGCCCTGCGGATAACGAAGCTTGAAGAGGAGCTTCATAAAAAGGAAACGGAACTGGAAGATTTTGAGCAGTGTATTAATGGTTCCAACAAGTGGATGCAAACCTTTCTTCATTTTCAGGGAGCAGAGGAGCTGACAAGGGAAATGGCAGTAGAACTGCTGGAAAAAGTGGAAGTGTTCGGGGATAAACGAATACATATCAGATTCAAGTTCAGAAATGAGTATGAGTATTTAATGAAACAGTTGGAAACAGAAGATAAAGGACAGGGAGGGGCACATGAAAGAGCAGTTTGTGGCTGAATACTTAAGGCTTTCTATAGAGGATGGGGATGTAGTGTCGGACAGTGACAAAGAAGAAAGCGACAGCATCCAACACCAGCGGGAACTGATTAGCCACTATTTGCATGAAGAAAACCTTTATCCGGATATGCAGACTTTGGAGTTTGTGGATGACGGATACAGCGGAACGAATTTTGAAAGACCGGCAGTGAAGCGGATGCTTTCCATGGTCAGGGAAGGAAAAATATGCTGTATTATTGTGAAGGATATTTCCCGTTTTGGCAGGAACTATCTGGAAGTGGGGGATTATCTGGAACAGATATTGCCTTTTATGGGTGTTCGGTTTATTGCGGTTGGAGATGGATATGACAGCAATGATTATGAGGGAACTACCGGAGGGATTGAGATTGCATTCAGGAGTTTTCTTTATGATCTGTACAGCAAGGATTTATCTGTGAAGATGCGTTCTGCGTTGGAGGTCAGAAGAAAACGGGGAGATTTTATCGGACCGAGACCGCCTTTTGGATATCGGTTTTCAGAGAATAAGAAGGTGTTGGCGGTGGATCAGGAAGCTGCGAAATATGTAAGGAGAATTTTTGAACTTGCCGGTATGGGGTACAGTACGGGGAGGATTGCAGTGAAGCTGAACGAGGAAAAAATACCGACACCCGGACAGTATAAAAACCGTGGCAATCCGCAATACCATCTTCTGGATGGGGAGGGTTACTGGAACAGGAATATGGTTTTGAAGATACTGGAAAATAAAGTATATCTTGGAATGGTAGTGAATGGGAAACACAGAGTGACGAAAGTAGGAGGTAGCCAGTTTAAGCGAGTGGTGGATGAAGAGCAGGTCTGTGTTTCCGGCAGGCATGAGGCAATCGTTACGGAGCGGGAATTTATGAAGGCATCGGAAGTGATTAAGTATCGTGGGTGTCAGAGGGGGAAGGAGCATAAAGGAAAGCAGGACAGTATACTGCTGGGGAAACTGCGGTGTGGGAATTGCAAAAGGAGTTTGAACAGGATTGGATGTACAAAGGTTCCGTGTTTTATTTGTGGGAGAGCGAGATATGATAAGGGGAGTGGGTGCTTTGACGGGAGATTGAAGGAGCCGGAGGTGGAGGATGCTGTTTTGAGGCATATCAGACAAAAGGTGGAAAAGAGGCATAAGGAGCAGTTAGGCAGAGAGGAATCAGATAAGGAGAGGGGAGAGTTGGGACGGGGAGACGGTTCTTTGAAGCCGGGAGGTGTGCAGACAAAGAGTAAGGGTGCATTGTTGGAAAAGAAGCTGGATACATTGAAAATAGAAAAACAGTATTTGTATGAACAGTTTAAGATGAAACAGTTGGAGAAGGACGATTATCTGAATAAGGTGGAGGTTTTGAGGATGGAGGAACAGAGGATAGGTGAGGAAATCCGGAAGGTGGAGAAAGAAAGGAATAGAGAGGGGGAACGGAGAGAAGGAGAGATTCGGAAGCAGGAGTTGGGGGAGATGGGACTTTGTAGGGAACTGGTGGAAGAGATGATTGAGGCGGTTTATGTGTGGGGAGAAGGGGAGATAGAGGTTGTTTGGAAGGAAGAAATGAAAAGTAATAAAATTTGTTAGTCCTTACTTGACAGCAGCATACGGGGAGAAGGTGAAGGCATATTTGAGGAGGGGCGCAAGACCGGTCAGGGGGGAGCAGGTGTACCCGAATGAGAAGGTGGGGGCGTATGGTAATATAGTGTCAAGTTAGCAAGGAGCCAGTAAAATCAAGGGCTTCCGCTGATTTAGTCCTATGAAAAAACTGCTGCGAAAACAGCAAAATTGGATAAGGACGGGCCTGTTTTTAACCAGAAAACCGAAAATCAAGCAACTTGACACTAATATACCACAAAGCCGAGTGGTGTTGTGAAAAGTGTGCCTAAAAGGGGTGATAACTGAATATTTTTGAGTTTAGGTAGGACTAAATTAGCTTTTCATGCGGACAAGTATCGTGTCTGCGCGGCTGATTTAGTCCTATTTCTTATTGCACCATTTTAACAGGAGGTACGAATGAAATCAAGAGAAATGACGGTTTACAGAGCGAGGGGGAACGGTAAAGACCTTACGGTTCCAATGATTATGATGCAGGGGAAGTGGCTGCGCGATATGGGTTTTACCGTTGGCGACAGGATATCCGTAACCTTGCAGGATGGAAAACTTGTGGTAGAGAGGACAGGCCGGATGTGGTCTGACCCGAAAGGGATTGCGGCTGTGAAAGAAAGAGCCGGAATGTGTGATGGAAAGGCGGTGTAAATATGGCAGATTTAAACATGGTATTAAAGGAGTCCCAAAAATTGAATGGGAACATCAGGAGCCTGCTGAGGCTGTCTACATATGACGATTATGATGATCTGAGCGGGCTGCATATAGACTATGAGGACGGGCAGCAGCTTTTCCTCCAGTCTGAACTCCGGGAGGTCATGGAAAAACTTTCGGATGTGGCGGACAGGATTGCATATCTTTCCCGCCCGGTTATGGAAACAAGCCGCCTGCATAAGAACCGAAGCGGAAGGTATGAGACAAAAGGCGGTCATTATTATACCAGTGGGAGCGGCATTGAGGCGCTGATAAAAGACGATTATCAGGAAGTGCCCTATTGGGTGTGGACAAGCGTGGAGCATGACGGAAAAGACTACTATCTGGTAGGACATAAAAATGTACGTCTGGACGGGCTGACTGTCCGGGTGAGAAAGGCGGTGTGAGTATGGGGCGACAATCTATTGCTTATGTAACCAAAAAGGGGGCTGTGCCAAAACGGTAAGCTCCATCAGTATCGGTGTCGGCCTTGCCCGTGAGGGCAGGCGCGTCCTTCTGGTGGACGTGGATTCGCAGGGTTCCATGACCGCCAGCTTGGGATACCAGCAGCCCGACCAGATGGAGAC
>CAJUEX010000083.1 GCA_910585715.1 uncultured Lachnospiraceae bacterium
TTTTTCATGACGTTTTGTGCCTTGAGCAGCGCGAAAGGAATGGATATAAAAATGGGAGAAAGCACTACAATTACGATAAACAATGAAATTGATTTCTGGGGTATTTTAAGTGATATCTACGCAAATTCATATGAAAGCTATCAGAAATTTAACGATGAACCTGTTATTAAAGTGGAAGAAAAAAAGAAATGGCTGGTAGCGGGATTGACAGCAGTTGTTGCAGTAGCTGTAGTGGGAGCCATTGCAGCAGCCGCATTCTTTACGGCGGGAGCAGCTTTGGCGGTTGCGGTAGTGGCATGTGCGGCAGTTGCCGGAGTGGTGGCAGGGGGAGTAAATGCTGTCACACAATATATTACAAAAGGAGAGGTTGATTGGTCCGAGGTAGTAATTGCAACCTCTTGCGGAGCCGTCAGTGGAGCAGTTGCAGCCACACCTTTAGGGGTTGGAGGGCAAATGGCAGTAAATGGGGTACTTGGTGGTGTGCAGTCTGCTTTAACAGGTGGAGGAAAAGAAGACATTATGGAAGGGATTGCGATAGGTATTATTTGTGGCAGGATGGGTGGGGCAGGTTTTGTAAATGGTTGGCCTAAGTCAGGATATGTAAACCGGGAGTTAGTATGGTCATTATTTCATCCGTTTAAAACACTGACAAGAGAAGGATTAAGAGCAATAAAAAAAGGTGTAGTGAGATCAAGTGTTTTTAACGCTGCATATGGTTACTTAAGAAAAATTATTTCTGACGGATTAGAGGATTTATATGAAGAAATTGTAGAATAAAATATTCTATTATCGTGATTTTTCTTTATTTTCTATTAGTCAGCGATTGAGCATCAGATGCTTTGTGGAAATGATAGAATTGCTAGAAAATAATAAAATTCAAAGTGCTAATGTGGGAGGATTTTATGGAATTATTAGAGGGGATACTTATCGTGCTGGGAGAGTTGTATTATCCAATATTGGCAATGATATATGTATGCAGGATAAATGCAATGACATTCAAATCATTCACTAAAACATTGACAATAAAAAACAGAAGGCTTGCAAGAATATTGATAGCAGAAAAAAATACGTGGGGAATATCTACAAGTCGGGACAAACGAAATAAAATGTCTATGCTAGGGCTTGTATCCTATATTTTATTTTTACCTCAAATATATATCTATATACATAATGTGTGGAGGTTTATCAAAACAGGAAGTACCATGTGGGATGAACAGGAACAAACATATATAGGTATAATGAGTGCTTATTATCTGATTACATTAGCCATAAAAAAGATTGAATCCGGAAAATACCAAAAAGGAGAGATTTGGTAATGATAGTTAATGTATTAGGAGGCTGATTATACGAGGAATAAGGACATGGGAGAAAGCACTACAATTACAATAAATAACGAAATTGATTTTCTGGGCATTTTAAGTGATATCTATGCAAATTCATATGAAAGCTATCAGAAATTTAACGATGAACCTGTTATTAAGGTGGAAGAAAAAAAGAAATGGCTTGTGGCAGGCTTGACGGCAGTTGTTGCAGTAGCTGTAGTGGGAGCCATTGCAGCCGCCGCATTTTTTACGGCAGGAGCAGCTTTGGCGGTTGCGGTGGTGGCATGTGCGGCAGTTGCTGGAGTGGTGGCAGGGGGAGTAAATGCTGCGACACAATATCTTACAAAAGGAGAGGTTGATTGGTCCGAAGTGGTAATTGCAACCTCTTGTGGAGCCGTCAGCGGAGCAGTTGCAGCCACACCTTTAGGAGTAGGAGGACAAATGGCAGTAAATGGGGTACTTGGCGGTGTGCAGTCTGCTTTAACAGGTGGAGGGAAGGGAGATATTCTGGAAGGGATTGCAACAGGTATTTTGTGTGGCTGGTTTGGAGAAATTGGGTTTGTAAATGGATGGCCTAAGTCTGGCTATATAAACCGCGAGTTGGCATGGTCGTTATTTCATCCGTTTAAAACACTGACACGAGAAGGGCTAAGAGCAATAGAAAAGGGTGTGATAAGATCAAGTTCCTTTAACACTGCATACGGTTTCTTAAGAAAAATTATTTCTGACGGATTAGAGGATTTATATGAAGAAATTGTAGAATAAAATATTAATGAGGAGGAATTTATGGATTTTTTAGGTGGGTTATTTTTTGTGCTAATAGGAGAGCTGTTTTGGCCAACAATGATGATGATATATGTATGCAGGATAAATGCAATGACGCTCAAGTCATTTACCAGGACATATACGATAAGAAATAGAAAATTAGCAAGATTATTAATAGCGGAAGAAAATGTATGGGGAGTATCCACTAGTCGAGACAAACGAAATAAAATGTCTATGATGGGAATTGTGTCTTATATTTTATTTTTACCTCAAATATATATCTATATTTATAACGTGTGGAGATTTATAACAACAGGAGATATCATGTGGAGTGAACTGGAACAAAGATATGTTGGTATAATAACTGCTTATTATTTAATTACACTAAGTATAAAAAGAGTTGAATCTGTAAAATACCGAAAAGGAGAAATTTGGTAAGTAGGATTGCATTAGTAGAAGTTTTGTATAAACGTTGAAAATAATACAATTTTAAGTATTAAGGCGGGAGAAATCTGTGAAATTATTAGAGGGGATATTTGTTGTACTGTTAGGGGAACTGTTTTGTCCAACAATGATGATGGTATATGTATGCAGAATAAATGCAATGACTTTTAAATCCTTTACCAAAACATATACGATAAGAAATAGAAAATTAGTAGAAATATTGATAGCAGAAGAAAATCTGTGGGGAGTATCCACAAGCCGGGACAAACGAAATAAAATGTCTATGCTTGGGATTGTCTCCTATATTTTATTTTTACCTCAAATCTATTTTTATATATATAATATATGGATATTTATAGTAACAGGAAACCCAAGGTGGTGTGAACTGGAGCAAGCATATATTACTATAATGTTTTTTTATTATACTATTACATTATTTATAAAAAAGGTTGAATCCGGACGATATCAAAAAGGAGAGATTTGGTAAAAAGGGGCTGTGCTAATATAAAGTTTGTAAAGATGATGTAAGAGCTTGAAAATAAAAAATTATAAAATAATGATGCAGGAGGAATTAATGGAATTTTTAGGCGGGTTGTTTTTTGTGCTAATAGGAGAGCTGTTTTGTCCAACAATGATGATGATATATGTATGCAGAATAAATGCAATGACACTCAAATCTTTTACTAGAACATATACGATAAGAAATAGAAAATTAGCAGAAATACTAATAGCAGAAGAAAATCTGTGGGGAGTATCCACAAGCCGGGACAAACGAAACAAGATGTCTATGATGGGAATTGTCTCCTATATTTTATTTTTACCTCAGATTTATATTTACATATATAATGTGTGGAGATTTATAACAGCAGGAGATATCGTATGGGATGAGTTGGAACAAGAATATCTTTGTGTAGTATCTGTCTTTTATTTAATTACATTTAGTATAAAAAAGGTTGAATCCGGAAAATACCGAAAAGGGGAGATTTGGTAAGCAGGATTACGTTAGCAGAAGCTTTGTATAAATGTTGAAAATAATACAATTTTAAGTATTAAGGAGGGAGGAATCTGTGGAATTATTAAGGGAGACATTTGGGGTACTGTTAGGAAATTTAGTTTTTCCAGCAATGATGATATATGCATGTAGGATAAATGCAATGACGTTCAAATCTTTTACCAGGGCATATACAATAAAATATAACAAATTAACAAGTATATTGATAGCAAAGAAAACAACATGGGAAGTGTCTACTAGCAGAGATAAAAGAAATAAAATGTCTGTGTTAGGGATTGTCTCTTATATTTTAGTTCTGCCTCAAATTTATTTTTATATTTATAATTTCTGGATATTTATAACAACAGGACATACAAAGTGGTGTGAATTGGAAAAAGCATATAATGCTATAATGTGTTTTTACTATTTAATTACACTAACTATAAAAAATAGCGAATCTGGAAAATACCAAAAAGGGGAGATTTGGTAATCATAATTTCTCCATCGGAATTTCATTAAACACAAAATCAACACCAGTACAAAGGAAAGTTCAAAAAGGGAATCTCAAAAAATTTTTTCCCCTTGAAACCTAATAAAGTTAGGTGTATAATACACATGTTTAGCCTCTAAACCTTGAAAAACACTCAATCATACAGAAGGCTGAACAACCTAAAAATAAAACACGAAGGAAGTACAAATTATGGGAGAAAATCAAAAAAAATCCGGGGGATGGCGCACCAATAAGTGGGTCCGCGCAGCAATTCCCGCACTGTTGCTGCATTGCAGCATTGGTACTGTTTACTGCTGGTCCATTTTCAGCCAGGAAATCGCAGACTACATAGGCTTTTCCAAGGGAGCTACGGAATGGGCATTCAGCTTTGCCATCTTTTTCCTTGGCATGTCAGCCGCTTTCCTTGGCAATATCGTAGAGAAGGATATCCACAAATCCTCTTTGATTGCCACCATATGCTTTGCAGCAGGCATGGCAGGCACAGGCTTTTTCATTTACTATGGAGGAATGCATAAAGGAAGCATCCTTGCCCTGATTGGAATTTATGTGTGCTATGGATTTATTATGGGCATTGGCCTTGGGACAGGCTATCTGTCACCGGTAAAGACATTGATGCTCTGGTTTGAGGACAGAAAAGGACTTGCCACCGGACTTGCCGTAGCAGGTTTTGGAGCTGCAAAAGCTATTGCAAGCCCTATTATGCAGGCTATGTTAGACGGTCTGGGAGATGGCGGCATTTATAAAATGTTCCTGATTCTGGCAGTAGTTTATTTTGTAATGATGTTCATCGGACACCTGTTATTAAAGAAGCCGGATGGTTGGCATGAGCCCCAGAAGAAAGAAAAAGGACAGAGCATGATGGCTGTTATCAAGTCAAAGCCCATTGCCAACTATATCGGAATCTGGCTTATGTTCTATATTAATATTACCTGCGGCCTTGCTTTGATTTCACAGGAAAAGATGATTGTAAAATGTATCGGTCTTGCAGGTGCAGTAGGCATTATTTCCACCGTATCGGCAATCTTTAATGCGGGAGGCCGCCTTGGATTTTCCGCATGGGCAGATACCATGAAAGACAGAAATACCATTTATAAGCTTATATTTATTCTTTCCATTGCGTTTACCGGCATCGTGCTCCTTACAAGCGGCATTAAAAACGGAGAAGGAAATACTCTGCTGGTTGCTCTTGTGCTTGGTCTGATTTTTGTTGTAAATGCAGGCTACGGCGGAGGATTTTCCAATGTGCCAACCCTGCTTTCCGACCACTATGGAATGGGCAATATCAGCGCTATCCACGGCCTTACCTTATCCGCATGGGCATTTGCAGGCCTGACAGGGAACCAGATGGCTACATGGATTGTCAACACCTTTGGAAAGCCGGTTGACATCGAGCACGCCCTTGCGGACGGAACAGTAGAAGTGCTTACGGTAAATCCAACCGGTTACCAATATGTATTATATGCAACGATAGTATTGTATTTGATTGCATTAGTTATATGTTTCCTGATGGTAAAACCTACAGAAAAGGCTTTGGAAGCCAAAAAAGCAAAAAAGGCGAAAAAATAGATTTGCCCTGTTTCCTTGAAAATATTGACATTTCCAAAAGCAAAGTATAAAATTAAGCCTAGTGCATTACATCCCAAGTACCAGACGGACAGCATGCACCAGGCTTGATTTTTTAGGAGGATGAAAAAATGGCAGTACCGTACAATCATCGTGAGATTGAACAAAAATGGAGAAAAGAATGGGAGAAAAATCCCGTTAACGTAAATGACGGCAAAAAGCCCAAATATTATTGTCTGGATATGTTTCCATACCCGTCCGGAAACGGACTGCATGTAGGACACTGGAGAGGATACGTGATTTCAGACGTATGGAGCCGTTACAAAATGTTAAACGGCGGCCATTATATCATTCACCCCATGGGCTGGGATGCCTTTGGACTGCCGGCAGAAAATTATGCTATTAAGATGGGCGTTCATCCTGCAAAGTCAACGGCGGAAAATGTGGCAAATATCAAAAAGCAGATTAATGAAATCGCCGCTTTATACGACTGGGACATGGAAGTGAACACTACCGACCCGGAATTTTATAAATGGACACAGTGGATTTTTGTAAAAATGTTCAAGGAGGGTCTTGCCTATGAAAAGGAAATGCCCATTAACTGGTGCCCTTCCTGCAAGACCGGCCTTGCCAATGAAGAAGTGGTAAACGGAAAATGCGAGCGCTGCGGTGCGGATGTGACAAAGAAAAATCTAAAGCAGTGGATGCTTCGCATTACCAAATATGCGGACAGGCTCCTTGCGGACCTGGATAAGCTGGACTGGCCGGAAAAGGTAAAAAAGATGCAGGCTGACTGGATTGGAAAATCCTACGGTGCCGAAGTGGACTTTAAAGTAGAAGGCATGGAAGAGGCAATTACCGTTTATACCACAAGACCGGATACCCTTCACGGCGCCACCTTTATGGTATTAGCTCCGGAGCATGCCCTGGCGGCAAAGCTTTCTACCGAAGAAACAAAAGAAGCAGTGGAAAAATATATTTATGATGCCTCCATGAAATCCAATGTGGACCGTCTGCAGGATAAAGAAAAAACAGGCGTATTTACAGGCTCCTATGCAATCAACCCCTTAAATGGAAAGAAGGTTCCCATCTGGCTGTCCGACTATGTACTTGCGGATTACGGTACAGGCGCCATTATGTGCGTGCCTGCCCATGATGACCGTGACTTTGAATTTGCCACCAAATTCAACATTCCCATTATCCAGGTGATTGCAAAAGACGGAAAAGAAATTGAAAACATGACAGAGGCTTATACGGAAGCAAACGGCACCATGATAAACTCCGGTGACTGGAACGGCATGGAATCCTCCGTATTAAAAAAAGAAGCTCCGGAAATGATTGAAAAGATGGGCTTTGGACGCAAGACCACCAACTATAAGCTGCGTGACTGGGTATTTTCCAGACAGCGTTACTGGGGCGAGCCGATCCCAATCGTTCACTGTGAAAAGTGCGGAGCGGTTCCGGTGCCGGAAGAACAGCTTCCGCTGTTATTGCCGGAGGTGGAGTCTTATCAGCCAACCGGTACGGGTGAATCTCCTCTTGCGGATATTACAGAGTGGGTCAATACCACATGCCCCTGCTGCGGCGCCCCTGCAAAACGGGAAACCAATACGATGCCACAGTGGGCAGGCTCTTCCTGGTATTTCTTACGCTATGTGGACAGTAAAAATGAGAAAGAGCTGGTGAGCAGGGAAAAAGCGGATAAATACCTGCCGGTGGATATGTATATCGGCGGCGTGGAGCATGCGGTGCTTCATCTGTTGTATTCCCGTTTCTATACAAAGTTTTTATATGATATCGGTGTGATAGATTTTGAGGAGCCCTTTACCAAGTTATTCAATCAGGGAATGATTACCGGAAAGAACGGCATTAAAATGTCCAAATCCAAAGGGAACGTAGTATCCCCGGACGATTTGGTAAGGGATTACGGCTGTGATTCCCTGAGAATGTACGAGCTGTTCGTAGGTCCGCCCGAGCTGGATTCCGAGTGGGATGACAGAGGAATTGACGGAGTTTACCGGTTTATTACCCGTTTCTGGAAGCTGGTTATGGACAATAAGGACAGCGGTGAAAAAGCTACAAAGGAACTGCTAAAGGTCCGCAATAAGATGATATTCGACATCAGCCAGAGGCTGGAAAACTTCAGCCTGAATACGGTTGTTTCCGGTTTTATGGAGTATACCAACAAGCTTACCGAAATGGCTAAAAACGGCGGCGTGGATAAGGAAACCCTAAAAACCGCAGTAGTGCTTCTGGCGCCTTTTGCACCTCATATCAGCGAGGAGCTCTGGCATGAGCTTGGAGAAATGGACAGCGTATTTCATGCTGTGTGGCCGGAGGCGGACAAAAATGTCATGGCGGATGACGAAAAGGAAATTGCCGTGCAGATTAACGGAAAGACAAAGACGGTCATCACCGTGCCGGCGGATATTGATAAGGACAGCGCTATCTCAGCAGGAAAGGAAGCGCTGGGAGATAAGCTTTCCGGCAATGTGGTAAAAGAAATATACGTGCCGGGCAGGATTATCAATATCGTAATGAAGTAGGAAAGTAAGGAAGGGCACCACAGGATTTTCCATAGTTTTTTGGCGGGAAATAGTGGTATAAAGAAGAGAGCAGGAGTTGTTTAGAAAATATATACAATTTCTTCTCTCTTTTTTGCCCCTCTTTTTTTGTGTAACAGTTCAGCCCGCGGGTTTTGGATTTGAGGACGTAGGAACTGGCAGAACATAGAATAGTCTTCGGGGCACGCTCCCGCTCTGATAAAAACGCAACAGTGCTAAGCTCGAAAATACCTCGCTAAGCGCTGGCGTTTTTATAAGGCCTCGAAGACTATTCTATGTTCTGCCAGTTCCTACTGTGTATCGTAATGCCATAATGCTTATTTGGGGTACAAATTGTTTGATGCCAAAACTCCGGCAAATATTTCTG
>CAJUEX010000084.1 GCA_910585715.1 uncultured Lachnospiraceae bacterium
AAAGTGCGTAAGTTTTTGTTACCGGTAACTTACACACTTTATATTACACTCCCATAACGAGACTTATTAGAATTTCAAATGGGGGCGAGTATCTCGCCCCCTTATCTCTATTCTGTAAGTCCGTTCTGTCGGCTTCTTCCTAAGACCTCCGTAACTGCTCATGTAAGGTTTCCGCCTTTGAAATAGTTTTTTCTCCATAGGTTTTTCCCATTTAGCATTTTCAGGATTGCTCCTTTTTCTTCTTACTCCTCCTGACAGGCAGTTCCGGATACATCTCACGCACCATCTTTTGCAGCAATTCCCTGTCCTCCAAAATCGTTACCGGAAGCATATCCTTTGCCCCCTCATAAGGAGGCTCCGGCTCGCTGTCCGGCATGTATTTTCTGCTTGCCTCCGTTATCTTTACCAGAAAGCCATTTCCATATATGCCCCCAAATATTCTTTCGTTATAATAAAAAATATACCCTCCCATCATAGGGATATTCCGCACACCTTCCAGCTCCGCCAACTGGTCCATAATATAGGCCGCCAATTCTTTATTATTTGACATAAATCTACCTTACCCTTTCTGCCGCAATGCCTGTATACGCATATTCACATTTTGGGAAAATTCTTCATCGGAAAACTTAGGGTCCCTTGTTTTCATCCAAATCTCACAGGGAGCCTTTTCACATTCACCGCAGTTTTGAAGTGCCTTTGTGTGAACAGTACAATCATAAATGGCACATGTTTTCCCTTCTGCATGAAATACCTTTCCCTCACATTCATTGCACCCGTTACACATCTTTCCATAGCAATAACATGCACTGCAATCCGTTCCGCAAACGCTTAAATCTGACATAATGATACACCTTCCTTTTTTATATTCATCCTATCAGCATAAGCCTCTCATGTCTTGTATATTTTCGACATTGCCAAAAGCATAAGCCCTTGCCCTTCGGATATCCATTGCATGATACCGCCTGAATTCCCTCATCAAATGCGCCTGGTCCGTATATCCATACTTATATGCCATATCAGAAATATTCCTGTCCCCGTCCCTAAGCACATCATCCCACAAAAACTGATAACGCACAAGATTGCTTAACTTCTTTGGCGTCATGCCAATGTATTCACTAAATATTCTTTCCAGCTGCCGGCTGCTTACAAAAGAATCCCCGGCCAGCCGGGCCATATCCAATGTACCTTTATGTAAAAGCATATTGGTAATGGCTCCTCTCAGCACATCATTTTCCCTTAATTGAGAACCCTGGTCCGAAATATATTTACAAAACAAATGCTCCACAAGGCTTACCCTCCCAGCCAACGTATCAACCTCCCACAGCCGTGTCTTCAATGCAAGGTCCAGCCACCTGAATCTGGATTGAACATCAAAAAATCCATTTAAAGTATTCTTCATGCCATCCTCCGAAAACGCATAAGCTCCCCATCCATAAAAACGAATTGCAAACGTAGACATCAAATGTCCTAAAGCAAGCTCATCCCTTGCCCAAAAGCTTGTATCATTCATTCCGCAAAATCCGCTGACAACAGTATTTTCCAAGTAATCTATCCTATAAATAATATCCACGCAGGTATCCGGTATGACTATATCTGCTTCGGAAGCTTTTGCTGTTTTTACATATGGCTTCTCACTTCCCCAAAAGCAGCGGATGTACTTAGATAGTTCAGGGATAGATGGCGGGATTTCTCTATATTCTTTATTCTGTTTAAATGGGGTTGCAGTTTTGGGAAAATAAATAAGACTTTTGTTCATGTTTCCATCTTAGGAGCGGGATAGAGATTTGTCAATGGTTTGAGAGGGGGATTTGGATAAAGGGACGTAGGAACTGGGCAGGGTTGGACTCGAACCAACGATGTTTCTTATGTAACGGATTTACAGTCCGCCGTCTTCGCCGCTAGACTTACCTGCCCAAATATAACCTAATAACTTACACTGCTATCACCAGCCTGTGACATTTCCCTTCCGCCTTAATCATCAGAAGCCTCAACATCACCATGATCCCTGAGGGACTTGAACCCGACACCTTCGCCTTGAAAGGGCGATGTCCTGACCTCTAGACCAAGGGACCCTTTAGGACTGCTGCATAAATAATAAAAAAATTCATGCAACAGCGCCTTTTTCTTTTCTTACCTTCTTTTAACTTTCTAATATATTTCATGCTCCCATCTGCAGCGACATGCCATCTGCAATTACAATAATCTCATCCATTGCCACCCCAAATACTGCTGCCAGAATCACCAGATTATCCAAAGTAGGCATTGCCGTCCCATGCTGCCACTTGTAAATTGCATTTGGAGTTGCAAACCCGAATATATCCTGCAGCTCCTTTACCGTCATGCCTGCAGACTTCCGTAAATCTGCAATTTTCCTTCCTGTCTTTACCATATCGATAGCCGGCATTGTGACCATTTTTTTCCTCCTGTTCCGGCACAGACCAGAACATATTTCTTCTAGTCTGATGCCTTAAAATTATATATTGGTTTCATAATATCAATTACATCCACGGATTCCCGGATTACATCAATAATATCATCCAGTGATTTATATGCCATGGGCGCTTCATCCAGGGTGGCTTCATTTACAGAGGTTGTATAAATCCCTTCCATGGCGCTTTTGTATTCATCCATGCATAAGGACTCCTTTGCTTTTGTCCGGGACATCAGCCTTCCCGCGCCATGGGGTGCGGAATAATTCCAGTCCGGATTGCCTTTTCCGACAGCAAGGACGCTTCCATCCCTCATATTAATGGGAATCAGCACCTTTTCTCCCTTATGGGCTGCAATTGCGCCCTTTCTCAAAATCATTTCCTCTGTATCGATATAATTGTGAATGGTATGAAATGCTTCTCCTCCTGCCATTTTTGTACGTTCCAAAATCACTTCTGCAATCCTCTCACGGTTTCGTCTGGCAAAACGCTGGCATAATTCCACATCCTGTAAGTAATCTTCAAAATAAGTTCCATAGAGATAGCATAAGTCATCCGGAATCATGCAGTCCCTGTGCTCCCATGTAAGCTCCTTCAGGGCACCCTGGATTTCTTTTCTGCGGCCTGCTGCCTTATAGGAGGCAATCAGTTCATCCCTTTTCTTAAAATATTCCTCTTTGCCGGAATGCAGCTCGATTGCTAACTGCTGATAAATTTCCGCCACCTGTTTTCCAAGATTCCGGCTGCCTGAATGAATTATCAGATACTTGGTGCCATCCTCTGCCACATCCACTTCAATAAAATGGTTTCCGCCTCCAAGGGTGCCAAGGCTTCTCTCCAGATATTTGGTATTTTTCAGGCTTCTGTAGCATTTCATGCCGGTAAGGTCAAAACGCTCCATACGCCCTTCCCACACATGCATTCCCGATGGTACGAAATGGGCGGCCTCATCCAGTTTTTCAAAGTCAATGGAATCCTTTCCCAGATTCACGGTATACATGCCGCAGCCAATATCCACGCCTACAATATTAGGTACTGCTTTATCTGTCACCGTCATAGTTGTTCCAATGGTGCAGCCCTTGCCTGCATGTACATCCGGCATAATGCAGATTCTGCTTCCTTCTGTAAAATCATAGTCGCACATTCGGCGAATCTGCTCTATTGCTTCATCCTCCACTATTTTTGCATAGCAGAGGGCTGTATTTACCTTTCCTTTAATCTCTAACATGTTATTTACCTTCCTTTTCTAAAATACTTTTTTTATCCTATAAACAGTGCAAAGCGCAGAGCCCGGGACTTAAACCCGGATATCCTTTCGGAATGCCGATTTTCAAAACCGGTGCTGTACAATTGAGCCGGCTCTGCACATATATCTGCATTTAACATATATCTATATCTCTACATAAACATACATCTGCATTGACATATGTGTGGATTACAATATATACCTGCATAAAAAACCGCCTATCCTATACAAGATAAGCGGCTTTAAAAATTCATCCATGAAATTATGATGTTGTCAAAGCTTACGCTGACATCTATCTCATACAATCATGTTCATTCCCGCATTCTGCTTATCCTATATAAGCGCACACTAACAAGACTCTGTTCACTCTTTTCTATGAGCAGGGCTGATGAATATTGTTCACTTATATAATAGTTTGCAGCATCGATTTTAAACATGATATGATATCCTTTCCCGATGGACTTATGCCACCGCTTTTCTCTTTCTAATGGTACTTTACCATAAAAATCAGATATTGTCATTCTACTTGTGGTAGAAAATTTTTTCACTACAACAGTAGAAAATTTAATAATGCACCTTTAATATTTCTATATCTTCAAAAAACAACAATTTGTTGTAGTATCCAGAATATCCTTTAACACCTCATAATCTATTGGTTTTTCTAACCCTATTTTGCATGTTGCAGCCGTGTCCAAATAAACATCTAAATGATTCACAGGATGTAATAGTCCATTTTGATGCTCTTTATCATAATCATATCTCAAATATCCTAAATCATAAGTAGAAATAAATTTTACTATCTCCCACAATTGTTCCATATTAACATTTTGCAAATTATTTTCACTATGTACTATTTCATCAAAAAAATTGTCAAATGAGTAATTGTTTGTTTTGGTTTTTTCAAATATGCCTATAAGCGTTGATAATAACATTGAATCCATATTCAGACCGGTTTTCATATCATATATCCTGCTAATCTTCTCCCCTGTAATTTCTAAATAAAATGGAAATTGCATGGAAAAAATCTTGCTTTCTAAAATATAAAAAATCCGGTTCATTTTATTAATAGAAATAGCAACTTTTACACTTTTACTTTCCGATATCAATTCATCTACGTCAAACATTCTAATTGTATAAAGTAATAATAAAATAACTTCTTGCTTGCTTCGTAGTGGTCTGCTGGCCATTTCAAAAATTCTTTTTCCCATGTTATAGCTTATTTCTTTTTTCATATTTACTCCATTAGTGCATAATTTGTCTGGATTACATCGTAGAGCTTTTCTTTATCAGTTTCCTTATTACACATTACTTCAACAATTTGATGAATTTTTTTTCTATCCTTTTTATTCACTCCTAATTCATCCATAATTTCTTCCACTAATTCATACTGTGATTTATGAACGTTCTTTCTGTTAATAATTGCATTATATAATTTAGCTTTTTCTTCTTCAGAAGGCTCGACAACTTTTAAAAAACCTTTCCTATTAACAAATCGTATTCCCGATAAAAGAGTTTCCAAAGACTTGTTTGCTAATGGTACAACAAAATAAGATGTCAAAAAAGAGCGCGTTAACATCATGTAAACGGAATTTCTTACTTGGAAATCATCTGTTAACGTGCCTTGCATAATGCAGATAACAAATGGAAATTCCAACCCCTTTACATTATTTCTATTACTAACGAAAAGTGCTCCTTTCCTTTTTTCTTTCGTTTCATATCCGATATTTACATCCCAATCAAATTTCTCCTTTATCCAAAATTGTAAATCAGAGGCTAATTTATAATTTCTATCTACATTTTCCATAAACATAATCCCAATATCATCCGGAAGAACGGTGGGATTCTTTTGCCTAATCTCTCCAATAATGGACATTATTGTATCTAAGTATTCCTTTTCATTAACCTGAATTAACTCAATGCCATTTGTTGAATCAGTATCAATATCCTCAAATCTTTTTAATGGCTTTCTATGAAGTTCCACAATTCCCTTCTCTTTTTTAATATCATATCCACAAGCTTCCCACTCTTCATCCTTTAACCAGCGCAATTTTTTTTCAAACAATCCCATTCCAATTGCATGTGCTCCCATTAATGTTCTTGGGTCAGTTCTATAACATTTATTTAGCAAAAAATCTGGATTAACAACGCTTAAAGACTTATTTTCAAAAATATCCTGAAAAATATCTCCGGCCACATAAACACACTTCTTCGATACCTTTTCACATAATTTGAAAAATCCCTCTGAAAAATCCTGACTTTCATCAATCAATATATAATCAAAACAACATTCAAAGTATTCAAGCATATTAAGATTATATAAAGCTGTTTTACAAATAGCATCAAACGTTGTACTATAAGAAAATCTGCTAAAAGGTATGTTATAATAATGACATATATAACTATATACGCCTGAGTTACAATTTGACTGCGTTCCCCAGCTTCTCATAACCCAAAGTCTTTCATTCCATTTTATCTGTTCCTCAACCTTCATAAAATTAAAAAATTCTGGCACACGCTTACGTAAACTATCCGCAAGAATTTCGTTATGGCACGTAAAAGCAATTCTGTTATCATCAGCAGATATATATAATTCTTTAATTTTGTGCAGCAATAATTCTGTTTTTCCGGTCCCGGCTAATCCTTGAATAGTAATTCGCCTTTTCACCGGCTCATCAAAAACAAACTTTGTCTGCTCTCCATCAAACAAAATAATTTTTCTTTTTATTTGATCCAGAATATTATCCGGAACCCCTTCTCCCAATCTTTCTGCTTCATTTATACTGCCTGTTGCTAACGATATTAGAATTTCTCCCTTTCGAATCAATTCCTCATCTTTTATTTGGTTTTCTTCCATCAACAGATTAAATGTACTTTTCATACACTCATTCTTATCGATTTTAACAACAAACTTTTCTCTCCATTGCCTTGGACGCCCAATCAATTTTAAGAATTCATACTTCTTTGCAATATACCCGATATCTTCGATAAAATCTTCTACATATTCATCAAACATATCTTCATCTTTACCAAAATTAAAAAACATAATCTTATGCTTTGGAACGAGTATCACAAATGCATTCTTATATTCATAGTCAGTCTTTTTTTCAATGATGGGTTTTCTAACAACATAAACCGGATTTATATTGTCTGTTGTTGCTTCTTTTACCTTATCAATAAATTCCCTCTGTTCATCATCTGGTTCAAAATTTATATAAAATAAGCTACTATCCATTTATTTCTCCTTCTCCCTAACCATCTTATCCGTCTTTAACTTATATTCCATAAGACGAAGCAGATATGGAGGCATTTTTCTTTTTCCATGTTCCCAGTCTTGTACAGTTCGATAAGGTATGTCAAAATATGCTGAAAATTCTTTCCAATTAAGTCCACTTTCTTCCTTTAGCCTTATCAATTGTTCTTTTTCATCCATTATTATTTCTCCTTCTCATGAATTATATCACCTGTCACGCACTGCGTCTATATAATTTTTTATTTTTCCTATATTAAAGATAAACAAACGCCCTCAAATCCTTTTTGAACCTGAGGAAAACATTCATCCGCAAATATAGTAGCAGCCTGCTATTAAGCATACTGGAATCAGAATAGAAATAGCTAAAATGGCTAAGCATACTGGAACATAGTTTTCGATTTCACAGGTTTATTTCCCCACTCCATAAATACCGGCACATTCTTCCAGCTTTTCTTTTAACAATGCAGGTATTCCTTTTCTGTTTTGTATATTGTAAAGCAAATCTTTTGTACGATTATGCGCCGCCCTTAAGATTTTCTTCCTTCAAGGCACAAAAGTCACATTTCTTAAAATACATAATTGCACTTGACGTAACGTTTCTTATTGTTTCATCTGACAAAGACTCCGGCATTTTGAACTGAACGCAGTTAACGCTTGCCGCTATCTCCAACATGCTGTTCCTGATTGTTGCAACAACAAATCTTTTTACATCCTCGGGCGCATCCGGCTCATAAAACAATGCTTCCTCATCTGTCACAAATAAAACTGTCTTCCTGAACTCTTCCTCATCCCATCCGGATAGCAGAGAGCACATTCTGTCTTTAATGTCCGCTGCTATTTTTTCCCTGTATCTGTATTTTATTTCTCTTAGTTCGTCATTTAACAGGCTTTGCAAGTATTCCTGTATTCCCATATCGGTTTCCTCCCATTACACTATGGCTTATCATTCCGTCACGAAGGAGAGCTCAACAGCCATCAAACACATTTCATGTGCCATGAGGGTGCAATAAAGCTGTGCTTGCTTTCTCCCCTATTTCTTCAATCGCAATACCTTCTTCAATTGCCTGTCCCAAATTGCTCCCTGGCCGCCTCAAACAGATTGTGAAGGTAAGGATACTCCCATTTACCCGCACCTACGTTGGGAACTGCGCCACCGCCCCAGCCCATGCCCGGCTTGCCGCCGTAATCGGTAAAACTAGCCGCCATATAGCGGACGGTATTCACCAGCACAGTATTGGGCTCCTGCTGACGCACGCCGATTACTTCCGACATATTGGCTTTGCCAAACTTAAAAAAATCCACATATTGAAGAATTTCTTCCCCTGTATCATATTCAAAAGAGTACCCGTACAGGTCGCAGCCATCCTCCAAATAACTCTTTTCAAAAGTGAGGTTCGACACCCTTCCCGGACAAAGTTCTTCGCTGCATCGTATCAACTCCGCCTGAAATGCTTCCCAATCCTCCGGTTCATGAAATGGATTTTCCCCCACGGGATTCGTTACCG
>CAJUEX010000085.1 GCA_910585715.1 uncultured Lachnospiraceae bacterium
CTTGTTTTTCATCAAGATTACGAACGTGCTTAACGAGTTTCGCAATTACCTATCATATATAAAACTTATGCGAAAAAGTATATCATATTAGTACTTTCTTTTCAAGCCAAACTACTTGAGAATTTGACATTATGCCACACAATCAGACATCAATCAAGAAAACCATTTGCAAACAACAATATGCTTTCATATCCGATAGCCAGATTTATATTTTGCCCGCTGTCAATCCCGGCAGTGCTGATGCCGATCACTTCCCCCTGCATATTAAGAAGTGCGCCGCCTGAGCTTCCATGGGAAATAGGCGCAGTAAACTGTATCATATCCACATTGTTAATATTACGGAAGCCGGAGATGATTCCATCCGAAACCGAATTGAACAGTCCCAGCGGGCTTCCTATTGCCACTACTTTTTGTCCCCTGACCAATTTCCTGCTGCCCCTGTATATGGGAAGGGGATTCAGCTCCCTGCTGATTCTGATTACTGCCAAATCGGTAACTGAATTGTATTTTATGATTTCATCGGTGCCATAGTCCTCTTCATCATCCTCTATCCTTACAGAAAAAGAACTCCCGCCTGCCGTCACATGATTGTTGGTCAGAATATATCCTCCCCGTCCTATCATAATTCCGGAACCGGTTCCCAAAACCTCTCCTTTCTGGTCTCGAACTGCTATCAGGACGATTGATGAAGCAAGTCTGGCAAGCTCCTCAAAGGTCTTTTCCTGATTTTCTCCCTGCAGCGCATTAATCCTTGATGAAGCAGTTACAGCCCGCTGTACGTTTACATTGAGAACTGCCCCCTTCTGCCTGTCAGGTCTTTCAGGGAGGATTACTTTATTGGGCTGACTATGTACGTCCATCTGTCCGCCGCTCTTTTCTTCCTTTCGTTTTACGCTGTCAGCCTTTGGCGGAGCATAAGGTATGCAGGCTCCCGGGCTGGCATTCCCAAAGCTTCCTAACGGAAGCGGGGCAGACAGGCTTTTAAGAGAATCCGGAGCATTCACATCGCACTTGTTTTCAATAAGAAGCACATCACACCCAAGCAAAGTCAGAAAATAGAAAAACAAATATTCCTGTTCCTTAATGATGTTGTCAGCAATGACCTTTATACATCCTCTTTCACTCCATCCGGACAAGGAATCTCCCGTGGCAGTGTCCAGCCAGTACATTATCTTGGCGGCAAAATTCTTGATCATGGAATCCGAAGCTGCAGCCTTTGATTTTACAAAGCTCTCTATTACCATCCCATAAGCCTCATTCAATACTTTCTCCAGCTCCCCGCTGACCGGAATATTTTTCAAGACAAACGGTTCCCCTTTTTTCCACTGTTCATAAATGTTTGAATAATACAAGGCATCATCTGCCTCCACTATTTTAGGCAATGAATTCATGCGGACATATTTCAATCGGTTATTCGCCATTTCCATTCCCATCTTTTTGTCCACATCATTTATCATCTCCACAAGGTTTAACGGCTCTCCAATGCCCCTGACAAAATATACATCCCGCAAACCATTGTGAAATCCCCCCTTGACACTCAGGAATGTCTCAATGGACTCTATCGCCATTATGTTGTGTCTAAATATAATTTTTGCTCCCATCAAGGCTGCACCACCTTTGTAAACTCATACCAGCTTGTATTTTAGCGGCAGTTCTGCCGGCTTCCGGATCCTCCGTTCAAATTTCAAAAGACCCGATTATGACATTATTTTATCACATATATGATATGTAATCTATCTTTTTAAATAAAAGAGTGGTATAATCAACTTTGGCTATCCATTTTTAAGGATGCAGAATGTTTTACCAGGGGGGGGAATAACATTTGAAAAACAGTATTCTTTATTACAGTGTCGGGCCACTTCTTTATTGCCCGGCCAACAAAAAAACAATTGCGGATTCCATTGTCAATGAAAAATTCGGTAATCAATTTTCATTGGCATTGTGTCTGGAAGACACTATCAATGACGATTTTGTTTCAGAAGCCGAACAGGATTTGATTGCATCTATAAATCAAATTTTCTTCTGTTCTCAGACACAGCATTTCTATCTGCCCAAAATATTTATCCGCATACGAAATCCCGAGCAGATCGGACGATTGACAAAAGCTTTCGGAAGCAGCATGGAAATCATCACTGGCTACATTATACCAAAATTTACGCCTGATAATGCCGGCTCCTATATTCAGGAAATCATAAAGGTGAACGAACAGGTATCGAAAAAAGTATATATGATGCCCATATATGAAAGCTCTTCCATAATCGATCCGAGAAATCGCATCCATATCCTCTATCAGCTAAAGGACATGCTGTCACCCATAGAGGAGCTGGTGCTGAATATCCGTGTAGGCGGAAATGATTTGTGCCATATTTTCGGTTTCAGGCGACATTCCGATGAGTCAATTCACCAAATAAGACCCATATCAAATATTTTTTCCGACATCATAACCGTCTATGGCATGGACTATGTTGTTTCAGGGCCCGTATGGGAATACTATTCCGGTAATCATTGGGAAAAGGGGCTGATACAGGAGATACAGGATGACAGGCTCTGCGGCTTTACCGGAAAAACAGCCATACATCCAAACCAGATTCCGGTTATAAATAATGCCTATCAGGTTTTAAAATCTGATTTCAACGATGCACAGGCAATACTGAACTGGAACAGGAACTCAAATTCATTCGTGTCCGGCAATTTTGCAAAGGAACGAATGGATGAGTATAAGGTCCATGGCAATTGGGCACGGCAGACACTATTGCTTGCCGAAGCCTTTGGAATAAGAGATTAAAACAAATAAGAGCAGGTACCCTTTTAAGATCCTGCTCTTTTTAAGCTATCCTAATATTCTGTTTACTTTATCACTATGCTCTTCCCTGGAAATAATACCCATTTGAAGCTGCATATCGATTTTTCTAAGCTGTTCGTAATTATCCAGCTTTTTTTGGACAACCGCAAGCCTCTCTGCATACTCCTCCTGAGAAATGATATCCATTGTTAACGCTTTATCCAGTTTTGCCTTTTCCCTGTCAAAATCATCCTGAGCTCTCTTCTGCCTGCGCTCTTCTTCCTCTTTCTTTGCATTCAATTCTTTTTCTTCTAGGGCTGCGTTTATCTCTGCAAGCTTGTCCAGATCCGGCTGCATGGCTTCAAGCACATCTGAAACATCAAATGCATCGCTGGCATCCGCTGCATTTATGTAGCTCACATATCTCTTTCCAATTTCTGCATAGGACTCTTGCATTTTCTTTTCCAACACTGATTTCTGAACCTTCATCCCAGCCAGTTCGCTTTGTCCCTTTGATGTACTGTAAATAGATGTTCCGATGCTTTTAGCTGAATCAATTACGTTTTCACCTACTTCTTTAACTGCCTTTGTAGCCTTTTCAAACATATCCATTTTCAAGTCCCTCCCTGTTTTATATTGTTCTTCGCCCGCTTATGCAATGCACAAGATGACCTAATAACGGAATTATATCACATATTTATTTTCCATATGCACACTTTAGATATTTTTTATGATTGTTAATGATTGATTAATAATTATACTTTACCGGCATATGCTTCTCTAAGCATCGGACAGTTTCTTTATTATTCCGCAGCATTTATAATGCTTAAGCGGATAATATTCCACCGGAACCCTTTTCTCTTCTGCCAGGCGCACCAAATGACTTAACTGCGGATCAGCCTTATAGCGTTCATCAATCAGAACCTTCCATGGAACTCTTCTGAGCAGGACTCTGGTGGCTTCTCCGATCCCCGGCTTAATCAGATTAATATCAGCAATGCCAAAAGCATCTGCAATCTGTTTTACCTCATCAATTCCAAATCCGGATACGGGCTCTTCATCAATATCAGAGTCCATCCCGAATTCTCTTTCAATAGCCTCAATGAATTCGTAGGACAAATCCGCTTCCTGAAGTTCACCATAATAAACCGCACCGTGAAAATCATTCTCCCCAATAATACCGTCTCTTAAGAAAGTCCTGCTTACCAGACCTGAAACCGTACTGTTTAAACAGGAACTGGGAATAAGAATATCCTGATGCGTACCGCATAATTCCGTTACATTAGCAGGGTCTGCAATGACAGCTATGTCCGGCAGCACACCTTCATATGCGGCAACCTCTTTCTTAAGTTCATTTAAAATGGCGCCTTTCCCAATCCAGCCATCCACAAATAAAAGCTGCTGGGGCTTATAATTGCTTAACAGGTACTTCATAGCATTATTATCAATTCCTTTTCCACGAATAATGGAAATCGAATAATGAGGTGTACAAATCCCATACTTTCTGGCTATATATCTTTTTACTAAAATACCAACCGGTATTCCTGCCCTTGCCAATGAGACCAATACAATATCTTTCCCTTTCTTTTCTATAATTTTATCTGCAAGCCTTCCCACAGCCAGCGCTACAGGCTTTGCATAGTTTTCAAGCGCTTCCCGGTATACCTGCATGTACCTTTCTGTCGGAACATATTCTATAGGAAGCATTTCACTATAATGCCTTCCTGCCTGAATAAGCTTTTCTCTTTCCTCTGTTGATTGAGGTTCCACCAAGCCTGTTATGTCTTTTAAAAGCAGCAGAACATCCTCTTCCTTATATGAACTTCTCAAACTAACACCACCTGACAACCGATATTTTTTTATTTTTACTGCCCAGTGCTTTCAGCAATGTTCCCAAGCCTTTCTTCTCAGAAAGCTCCGAGTCCGTGATGACAATAACCTCATCATATAAGCAAATATCGTAAAGAAACGTCTTTCTATCAGAATCATAAAGACTATATAAATCATACCGGCAGTGTAATGGATAGTCTGCTTCTTTGCTGACAGCTATTGGGCTTCTGGTGGTAGAGTGGCACTTTACATCGCATCCCATTCTTTCAATTTTACTGCCCAGCAATAATGCAGGATACATAAATTCTTCCGAACCCACCACCAGCACGCTTTCTCCCTTACATATTGTTATTTTATGAAGCACTTCATCTGCCAGATTGCTGCATGCCTTTTCGTAATCATTTGCTTCAACCAGCCGCCTGGCATTCATAAAGCCGCCGATGGAAATAACGGGAATCTCATCTGTTGCACCGGCATCAGCCTCTATATACTGTCCATCTCCGGCAAAGGTATCTGCAACCAGCCCATAATCAGAGTGATCTGTCTTAGCCAGATAATGAAGATCTATCTTTTCCGCCTCATATGACTTAAGATATTCATCCGTCATGCCGTTTAGAATGGAAGCAACAGCAAATCTGATTTCATTCCGGTATTCATTTCGCATAATCCGGATTATGTTCATGATTGTGTTTCCCGTAGTTACTTCATCCTCAACAAAAACAATCCGATCAATCTGATTGATTATCTTATCAATATCATCTTTCACTAACTTCTGTTCAGTTGCATGACTGTGCTCCTCTGAAAAAAACAGATATTCCACACCGGGTATGCTCTCTCGTGTTGTCTGTATATATTTTGTTCCTAATGTGATTGCCGCCTGCGCCCCAATAGCAGTAGCCGTTTCAGCAAATCCAATCAGTAATAACCTCTCTCCCGTGTATTTATCCTTCACGGTATCGGCAAGCCTTTGAAACAATTCCAAAGCCTTTGACGGGGAAACGGGAACATGTTTCCCCTGCAATGGGTTCACTACCAGATAATTTCTTTTTGTGTTATTCTCGCGTTTTGCTATTTTTACTAAATTCTCTTCCATATACTCCTTTTTCCTATTTATCCTTGCATTTATTTTTACATTATTTATATAGATGTTTTCATAAATTTCAGGTTGAGAAACAAAATTCCTTTTGCTTCTCAACCGGCACTTAATATGAAACAAGCACAGTATAGCAAAAACAGCTGCTATTTTCAAGGCAGACCGAACCTGTCGCTTTCGCATATTACCACTTCACAATCCCGTTCTCATCCATGCTCACATTGGGCGAAAGCTCCCGCATATAATCCATAAGCCGTTTTTTCTCCTGTTCTTCCGGCAGAAACGTCCTGCACCCTTCCGTTTTTGCCGGAATGAACCGGAAGGATTTAAGCCCCTGTTTATCCACATTCACCTTTACAATACAGGAATCCAGGTTCTTGGAATTAAACCAGAAATTCCCCACGCTGTAAATAACCGGCACGCTATTTATCACATCAATTCCCTGCAGGCAATGAGTATGCCCTCCTATAATCACATCCGCCCCGGCCTCTGCAATCAATGGCGCCTGATAGGTCTGTGCCCAATCCAGTTCATCCGTATTTTCCGTTCCCCAGTGTATGTATGCCACAACAAAATCGCTGTTAGCTTTAGCTTCCTTTATATTTTCCAGCAGATTATCCAATTGGTTCCCCCAGCACCGGAAAACTCCGGGACTGCTTTCTGTAGCGCCTTTTGTATCCGGATTATCCAGCCTTTCCACCTGTGTTGCTGACAAAATTGCAATTTTGATGTCATTGCAGATAAAGTAAACCGGTTTTCCTGCTTCTTCCAGATTTCTTCCGGCCCCCACATAGGGCATTTCTTCCTTTTCCATTGTTTCCAGGGTATCCAAAAGCGAAATTTCCCCATAATCGTAAGCGTGGTTGTTGGCCAGAGATACAATGTCCACTCCCATATCTTTAAGAATCCCGGCATTATCGGGATTACTCCTGAAGGTAAAAGCCTTTTCCGCAAGGGGCTCCCCCCTTGTAGTATAAGTGAATTCATTGTTCACCATAAAAATATCCGCTTCCGTCATCACTTTATACAAATCCTCCGAAAGACATTTTCTGATATCTCCGCCCCTTTGAGATAAATAATACATATTGGAGTAATTTTCATCAAAGCATACGTCTCCGGCAAAAGCCAGAACCACTTCCTCTTCGCCTGCCGCCTCTTTTGCAAAAATACGCTCTTCCCTCATTCGCTCCGGGTCTGCCAGAATTTCTCCATACTTTCCCTCAAATTGCGGCGCATCATCCATCCGGCTGCCGCCGTCCGGCATCTTTGCTTCCGTTTCTTTCGGGGGAAGCACCTCATTCACCAGTTTGGACGCATCTATTTCCGGTTTATAAAGCTGCTGATTGATAGTTTCAGAAACCTTTGGTTCCTCTGCATTTTTATAAATCCGTATTCCGACAAATACCGCCGTGCCAATAAGTAATACTGTCAAAAAAACCATTGCAAAAATTCCTGTAAGCTTTTTCATTCTGTTTTTCATTCCATCCCCTCTGATTCTGTTTTCAATCTGTTTCTGCTTTTATCATGCCACAATTTTCTTCTTACGTAAACCCAATTCCATCCATATGCATGGAAATCAATTTTAAGACGGCAGCTTTCAAAGCAGGCTCCGGGACGGGCTCCCCG
>CAJUEX010000086.1 GCA_910585715.1 uncultured Lachnospiraceae bacterium
GCTTAAAGATAAGCTCCCCTTCCCGGCCTGCGTCACAGGCATTGACCACATAGGAGAGGTCTTTCCTGCGGAGTAGCTTCTTTAAAATGGCAAGCTGCCCTTTTTTATCCTTTGCAACAGTAAGCTCCCACTCCTTGGGGATAATGGGGAGGTCGTTAAAATCCCACTTTGCATAACGTTCATCATAGCTTTCCGGGGATGCGTATTCTGCCAGATGCCCGAAGCACCAGCTCACAAGGCAGCCCTCCCCGACAAGATACCCGTCCTCTTTCTTTTCTGCTTTCAATACCTTTGCCAGCGCCTGTGCGACGCTGGGTTTCTCACCAATAACTAAAAACATACCTGCCGCCTCCTGCTATTCTTCGTCTTCTTCCTCTTCCTGCCCGTTTTCCTGATCCTCATTGACATAAGCGCCCCCGTCATAAAACTCAAGGTCTTCGCTCTCCGCTTCCTCTTCCTCACGCTTCGGCTTCAATATCTTAAAATAGTAATAGCCGCCCACGCCGCCAGCCCCTAAAAGGATAATAGTTAATAACGCTCCCATTCCCATGCCGCCTTTTTCCGGCTGGGGCTGGAGTTCTTCCTGCACAGGCTCCGTCTTTGGCTCTTCCACGATTACCTCAGGCTTCTCCTCCACCGGCTCTGCTTTCTCTTCCTCTATAAATTCAGCCAGGTCACACTCATCAATCAGTGAGAGCATATAGACATTCTCCGAATTTCTGGAACGGTCTATGACCATGAAAAAGGTATTCCCGTTCTTTGTCTGGACGGTAAGGAACTGCTTTGTTTCATCATCGGTGATGTCGTCCAGAAGCTCCCCGTTCCCTGCCACCGAAAAAGGCGTAGACTCCGTCTCTTCCGGTGTTTCCTCCATGATGACAGTCTCCGGCTCCGCCTCCGCTGATTCGTCCACATAAGCATATGCTGTCATTGTCCCTGATAACAAAACCGTTGCCATCACCATAAGCATTGCTGCCAGATTCCTAATCTTTCTCTTCATTTCCCCTGTCCTCTCTTCCTGCCGGCGCTTTTTCCGGCTTCCCGATATTTTCTGTTTCTTCCTGCATATCTCCGTCCTGCCCTGCAGCCTGCCCGGACTGCTCCTCCCGGACCGCTACTGTGCCATTCTGGATATTTTCCAGAAACGCAAGCATCTCCCGGCTGTCCAGCTTCATGGAACGGATACTCTTAATAATCTCCGCATCTTCAAGCTGCTTTTTCCTGATATTCAACTCCTCTAAATGCCCCTGCCATGCGGCGATCTTTTCCTCTGCCCTTTTAATCTCATCTAAAATCCTGTTTAGTTTTGTGTTCATCTCCTGCCTCATTTCTGATAAATATCTGCAATTTATCAATCATTTTTGTAACTTTATGAATAATAATTGTTACTCCGGCAGCCATTTCAGCCTATCCTTCCATAGGATAAAAAATGCCCCTGCCAGTACGGGGTGTTGATGTTAGAGTATTTAATTGGATTGCCCGCGTGGATCATCATTCCATTCCCGGCATAGATCCCCACATGGCTTGCCCCGGAAGTGTTATAGGTTCCCTGAAAAAATATCAGGTCGCCGGGTTCTGCCTCTGAAGGGGACACTGCTGCACAGCTTCCCCTGAGCCCCTCTGCAGTCTGCCTGCCCACGTCCCAGCCATTCCCGCTGTTGTTGATGACCCAGCTCACAAACCCGGAGCAGTCAAAGCCTGTCTCCGGCGAAGCGCCGCCCCAGACATAAGCCCTTCCCAGATATTTTTCTGCTTCCTGTATCATACGGGCAAACTGCTCATCCGATAAGGCTTCCTCCGGAATTTCATAACCGGCCCCACCAATGCTTTCCGTTGGAATCCCTGCTATATCAAACAGATAACTCCTGTTCCCATAAGTAAGGTTATAGGCAGTGTAAAGTTCTTCCTGTTCCTGCGTCAGCCTGTCCCTTGCCACCGTATCGAACCCTTTGTTGGTCAGGCAGATACACAGGACGTGCCATTCATACTCCACTTCCACCTCTGTTTCCGTTTCTTCCCCTGTCAATGGATCAATCACCGTCTGGGTTTCTGTCCTTGTACGTATTTCTGTAAGTTCCCCCACCGTAAGGCGGTACTGCTCCTCAAACAGTTCTGGAAGGATATCTTTTATCTGGCCATAGGTAAATTCCTCATATAACACAGTGAGAAAAGAGATTAGCTGGTAAGGATTGTGGGCGATCTCGTCCACCTGGCAGCGGTACTCGTCATAGCCTGGATGGGCAGCCTCCATGCTGCATATCTGCTCGTCCAACGCCTCTTCCAGTTCCTTATATCCTGCTTCCGCATCATAGATATCTTCCTCTTCGCTGGGGTATGTAGTCCCGATAAAAGCAGAAGAAGTCCCCTGCACCATGGCGCCGCAGCTGGAAAGCCCTGCGGAAAAGAATAAAAATATTGATAAGATTGTAACCGCTGCAATGAGCAGGCCCTTTTTATTCCTGAAAACATCTGCCGCAATGCTCTTCACTTTCCCAAAAAATCCGCCCGCTGCTTTTGCAGCTCCTTCCGCTGTCTTTTCTCCCCGCTTTGCCTCTGCGCAGGCTTTTTTATTCCGCCGCTTCTGGTAAAATTTCCTTAACTCCTTTTTCCTGTCAGCTTCCAAAATCCCTTCCCCTGCCTGACGGTTCCTTTTCTGCATCCGGCGGCTGGACTGGCGCATGGCATAGCGCAGCGTCCTCTCCCCTGCCCGTTTTGTGCCATGCATCACTTCCGTTTCCATATCTTCCTGCTGTCCGTCTGCCCCGTCATCTGTAAAGGAGGAAACTGCCAGCGAGGCAGTTTTAGCCGCCGCCCTTCCTGCCAGCCTCATGCCCGCCCCGCGAACCATGCCCCCTTCTTTGTCAAAGTTAATGCGGGAATCCTTTTTTCTCTGTTCTTTATACAGCCGCTCACGCCTGTTCTTTTTCTCCACATCTTTCTTGGAAATCTGAAGCGCCTGCCCTGCCGATAACCGGTTTCCCATATGGCGCTCCTCTTCCCTCCTGACAGAAGCCGCTTTTCCCTCTTCCGTTTTTTTCCGCTCTTTCCCCTTCCGCGCATGGTCATATACCTGCTTTTTTCTCCGGCTTCGGGAACTGTCCTGATCCGCTTCTGTTTCTGTACCGGAATCCCCATTCCTTCCTGCTGGTTTTTCCCTGATATTTTCCATACGGGAAGGATACCCCTGCCCATTCTGCACTGTGCCTGTATCTTCACAGGCAGCCGCCATATCCGGCATACTGCCTGAGCCCGTGTCTGATGTATTTTCCGATGTATTACCCGGGAATTCCGTCTCTGTATGAAAATCTTTTCCCTGCCGCGAGTTCCTCACATTCCTGCGGTTACGTGCCGCCAGCGGCTCCGGGATATAATTTTTTCTCCTGACGGAACCTCTATAAGAAGGTTGTGCCGGAACCTGCCTTCCACTTCCTTCCTTTATCCCGGCATCTGCTTCCGGGATATTTTCCGCTTCGGGACACATAGCCTGCCCATTTTCCCCATAGTTTTCTGTATCTCCAGTATCTTCTCTGTAAGGCTCTGTTTTCTCCATATCTGCCTGATAAAAATCAGCCTGTGTACCTCCTGCCCCACTATTATCCGGCCTTTTAAAATCCGGCGAATATCCGCCCCTGTGTTTCCCGCCTGCTTTTTTATCTTCTGCCCTGCAGCTGCGCCTGTCCTGAAAATTCATGGAATCGTCTGCTGCTTTCGGAAGCGCCAGCTGGTCTGCCGCTCTCCTGCCCACCCTGACAGTTTCCCCGCTCCGGAGATTCTCTTCCGTAAGCCCGTCCCTGCCCATTTTCCGGACCGTTTTATCCCTTGCTCTATAATGCTGTCCACGCATATTTTAGCTCCTTCCATTTTCTGTCCTATTCCCGGATATTTTTTACCGCCTGCCTTTATGTTTCCGATACCACTCAGCCATAAACTTACTTCGGTTCGGGAATGGCGGCAGGGAAATCCTGCCGGAAGTTCCTGTATTTAAACATCTCCGTCCTGCCTCCACAAAAGAAAGGACTTCCTTATAATAGGAACTGTTTGCTGCCCTGTAATCTTCCGTCCCGGCTTCTTCCCTTCCCATAAATGCAATCTCCTCCTGTGCAAGATTTTCCAGCCCGCACAGGGTAAGGTGTGCTTCCAGATAACCATAAATTCCCATGGTATCTGCCTTTGCATTGCCGGAGTTTATATTGTTTTCAAGCAGCTTAAGAAAAGTTTCCGGTTTCTCCCCAAAGATGAGGACGCCTGATGCATATTTCCCTATGCCGCCCCGGAGGTAATCTGCCCGGTACAAAATTTCCCCTCCTGCCGCCTCCTGCACCATTAAAAGGCTGTCAGCATCAAAAAGAGGGCGCGGCTCTATAAAAACTGCGCCTTCTCCCTCTTTCACAACAAAAGAAACAAATGGTATGCCCTTTTCCATTTCCTTTTTAGGAATATCAATCCCGGCCAGTGCCATAAGGGCTTCCTCTATGGGCATTCTGTTCTCCATAGACCATCACCGCCTCCCCTGCCCGTTTTTCCGCAATGTCAAAATAGCCCTCGTCAATCTCTGCGCCAAGATATCCCCTTCCTGTCAGCGCTGCTGCAGCCGCTGTGCTCCCGCTCCCCATAAAACCGTCAAATATAAGCTCCCCCGGCTGGCTGGAAATCTGTATCAGCCATGAAAGGAACTCCACATTTTTTATGGTAGGGTGGTATATCCCATGCTGCTTCTGCCAGACGGAATTATAAGTCGCTTTCGGGTATTCCGGGCCAAACCAGCAGGCATTGAACCTTGTTTTATATTTCTTCCCGGCATTCCTTCCTGCACAGTATCTGACGCCCTCCTTTTTCCTGTTTTCCAAAAGCGTGGTATGGTTAAATGGACGCCGCCCCTTCTGGCAGAAGATCACCCATTCCGCATTGCTGGCATAGCTCCCATTCAAATCCCCGATGCCGCCTACCGTCCCCTTTTCCACTACCATGCAGTTTTTTATGGAAAATCCCGCCTGCCTTAAGCACTCGTAATGGTAAGGGTAACAGTCAAACCGGGTAAAGAAATATGCATGGGAATTTTCTTTCAGTATCCGGCAGCTTTCCTTCGCAAACCTTCCGTAATCCATGCCCTCATCCCCTGTAAGAACCCGGTGTTTTCTCTTCGTGAAGTTATTCTGATAAGAGATGCCATAAGGCGGGTCAGTAAGTATCAGGGACACATAACCGTCCGGAATCTGTGCAAGAAGCTCCATGCAGTCCATGCAATATATCCTGTTATATAATTCTTCTGCCCTCATTCCCTTTTTTCCCCAATCTCCGAGGGCTTGGTTGTCATCAGCTTATACAGCCGCAATGAACGGTCGAATTTATCTTTGAAAGGGATAATGGTGCTGCCATAAAAGATCAGCCCTTCTCCTTCCCCACTGTTTGTCACATAGGATAACTGGTGCGGGGAGATATTAAGCTGTTTTGCCAGTATCTGCCTGTCCCCTGCCGCCTGATTCAGCATGTAAATGAAGTCAGAGTTTTCAAAGATGTTCTCAATCTCCCGGCTCGCCAGCAAATCTTTGATATTCTGCGTAATTCCTGTCGGTATACCGCCCCATTTCCTGAAACGCTTCCAAATCTCCACGGAATAAGCCGCTGTCTGCTCTTCCTTCAAGAGGAGATGAAACTCGTCTATGTAATACCGTGTTGATTTGTTTGAATATCTGTTTATCGTTACCCGGTTCCACACCTGGTCCTGCACAATCAGCATTCCCAGCTTTTTAAGCTGCTTCCCCAAATCCTTGATATCAAAACAGACAATCCGGTTATCCAACTCCACATTAGTCTGGTGATTGAATACCTTAAGCGAACCATTCACATAGATTTCAAGGGCAGTAGCAATCCTCTGTGCCTGCACTTCCTTCTGTTCTCTGAGGCGCTGGTACAAATCCCCCAGCACAGGCATGTTTTCCGGCACAGGGTTCTCAAAATATTTCCGGTAGACAATAGGAAGGCACCTGTCGATCACGGATTTTTCCTCTGCTTCAATCCCGTTCCTGCTCCCCATGATCAGCTCACATAAAGATAAGATAAAATCACTCTTTACACCCAGCGGGTTATCGTCCTCCGAATAGTCCATGTTGATATCCATGGGGTTAATGTAGTCATGGCTTGCAGCAGATATATGGATGACCTGCCCGCCAAGGGCATGGACAAGAGGATAATACTCTCCTTCCGGATCTCCGATAATGATGTCGTCCTGTGTCGCAAAAAAAGCGTTGGTGATTTCCCTCTTTGCGGAGAATGATTTTCCTGAACCCGGTGTTCCTAAAATAAGCCCGTTAGGGTTCTTCAGCTTTTTCCTGTCCACCATAATCATATTGTTGCTTAGGGCATTCAGCCCGTAATATAAGGATTCCCCCGGCATGAAAAGCTCCTGTGTGGTAAAAGGGACAAAAATAGCTGTTGAAGTAGTGGTCAATGCCCTTTTAATGGGAATTAAGTTAAGCCCCAGCGGGATGCTGCTCATCAGCCCCTGCTCTTGCATATAGTCCAGCCTGCGCAGGGAACAGTTGTATTTCTGCGCAATCCCGGCAGTCTGGAATATCCCGTTATCCAGCTCCTGCTTTGTCTTTGCTGTATTCATGAAAAGGGCTGTCACAAGGAACATCCGCTCATTCCTTGACTGCAAATCTTCTAAAAGACGCTTTGCCTCCCCTCCGTAAGTGTTCAGGTCAGAAGGGATGATATCCATATCGTAACCGCTCCGCACAGCCTTTTTCTGTTCTTCCAGCTTCATACGGTCAATATCCGTCACTTTGCTTTTTACCGTCTTTATGGCCTTTAACTGGTCTAAGGACTGGATATGCAGGTTTACCACAAGGTTCCTGTCCATATCAAGGAACTCTGCCAGCATACGGTCCGTCAGCTCCGGCGCTATGATCTGCAGATAGGATGCCGCCCCAAGGGTATTTCCCATCTGGAAATCCTTCCCACCCTTGAACACGAAGCTGGACGGTGCAACAAAATCCTTTGTACTCATACCCGAATGCAGCAGTTCATCATAGGAAAAATGGAAGGGTTCACCCTCTTCCTGATTAAAAGTCTCATAGATCAGCTGCAGTCTCTCTTCCCCGCTTAAGGGATATGCCTGCACGCCAAGGACTTTGAAATTGTTCAGGATATCCGCCTCGATCCGCTCAAGCCTTGGCTTCGCCTCCCGGATGTTTTCCGCCTCAATGCCGAAAGTGATATACTTCGTCCGCACCAGCCCGTTGTTCCCCTTGGCAAGCTGGTTCTTTA
>CAJUEX010000087.1 GCA_910585715.1 uncultured Lachnospiraceae bacterium
CTCTATGCTCTTTTTCCTAGAGTCAAACAGAAAGAATTAACGTCGTTTACTATAATAATGGAACAGTTTCTTTTTCATCTATAATGTTTCCGCTTATTACACTTTTCAAATTTGTTCCATTTGCCTGACTTTCCATTACAGGAACCGGCATGCTGCTTATTAAGAAAATAAGTGCAAGCATAAATGAAATGCATGGTTTTGTTCTTTCCTTCATTTCTGAATCCTTTCGTATATCTAAAAACAGAATTGTCTAAATTAACCTGATACCATCTTTTGCTGTTACAGTTATATCCCTTTTATTTACTTTATTTTTACCTTCTTAACCTTGCTCCACTTCCCGTATTGTTTTTTTCTGTTTATTATTTGATAACTTCTTATTTTAACAAAGTAGTATTTATTTCTGGTCAGCTTTTGAAAGGTATAACTTGTTTGCTTTTTGTTCTTTATTAAAACGGTGATTGTATTTTTAGGTTTAAAACTTCTTTTTTTACTACAGACTATTTCATAACCGGAACACTTTTTTTCTTTTTTCCATTTAAGCGTCAGAGTTCCTTTTTTATCGGACACAGCGCTTTTAACACCAACTGCCTTGACTTTACCGGAAGCCTGAAGCTTGCTAAACTCCCCGTCAGCCATCCCTCTGATTCCTTCAATGACAGCTTCCTGCTCCCTAAGCCAGTCATCCTGCCCTTTTTGTTCTACTGCTTCCTGAAATTTAAGCCTTGCTTTCTCCATGTCCTTATAATTGCTTACAAGCTTCCTTTGGTCTGCTGTTAAAGATTCATAGGCCTTTTCCACCGCTTCCATTTTAGAGCCGCTTTCTGAAGTAATCGTTCCAAGCGCTGCGATCATGGCAATCACTTTATCCGCTTCCTTTTGATTAATTTCCTTATAAGCTTTTTCTGCTTTTTCCAATACGTCAATATTCTTTACCTTATAACGTAAATTTTGATCCAGATTTTCATAGGCGTTTCTGGCTGCTTCAATCTTTTCGCCGCTATTAGCAGTTACAATCCCTATGGCAGCAATTTTTTCTTTTACCTGTTCTGCAGCCTTGCGTTGATTTATTCTTTTCGGACTGACAATATTTACTGCCAAAGCTATATTGGCAGGTATATCTCGATTGTATGCTTCAACATCTTTTGTAAAAACAAAGTATCTTGTGAAGTTATATTCAAATATCACCGGATACAAAGTATTGCCGTCATCATCCACAATTATTTCACCGCTTTTTCTTGTAAGTACTTCGTCTAAATCAAAAAAGAATTGATTTATCTCTTCCGCACCAATCCAGGGAGCGCACCAATAAGCCCTTTTGGAAACTCCCCTGAGAGTGGAATTCTCCATTATTACATGACTCAATGTAAATGCGCTTTGGTACGGGTCTGCAGATGTAGTTGTTGTTTCAATATCTGAATTGTATAATTCAAGACATTCCACATCCATGCCAAATCTTTTAGAATTAATCGTTATATCACAATCCTCAACAATCATTGTTCTGATACACTGCACACCTCCTCCGATTACAGTAAGTGTCCCCGGACCTTTGAAATGCACATCCGTAACAAGACGAATTGCCTTACAATTTCCGGTAGGTAATATTATTTCATTGTCACCTTTCAGAATAATTTCCATATCCATAACTTCGATGTGCCTGAAGTTTATTTCAAAATAGCCCACAAGGGTATCTGTCCAGTCATATTCATCTTTAAAATTATCAAAAGTAATTATGTGCTTATCCAAATCAAAGATTATTTTCCCGCCTTTGGAACCGTATATCACACTTTTTTTCAAAAAACTGTCTTCCAGAATCTTTTCTCCTCTTACTGAGATATATTCACCATATCTGTATTTAGGATAATATTTCCCTTCTTCCTCTTCCTGCGCCCTGACCTGCATAGCCGAAAACAGCAGCATAAGCATCGGCAGCAAAATAAATAATCCTTTCAAATTGTTCTTAATTAACGCTTTCATAACATTCTCCTTTCCTACTTGTCAGAATAAACCTCTACACTTTTCATAGTTACAAACTGCAGCTGTTCTTCACTCAGAACCTCTGTTTCCTCTCCCTGTTCCGTTAACAAAACCGTTTCTTCTGATAGCTTTTCAGTCTGCTCTAATAATTGTGTCTTTTCCCCTGCTTTCCCTTTGTTTTCATATGTTTTTTTCTTTTTCGTACTTTTTACAGGCGTTTTGTCCGACCCGTAATTTTTTCCGGAATGTTTCATGTATATATAAAAATAGGATTTAATATCAAATTTAATAAACAAAAAAATACTAAGAACAAAAAACAGGAACGCCATCACTCCAAAAACGATTCTTAAATTGAGCAGCATTGTCATGGTAATGTCTCCTCCCCCTCTTCCTCTGCGGTAAACGCCGCATTTAAAGCATCCTTTGCCAAGTCCAGATACGAAGCCAGCTCATCATTTAAAAGCCGGATTCTTTCATTTCCTTCCACATCGGCAGGCCCCACGTTTGCTGCCACCCAATTCTCCATAGCAGCAATCTGGGATTCCATTTCCTTCCTTTCAATGCCCTCTTCTTTAAAATGAATACAATTTGTATATATCTGGTAAGCCAGTTCCTTATGCATAATCAGTGCTGTGGTAAGATTGTCCTTTTCCGCCAAATCATCTTTTGTCAATTCCTTTAAATCATTCCAATAATCCAGATAGCTGACGCTTGCATCTCCGGATTTACTTTCAACGCCTATCTTTGAATAATATGCTGCAATCCTTCCCAGACATTTTGCCCGCTCTATCTGACTTGTTTCCAGATTTTCTGAAGCTGCAGCCGCCTCCAGCCACTTCTTTGCCAGCGTCTTGTTTCCTTTGTCTTCGTAATTATAAAAATAAGCAACTCCAAGCTTATATGCAAAATTTTCATACTCAATGGGATTTTCCATAAAATACTCTTCATTCCTGCGACTTCCGTCCGATGTATCGTTTAATATATCCCGGATTGCATATGCCTCTTCTTCTGATAAGATATCATCATTCAATATGACTTCTTCCAAAAGCTTTTGATATGCCTCGCCCTTTGCCGGATTCACACCAATGGCATTTTTATATTGGGCAATTGCGTCTTCCTCTTCCAGCTCGCTTTGGGCACGCTGCACATAATATTCATAGTTACTGGTAACTGCCTTTTTATACTGAAAATCAGCCCAAAAGGCCAAGCCGCCAAAAACCAGCGTCAACAGGACGCTTCCCGCAAATACAGCCAGCTTCAGATTTTGCCGTTTTTTATACTCCACATCCAGTTCCCGGTAATGCTCCAGCGCAAACAGCAATTCGTCACAATTCTGGTAACGCTCATCCGGACTCTGCCTTGTACACTTTAAAATAATACTTTCCAGACCTGTAGAGAGAAACGGGTCCCATTCTGTAATGGGATATATTTCATAAGGCGGCTCGCTTGGATTATGCCCGGTAACCAAATGATATAAAGTAGCCCCAAGGCAGTAAATATCCGTGCGTTCATCCGACTGCCCTCTTCCTCCGAACTGTTCCGGCGCCGCATACCCTACGGTTCCTAAACAGGTAGTGTCCTCCACATTTTTTCTTTTAAATGTCCTGGCAGTGCCAAAATCAATTAATACCACTGTTCCATCCGGCTTCAGCATAACATTTGACGGTTTCATATCCCGGTATATAATGGGAGTTTCCCTTGTATGTAAATATAGCAATACGCTGCACAGCTGAATTGCCCAGTCCACAACCTTTTCCTGAGGCTGCTTTCCCTCCTCCAACAGCCGGCTGAGAGGTACGCCTTCTATATAATCCATAACAATCAGAAAAATATCGTCATTATCGATTACATCTACAATGCTTGGAAGATTCGGATGCTTTAACTGCTTCAGCAGATTTGTTTCCATTATCATTCCCTGCTTTACCACTTCATAATTCTGCACGCCGTCCTTACGTATTTCCTTTATTGCCCACTGCTTGTTGGCGCGTTCGTTCATGGCAAGGTATACCGTACTCATTCCACCTGTTCCGATTATATTTAATATTTTGTATTTTCCATCTACAAGTGAACCAATTTCTAACACAGCTATTCTCCTATAGGCATTGCAAAGCAACAACCGTTATATTGTCTTTTTCTCCACGTTCTTTATTCAGTCTCACCAGACTCCTGCATTGTTCAAATAACAGGTCTTCTCTCTTTGGTACTATATGTTCAAATTCCTGCCTTATTTCCTCACTGGAAATTTTATGGCGGAAGCCATCACAGCAAATAATATATACTGCTTTTTCTTTTACAATACCGGATAAAAACTCCGGCTCTAAATTTTTAGAAGCGCCGATGCATTGTAATAAAATATTTTTGCGCGGGTCCCGTTCGGCTTCCTTGGGAGTCAGTCTGTTCATTTTGACCTCTCTGGCCACAAGAGTCTGATCCGCCGTGATTTGCTTAATCCCCTCTGATATTTCATAAAGCCTTGTATCGCCCACATGAACAACTATGTACTGTTCATAAATGACAAGCATCGCCGTCAGAGTAGTTCCCAGCTTTATGCCGGAATCCTCACCATATTGCATAAGCTCTTTATTTACCTTGTCAATTAAATTTTTCAGGGAATCCTGAATTAAACTCACATATTGCTGTGCCCTGAGCATTTTAGGCAGTTCTCCGCTAAACCAGTCGCTCAAGTACTTTACCATAGTAGAACTGGCTACTTCCCCCTGTTCCAATCCTCCCATTCCGTCACAAACAGCTATAAATACAATATTTCCGAAACTGCTGGCTGCAGTTTTTATCAAAAGCGCATCCTGATTGACTTCCTTTACATTTCCCCTATCTGTACAATATGCTGTAACAAACTCCATTTCTTCCCCCAAAAAGTATAAAATGTCACTGAAATTTATCTGATAAAAAGTAATTTTATTTTAAGTAAATTAAATAAATATATATTTTTGCAAAATAAATATCTGTTTCTTAAATTATTACTTTAAATATAGTTAATTAAATTATAAAATTTCTACCAATATTTGTCAATTGTTATTTTTGTCGCTTTTTTTACCTGAAAATGTCAACATTAAATGCGAAAGTTTTTTTGATTTTTTCACTTTTGGCAAT
>CAJUEX010000088.1 GCA_910585715.1 uncultured Lachnospiraceae bacterium
TTTTCATGACGTTTTGTGCCTTGAGCAGCGCGAAAGGAATGGATATAAAAATGGAGAAAATAATTACAGTACAAAATTTGAGAAAAGCATATAAAAAGGAAACTGCCGTCGAAAACGTATGCTTTGAACTTATGCCCGGAAATATTATGGGGCTGATGGGAACAAACGGAGCGGGCAAGACCACCACATTAAAGATGATTACAAACCTTTGCTCCAAGGATAAAGGGGAAATCGTAATAGATCATGTATCCTTGGATCAAAATCCCGGACTTGCTCTGTCAAAGGTAGGAGCAGCCCTTGATACGCCTAGTTTTTATCAGGAATTAACCGCAAAAGAAAATATAGAATGCTTTGCAGGCCTACATGAAAATATCCCCAAGGGGCAAGTCATGGAATTGCTGGATTTTGTAGGGCTTGGCACACAGGCGGAAAAAAAGGTGAAAAAATTTTCTCTTGGAATGAAGCAGAGGCTGGCATTAGCAAGAGCTATGCTTGGACAGCCAAAACTAATCATTTTAGACGAGCCTGCAAATGGGCTGGACCCACAGGGGCAGATTAACCTTTACCGTCTGATTTGTCATATGGCAAAAGAAAAAAGCACAACCTTTATTGTATCTTCCCATCAGCTTCACGACATGGAGAAATTTTGCACGGATATTCTAATTCTGGATAAAGGAAAAAGTATTTTGCAGGGAAAAACGGAAGAAATCTTATCCGAGACCACCAATATTGTTGACTGTATATTAAAAGAAGCAGAAAAAGCCCAAATATTTTTCTCTCATTTGCAGGAAATAAGCCTGATATCCCAAAAAGGAAATCAATTTACAGTCAGACTTGAAAATATTTGTCTGGATGAATTTATCAAAAAGCTTATAGCAAACCATTTACATATTTGTTATCTTTCCGTACGAAAAAATTCATTACAGGAGCTTTTCCTGAAATTAACAGGGGGAATCTGACTATGCATCCATTAACAAAATTGTATGCCCGGAAAATGTTCAGACAAAGGTTGGTTTATGTTTTTTTTGCCTGCTTTTTTACAGCTTCTTTCTTTTATGCTTTTCTCATCTCCACGCCGCAAATGGAAGAAATGCTGAATATCGATATCAGTATAGTAGGAAGAGAAAATTTTCCTGAATTTATGATGAGGTTTTATGTAGGAACAGTGGGTATTCTTTTCAATGTATTTCTGCTGACGCTATTTCTTTGTGAAGAGGACAGGAACAAAATACTTTATCAGCCTTTATTGCATGGTGAAAGCCGAAAAAGAATAATACTGTCAAAAACCTGTGTTGCTGTCAGTATGTCCATGATTTTTGTTTTATTGACGGCTTTCATAAATTATACGACGGCCTTTATGCGGTGGGGGGCAAACATTTTTAAGGCTGCAGCTATAATTAGGACTCTTGAAAAATATCTGCTGTCGGGTATCTATATGACTGCGATAATGCTTTTCATAATTGTGCTGTGTATTTATACCCGTAGCTCATGGAAAACTATATTTTTCGTAATTGTTTATATGTTTATGGATTCCTTTATCTATAATTCCGATATTTTATTTTTGAAAAAGCTATGGATTGGATATTACTTTAATTTTTGGACTTTTTCCTGTGAATATCGGGCAGTGCCATTAAAAGAAATATTTGGGGGAATATTTGTTATGGGGCTTTATGGAATTGTATTTTATCAAATTTCCTTACACAGAACAAAAAAGATAGATTTTTAAATGAGGTGGAAAAATGATTATAAGATTATTGAACATACAGTTTGCACGTTTAAAAAGTCAAAAGCTATTTTATTTCTATTTTGTATTAATGGCGGCAATTATTATTTCCAATGCACTTTCCTGTACAGGCAGCCCGGCTGAAAATGGCATGGAATATTATGCAGGAGGAAGATTTCCAACTATGTGTCTGCAGTCATTTATTGATATTATCGGTACATTATTCCTTAGTTTTATTGTTGCGGTATTCATCTGTGGGGAAAGAGCCAGCGGCATGTTTAAACAGCCCTTGCTGAACGGCGTTTCCAAAAAACAACTGCTCCTGGCAAAAACTATCAGCATCTTCATAATTGCATTGATATGTTTTTTGTTTGTGATTATATTCAGCATTGGAACCGGCTTCTTATTTTGGGGAAATCATGTATTCGATTATACAGGGGAATACCTTTTGCAAGTAGTATTATTAATTTTCCCACAGATGACGATGGTTTTGTTTCTGGTGCTTTTGTCCTTGTATATGTCTAATATATCCGGTATGATGTGCGCTTCCCTGATTATTTTGCTTGTGAACAATTTATTCAGCCAGTTTTTTGGAAGGTACATATTGTTTATTGATTTTATGTATTATCTGTATGCTTTTTCCGGATATAATGGAGTGGTATTAAAGGGCTGGATGATTGTATGGGGTGTTATTTTGAATATAGTAACCGGGGTTGTTCTCTTTTATGGCATGAAAAGACGTATGGACAATATGGTGATGTAAGCTTTGTAATAAGCAGAAACATATTTTTCTTTTTATTCAAGGGATTGTTGAAAATGCCCGAAAAGCTCCTCAATCTCTTCTTCCTCCATCCTTACATCCGTGCAAAGCAAATCCTCATTATCATCATAGTTTGTTCCAAGATAATGGCAATCACCCTCCCGCAAATCCACAAAAGCATTCTCCTCCGGTATCAGCTCCCTTTTCTGTTTCAGATATTCATCTGATGAAATAGCAATCCAATTTTTTCCCGTATAACGCTGTGTAATCAAACAACCTTCAAGGTCAGAATCCGCCAGGAATTCATCTTCGCATTCATATTGTGTTCCAAAATGGCTTCTTAAATCACTCTCCTGATTTACTTTCAAATTTAAAATATCATATACACAGGGAACCTGACCCCGGCTCTTGATTTCTCTTACGTACCCATAAGTCCCATTTTCATTTCCCTGAAGCAAATACATCTCTTTCAACAAATAGACCTTCTTTTTCCCAAAATCTGCCAGAAGCTGTGTATAGTTAGAGGCGCTTGCCGGTTCCCCTTTGTCATTTAAAACTGCCGTAATTTGGTTTCCATCAAAATAGTAGTAGGTAAAATATCCTCCCATTGTTCCCCATGAATCGTGTAAAATGCCCAGCTCAGGTATATTATCAAAGTTTAAGTCAAATAAATAATAGCCACGAATCGGAAAATCGTGTCCCTGATCAATATCTGCATAAAGCAGGAATTCCGTATATGCTTTTACATATGCGGGTTTTCCTTCATCCGCGGCTCCCGTTTCCATTCCGGAAAGGGATTTATCAGATAATATCTCATCAAATATATCATCAGGTATTATTTTTTCTGTCTGTATTCTCTGGCTTATATTTGCTTTCCAATCAGAACTGTTTTGGATAAATGTATAAAAGAACGTTGCAGATAAACACAATGCTGCCACTAAAAGACACTTGCTTTTTTTCATATAATCTGTTCCTTAATTTTATGGATACTTCTTTTATTATTAAAATACTTCTTTTGAAAATGAATCTGCTCTATAATTTCTTTGCAAAACACATTTGCAGCCCATAATGAGTTAGTTCATCTACGCTATCCTGCTGCAAAATTCTACAATCTCCTCTTTCTTACATTCCAAATCTTTCTTATATTCCACCGAACACAATCCCAGACTGTCACAGCACTCAATTTCCATATGTCCGTAAAAATGTTCTATGCTTTCAATAATTCTCTCACATTCTCTCATGCCCGGACCCGTTCTTAATGCTATGGTATATCCTTTCTTCCCACTACTTATTTTTGCATGCGGCTCATGGGTATTACACCAGGGAGTGCATCTGTCAATAAAAACTTTAAATTGTCCCGGTATATCTGCCCAGTATGCCGGAGACACAGATATGATTATGTCAACCCATTCATATTGTGCTATTATCCTATCAACATCATCATTCTGAATACACTTTGCTGTATTATGACATGTTCTGCATCCTTTGCAAAAATTTATGTCATAATCATCAATACATATGCTTTTAACATCATGTCTATTTTCAAAGCAGCCAGTAACTATTTTAACCTTTTCTGCTGTCGCTCCATTTCTCACGGGACTGCAATTTATTATTAATGTTTTCATCCTTACCTCACTTTTACATAGTCTGTAGGCGTTTGCAAAACGCCATAAGCCGCATAAATACGGTGTTTTTTGTTATTAAA
>CAJUEX010000089.1 GCA_910585715.1 uncultured Lachnospiraceae bacterium
TAACAGGGGTCAAATTGCTCTGAATTAAGGGGGCTACTTTGAGTGGATTTTCCACACCGAAGCCATGAAGCTGGCTAAATGCGGATATTCTTCTATGTAAATATCATACGGTCTGCGATACTTGACTGCCGGGGTGGTTATCAGGTTCTTTAGTGCGTTTTCATTCTGCTTGTTGAGTTCCTTTAGCTGGTCGTCGATGTTGATAAACAAGTACTCGGCTATCAGTGTCAGAATATCTTTGCTCTGTGGCTCTATCTTCCCGGTAAATAGATAATTTTTTAACGGTGACGGGCAAAGGTTATCCAGCCACCATGTTTTGAACTGCCCCTGCTTGTCGCCAGTAAGAACTAAACAAGTATGGTTTTGACAGCCTGTATCATTCATGGCATTGGCTACCACACCGACAAGCCATTTCGTAAAATACTCCTCCCACTTGCCGGGATTGGCTACTTGCACCGTGTTCAATAGTTTTTTGATATATCCATGTCCGGCAGGATTCAACAAGGGTAGGGCAGTAAGGTATTCCCGTATGGGATGCACCTTACTTACGAAATCGCTTTCCAATATCATACGGATGTTTTCGGCAGAGGTGGCAACGCCTGCGGTAACATCCAGTTTGCGCCTGAAAGAGTTCAAAGCAAACTTCGTGACTGGCTGATACAAACCGGAAGCATGTATAACCCGGTATTCTGTTCGGCTTTTCACAATATTAAACCGGAAGTCGTACAAGGAATTAAGCAGCCTTTCGATGCGCTCGTTCTTGGATAACCTACCCTCGATGTGTTCCGCTTCGTTATCTCTTTTCTCTTTCATCGGATAGTTTGTTGGAAGCTGGTACATATTGTTGCTGCATCCACCGCTGCAACTCGTCCACATCGAAACGTAAGGAGCGTCCACGCTTGACACATGGTATCGCTCCGCTGCTGGCTAAGTGGTAGAGGTAATTAACTGAATATCCGGTTATCCGGCTGGCTACGGATATTTTGACTAAAACAAATTGCCTGCTGTCCGGTTCTTCGGATGAAGAACTGATTACGGGGGAAATCATTTTTTCGATGTTTTCCAGCCGCTTGAAAATTTCTTCAAAAGGATTGTTCATGGTGCTTTGTTTTTTGAATTAGCACCACAAATAAAATAAGAAAAAATGGTAAAAAACAAAGTGTCAGGCGTTTGGAATTACTTTGCTCGGCTCTGCTTCAAAATACTATCAGACCATGAAAGTTCGTTTGTGTTCTTCACCTTATTATATTAGGAAATGGAATGTGAACGGAAATCTTTATATCATTTACTTTTTGCAACTGTTCTTATGCTTTTCAATATGCTGATAGGACAAGTGAGGACATATAAGGACATCTGCGGACAGTCTGAAACAAGCTATTATTCAAGGTTATATATTTGCATCAAACAAGAAAAAAGAAGTAAAATCAAAATATAATGAAATATGGAAATAGTAACCATTGAAAAGAAAATATTCGAGCTTTGGCAGGAAAAGTTTAACCACTTTATCCATCGTATGGATGCTCTTTGTACTCCTTTGCGAAGAAAACAGGATAAGTGGCTGGATAACTGTGAAACCTGCCGTTTGCTGAACGTGTCTGCCCGGACGATGCAAACTTATCGTGATACGGGCAAATTACCTTATTCGCAAATCAATAACAAGATTTATTATAAGGTTTCGGATGTGGAAACCTTTATGCAAAATCACGTAAAAAATAACTCTAAAAAATAGACCCTATGGATTTGATAACGAAAGATTCCAATACAACACAAGTATTGTTTTCATCCCTTGACCGGGTGTTGGAGAATGTGGAATACATGATAACGAATTATCGTCCGGTACTGGGTGGCGAACATTACCTGACGGGTGAGGAAGTCTGCCAAAAACTGTGTATCAGTAAACGGACTTTGCAGGATTACAGAAATACGGGACTGCTGGGATATGTGCAGCTTCCGGGAAAAATCATTTATCGGGAAAGTGATATAACAGATTTATTAAATAGCTATTATCGAAAATGAAATTCTGAAGCTTTGAAATATTGTTATCTTATTAAAAAAGTACCATAAATAATTAATTTTTATTCTTTTAGATATTATCTTTGCTTCTAAGATAATTTTATAGCAAATAGTATGATAGAAAAGATAAGTTGTCATGGTTATCGAGGATTTGCTCAAAAGCAGAGTTTAAAACTTGCGATTCCTAATGGTAAAAGAGGAAGTGGATTGACAGTGCTAATAGGACCTAATGGTGGTGGAAAATCTACCCTTGTTGAGTGTTTTTCAAAAATAGCAATGAATGACGTTTCTTTCACGGAAGGAAAAAGAAACAAATTGGCAGGAGATAAAGTTTCAATTGAAATTGCATATGAACATAAGCATGGAACTTTAGCTTCTGTTGTGGGTGGAGGTAGTGAAACAGAATGGAATGGACCAACAGAAAAACCTAAAATATATTATTTACCATCGAGAAGAGTTTTTAATCCTTACTTTTCAAGAAATTTATGGGATAGAAATACTTTTATTCAAAATCCTGAAATTAGTCAATTTCGAGGTAGTCAGTTGAATAATTTTACATATAGATTGTTTGATGCAAATAAACATTCTGCTGAATTTAATAAATTATTTTGGAAAATATTAGGGAAAGAGTTACATTGGACTATTGACCAGGATGACTCGGGAAATTATTATGTAAAAGTAAAGAAAGCTGATACTATATACCACAATTCAGATGGTTTGGGAGAAGGTATTGTTAGTTTACTTTTTATTGTAGATGCGCTTTTTGAAGCAAAGCCAGATGAACTGATTGTTATTGATGAACCTGAATTGAGTTTACATCCCCAACTACAGATACGTTTGCTAAATGAAATTTTAGAATTAACGAAATCTGTACAAGTAGTCATTTCTACTCATTCAGCAAATATGGTTTCTGTGGAAGCTGCGATAAACAAAGGAGAAATAGCTAGAGTTTTTGAAAGAGAGAATAGTTCTGTAATTGCTTGTATTGACGATGTATGCCGTGAATACTTCGCATCTTATAATAGCAATATTTATAATCCTCATACTATCGGAATTGATGCACGTTCGTGTTTTTTTGCGGAAGATGGTTTTATAATAACAGAAGGACAAGAAGATGTTTTGCTTCTCCCAAAAATTTTGAAGCAGTTAGATTTACCTAATGACATTGCTTTTTGGGGTTTTGGAGCAGGAGGGGCAAGTAGTATAACGCAAATCGCATATATTTTGAAATGTCTCGGTTTTTCTTATATTGGTGCCCTTTTCGATGGAGATAAAAAAGATGATTATAATAAATTTCTTAAAGATTATTCATCTATAGGCTATAAGGCATGGATTATTCCCGCTGATGATATTAGAGATAAACCAGCTTTAAACAGAGATTTTAAATCAGGATTATTAGATAGTAAAAATATCATTAAGCCTGAATACAATAATGAGGAATTAAAGCAAATGCTCGATGAGATGATACAGTTCTCTGCGCATCATCGATAAGATGAATTGTAAAGGGAATATGTCAAACTTTCCTTTTTAACCAAATCAGCCTCGCTGCAATTGTGGCGAGGCTGATTTTAGTTTATGAGAGCTTAGCTATCCTTTTTATACCGAAAGTAGCTTTTCAACAGCTTGCATGTCTTTTAATATCGTTTGGTCTAAAACCTTTGCATAATGTTGTGTCATTCGGGTGGATGAATGCCCTAACATCTTAGCCACATTCGGCTGTGACACGTTGTTAGACAGTGCAATAACCGAGGCAAAACTATGCCTTGCGGTGTGCGTGGTCAGATTTTTTCTAATTCCGCACAGGTCGGCAATTTCTTTCAGTAGGCTAGGCCAGCAGCGCTTTGCCACCTTGCGGTGGTAAGTTTCCACTAACCTGCCC
>CAJUEX010000090.1 GCA_910585715.1 uncultured Lachnospiraceae bacterium
CTTCCTGGGTACTTTCTTTACCTATTATAAACTGTACGTCATCAATAAGGAGAACATCAACGGTTCTGTATTTTTCTCTTAATTTGGTCATTTTGGCGGCATTACCGCTTCGGATGGATTCAATTACCTCGTTGGTAAACTGTTCTGAGGTAACATAGAGCACTTTCATATCTGAATTTTGCTCCAATATGAAATGTCCTATTGAGTGCATCAGGTGTGTCTTGCCAAGTCCTGCTCCTCCGTATATGTAAAGAGGATTGTATGCTTCACCGGGAGATTCCGCCACGGCCAAAGAAGCAGAGTGGGCAAATTTGTTGTTTCCTCCAACTACAAAGGTGTCAAATCTGTATTTGGAATTTAAATTTGCGTTAATGTAATTGATATTATAAACCGGTTTAGAGGAAGATGTTTCTTTTTTGGCGTCTTTTTCAAGTATAAAGTCAATATCGTAGGTATGGTCCATCATTTCGGAAATGGTTACCTGAAAAAAACTTTTATATTTGGAAGAAATATACTTAAGGGCATGAGCCTGGTCGGAAGGAATCATAATTGTTACAATATCATCCTTTTCAGAATAAAAGGTTAAAGGCTCTACCCATGTATTATAGGAAATATCTGATATATCATATTCTGTTCTGACAGTTTCTTTTATTAAGTTCCATTTTTCTTTTATTAAGTCCATTAGATGTCCCCCACAGAAGTAAACAAATACTCAATTTAATCTTAATATAAATGGGATGAAATTTCAAATAATTTTTAGTTTACATAATTTTCTGCGTATTTTATGGTATTTGTGAATAACTTAAAAAAAGAAATCAACATTTTTCACATCAAAAAAATGAGGAAAAATAGTGTGTTTTTTATCTTTTTTAATTTTCTTATGTTTAAAAATAATAGGTTATCCACAACTTATCCACATTTTGTGGATATAATTATGTAAATATAAAAAATTTATTTTTACTATATTTTGTGTTTTTGGTAAAAGAACCATAACAATATATTGTTTTAGTAAATATAACGAATTTTTATATTTTTTTATAATTATTTTTCAGGATATTCAAAGGGAAAAATCTTCGAGAAATATCTTGATATTTTTCTCGATATTTTCTCGTTTTTACTTGACGGAAATATTTTAATCTTATATAATCGTAGTGATATTTTCCAAAGAAAGACATTGTTTTATGTCTCTTTACAGCTAATCCAAATATTTGTTTACCTTATTATATATTAAGGTTTTAAAAAGGAGGTGTTACAAGTATGAAAATGACTTATCAACCTAAGAAAAGACAGAGGTCTAAGGTTCATGGTTTCAGAGCCAGAATGAGCAGTGCAGGCGGAAGAAAAGTTTTAGCAGCCAGACGAGCAAAAGGAAGAAAAAAATTATCAGCATAGGCCGCAGTATGTGGCCTTTTTTTCTATTCAATAAGCTGGCCTGGAAAACGTGACAGCTTTTGATGGAGAAAAGCAGATGGAAAGTAAATATGGGTTATATTTTTTCGGAGTCTTTAAAAAAGAACAGTGATTTCCAGCATGTTTATAAAATGGGCAAATCTTATGCCAACAAATATTTGGTCATGTATGTTTTGGAAAATAACACAAATAAAAACAGGCTGGGGATAAGTGTAAGTAAGAAGGTAGGAAACAGCGTAGTAAGGCATAAGGTTACAAGATTGATAAGGGAAAGTTACAGACTACATGAAGGTATATTTAATAGTGGTTTAGATATAGTAGTCATAGCCAGAAACAGTGCATCTTCGGTTTCTTTTTGGGAGATTGAAAGCGCTTTATTACATCTTGCAAAACTTCATCATATCTTAAAAGTTTATTTTTATAACCTGAATAGTGTAAATGATGAAGAAATCAGAAAATAACATGAAAAAATTATTGATTTTATTGATTATATTTTACAGGAAATATATTTCTCCAATGAAACATACAAAATGCCCTTATTTTCCCACCTGTTCGGAATATGGACTGGAAGCTGTTGAAAAATACGGAGCTTTAAAAGGAGGTATGTTGGCCTTTTGGAGAATTTTAAGATGCAATCCTTTTTCAAAAGGAGGATATGATCCTGTACCATAAGATTAATAGAATTAACAACAGGAGGAAATAAATTGACAGGAATTATTTTGACCCAGTATGATGGTATGATAATAGGTCCTATTGCCAAGATTCTTGGTTATCTTATGGAAGGAATTTTTTCCTTATTGGATTTGGTAGGAATTCCAAATGTGGGACTTTCCATTATTTTGTTTACGGTTGTTATCTATTTATTGATGATGCCTCTTACGATCAAACAGCAGAAGTTTTCAAAGCTTTCTGCGAAAATGAATCCGGAACTTCAGGCAATTCAGGCAAAATATAAGAATAAAAAAGATAATGATTCTATGATGGCAATGAATGCGGAGACTCAGGCCGTATATGCAAAATATGGTGTTTCTCCCAGCGGCAGCTGTGTGCAGCTATTGATTCAAATGCCAATTTTGTTTGCACTATATCGTGTTATTTATTCAATGCCTGCATACGTTACAAAAATAGGTGAGACTTTCAGAGTATTATCTGAAAAGATTATTGCTTTGGATAAAGGTGAGTTTTTACAGAGTTCCGAATTAACCAGTGTAGTAAGTGCAGTCAGAATGTATGGCAGTAATATCGAAAAAAATCTTTCAAATGGTATTATAGATATTCTTAATAAGCTGTCCACTTCCGATATGAATGTTATTTCAGATCATTATAATCTATCACAGCTCACTTATGAAGGGGATCTTATTTTAAGTAATGAGGGAACCCGTGGATTAATTGATACTTATAATAATTTTCTTGGCATAAATATAGGAAATTCTCCTTCCTATATGGTAAGTGAAGCCTGGAATTCTCCTGACGGCATAAAGTGGTTGTTGATTATAGCAGCTCTTATTATACCTGTTTTGTCGGCAGTTACACAGTGGATTAATACAAAACTTATGCCCCAGGCCGATACTTCCAATCAGAATGACCAGCAGAATTCCATGGCACAGTCCATGAAAATGATGAATACAATGATGCCGCTCATGTCAGCGTTTTTCTGCTTTACACTTCCTGCAGGTATGGGACTTTACTGGATTGCAGGTTCGGTGGTAAGAAGTATCCAGCAGGTTGTTATCAATAAGCATATTGATAAAATGGATATTGACGAGCTTATCAAGAAAAATGAGGATAAGAGAATTAAGAAGCTTGAAAAAGCGGGAATCGATCCTAAATCATTAAACAAGAATGCTACGATAAGTACAAAAAATGTGAATCCTTACAGAAATACATCTTCCATGTCGTCTAAAGCAAAGGTTTCCATGACTCAGGAAGAAAAGGATGAAGCAATGAAGAAATCCACAGAGTATTACAGCAGAAATGCAAAACCCGGCAGTATTGCGGCAAAGGCAAATATGGTAAAACAGTATAACGAAAAGAATAATAAATAGGGGGGAAAATAATTTTGGAATACGTTGAAATTACAGCTAAAACAGTAAATGATGCAATTACGGAGGCTTGCCAGAAATTTGTGGTTACAAGCGATAAATTGGATTATATTGTAATTGAGGAGGGTTCTACAGGTTTTCTGGGTATTGGTTCTAAGCCGGCTATCATCAAAGCAAGGGCAAAAGCTACGATTGATGATAAAGCAAGGGATTTCTTAAAACAAGTCTTTGACGCCATGAATATGACGGTTGTTGTTGATGTGAAGTATGATGAAGTTAATAATAATATGAACATAGATTTAAGCGGAGATGAAATGGGGGTTCTTATTGGTAAGAGAGGACAAACCCTTGATTCACTGCAATATCTTGTGTCTTTG
>CAJUEX010000091.1 GCA_910585715.1 uncultured Lachnospiraceae bacterium
TACTTGAAATGTGGAGGAATTGCAAAATCTTTTCCGGTTTATCCGGGTTAGGTTAGAATCGCTGATGGGGGCAAACGAAAAAGCAACCTTAATTTTGCGATAAACTGCCCTTTCGTTTGCGCCATTTGCGATTTAACCTAATTGAACAAAATTTCTGTATGGCAAACAAGCCTCCCAGAAGGAAGCCTTCGAAGCCATATGATGCCCGGCAGGTTCCGGCACAGGGTGATGAGCTTCTTCTTATTGCGGGAAGCCAGGATTCCGTAATGCCGGATACGGACAAAGCGCTTCGGCGGCACATGCATCAGGAACCGGAGGACAAACTCCACCCCGGAAACCGTAAGTGTTTTCCAGCCTCCGCCATTTTTATAGTCCTTGACAGAAAAGGTGACCGTTTTTTCATCCATACATAGGATCCGGTGGTTGCTGATTGCGATCCTGTGGGTGTATTTCCCAAGGTAGGCGATGACCGACTGTGCCCCGTTGAATGTTTCTTTGCAATGGGGGATCCATTCCTTTTTGTAACAGGCATCCATCAACTCATGGAATGTGTAATGGTTCCGGTATTTTTCGGATGTCCCGCCAAACACAAGGCGGCCGTCCTGCCAGAGCCTCTTCAATTCCGTCATGTACTTGCCGCGGAACTTCCGGGACACAACATGTATGGGGAGGAAAACCGTCCCTTTTCCCTTTCCAGTGGTTCTGCGCATCAAGCCCTCCGCCCAGCACGATGACATGGATATGGGGGTGGAAGTTCATTTCAGACCCCCAGGTATGGAGGAGGCAGAGGTAACCAATCTTTGCACCCAGGTATTTTGGGTCTGCACAAAGCTCGTCAAGGGCGCCGGAAGCAGCATGATAGAGCGCATCATACAAGAGCTTCTGGTTGCTGTAGATGATGGGGTTTAGGTCAGCCGGGACAGTAAATACGACATGGAAGTAAGGGGCTTCCAAGACATCTTCCCGACGAAGATCCATCCATTTCTCCTTTGGGAGCTTATGGCCGATGCGCATGCGGGGCGCCCTGACATCATCCCAGAGGATATGCAGGACGTTCCTGTAAAAGAAACGGATGGCTGAATTGTAAAGGTTGAGTGTGGTGGCCTTGAGTCCTTCTTCCTTCTTTGCAAAAAGGAAGTCCCGGACATCCTGGCAGGAAAGCTCCTGCGGGTCTTTGCCACATAGTTCAGAAAACAGGATACATAGTTTTTATAACAGAGAACGGAACGGTTTTTAAGGTTCCTGATTTTTGCTTCTTCTTCGAGAAGCAGCATATATTTTTCGTACATATGGGTTCCCCCATAAAATCAGACAGTCAGTAGTTACGGAATATCTTTTTATGGAGGGGCATTTGCAAAATAAAAGTGCTTGCCAATACAGCAGGAGGGTGTTATTCTTATCATAAGCAGTGGTCAGGGATAAGCCCGTATTCGAAGTATGTTTTTGGTCGCACTTAAACAATACTATCTTGGGACGTTCCTGTCCACTGTTTTTAGGAAAAGAAAAGCTGCGCCATAGCCTTGGCAGGCCATCGCACAGCGATTTTGTTCAATTTTTATTTGTCACTTCGTGAGAATAAGGATTTTATTGATTGGGAATTAAATAAAGTGCTTGATATCAATGGATGGGATTTAAAGAAGGTATTGCAGCATTTTCATAAATCCAATGCTACATTATTTGAGTGGAGTAATTCGCCGGTAGTATATTATACAACAGATGAATGGAAACAGATTTATGACAGAGCTGCATGTAATTACTTTGCCTGCAAGCCGGCATTGTATCATTATTATGGTACAGCCAATAAGAATTATCATGAGTATTTGTGGGAGGATATGGTAAAGTACAAAAAGTATTTTTATGTATTGAGACCTGTTCTTGCGGAAGTGTTAAATTCATTTGGCATCTAATCGTTACGGACTTCCTTTGGTAACTCCATTCCGCCTGAATCATGGCATCGGCAATTCTTATTACATATAATTGCGATATCTCGCAAAAATTTTCAGTATAAAGCGGGATGATGATATGGAAATCAAGAGAGATATCTATTTAAATAAGCTCATCAGTAAAAAGCACAATGGATTTATCAAGGTGGTGACGGGTATTCGACGTTGCGGAAAGTCCTACTTATTGTTCAATTTATTCAAGAATCATTTGCTGGAAGAAGGGGTGGATGAACAGCATATTATAGAAATTGCGTTTGACACTTTTGAGAATAAGCGTTTTCGTGAGCCGGATGTTCTGTATCCCTATCTCAAGGAGCAGATGAAAGGTGATGGAATGTATTATGTGCTGTTGGATGAGGTGCAGCTTTTAGGCGAGTTTGAATCCGTATTAAACAGTCTGATTCGTATGAAAAATGTAGATGTGTATGTGACAGGAAGCAATGCCCGATTTTTGTCTAAAGATGTGATTACCGAATTTCGAGGCCGGGGAGATGAAGTTCATATGCATCCCTTAAGTTTTGCTGAATTTATGCCTGTTTATTCCGGAACGAAACAGGACGGCTGGAACGAATATATGCTTTATGGTGGATTGCCGCCTGTCATAAATATTTCGAGCCCGGAGGAAAAGATTCATTTTCTGAAGTTGCTGTTCGAGGAAACCTATATTTCGGATATTGTAGACAGACATAATGTACGCAACCGGGCAGAACTGGAGGAACTTCTGAACATCCTCTCATCAGCTATCGGCTCACTTACAAATCCGACAAAGTTATCTGCTACTTTCAAGAGTGTCAAGCAGAAAACCATCAGTAACGTAACCATTAAAAGATATATCGATTATCTTTGTGATTCCTTCCTGATTGACAGTGCCTTCCGGTATGATATTAAGGGGAAAAGGTATATCGACACGCCGGTCAGATATTACTTTACTGATTTGGGATTACGCAATGCCCGTCTCAATTTCCGTCAACTGGAAGAAACTCATGCTATGGAGAATATTATCTTCAATGAGTTGAAGATACGGGGCTTTAATGTGGATGTGGGAGTTATTACTTTGAATAAAACCAATGAGAAAGGTTATGGAGTCCGCAAACAGTTGGAAATTGATTTCGTTTGCAATAAAGGTTCCAGGCGTTATTATATCCAGTCTGCCTATGCAATTCCGGATAGGAAAAAAATGGAACAGGAGCAGCGTTCCCTGATGCTGACTGGTGATTTCTTCAAGAAGATTATTATCACGAAAGACGCACCAACATCGTATTACAATGACGATGGGCTGTTGGTTATGAGTGTTTATGATTTTTTGTTGAATGAGGGGAGTCTGGATATCTGATTGTTTGAAAAGGGAAAATACAGTTGATAAACCAGAGTTGAGTGCGGATTCTTTGGGAGTTTATATTTATGGCAAGGAGAGTCCTGGCTATAAAGCAGAGTTTGCGATGTCGGAAGGGGAAGATGATATAGTTTCAATAAAAGCAATTCAGGTACATACTGTTTTGCTTTATAGATTTGTGATAGAATAATCGCAGTAGTAAAACACTTTCGCTCTAACTATGTTTCGACTACGATTCATGTCCCGGGATTACCATGTTGTGCTGTATTTTATTTATTTTGCGATAAAATAACGAAAAATGGTGAAATTTATAACTGAAAAATTAGAGAATAGTACGGCTTTTTAGGAGGAATTTTTATTATGATTAAGATACTTTTCGTGTGCCACGGCAGCAGGTTGGATAGCCGGGAATCAGTGGCAGTTGTGGGGCAGAACGGGGCAAAGTGCGACATTGGAGAAAGTAGTAGACTACGG
>CAJUEX010000092.1 GCA_910585715.1 uncultured Lachnospiraceae bacterium
ATGAATATGGCAGGCGCGAGGCAGTAGCTGCTATCTGATATGTGGCTGTACAGGGTCGGGGAAGGTTTGTTAAGTGCCTTCCCTAGTCTTTTTTCTGTTTTTCGGGGAAAAAATCTGTACGTCGGGCATTACGAATGAAATATGCAGGTTACTTATGTATAATTTACCTGAATGAAAATATACAAGGAGGCAGATAAGCAATGGCGTTATTAGAAGCACTGAATCTAAAAAAATACTATGGAAAAGGCAGTTATCTGGTTAAAGCAGTGGATGATATTTCATTCGGGATAGATGAAGGAGAATTTGTTGCGGTTGTAGGAACATCCGGTTCTGGAAAAACTACACTTTTGAATTTATTGGGTGGGCTTGATACGGCTGATTCCGGAAAGGTCGTGATAAGGGGAAAATCCCTTTTAGAACTCGGAGACGAAGAACGGACTGTTTTTCGGCGGAGAAATATAGGATTTGTATTTCAGAATTATAACCTGCTTCCGGAGGCAAATGTATATCAGAATATAATCTTACCGATTCGTCTGGATGGCAGTAAGAATGTGGACGAGGAGTATGTGGCAGGACTCGTTGAAAAACTGGGGCTTGGAGATAAGCTGCGGGTAAGACCGAACCAGCTTTCCGGCGGGCAGCAGCAAAGGGTAGCGATTGCGAGAGCGCTTTCTACTAAACCAGCGATTGTCCTGGCAGACGAACCTACGGGCAATCTGGATTCGGAAACCAGTGGACAAGTGATGGAACTGCTCCAAAGAACCCTGAAAGATTTAGGGCAGACTATGGTCGTAATCACGCACAATGAAGTCGTAGCAGCGGAAGCGGACAGGATATTGCATATAAAGGACGGAAAATTGATATAGGAGTGGTAATTTATGTTCTGCAAAAACAAACAGAAACAGGTTCTTAAAGAATTAGCCGCACAGCAGTTGTCCTCCCATAGAAGCCGCAATCTTGTAATGGTGATTGCCATAGCGCTTACTGCGCTGCTGTTGTCTTTTGTATTTACGGCAGGTCTTAGTTTTATTGCCACTATGAGAGAATCGTCGGAAGCGGCTCCCGGACCTTATGAGGACGGGGCAGTGATAGGAACGCCTGACCACTATGAGAAAATTGTACAGATGGAAAATGTGGAATGGGCTGATTTGGTACTCTCATGCAGCTCATCTTCTTTGAAAAATGATGAATTTACAGGCATCCAGACAGAGTTGCTGGCTCCGGATGAAGGGTACTATTGTCATAATAAAATCATGCCGGTATCAGGAACTTATCCCCAGGATTCAAATGATATTATGATTTCAGATACACTGGCAGAGCGCTTAGGGATAGAAAATGCCGGAGGACAGCTTTTACTATATGTTGTGGTAACGTCTGACAATGGTTCTAAAGAGGAAACAGCCGTGCCGATGGAAATCTGCGGTGTATATGGGAATCCCATAAAAAATTTAAGCAGCATATACGAGGAAATATATACGGCAGCTGGTTTTATTCAATGGAAAAATCCTTGTCTGGAGGCGGGCAGGGATTATATCTACATCAAATTTAACGATTTAAATCCATTAGCATTAAAAAGTGATGTATATTCCAAATTGGAGCAGATTAGGCAGGAGGTAGGGGCAAATTATGTGCAGACAAGGCATTATAATAATTTTTTGTATTCTCTTTTAACAGTAGTTCCGGTTATTTTGCTGGCATTGCTTATTGTGGTGAGTGGCTATTTTCTTATCTATAATGTTTTTTCCATATCAATTACAATGGATGTGGAATGGTTTGGCATGATGAAAACAATTGGTGCGACACAAAAGCAGATGATTTATATTTACCGCAGACAGATATGGATTTTATCGTTGGCGGGGATGTCTGCCGGGATATGCTTCGGATACCTTCTGGGGCTTGTCCTGTCACCTCAGATACTTGCCATGACATCCTTTTCCATGTACTTTAAGGGGGCGAATGCAGTAGTGGTTGCAGCATTTACCTTCCTGTTTACAACGGTCACGCTGCGTATCGGTTCTTTGGGGATCATAAGGAAAGCTGCATCCCTGTCGCCAGTTGATGCCGCCCGATATGTTCCCCATAAAAGGAAAAGGCTGGTTACAGTCCTTTCAGTTTCCCTGAGTGGGATTATTTTCGTTGCTGTAGGGAATGCAGTATTCGGTTATAATGTAGATACAGAGGTGGAAAGACATAATCAGGAAGAATGCCGGATTCTGCATCATGCTAATTTCGAAGCGCTGGAGGATGAATACCATCCAATCCGCTATGAGACCTATGAACAAGTGAAGGCTTTACCTTTTGTGCAGGACGTGGACGTAATCTATAAAGGCAGAACCATGCCGGATGAGATGGATATGGAAGGCATGGAACTGTACTATCGTTTTTATGCCCAGATAAGACAGAGCGGTGCGTTAAAAAGGGAGGTAGATGCAATCCTTGCGGTATCTGGAGGGGCAGATACATTGTACTTTGCGGATAATGGGGATATAAAACTGGAAATCAGTGGAATAGGGGTGGACAGGCTGGAGAGTGAAAGCGAATATTTTCATGTGATAGAAGGGGAAGTAGATAGTACGCTGTTCGCACAGGGAGATTACATATTGTACCAAAGCCCCAGTTATAAATATATTATGGAAACCATACAAGACAGCAATAAAGTCCATGCAGGGGATAACCTTACAATAGATTTCTATGATGACACTATGGAGAGGTATCTGACTAAAACTTTTACAGTTATGGCAGTTATGGAGGGGGATGATCCATACGCTGCCGGAAACTTATCCCTGAGCAACATTGTTATGAATGACGATATATTTAAAGAAATCTATCCGAATTATAAATCGCATATTGCAGCAATGGAGGTACGTTCCCAAAGACCGCTGGATGAAAGAGAAGTAGAGCAGATAAAAGCAATCATCCGGAAAGAACATAATTCGCAGATCAGTATTGAAACCCGGAGTGAGGACAGAATATATTATACACAGGAAAAAAACTCCGTATTGATTATCGGGTTATTCTTTTCCTCTGTATTGGGATTGATTGGCATATCTAATTTGGTCAATACCATAGTTATGGATGTCGTTTTTAGAAAATCTCAGATAGCCATGCTGCAGTCTATCGGGATGACAAGAAAGCAGCTTTGCCGTATGCTTTTTAAAGACAGTATGCGGCCAGGCAGCATTGCTATGGTCATTATTTTGACTGTCGGTTGGTTTATGGCGGCAAATGTATCTTCTCTGTTTACCGGATTTGATTTCCGGGTATTTGTGTGGGAGAGCATAGGGATTGTAGTATTTTTCGCGGCAGCTGCAGGCATCCTTGCGATATGGATGACTGAATGGCTGAATAAAAAGACGATAGTGGAAAGACTGAGAAATGGATAAATCGTTAAATGATTGCTTTGGTATTAAGGAAGGAGGCATGAAACAATGCTTCAGATAGCAGTCTGCGAGGACGAACAGGCGGACAGGGATAACCTCATAGGCATCCTGAAGCCGCTTTTAGACAAATACACAGAAGAATACCATATCAAAAACTTTACTTCCGGTGGGGAGCTGCTACAGTCGGGCGGCAACTTCCACCTGATCTTCATGGATATCATGATGGAGGGCAGGAACGGGATAGAAACGGGGCAGGAGCTTTACA
>CAJUEX010000093.1 GCA_910585715.1 uncultured Lachnospiraceae bacterium
CAGTGCTAAGCTCGAAAATACCTCGCTAAGCGCTGGCGTTTTTATAAGGGCTCCTATAGAAATCATTTTCTGCCTGCATCCGGTTCCGGCTCCTGTGTGGGAAAGCTGAGGGCTGAACTGTTACTTGGTCTATCCTACCTTATAGCCGGCTCCCCACACAACCTGAAGATACTGGGGTTTTTTGGGATTTCTTTCAATTTTCTCCCGAATATGACGGATATGGACTGCCACCGTATTGTCTGCTCCAACTGCCCTCATATGCCAAATACTCTCGTATATTTGATTAATGGACAGCACTTTTCCATGTTTTTCCACTAAAAGCTTCAAAATCTTATATTCAATCGGAGTAAGCCTTACTTCATTTCCTTCTACCGTAACCCTCTTGGTATCATCATCAATGCATAATTCCCCAACCCGAAAGGTTGCAGTTTCTTTTTTATCTGCACAGGCAAGCTGTATATAACGCCGAAGCTGCGCCTTGATTCTTGCTACCAGTTCCAAAATGCTGCAGGGCTTCACCACATAATCATCTGCTCCCGCGCCAAGCCCCGATACCTTATGCTGTTCATCTCCCTGTTCTGATAATATGATAATGGGCAGGTCATACTTTGTCCTGACCCTGCTGATAAATGCAAGGCTTGCCTGCTCTTCTTTTTCCACATCAGTTATAAGCAGCTGGATTCTCTCCCTGCCCATTATAAGAAACGCTTCAGCTTCACTGTATGCTTTCCATACGTCGTAACCTTCCCCTGCCAGATAAAATCCGATAAATTCTACCAGTTCTTTATCCTTGTCAAAAATTAAAATACGATTCATCGTCTGTCTCCTTTCCTCCTGCCCTTAAAAAGCTTCTTATTATTTAGATGCATGAACCTGCCAAAAAGTCACATTCAACTTTTATTCGTACAATGATAAATCCATACTTTCCAGCATTTCATATACCTGTTCTTCTGTATAACCTATATAGTCGCCGTATATTTCATATGCTCCGACAACAATAGCAGTATGTATTCTTGTTCCGGCAGCCTCATGTGCTTTGGAATCCACTACCAGATAGTTCCTGCCATCCTTCGTTGTAAAACTTCTCTCATTAGTAACCCCGTATGGATAGTTTCTGCTTCCGGCATGAACCTTACTATTTCCAAAATTCCATATATCCAGAATAACTTCCTTATTATCCGCCTTTTTCCAAAAGGTAAGAGCTTCGTTTTCCCCCGTTACCCATATATGGATTTCTTCCATCTGTCCCTCAGGTATTTCCGGTATCACCAAAGGGAATGTTTCCTGTTTCTTAAATGCTTCATAGGACGTATAAGTCCGCTCCTCTATTTCCTCAATAATTACCCTGTCTGCTTTAATGCCTTTTTCTGTAACTTCTGTCCAATCCTCTAAGAAACCTGCTTCTTCTCCTGCAGCAAACTGCTCCTGCAGGTTTTCAGCAGTGACAGTACTGCTCTTAAAACCAAAACCGGTAACAGAAATTCTGCTACAGATATAATCTGCCGCCTTTACCGTAGTAAAACCGCATATGAGTAAAACAAAAAAGCCTGCTGCCGCCGAAACCGCCTTTTTTCTCCTCTGCCTTCTCAATCTGTCCCTATGCTCAGCCTCATCCTGTATCTTATGACAGCATGCAGTATATCTTATGGAATTGTCCAAGGCTTCCCTGTAAGCTTCCCTAAATTTCCTCATAATCATATGCTTCCCCTAATGCTTTTTTTAATAAAGCCCTTCCCCTGCTTAACTGGGAAGTAACGGTATTTTCCTTTCTTCCTGTCAGCATGGCAATTTCCTTTACAGAATAATTTTCGTAATAAAATAAATGAATGACTTCTCTGTATTTTCCCGGCAGCTTTAATATCTCTCTCAACAGCTTCCTGTCTCTTTCCTTCACAAGATAAGCCTGCTCCATTTCAGGCGCTGTACAGGCTTCCTTCTCCGGCAGAATATCCACCTTCTTATTCCATCCTGCTCTCCACAGAGAACGGCACTGATTTAATGTTACCTGTATGAGCCATGCCTTTTCATGCTCTGTACTTTCAAACTGCATATTGGCTCTTATGTATTTATAAAACACCTCCTGTACTACATCTTCGGCATCCTCTCTGTTTTTCAACCGTAAAAATGCAAGCTTGTACAAAGTATCCGCATACTGCTCTATTGCCTCTTCCTTCTTGTTATCCATTGGTGATTTATCCCTGCATGTCCCTTAGCTTTTTTGTCTTCTATATATAATACGTTTCAAAACACAAAAATACTGCAAAATTTTTAAAAAATTTTGCAGTATTTTAAAAAACCATATTTATAAAATTTTTTACCGTTAATAAATAATTTTATCAGCCAGCTCCTTTGCCGTCTTTTCATCCTTCATCCTCGCCACAATTGCCAACCCGAATTCAATTGCCGTTCCCATTCCCCTGCCGGTAATAATATGCTCCGATATCTCCACCGGATTTTTTGTAACCTCTGCTCCCTCCAAATGACCTTCAAAATCCGGATAAGAACATGCCTTTCTTCCTTTCAGCATTCCCCGATGCCCTAAAATACTGGGCGCCGCACAAATAGCCGAAAGATATTTCCCCTCTTCATAAAACCTTTCCACCTGTTCCATAAGAATCTCACATGCTTCCAGATTTTTGGTTCCAGGCATTCCCCCCGGAAGCACAATCATTTCCACCTTGGAAAAATCCACCTCCTCAAGAAGCATATCCGTCTCCACACATACCTTATGAGAGCTTTCCACCCTTTTTTCTCCCGTAATAGATACCATAGACACCTCAACAGAAGCCCTTCTTAATAAATCCACTACCGTCAGCGCTTCAATTTCTTCAAAGCCTGTTCCAAAAAATACGCATACCCTGTTCATTTTTACTTCCTTTCCCGTTGTGTTTTTTAATTTGTTTACTTTTCTCCATTATACAGGAGTGCAAAATACTTTTCAATTGTCGAGGGGAAAAATTGATGGGGGTGGATTTGAGGACGTTGGAACAGGCAGCTTATATAAAGGTCTTTTGGGCACGCTCCCGCTCTATGAAAACGCAGCAGTACTAACACACCAAAGTACGGTGTGTAAGGACTGGCGTTTTCATAAGGCCCCAAAGACCTTTATATAAGCTGCCCGCTCCAACTGTGCATCGAAATGCCAAGGGGTGCCATGAATTTTTGTGTGGAGGTGGCTTGTTTGTGAAATGCCGAAAGATTCAAAATATTTACCAGACTATTTGCAAACATAAACGTAAATTTCCCATAATCCCCATCCCACTATAAACAGCCACATACATGACTTAATGCACCCTCTTCTAAGAGTAAAGCCCGAAACCAAACAGCAAAAGAGGGAGGAGGGCGGATTGACGGCATTGTTTTTTATGGCGCTTTTACTTAACAGCCTGCCCAAAACCCAGGGCAAAATTGCCACGGATGGCAATTTTAGTCCTATTGCGCCACGGACGGCGCTATAGGACGACCCGGACGGTACCAATCCCCTCCCCAGGCTGTTTAGTAAAAGCGCCATAAAAAACACCGCCGCCAATCCGCCCTCCTCCCTCTTTTGCGTCCCCCCTTCTTTTCCCCCCCTCATCCCACCACCTAGTATATCATAAATTAAGTTGTTGATAGTTTCGGTATCTGGTATAATAGACTT
>CAJUEX010000094.1 GCA_910585715.1 uncultured Lachnospiraceae bacterium
TACTAAGGGATATCCGAAAAGTAAATAGAAAATATTTATGTCGCTTACTATAATTTAAAATCTTTTTACAGTATAAAGGAAAGCTGCTGCAGTGACAACAATAAAATTACAGCTTGCACCACCTGCAAACTGGACTGGTTAAAAAAACACAAATTGGCAGTTTCTGCAATGCCATATTTTTGTATAATGAAAAGCAGGCAGGATTTAATCTTTAAATCCGTAATAAAAGAGTCCTGCCATTAATTTATATACAGACTATATAGGAATATATAAATAAGAAATGGAGAGATGATTATGAAAATGTTAAAAGACACAAAAGCCCTGGTGGTTGCCGCCCTGATGGCTGCATTTACCTGCGTTGCCACTATGAGTATCCAGATTCCCACGCCGACCCTTGGCTACATACATCCCGGCGACTGCCTTGTGCTGCTTTGCGGTATTATTTTAGGCCCGGTTGTTGGTTCCCTGTCCGCCGGAATCGGTTCCATGTTTGCAGATATTTTATCCGGATATGTGATCTATGCCATTCCCACCCTTGTGATTAAAGGTGTGACAGCCTTCATTGCAGCCGTGGTATTCCGAAAGCTGAAGCAGCTTTGGAAAACGAAGCAGACCCTTATTTTTGCAGTTGCCGGCATCCTTGCAGAAATCAATATGGTATTTGGATATTTTCTCAATAAGATTATTCAAACCATGTTTCTTGCGGGAGCTTATAATGGAGAAACTTTAGCAGCCGGCCTTGCAAGCGCCATGGGCGGTGTTTTTTCCAACTGCATACAGGGCACTGCCGGAATCATCCTTGGAGCGCTTTTGCTTCCTGTCTTATCTCAGGTGCCGGATGTTCGCACATGGATGAACGTTGGGACCAGGAAGAATCTGGCATAATTATCATGCTGATATGTCCCCGGAACCGGAAGTTAAAATATATAAAAATTGAAGAAGACATGGAAGAAGCAGTTTACAGGCTTTTTCCATGTCCTTTTTTCTGAAAGACTTATTTCATTTATGCAGCAGCTTTATTTTCATTCATCCGGCATAATAATTGCCATAATAAAATATGCTAATATTCCGCCGCCTCCCATAAAGGAAAACAGTATGAACAAAAGACGCACTACCGTCGGATCAAGTCCCAGATATTCTCCAACGCCTCCACATACTCCGCATAGCACTTTATTGTTACTGCTTCTTGTTAATTTTTTATAATCATTACCCATATCTTTTCTCCTTTAATTTCTTATTGATTTTTAACAATTACAAAACACCCTGCTTGTTTTTTAAGACAATTAGTTTACCTTAACTTATTCTCCAAATCCCCTCATCTTCCGTACATTCTCTTAAAAATCAATTTCCACATTTCCCATTGCGCAGTCAACAGCTATTTCCTTACCTGCTCCATTGTCAATGCGTTTGGTAACACCCAGTCCTGTATATTGAGAATCTTCAATTTCCACATTGCCGGCAGCACAGTCAATGCTGTAATTAAAGTCATCCCTTCTGCCTGCCAAATCCAGCTCCACATTTCCCATACTGCAGCTGACTACTGCCTTTTTGTTTAATTCGCCTTCATATACCACATTGCCCATTGACATATTTACATCCAGATTTTCTACTTTGGAATTCTCAGCTTTGATTTCACCTGCTCCAATCTTCATGCTAAGGCTGTCAGAAACCAGACCATCCATAATCAGCTCTCCTGCACCCATGGAAATTTCTGTTTTTTCAACTTTTATATCTTCTATTTCCATCTGTCCGCCGCCCAGATTAATATCCAGACTTTCCAGACCGGTGCCCTTTGGTACATACAAAGTAATCTCACAACCGTGTTTGTACCATTCACCTTCTAAATGATGATCGGTTTTATATTCATATTCCATGGACAAAACGCCGTCTTCCACCTTCCACGTGCAAGGCTCTTTCCTATATTTATAATCTATATAAAATCCGCTATAATCATCACTTTCCTCTATTTTAATATCGCCTCCTGTTATTCTTGCCTGAATACTGCGAATATCTTCCGCTTTTGCCACTTCTCCGTTTCCTCTGTTGGCATATTCCCAGTCAGAATCACCAATATTCCAGTCATCTATGTCATCTATATCGTCTATATCATCTAAATGCCAGCGATTATAGCCTCTTCCAAACAGATACAGTGTCCTTCCATTAATGTTAAAGGCAAATTCTCCATCATCTATCATTCTTGCCACATTAGCAGGTCCTGCAATGGCAACCCCTGCAAAAACAACCAGCATTCCCAGTATAGTCAGCAATATGCCGCCCAACAGTAAAAATTTTGTTCCTTTTTTCATGCTGCCGCCCCCTTTCTATTATGAAACGGAAGTCTGCAAAGAGATACAATTCCCCTCACCATTGCAGGTATCACTACCGCACATGCCTTCCATGTTATCAGCGCTGACAGGAAGCAGAGCCCCATCAGCAGAAGGGCGGTGCCCATTAAAATTATTCCCGCAATAGGTGCAGTCACAAGCTTGATAATGCTTACCACCAGACAGATAATCGCCGCAAATCCAAATACTACAGCGCAGATTGCCGCTGCAAGAAGCAATGCGAATAAAACTGCAAGTATTCCCACAATCAGACCAAAACCTGCTGCCAGCAGCGGTACTCCCACCGGGATTCCCAGAAACAGTACGGCAAGCACGATTAACACCACTGCCCACGGCTCCATGCCGCTATTTTTACCGGAAGCAGCGCTTTGTGTTCTTTCCGCTTCTTTCTGACTCCTTCCGGAACCGCTTTCTTCCGTCCGGCTCTGTGCCACTACAATTTCCTTTTCCGCCAGCTCCTCACGTATGCTGTGGGCAACCTCCTCCGGCGAACCAAGCTCCTTTATTACATCCGCTTCCGCCTTTTCCGAGTCTTCAAAATATTCTTCATAGTACTGAAGCGCTTCCTTTCGCTCTGACGCATCCACATCCGAGAGCAGCGACTCTAATTTTTTCAAAAATTCTTCTCTATTCATAAATGGCTCCTCCCTCAAACATCCCATTTATTTTGCCTGCGTATTCTTTCCATTCTTTCTTATACATATCTAACTGTGTGCTTCCGGAAATGGTCAGTTTATAGTATCTGCGGTTCCTTCCCCCGCATTCCATGTCATATACTTCCAAAAATCCATATTTCTGCAGCCTTCTAAGCACCGGATATAAGGTAGATTCCGAAAGCTCGATAACCTGCCGCACCTGCTGGGTAATCTTGTAGCCATATGTGCCGCCCTCTTCCTTGGAAACTACCGCAAGGACTATAGCATCCAAAAGCGCTGCGCCTGTGTTAAAAACCATGATAATTCTCCTTTCTCCTTCAATCATATAACGTTTTGTCTGCACTTTTTCCTTCAACTTTTCCCTCTTTTCTTTTTCAAAATTGTGAATTGGTTAAAAATCAGGTGGATAAAGGCTTTTAAATATATTATATGTTCTTTTATATTATATAAGCCTTCATATTATATCTGATTTTATATTATATTTATCAACATATTATACATAGTATAATATTGTATTTGCATATAGTATATGACGTATAATATGTCCTGTCAATAGGGAAATGGAAATTATTTCTTAAATCGTAACAGTTCAGCCTGCAAGTTTTGGATTTGAGGACGCAGGAGGGGCAAGGTAGA
>CAJUEX010000095.1 GCA_910585715.1 uncultured Lachnospiraceae bacterium
GATTTGATAATATTACCAACGAACAGGAAGCAAAAAGAAATTTAGGCGTTGTTTTTGACTCCAATTATTTTAGTGATGAATGGAAAATCTCACAGGTTGAAAAGTCTGTATCAGCTTTTTATGAAAACTGGAATACGCAAAAATTTTCGGAAACACTGAAAAGATTTCATATCCAGCCCTCTAAAAAGGTAAAAGAGCTTTCCAAAGGTATGCAGATGAAACTTATGCTTGCCTGCGCTTTTTCGTATGACGCAAAATTATTGATATTAGATGAACCTACCAGCGGGCTTGACCCTGTTTCAAGAGATGAGCTTCTCAATATCTTATCAGAATATATAGAAGATGGTGAACACAGCGTTCTATTTTCTACCCATATTACCGGGGATTTGGAACGTGCTGCTGATTACATCACCTATATTAGTAGAACGTACTTAAATTTATTGTGCAAATAGACAATGCATGTTATAATGAATGTATCGTACAAAAATGGAGGATACATTCATGGGTAGAAATAAAAAATACGGTAATATTATCCTTAAACCAGAAGACAGGGAACAGCTTGAAAAATTGGCTAAATCCCAAACAGCTGAGTACCGTAAGGTGCAAAGGGCAAAAATTCTGCTAATGAGTGCAGACGGCATGCCAAATTCGGAAATTGCTTCTTCCATCGGGGTGCATCGTAATACTGTGGCAACTTTCGTGACAAAATACATTGCCGCCGGCTTGGATTATGCCATGAATGATTTGGCAAGGACTGGAAAACCGGGCAGCATAAGTGATGAAGAGAAAGTCTGGATTACAAATATTGCCTGCACAAAGCCAAAAGACAACGGGCTTTCGGAGGAATTATGGACCTACCGCAGTCTCCGGAAATATATCCAGACACACTGCGGGGATGCGGGATATCAGGGGCTGTCCAAAATATCGCATAATACTGTGCGCATGATATTGGAAGGCAATGAAATAAAACCAAACAAAATGACATATTACCTCGAAAGGAAAGACCCTGATTTTGAATCCAAAATGCAGGATGTCCTTGTTGTCTATAAACAGGTATCCCTGTGTTTTGACGGTAACGGGAACCTTACTATCCCTATGGATGAACCCAAAAAGGTAACAGTATCCTATGATGAAAAACCGGGGATACAGGCACTGAAAAATATTGCCCCTGACCTCCCGCCGACACCTGAGCATGGCATGGTCGCCCGCGATTATGAATATAAACGCCTGGGGACACTGTCCCTGCTTGCCGGGATGGACCTGCTCACTGGGGAAATCGTTCCGTTGGTAAGCAGTACCCATAAAAGTTCTGACTTTATAGTCTTTTTAAGAAAGCTGGATGAAAAATACCCGGCACAAGATACAATCCGCCTTGTATTAGATAACCATTCCGCCCATACGTCAAAAGAAACACAGAAATATCTTGCGGCAAGACAAGGGCGGTTTGAGTTTGTGTTTACTCCTAAACATGGTTCCTGGCTCAACCTGATTGAAAGTTTCTTCGGCAAGATGGCAAAACAGTTTCTGAAAGGAATCAGGGTGGAGAGCAGGGAGGAACTTGAGGAACGCATTTATCAATATATAGCAGAGATAAATGAGGAACCAGTTGTATACCATTGGACATATAAAATGGATGAAATATCTATATAATTTTGCACATGGTATTCAAGTACATATTACTAGTCTTACGAAAGAGGGTGATGCCCTATGAGTATAATGGAAGTTCTTACATTATTACTTGTGTTGTTTGCGGCTCTGTCTTACATAGACAATCATAAAAAGAAATAGCATCCCACCGTCCAAAGTAGATGCTATTTCAAAAATAGTTTTTTAATTACTGAGGGCAATCGGAGGCTCAATTCCGATCACTTCTGATTAGATTATACACTAGAGCTGCTTGATTTTCAAGTGGCTCTTTTAATTAATCTGCTTTTTGCTTTTCGTTATCTCCAAAACTTCCGGTATATCTTCTATATATTCCATAATATCATCCGGCTGTATAAGGATAGAAGAATTTCCCTCTTTTTCTCTGATCAAGTTAGTCAACCATCTGCATATTTCATCAAATGTTCTGCTGTCAATCGTCCGATTCACATAGGGATGATTAACCTTTTTCCCTTTTGTATTGATAACTTGTGGCGTTTCCGCTGATTCTATTAACTGTCTATTAATTTCTTCCACCGTAGAACCATAACAAAATGATGATTGCTTACATCCTTGATAAGTATTAAATAACTTTAGTTTCCGCAATGTCTCATTCCCTACATACGGCTTTAAATCCAGTTGTTTTATATTATATTTATATTAAATTCTTATATTCTCGTCTGCCATCTACGATTGCATATATGGTAATAATTTTTTCCTTTTCATTTACTTTATAGAATACCAGATGTCTTTCTACAATAAGCACCCTGTAACCCTGTTTTCGTAAAATAGAATATCTTGGTTCACTCCCGGACATAGGAAACTCTTCTAAACGGTCGATTGCTTTTTCAATCTTATCCAGATAATTCAGCGCAATATCAACACTCCCGGAATCGTCTGCGATATAAAAGATAATCTCTCTTAACTGTTCATCTGCTTTATCTGTCCTGATAACTTTATACTTCATCGGATTTCCTCTCTAAAAGTGCCTTGCGTATATCATCGAATGTACTCTGCATTGGTGCTACTCTGCCATTCACAACATCCTCTTCCGCCTCTGCCAGTGTACGCAGCAATTCAAGTTCCGATTTCATCTGATAATAGTCCTGTAATCCCAATATAGCAGTATCTCCACGCCCATTGACAGTGATAATAACCGGACTTCTTTCTTCATGGCATTGTTTTGATATTTCGCTATAATGATTTCTTAAATCTGAAGATGGCCTGATTGCTTCCATATGGATTCCTCCTCGCATTTGCATAGTCATATTATATCTTTATTTGCATATATTATCAATACTTTTAAGATTATTTATTCTAAAAAAATTATTATATTTGTACCTGTGTCTAATAATTCTTTCATTGAGTCTGAAAGGTTACGTTCTATACGCAAAGCTCTTTGAGGATTACGTTTAGACATATTCAGTTCTTTGGCAATCTCATCAAGAGATGATTTGGGTGTGCCATTTGGGCATACCCACTGATTTTCTCAATTTTTATATCCTTTTAATTCAACATAAGTAGCCAATGCCTTCCTATCCTTTACTCGATTATATTGATATCAGTCCTCAAAGCAACTATGAAATCGTAGTTTTAAGTAATGGAAAAATTTACGGTTATGAATTGTAATAACCATACGTCTGTCAAATCTCATGTACTGTTTCAGCATATATGCTTCTGGAATGTTTATGTGGGTTATTATTGTGATTCTTCTTATATAAATATAACTCTCTCATTTCGTCTATATAATCATTGTCTTTGATCCACTCAGCTTTTTCATCTAAAAGATAATATCCTTTCGGCTGTTCTTCCCACAAGTATGATTTTTGTTTCTTAATTAAAATGAATATATTGCTGACACTCAGGGGGTATCTGGTCAACATGGCGCACATAGC
>CAJUEX010000096.1 GCA_910585715.1 uncultured Lachnospiraceae bacterium
TTTCATGACGTTTTGTGCCTTGAGCAGCGCGAAAGGAATGGATATAAAAATGAAATTAAAAAAAATTTTTGTACAAACTGTTTTGGTGGCAGCACTGGTTATGACTTTTGCAATGAGTGCAAATGCGGAAATGTTAGGTAAGAATATGGGGACATGGAATGGAGGGATTAATTCCAGGGGGTATGTTTATTCGCAAATAAAAGATATCAGAAAAGATGGTTTCCGTTTGCATGGAACAGTATATGCAAAGGACGATTTGGGAGGGATTTCTAAAAGAGCAGGTCATACAAGTGGAGTTGGAACAATAATTTATGTAAGTAGAAAAGCTACATATAAAAATTTATTTAAGCCTAATAAAGCATGGTATTCAGAATTTTATACAACACGAGTAAGAGGCGAATAATTTGACAGGTACTGCTGTGGCAGTACCTGTTTTATAGAAGAAAAAGGAGAAATAAAAAAGCAATATGAAAAAACTATTTTACGGCATTGGAATTATCATTGGAATAGTGATTATTTACTGTTCTTTGTTGGCTGCTGATTCCAGCTCAAAAGTATATCTAAGTGATGAATGTATTTATGATATTTTTCTTTCGGATAAAATCAGTGTTACGGCAAGGGAGTTGGAAGAACCTGCAAAGGAAAGTGGAATAACCCTTCAAATCCGGAATGTTTCTAATAGAAGCTTTGGAAAGGTTCATATAGAAAATGTGCTGATTAATCCCCCAAATAATATAAAGCCGGGGCGGCAGCCAAGTATTTTTCCGGGATACAATGTGGTATATGTAGTAGATGCACCTTTAGAAGATTTGCATATCGGATGTATAATGGTACAGACAGATGATGCAGAGAGCATTGACAGCTTTTGCAAGGCTTTGGAAAAAAGAGGCATAGACCATGAATTGATAAAGACCGGGGACTTGCACTATTTCTTTTTAACAGTTTTCCAGCAGTTCAATCTAAAATTTTACTTTGTCCTTTTGATTCTGTCAGTGTTGTTTATCACTATGTATTATATTCATCGCTTGAAGGAAATCGGAATATTATGTTTAAATGGATGGAAGCCTTTTCAGATTTCCTTTCGTATTTTAGCTTCCATGATAAAAGAAACCCTGATAGCAAGCTTGGCATCCAATGCCCTTTTTGTTGTGTACATTCTGATTATGGATTGGAAGTTTATAATAGACTATGTGCTGATTCTTACTATTTGTCTGTGTACGGTGATTGCTGTTTATGTGTTAGGCGCATTGCTGGCATCACAATTTATTTCCGGTATAAATTCCGTAAGGGCTATTAAGAATGGCCGTAATAGCCGTTTTATTTTCTATACGTTGTTACTGGCAAAAATTTTAATTACTTCTCTTTTTATTTCGGAAATAGATACTGCAAAAGAACATTTTTTAGAGCTGTACCATATTTCAAAACAGGAAGAGGCGGTAATGGAACGGAATTTGTTTCGGGTAGAGACACCCGCCAACAGCCAGGAGGATGAAAAGTTGATAGATAAGGCATTAAGTGAGTTTTCCAACGAAAAAGTCTATAATTTTGGGAGACCAATTCAGTCATTCATTTATTCGGATTTAAAAGCGGGGATAAAGCGGCAGGAAGTATCAATGGATTCTATTGGATATAATGTTATGTACATATCAGACAATCTGATTGATGAAATAGGAATAAAAAATATACAGGGGAGCTTCCTGTCTGATTTGAAACTGGCAGAAGGAGAATGCCGTTATCTGGTGCCGAAATGGATGAAGGCACATAGTGAGGATTTGCTTTTATGTCTTAACCTGGAAGATGCAAGTAATATTCAATATATAGAAAATGACCAGATTTATCCGGATTTAGTATGGCCGGATCTCTATTATTATGATTGTATCATCTGTATTGGGTCATTGGAAAAAAAGCTTTTTCCAAACAGTGGAAGCGAAACCTATCTTACGAAGGAGACTGGGGATTTATTTAACCGGAAAGTGAAAGAACTTGGGCTGGAACATGTTGTGGAAGCGGTAGATCCATATATTGATGTAGAGCTTACCCTTGCAAATGAAAAAATCTATTTATGGGAATCCATTTTGTCCTTTCTTGTTTTGTGCATTGCATACCTGATTGCGAGCATTTCTGTCATACAAATTTATTTTGAGTTCAAGAAAAAGGAGTTTGGCGTCTATGCCCTGTGTGGAAAATATCCGGTTAAGTGCATTTGTATTTTCTTTGGCTGGAATATTTTTATTACAGGCATAAGCGTTTTGATGACAGATATTTGTTATGCAGGCATATTGCTTTTAGAATGTGTATTTTTTGCAATTATAATAAACAGATATATGAGGCGTAAAGCAATTTTTGCATTGAAGGGAGAATAAAATGAGCCAGATTGAATTGAAAAATATATGTAAAAATTACGGAAACAGAAATATAATAAAGGATTTTAATTTATCCATTGAGAAGGGGCAATTCATAGGAATTAAAGGCAACAGCGGCGCAGGAAAAACAACGCTTTTAAATATAATCGGATTATTGGAGCCATGTGAAGGGGAAATTCGACTTGACGGAGATTTGGTAAGCTGTGAAAATCGAAAACAGGTTAAGCAGATTTTAAAGGACAGAATCGGATATTTGTTTCAGAACTTTGCACTAATTGATGATTTGACCGTATATGAAAACCTGAGAATTGTTATGAAAAAGGAGCCAAAGGAAGAATTAAGAAAGAAAATGAAAGAAGTCCTTAAAAAGCTTGAGCTGAATGAAAATATGCTGGAGCAAAAGATTTATGTTTTATCGGGGGGAGAGCAACAGAGAATTGCAATTGCAAGACTGATGTTAAAGGAATGTGACATTATACTGGCAGATGAGCCTACGGGGAGCCTGGATGCGGAAAATGGCAGAATTATTCTTGAGTTATTGAAAAAACTCCAGAAGGAAAATAAGACAGTTATTATGGTAAGTCATGATGAGAGGGCTTTTGTATATTGCAGCCGGGTGATTGAACTGAAATAGATGAAAATAAAAAGTTAAGTAACAGTTTAGACTACTGGGGTTCTGCCTGCTTCCACTGTGTATCGAAAGGCTATTGTGACTATATGATGATTTTTGTGTGAGAAAGCTTAGGGGTGAACTGTTATAAAAATATAATGATTAAGACCAAGGCATAAATAAGGCAAGCGCCTCAAATGTTGAAACTGATGTCAGACATTTGAGGCGCCTTTTGGTTTAAATTAGGGAGTGTAATATAAAGTGTGTAAGTTACCGGTAACAAAAACTTACGCAC
>CAJUEX010000097.1 GCA_910585715.1 uncultured Lachnospiraceae bacterium
TTGGTACGGAAATGCTTTCCGTCTCACAAGTCCCCTCATACGCTTCAAACGTAACCGTATAATTTCCTTCCCCGGCTGCCTTTACCAGCAGTGGGACGCTCCCCATGAGCCCCGTTATGACAGCGGATGCCGCCATAAGGCACATAAGAAGCCTTGGTTTGGTTCCTTTTCTTCCCATACGCTTTTTCCTTTCTTTCAAATTTTTATATTGGGCGTTTTCCTGTGTCCCTCCCAGACCCGTTCCAGCCCCGGTCTCTGTGTTTCCGCGGCGTTTGCTCCGGCAGGGCATGCAAAATGCACACTCATCTGCCGGGTATCAGTCTGGGCAGGATATGAAGTTGTCAAGGTTCAATGAAAGGGAATTTTGACGAATTGAAATGAGATTTATTTACCCCTTCACTAATAGCAGGCGGGAAGGGATGGAAATTAAACAGTTTATAAAAATTTTAGAAATATATTTCTACTGCAACGTGTGCAGCAAATTTGTTAAAATATAACCAGCTATACAAATCTTTATATCTTGGCTATAATATTTTTATCAAATAAACAGCTTTCGTTTATTACGGATTCTCTTAGAGAAAAAGGTGATTATATGCAAAACCCAATAAGACTATATGGCATAGTGGACGGACATGAAAATATCTCTTTTGTAATAGAAGATTTTCAATGTATCTTCTTTAATTCAGACCCCCAGCCTAAATCTCCTATTGTCCTTCCGCAGCAGCAGGGATTCGTCCTGGGGCGCACTCCTGAAAGAAAGTATGTATATATCTATGCCAATCAGAAGTTAAAAATATGGAATAAACTGACCCTTAACACCTGGACATATTTTATCAGCAGTTTCCCTGATATTAATAGATATAAAATCCTTTGTTTTGAAGGCGGCATTCTCAATAAGCTTTTCTTCCCATCTTCTGTTATACTTGAATATACCGAAAAAGCAGCAATGAAAGTTAAATATCAGGATGACAGCCTGACATACACGTTGTCAGTCAAAAATATGAGTGGGAATATCTCTATCCATTCCGCCCCTCATGAGCGGTGGTCAGCCGAAAAAGGCCGTTCCATTTCAACGGGTGGGATTAATTTAGAAATCACATTTGATGAGGAAAAAGAAATCCAGACTTTTCCTGAAATGTTTGGATATATATTAAATATGTGCCAGTTTATGGCGTTCCGCCGAAATATCAGTTTTGAAAAAATAACATTTAAAGATTATGTTGATAATTTCCCCAAAATGACTGACTCTGTTGCAGAATGCTATGTTCATTATGAGCACACCAATGATACAAATAAAGGGATACACAATTGCCTGACTTTCAATATGCTGGGAGAATCCGTTACCAGCCTGTTAAGTTCAGTCGTAGACAACAAACCTAAGAGGCCAAGCTTCAACATTGGGTTTATTCCTGATGATGATAAAACTGCCGCTTATATTACAAGCATAAAGATAAGGGAAATCTGTTCTGCACTGGAATCAGAAATGGAATTATCCAAAATCCAGATACAGCAGGAAAAAGCTTTTGACAGTCTGGTAGGAAAACTAAAAGATATCGTGAAAGAAGACCGTGACGGAGCTCACTCTCTGACCGACCCCAAATCATATGACTACATTCTTGGCACCCTCCGGCATTTATCAGGAGCTCTGGCTGACAGGATTGAAAAATGTTTTTCTGAATACCAGCCATTAATAGGCGAATACATATCCAGAGAAGATATTGATAAACTTGTCCAATATAGAAATACCATTACACACGGTAATTTCATGCCATTAGACAATAAATTAGCAGAGACTGCTTTTATACTTATAAAACTGGTATATTGCTGTATCTTAAAACGGATAGGGCTAACAGATAAGGTAATCAGAGAACTTTTTAAGCGGCAGCTTACATCATAAAAAGGAAAGCCCTCCGGAAGCTCAGGGTGCTGCCCTAAGAACCTGCAAGGAACCAGTCCCTTGACCCATTGCCGGGCTCTGCCCGGACCCGTCCTCGCCGGAAGCAGGAAAAGGAGCAGCAGCCCCTTTTCTACTGCATAAGGATAATCCGTGAACCTTATGTCAAGAGGCTTTCGCGGCATATCCTCGCGCTCCGCGCTCCGGTATTCCACGGTCCTCCTGACAACGGTTCCGCTCCCTTGCTGGCATGGACGTTATCTCTTTTCATGAAGACGTTTTTGACATCATCTTCCTTATTTTATCTAATATTTTTCTCCGCCTGTTCTGGATTGTTTTCCTGCTGCATCCGAAAATCTCCGCTGCTTTCTTTACTGTCATTTCCTCAAAATACAAAAATCTTACCAGCCGGATATCCTGCTCCGATAGGTTTTTAAGGGCGTTTTCCAACTTATCCAGACATTCATTGTGCAGAATGGTTTCCAGTGTTTTATCTACGTTACAGACAGACTGTCCAGGGAAATATCCTTTTTCGCACAGTCTTTCTATGCTGCAAAGCCCGTATTTTCTGTCACGTTCCCTCTGGTACCGCTCCTTCCTCTTAGACCGGTACCATTCCAAATAAATCTCTCTGGCCACTTCCACCAGCGTACCGTCATCCAGCCGGATGACATATTTTTCCCGTTCCTTTGGCTTCTTTCCCCTCATACAGCCGCCACCGCCTTTTCCGCCTGTTTTCTGTCCGGGTATTTCTTCCGCAGTCTCCGGGCTGCCTGTGAGAGTATGGCTGATACCGCCGGGCTGGTAACCCCAAGCTCCCTTGCTGCTTCCTTCCTGCTTTTCTGCTGGAAAAAGCAAAAATTTACTGCCGCTTTCTGTCTTTCCGTCAGGCATTGCAGTATTTCTTTCCTGTTCTCCATGTCAACAAGACATTCCAGCGGATTTTCCCTTATATCTTCCATGGCCTGCCATTCTCCCGGTATGGCGCTGTAGGAAACAGTCCTGCCCTGCTCTTTTGCTTTCTGGTTGCGTTCCAGCCTGTCCTCCCCTTCAAGGACAAGCCGGATATGCCATGGTTCTTTTGCAAAAAAATGTTCCGGTATAAAGCTGCTTATGCCGCCGGATACATACAGGTAATCCCCGCATGTATGGATTGGGAATACGGTGGAATGCCCTCCGGCATGGTATAGGGCATAG
>CAJUEX010000098.1 GCA_910585715.1 uncultured Lachnospiraceae bacterium
GCTGCGGGATATAAAAGTAACGGTAGAGGAGCTAAGGAGTTTAGCTGCCGCAAATGAAAGGAATGGAGCCATCCAGGCAGCCTATGCGAAAGGTCTGTTTAACCTGGGCTGTGAACAGGAATTGCCGGAGATAAAAGGAACGGTAGAGGAACTGGGTAGACTAGCCGCAGAGAATGCTGAAATTAGGGCAATATATACACAGATTAAGGATATATTTAGTTCTGAAGGAATGTTATAAATCAGAAAGAAATTGTTATATTTCTTGAAGTCTTTAAATTAGATAAGTTAGTATAGAAAAAATAAAGGCAGAAATCATATACGATTCGAGCCTTTATTTTTTTATGGTATATATTTATAGTCCAGAGATTTGTTTTGGATATTAACCATGGACTTTAACTGAAATTTTTATTGATGACCACCTATAAGCATATCTTTTTTCCGGTTTAATTCCTACTATTATGAGTGTATCTCCCAAGCGTTTTTTATTATGATGTATACAGGATTTGAATCTGTGGGAAGGGACAAATGCGACTGCCATATGGCAGGGATATTAAAGCCGGTCCCTGCCATTAAGCAGAAAAATTTAACCTATAGTGTTTCTCTGTTTTTGTCAGAAGTTTTAGAAATCTGACGCATTTCAACAGGAGCGGAATCCATATACTGGGAAATTACATCTTTCAGATGATGCAGTTCTTTCAGGGATTTTTCAGAATTTTTGTATTCAGCCAAAAGGCTATTGCGCCGCTTTTCCATAGCCTGATAGTCCTTACGTACTTCATCAGGACTAACTTTGGAAGGGTCGAGCCCGAAGCGCTTTAATTCATTTTTTGCGCCGTCATAGAGAATCAGTTTTGATTCGTATTTTCGGAAAAAGAATTCTTTGTTTTTGGCATTTTTATACCGGTTATGGAAGGGTTGGTTTTCGGTATATTGTTCGGCATATTTTAGAATCAGGGCATGGCGGCGGAGCTTCTTTTCCAGAGAAACGGTTTCTGTTTTTGCCGCCGAAGACTGTCCGGCAAGGCTGGAAAGCTGTGATTCAAGCTCTTGCATGGAGTGTAATCCTATCCGCTCCAAAGAGGCATAGGTTTGCGCGGCCAGTTTGATATTCTGCCTGTCAGCCCATTTCTTTAAGGCTGTACTGCCAGTATATTTCTCATCAGCGGATGTGTCAATAATATTGCGGATTCCTCTGGAACGAAGCATTTTTACGGCAAGTTCCTGGCCTTTATTTTCTATCCGCTCACGGATACGTTCTTTTGTAAAATCCTTCCCCAGGGATTTTTCCCGTCCGCGGATAAAATATTTTTGGCCCTGGGCACGGAACTTGATATATTTACCTGAATTATGGAAGCTGGAGTTTTCAATTTCATAGCCCTTTGACGTCATAAGCTGGAGGAAGTTTTCATAAGTGGATGCCTTTTTAATGGACTCATTGATATCTGCTTTCAACTGATATTTCCATGAATGATTCTTTTGGGTTTCCATCCATTCTTTATAGGATTTTCCGTTCGCTCTGGAATACGGAATGACAGACAGGTGGTGTTCACGGCACAGGCTGTCGCTGAGTTTTCGTATATTATAGTAAGTTTGTTTATAGTCGTGGTATTTCTTATGTTCAATATTGTCAGCAGCACAGAAAATAATATGGTTATGTACGTGACCTTTATCTATATGGGTAGACACAATATAAGAATATTTATTCTGAAGAAGTTTTTCAGCGAACTCGTTTCCAATCTGATGGGCTTCTTCATAGCTTACCTCTCCCGGAGCAAAAGACTGGATAAGATGGTAGGCTTTATTTTTGTCTTCCTGGTTGGTTTTGGACAGGGAAAATTCAAAGTCAAAGTATGCTGTCTGAGGGCTGCACCCGTAGGAGGAAATGAGGATGGAACCGTCCGTTTTATCGGGGTTGCATATGTAGTCTACTGCTTTATTAACGGTTGCTGTGATAGCATGGATTTTTGTGTATGCCATATTTTTTCCATAATCTCCTTTACTTCGTTGATGTCGTTTTTGTAGATGCTTCCGGTGGTGTTTATGCGTTTGGCTATTTGGTTTAAATTATTTCCTATTCTGGCAAGGGCGGTGTTGTATTCCTGGAGGTAAGAGTAATTTACTTCGTATACATATCCGTATAGTATCAGATGGCGGATAAAAGCAGATTTGCTCTGCATCCCGGATTGGAGAAATTTACGGTTAAGGATGTATTGTTCATCATCGCTTAGAAAGATTTTCAGTTCATTTGTTCTTGTGCGGTTTGGCATAAATAAGGTTTCCTTCCTGATTTAAATAGTTTGTATGTTTATTTAAACCGCCGGTGCAATATATTTACAAGTTATCCGGAGAGTAAATATTTGTAAAAAGGGGGTCAGGGGGATTTCCCCCTGCATATCAAAATGCGGAGCTTTCCTGTAAGGGAAAGTTCAGTATTTTGTTGCCTGTGTGGGAACACAGGCAGTGCTTGCTATTCTTGAACAAAAAATAGTTATTCCGAAGTTTTTAATACAAGTATGATTTTTTGAAGGTTTATCCCCAAAGTTTCGGCATAATAAGGTATCCTTTTGTAAATGAAAAAATCAGCAGGAAGGAGATTTTTATTATGTCACATAATACCAAGCCACTTGTCAGCGACCTGATTGATAAGGCATGGCAATGTATCGTTTCATTGGGGAGGGCTAAGAAAACAACTTACATGTATAAATGTTATGGCATCTCTCCGGTCA